>NZ_LPNR01000116.1:0-1133 GCF_019266065.1 Nocardia sp. MH4 | reverse complement strand
ACCCCTCGGCGGCGAGGCGGCCGAAACCGGGGTGGTACTGCGCCTTCGGCGGTATGTCTCACCCCTCGGCGGCGAGGCGGCCGAAACCGGGGTGGTACTGCGCCTTCGGCGGTACGTCTCACCCCTCGGCGGCGAGGTGGCCGAAACCGGGGTGTCCGCTGGTAGATGTGGCGGCGGGCGTGGAATCTCTTCCACGCCCGCCGTTCTCATTCAGTTGTTGTTCAGTTGTTTGTTCTGTTGTCGGATTCAGCTGTCGGATCCTGTTGTGCGATGCAGTTGTCGATATTCAGTTGTCGACAGAAACGCTGGTGCTCAACAGTTCCGGAGTTCCGGGCTCTGGTTGAGGAGCTGGGCGCGCGGGCTGATGTAGCGGCTGTAGGTCTCGCCGCCGACCGCCGAGAGCGGGAAGGCCGCGACCCGATGGCAGTTCTGGAAGGCGAGTTTCACGCCGAAGTGCCGTTCCAGACCGCCGCGGATGGCGTCGGAGGCCAGGGCGCGCAGCAGCTGGCCGCGGGCGACCTCGTCCGGCGGCGGCACCACATTGTCGGCGAACTCCGCGTCGCCCGCCCGCAGGTCGCCGGCTACCCGGCTCACCACTTCCCAGGCGTACGGCAGTGACGTGCGGACGCATTCTACGAACTCGGCGTCGTCGATATCGCCCTGTTCGGCGCGCTCGAGCAGTGCTGCGGGAACATCGAGGGACATGGCGCTCTCCTCCTGCTTGGTGGTGGTCGGCGGGATGCGATGCCCCTTCGAGTCTAAACGAAATCGGTTGTCAACAACCCTGGATTCATTCTGAAAGTGCTTTCCGTAGTGCGCTTTTCGCGTCGGCGGCCAGGTCGGCGATCAGTTCGCCTGCCGATAGCTCGGTCACCAGTGAATGCGCTTGCCCCGCCCACAGATTCACATCGTCGGTGTTGCCGGCGGCGCGGCCCGCGGCCCGCAACGGGGCGGTGGCGTAATGAATTTCGGGGTAGGCGGCGGGTGCGGTCGCGGTGTGCTCCCGAAGAAAACGGTTGCGGATTCCGCGCGCACGCCGTCCGGTGAAGGCCCGGGTGAGCATCGTCGGTTCCGCCGAGCCGATCGTGCCCCGGTGCGCGGCGTTGGTGCCCGCCTCCGGGCAGCGCAGCAGC
>NZ_LPNR01000115.1 GCF_019266065.1 Nocardia sp. MH4 | reverse complement strand
GGGATCGCCTGGGTCGGCGCGGACGGCAGCGGGTAGCCGCTGGCGGGCGGGGCGGGTTGGCCGTACTGCGGCGGCTGCGCCGGATAACCGTTGGCGGGTTCCAGCGGAGCACCGGCGGGCACCGGCGCGGGCTGCACCGGCGGCCACGGCTCGCCGCGCTCGGCGGCCAGCTCGCCCGGGGTCTTCACCGGAGGCTTGTCGGACGGAAGACGGTCACCGAAATCGTTGAACGCGGTGATCCGCGGCCGCTTCTCGACCCCGGCCAGCACCTCTTCGAGATCCTTGCGGTGCAGGGTCTCGCGCTCGAGCAGCGCGGTCGCCAAGGCGTCGAGCTGCTCGCGGTACTCGCTCAGGATGGACCAGGCCTCGGTGTGCGCGGCCTCGATCAGGTTGCGCACCTCCTCGTCGATCTCGCGGGCCACCTCGTGCGAGTAGTCCGACGCGACGCCCATCGAGCGGCCCAGGAACGGGTCGCCCTGCTCCTGGCCGTAGCGGACCGCGCCGAGACGCGCGCTCATGCCGTACTCGGTGACCATGCCGCGCGCGATCTTGGTCGCCTGGTCGATGTCGGAGGACGCGCCGGTCGTCGGCTCGTGGAACACCAGTTCCTCGGCCGCGCGGCCACCCATCGCGAACACCAGCCGGGCGATCATCTCCGAGCGGGTCATCAGGCCCTTGTCGTCCTCGGGCACCGTCATGGCGTGGCCGCCGGTGCGGCCGCGCGCCAGAATGGTGACCTTGTAGACCGGCTCGATGTCGGGCATCGCCCAGGCCGCCAGGGTGTGGCCGCCCTCGTGGTAGGCGGTGATCTTCTTCTCGTGCTCGCTGATGATCCGGCTCTTGCGGCGCGGACCACCGATGACCCGGTCGACCGACTCCTCCAGCGATTCACCGGTGATGACCGAGCCGTGCTCACGCGCGGTGAGCAGCGCGGCCTCGTTGATGACGTTGGCCAGATCGGCGCCGGACATGCCGACGGTGCGCTTGGCCAGACCCTCGAGGTCGGCGTCGGGCGAGATCGGCTTGCCCTGCGAGTGCACCCGCAGGATCGCGCGACGACCGGCCAGGTCGGGGTTGCCGACCGGGATCTGCCGGTCGAAGCGGCCGGGCCGCAGCAGCGCGGGATCGAGGATGTCGGGGCGGTTGGTCGCCGCGATCAGGATGATGCCGGTGCGGTCACCGAAGCCGTCCATCTCGACGAGCAGCTGGTTGAGGGTCTGCTCACGTTCGTCGTGGCCACCGCCGAGGCCGGCGCCGCGCTGGCGGCCGACCGCGTCGATCTCGTCGACGAAGATGATGCAGGGGCTGTTCTGCTTGGCCTGCTCGAACAGGTCGCGCACGCGCGAGGCACCGACACCGACGAACATCTCGACGAAGTCCGAGCCGGAGATGGTGAAGAACGGGACGCCCGCCTCTCCGGCGACGGCGCGCGCGAGCAGCGTCTTACCGGTTCCGGGGGGACCGTAGAGCAGCACGCCCTTCGGGATCTTCGCGCCCAGGGCCTGGTAGCGGGCCGGATTCTGCAGGAAATCCTTGATCTCGTACAGCTCTTCGACGGCCTCGTCGGCGCCGGCGACATCGGCGAACGTGGTCTTGGGCATGTCCTTGGACAGCTGTTTGGCCTTGGACTTGCCGAAGCCCATCATGCCGCCGCGACCACCGCCCTGCATGCGCGACATCACGAAGATGAAGAGGCCGACCAGCAGCACCATCGGCACGATGAACAGCAGCAGCTGGGACAGCCAGCTCTCCTGCTTGACCACCGTGTCGTACTTCGCGCCGGACTTCTGCACCGCGTCGAAGATCTGCGCCGACGTCTCACCGCCGCCCGGGTACTTGGCGACGATCTTGGTGTTGTTGTTCGTCGCCTCGTTGCCATTGTTCAGTTCGATGCGGAGCTGCTGCTCCTTGTCATCGATCTGGACGTTCTTGACGTTGGCTTTGTCGTTCAGCTGGCTGAGCGCCACGGAAGTGTCGACGCTCTCCCAGCCGCGCGTGTCATCGCTGAGGAAGCTGAACAGCCAGATCATCAGCATGATGCCCGAGATGATCGCCAAAGTGCGAAACACTGTCTTGCGGTTCATAGAGCGTCGGCCGGACGGCCCAGTCCTTTCCGGTTATTTCTCCGGGTGTGCCTAGCGAAGCGTCGAGATCGGCGGGTTTCGGATGCGGACATGCCACGTTACCGCGTACGGTCTAGTTCGATACATCGCGCAGTTCGGCTGCTGGTGCAGTTGCACTGGTCAACGTTCAGAGCTGGGGAACGGTTCCCGAAAGCTCCGAACGCGTTGTTGCAAGTGGCCACAATCATGTCATGCCCGCCTTATCGTGGGCGACGACACAACTACAGCGCAGGGGGTATGGACATCGTCGAGCTACGAACACCCACAGCGATTCTGCGCCACGGCAGTGGACGTCTCACCGTTCTGCGGCCGGGTACCGATGGCGAACGGGTTCTCGATGTTCCCATCGCCGACCTGCTCAAGGTGCGGCTGAACCGGCGCGCCGACGACGCGGTGGTGATCGAGATCTACCTGCGCTACCCCACCCCGGTGCTCACCGGCGTGCCCGCCGACCGCACGCCGCTACCGGTCCTCATCGCCGAACACGACGTGCCCGCCGCGCTCGGCATCGTCGACCGGATCAACGACCAGATCATGGCCACCCAGCGCATCGACGTCGCCGCGCCGGACCTCACCCCGCCCGCCCCGGAATGGGGCAAGTCGGGGCCGGTCAGGGCCGATGTCGAGCGCGCGGTGCGCCGGATGGCGCCGCGCAAGGAGGCCCGCTCGGCGATCAACGCGCTGCACCGCTACGTCACCCCCGACGAGTACGTGCTCGAGACCGCGATCGCCGTCGCCGCGCCGCCCGCGGGCAACGGCACCGGTCTGCTCGCGGCGACCACCACCCGGCTGCTGTTCATCTCCATCGGCAGCGGCGAACGCTACGCCCACGAGTTGGCCGTGGCCGCGATCCTCGGTGCCCGCACCGTCGACGGCGCGCGCTCGGCGCCCGGCGAGATCGACACCAGGCACGGCGGCTCGGGCATGGACGTCAGCGACGGCAACCGGACGCTGCATTTCGCCGGCGCCGACCGGGCCGACACCGAACGGGTGACCTGCGCGGTCAACTTCGCCGTGCGCAGGCAGGCCGCCGACGGCGCGGCCGGGCCCGCCGACCCGGGCGTCTCCCAGCTCTACGCGGAGTGGGAACTCCTGGTCGAGCGGCATTCGCTCGGCATGGTCGACGACACCCAGTTCCAGCGCTACGGGCGCGGGATCCTGCGCAGTCTGTAACCGGGGACCGCCCTGCCCCGCCCGACCGCGAGGCGGGGCGGGACCTCAGGGGC
This sequence comes from Nocardia sp. MH4, assembly GCF_019266065.1. Taxonomy (GTDB): domain Bacteria; phylum Actinomycetota; class Actinomycetes; order Mycobacteriales; family Mycobacteriaceae; genus Nocardia; species Nocardia canadensis. Next base: position 83,404 of record NZ_LPNR01000115.1, on the reverse strand, counting down.
GCGAACGCGCCGACGTTGCGAGAACCTCAGCCCTCGTCGGTGTCGGTTTTCTGTTCGGGCTCGTTCAACTCGATCCGGCGCCACGGGCTGGTCGGGCGGGTCCACAGCCGTAGCAATTCCATCCGGCGGTCGACGCCGCCGTTCTTGAGCTCGGCGAGGTCCTCGGTGGCCTGCCAGTAAGTCCAGCCGGCCAGGTAGGCGTCGCCGAACTGGCGCCAGTTGCGGTAGCGGCGCTGGGCGGGCGCGAGGGCGCGCATGCAGTACTCCCACGCGACATCGGCATCGATGTAGCCGGCGGTGAACGCCATCCGGGCGACCGCGACGACGCGGGCCAGGTCCCAGGCGGAGATGTCGTTGGGCAGCGGGCGGGCCAGGTGGTCGGTGAAACCGATCTTGATGGCCTGGGCCCAGATGTCGTAGTCGCGGACCAGCGCCTCGGGGTTGTCCATGCCGCGGAACGAGCCGACCTGGCGTAGGAAGGCGCGATGGCGATCGGCCCGCTCACCGAAGCGGTCGCGTTCGCTGGCGTTGATCGAGGCCATCACCAGCGGATGCACCAGCGCGTAGAGCGGAGCGTGCATGCCATCGAGGAGCTGTTCCATCGACGCGCGCGCCTCGGTGCCGTCGGTGATGCCCCACGCGCCGGTGAGGGTGTCGATGGCGAGTTCGCGGCGATCGCCGAGCGGGTGCTCGCGCTCGGGGCCGAGCAGCATCGCGTCGTGGAAGGCGTCCCAGCGGGTGGAGTAGAAGGCGCCCAGCGCCAGCGCGCGAAGTTCATCGTCGCTCACACCGGCTCCGGACCAGTGGTCTTCCTCGCGGCCGTCCAGTTCCGGGTAGGGAAAGGTGGTCAGCGCTGGTACTCCCCTGGCAGGCATGGGGCCGAGTCTAGTGCGGCAGGTGCCGTCCTGGGCCTAGGAGCGAATCTCCTTTCTTGGCCTGCCGTGACCTGCCACACAGGTCTATGGTTCTGACATGTGTAGAAATATCACCGTCTTGCGTGGTCTGGAGCCTGCCGCCACCGAGCAGGAGATCTACGCTGCCGCCTTGCAATACGTGCGCAAAGTCGGCGGCATCTCCGGGCTGAGCAGCACCACCAAACCCGCGGTCGACAAGGCCGTCGCGGCCATCGCCGCGGCCACCACGACGCTGCTGGCCGAGCTACCCGATCGCCGGGTCCCGCCGCCCACCGAACCGCCGCTGCGCCGGATCGCGGCCAGGGACGGCGCGGTTCAGGAGACCCCGTAGGCGGCGACGCAGTCCAGCGCCACCTCCAGCGCGAGCGCGCGCTCGGACACCGGGTGTCCGAGAATCTCCTCCACCCGGGCGATCCGGTAGCGCACCGTGTTCTTGTGCACGCCCAACGCGCGCGCGGCTTCCTCCGGGCTGCGCTGTGCGCGCAGATAGGCGTGCAGAGTCGCGCGTAGCCGCGTCGCGACCGGGTCGGCGCCGGTGAGCCCGCGCAGTTCGCGCGCGATCAGCCCGCGCATCGCGGCCGTGTCGATCCCGGCCAGATAGGCGATCTCGACCTCGCGGTAACTGGTGACCGCGCCCGTGCCGTGCTCGGCGACCCGCCGTGCCGCGACGGCCTCCCGATGACTGGCCGCGAAACCGTCGACGTGCGCGCCCGGCATCCCGAACGCCACCCGTACCGGCGCGGGCACCTCGCAGCGCGCGATCCGGTCGGCGATCTCGGCGTCGTCCTCGACCGCCGCCCAGGCCCACAGCCCGCTGGCGCTGGCCGCGACGGTGAGCAGGCCGGTGGCGCCCAGCGTGGCGGCGATCCTGCTCGCGGTGCGGTCGAGCAGGCCGCCGGGTTCCTCGCCGCCCGCGTCGCCGATCCAGAGCAGAAACGCCAGATGACGTTGCGAGAGCCGGTACCCGAGGCCGATCGAGGCCTGGTCGACGTCGACCGCGGTGCCCGCCAGCAGCGCGCGCACCAGTTCGGTGCGGGTATTGAGGGCATCGCGCAGTACCCGTTCACGCTCGGCCATGAAGGTGCCGGTGAGCTGCTCGATCGACAGCCCCATCCAGGTGGTCGACCGCTCGAACAGGCGCAGCAGGACCGTGCGTTCCAGATCCGGCGGCACCTGTCCCTCGTCGACGGTCTCGGTCATCACCGCGAGGGTCTCGGCCAGGCCGGCCTGATACGCGCGCAGCAGCACCCGGATGTCGAGACCGCGGCGGGCGATCGTCCTGGCCAGGACGTGCGCTTCCTCGGGCAGGATGAGGTCGTCGCTGTCGGTGGCGAGGCCGCTGAGCACGACCCGGGCGTGCGCGCGGGTGCTGGCGGCCAGGTCGCGGCGCAGATCGGGGTCGTCGAGTTCGGGTGAGGCGGCCAGCACGGCCGCGTCGAGCCGGGCGACGATCCGATCCATGGTCTGCGTGCGCAGCAGATCGAACACGAACTCGGCGAACCAGCCGCGCACCTGTTCGCTGATTTGTTCTCCAGACACCAAAAGACCCGATTTCGTTGACGTGAACGGCCAAGAATCCGCGCTCTCATTGTGCCAGGCTGATAGATGGTGAACTGATTCACACAACGCAGTGGGGAGCACGACAGTGACCGAACTCGACCAGACCGCCGCGGCCGACGCCCAGGTGATCGCGGTGCGCAATCCGGCAACCGGCGAGCAGACCGGCTCGGTGCCGATCGTGGCGCCGGACGAAGTGGCGGCCGCGGTCCGGGAACTACGCCTCTACCAGCCCGAATGGGAGGCCATCGGGCCCGAGGGCCGCAAGAAGTGGCTGCTGAAGATGCAGGACTGGCTCATCGACAACACCGAGCACCTGGCCGCGGTCCTGCAATCCGAGACCGCCAAGCCGCGCGTCGACGCGCTCATCGACCCGGCCTTCGCCGTCGACCTCCTCGGCTACTACGCGCGCCGGGCGGGCAAGTTCCTCGCCGACGAGCATCCCTCCCCGCACAGCCCGCTGGCCCGGGTGAAGTCGCTGACCGTCGCCTACCGGCCGTACCCGGTCGTCGGGGTGATCACGCCGTGGAACTTCCCGCTCGCGATGCCCGCGATCGACGTGTTCCCGGCGCTGGCCGCCGGTGCCGCGGTGATCCTCAAGCCGTCGGAGGTGACGCCGCTGTCGGCGGTCGAGCTGGCCCGCGGCTGGGCCGAGATCGGCGCGCCGCCGGTGTTCAAGGTGGTCACCGGCGCGGGCGCGACCGGCGCGGCTGTCGTCGAGAACGCCGACTACATCCAGTTCACCGGCTCCACGGCGACCGGCCGCAAGATCGCGGCCGCCTGCGCGGAGCGGATGGTGCCCTACAGCCTCGAGCTCGGCGGCAAGGACCCGGCCATCGTGCTGGCCGACGCCGACATCGACCGCGCCGCGCACGGCATCGCCTTCGGCGGCATGTTCAACGCCGGACAGGTCTGCATCTCGGTGGAGCGGGTCTACGTCGAGGCGCCGGTCTACGACGAGTTCGTCACCAAGCTGACCGCCGCCGTCGCCGCCCTGCGCCAGGGCGAGGACGGGCGGGAATCGAACAACGACGTGGGCGCGCTGGCCAACGAGAACCAGGTGCGGATCGTGCAGCGCCACGTCGACGAGGCGATCGCGGCGGGCGCGCGGGCGACCACCGGCGGCAAGCGCACCGGGGTCGGCACCTTCTTCGAGCCGACCGTGCTCGTCGACGTCGACCATTCGATGTCGTGCGTGGCCGAGGAGACCTTCGGCCCGACGCTGCCGGTGATGAAGGTGGCCGACGAGGCCGAGGCGATCCGGCTGGCCAACGATTCCAGCTACGGCCTGTCGGCGTCGGTGTGGACCGGTGACAAGGCGCGCGGCGAACGCGTGGCCCGGCAGCTGAACGCGGGCGCGGTCAATATCAACGACGTGTTCTCGAACCTGTTCAACCCGGCGATGCCGATGGGCGGCTGGGGTCTGTCCGGTGTCGGCGCGCGCTGGGGCGGGGCGGCGGGAGTGCGCAAGTACTGCCGCGCGCAGGCGATGACCAAGCCGAAGCTGCCGACCATGAGCAAAGAGCTGTTCTGGTACCCGTACGACATGAACAAGCTCGTCGTCATGGTGAGTGCGATGCGGGTCGCCGGTGCGCGCGGCCTGCGCCGGATCGACCTGCCCGCGGTGTGGCGACTCAAGAGCGGCAAATGAGCACGGCGGTCCGCGATCTCGTCGTCGTGATCACCGGCGGCGCCCGCGGCATCGGACTCGCCACGGCCACACGGCTGCGCGAGCACGGCGCGCGGGTGGCGATCGGTGACATCGACGAGGCGGCGGTGAAGGCGGCGGGCGATTTCGCGCTGTCGGGCGCCCTCGACGTGACCGATCCGGTCTCGTTCGAGGCCTTCCTCGACGAGGTGGAGCGCACCGTCGGCCCGATCGACGTGCTGATCAACAACGCGGGCATCATGCCGACGGGCCTGCTCGTCGACGAGCCCGACCGGGTGACCCGCCGGATTCTCGAGATCAACGTCTACGGCGTGATCCTCGGTTCCAAGCTGGGCCTGGCGCGGATGCTGCCGCGTGGGCGCGGGCACGTCATCAACATCGCCTCGCTGGCCGGCGAGACCCACATCCCCGGGCTGGCGACCTACAACGCCAGCAAGCACGCGGTGCTCGGCTTCACCGACACCCTGCGCGAGGAGTATCGCGGGTCGGGTCTGCGCTTCTCGGCGGTGCTGCCGACGCTGACGAAGACCGAGCTGGGCGCCGGGGTGCAGACCAACTGGTTGTTGCAGCCGGCCGAACCGGACCAGATCGCCGCGGCGATCGAGGGTTTGATCGGGTCGCCGCGGTCCAAGGTGCGGGTGTCGGCGTTCGCGGGGTATCTGTCCCGGTTCGTGAACCTGCTGCCCGAGGCGGTCGGCGACGCGCTCGGCCGGGCGCTGGGGTCGAGCACGGTCTTCCTCGGCGATGTCGACACGGCGGCGCGGCGGGCCTACGAGGAGCGTGCTCGCGAGAGCTGAGTGGCCGCCATCCGGCCGCCCGCGCACGGCTCGCGGCGGCCGGATTCCACACACCGAAACCTGTTTGTGACGAAACTCACTGCGCGCCAGGCTTTCCTGCGCGGACAGTGGTCAGCGGTCTGTTTTCCCGCTCGCCGCGACCGCTCCGGCGCACGCCACAGCGCGCCGGTTCGTGTGAATCCCGACGCATTTTCGCTGGTCAACCGCCCAGCAAACCCGCGCCGGCCGAGCACGGCCGGTCGATCGCACACAAATGACGTCTCAATGATGCAGCGCACCATGTCAGGCCATATGCTGTGCGATACCAACCTGGTGACTGTTTTGATCCACCTACGCGAACTTCCTTGCCCGTTTTGGCTGGAATTTCCCGACCGATTCTGATAGCAAGGTGCTATGGACCCGCATTTGCGCGATCTGCGGTATTTCGTCGCCGTCGCTGAGGAACTGCATTTCACCAACGCCGCTCAGCGGCTGCACATCGCTCAGCCGACGCTCTCACGCCAGATCCGCCAGCTCGAACGCCAGCTCGACGTGGTCCTGTTCGACCGCAACCAGCGCAGTGTCGCCCTGACCGTCGCCGGTAAGGAACTCCTCGAAGGCGCACGCAAGATCCTGGAGCTGTGGGAGGTGACCAACGTCTCCCTGCAGGAAGCCGGTGAAGTACTGCGCGTTGGCATCCAGTCCGCCCTCGGCCGCGGCCTGCTCAACGACCTGGAGAGCGCCAGCGGCCACCGCCTGGCCCTGCACGCCGCCTCCTGGAACGACCCGTCCAGTGGCCTGGCGGGCCGCCAGGCCGACCTGGCCCTGGTGTGGCTGCCGCTGCCCGACCCCAACCGCTACCGCTGGCAGGTGCTGCGCACCGAGCCGCGCTGGGTGCTGCTGCCCGAGAACCACCCGCTCGCCGAGCAGGAGACGATCGAGTTCGCCGATCTGCTCGACGAGCCGTTCGTCGCCCTGCCGACCGAGGCGGGCGCGGTCCGTGACTTCTGGCTCGGCAACGACGCCCGCGGCGGCCGCGCCGCCAAGATCGGCGCCGAGGCTGCCACCCCCGAGGACAAGCTCGAGGCCGTGAGCCTGGGCCTGGGCGTGTGCCTGCTCGCGGAGAACAACGTGCCGATGTACCGCTGGCCCGGTCTGACCGCGCGTCCGGTCGCCGGACTCACCCCGTGCGAGCTGGCGGTGGCGTGGCGCGCCGACGACACCAGGCCCACCATCCTGGAATTCGCCGGTCGCGCCGTCGACGGCGGGTTCTCCGAACCGCAGCCGCAGCCGCAGCCGATCGCGGTCTAGTTCGACAGTTCCAGTTGGGCGGCGAGGCCGAGCAAGGTGGCCTCGCTGCCCGGCGGACCGGCCAGCTGCGCCGCGAGCGGGGTGTGCGCCTCGGGATGGGTGCCCATCGGCACCGACGCGGCGGGCCAGCCGACCAGATTCCAGATGCCGGTGAACGGCGCGTAGCGCACCGAGCCGAGGACATTCGCGGTCCAGCCGCGCCCACTCCACTGTTTGGCCTTGGGCGGCGGCGCCGCGAGCGTGGGGGTGATCACCACGTCGAAGTTCTCGAAGAAGTCGACCAGCCTCGCCTCGGTCCGGTCGACCTGGTCCGGGCGCACCAACCGCAGCCGCCGGATCAGCCTGCCCACCGCGAGATGCCGCTTCGTACGGCGTTGCAGCAGGTCGGGGTGCGGAAGCCGGGCGGCATCGCCCAGGCCGACGCTGGGCCAGCGCAGCAGCATCATCAGCGCCGCGTCGCCGTAGGGCAGCTCGACCGGTTCCACCAGGTGACCGGCCGCCGCCGCGCGCGCACCCGCCGTGCGCGCTGCCGCCGTCCAGTGTCGATCCACCCGGACCAGTCGCGACGGCGGAGCCACGGCAAGTCCGATGCGTAGTCGCTGGGGCGCGCGTAGCTCGGCCAGATCCGATCGGCCCGCCAGCACCGACAGCGCCAGCGCCGCGTCCGACACGGTCGTCGCGAGCACCCCGTTCTCGGCCATGCCGCCCCAGGAGTCGACGCCGATCTCGGCGGGCACCACCTGTCGACCCGGCTTGATCCCGAAGACACCGCACGCCGCGGCGGGCACCCGGATCGAACCGAGGCCGTCGTTACCGTGCGCGATCGGCACGAGTCCGGCGGCGACCGCGGCGGCCGCCCCGCCCGAGGACCCACCGGCGGACCGGCCGACATCGCGCGGATTGCGGGTGACGGTCCCGTCCTCGTCGGTCGTCGCCCACAGCCCGAGTTCGGGCATCGCGGTCACCCCGACGACGATCGCGCCCGCGGCGCGCAGCCGGGCCACCACCGGATGATCGGCCGACGCCGGTTCCGCCGCGGTCGCGGCGGAACCGGTCCTGGTCGGCACCCCGGTGACCTCGATGTTCTGCTTCACCGCGACCGGCACGCCGGCCAACGGCAGCTCGTCCAGTTCGTCGCGGTCGGTCAGCTCACGCGCCTCCGCGAGTGCCTGTTCGGCGCGCACGACGGTGAACGCGTTGATCTTGCGATTCTCCGAAGAAATACGGGTCAGTGCCTCGGTCACCACGTCGGTGGGCGTGATCGTGCCCGCGCGTACCCGGGCAGCCAGCGCCGCAGCCGGGCCGCCGATGGGGTATTCGTCGGCGGGGGGGCGGGAAGAGTTCATCGCCACCTCAGCGTCCGTCACGCCGTCGTCGTCGACGGACTCCCATGCTACCGCTGTGAGGTCATCGTGCATGTGCGGATTCGCCCCCGTCGCATGGTCGTCGAAATTCGGGTGATCTGCTCTCGAGGCGCAAAGTATCATTCGGGTACGGCTCGGGGGCCGATGGTGTCGGGTGTGGCGGAAGGAATTTCGCTCCGATCCGCGCGAACCTTAGGTCGGTTTGGATGAGCGATAACACCGGAAGCGGTGACGGGCCCGACACGAGCGCCGGTCCGGCAACGAACGTGCGCGCGGACATGGTCGAGGCGTTCGCCGCGGCATGGGGATCGACCGGCCGGCCGCCCGACATCTCCGAGTTCCTGCCCGACGCGATGACCCTGCGCAGGCAGGCACTGCACGCGCTGATCCGCGTCGATCTGCGGCACCGGTGGCTGCAGCACGCCGGCGAGACCGTCGCTCGCAAGCGCCTGGCCGACTACTGCGCGGAGTTCCCCGAACTCGCGCGCACGACCCTGCCCGCCGGGCTGGTCTTCGAGGAATTCGTCATCCGCAGGCACAGCGGCGAACGCGTCGACCCCCGCGACTGCCTGCGCGAATATCCGGATCAGGCGCCGAGTCTGCGTGGTCTGCTCAACACCGATGAGCTCGAGCAGAGCACCCACCGCACCGACGATCCCGACCCGACGGTGAACCAACCGCCCGCGTCGCGTCGTACTACCCAGGTGACCACGCCCGAGCTCGATCTCACCGCGACAGCGACCGCTGCGGCCACCGCCGCGGCGACCGCCGACGCGTCGGGACCCGGCCGGTTCGAGCCGCTGGACCGGATCGAGATCGGCCAGCGGATCGGTGATTTCGAGCTGCTGACCGGGCTCGGTGCCGGCGCGTTCGCGCGGGTCTTCCTGGCCAGGCAGACCTCGATGCAGCGGCTGGTCGCGGTGAAGATCTCCGCCGACCGCGGCACCGAACCGCAGACCCTGGCCCAGCTCGACCACGACTACATCGTGCGCGTGTTCGACCAGCAGCTGCTCGACACCGACTCGGCGCCGTCCGCGGCCCGCCGCCTGCGGCTGCTCTACATGCAGTTCCTGCCCGGCGGCACGCTGCTCGGCCTGCTGCGCTGGGTCCGCGCGACCCCACCCGAGGAGCGCAGCGGCAAGCTGCTGCTCGACGCGGTGGACACGGCGATGGAGGAGAAGGGCGAGATCCGCCCCACCGACTCGAGCGTGCGCACCGAACTGGCCGACCTGACCTGGCCCGAGACCGTGGCCTGGCTGGGCAGGCGGCTGGCCGAAGCCCTCGACTACGCGGCCGCGCACGGCGTGCTGCACCGCGATGTCAAGCCCGCCAACGTCCTGCTCACCGCCGAGGGCGTGCCCAAGCTCGCCGACTTCAACATCAGCTTCAGCCGCACCGTCGCGGGCACCAGCCCGGTGTCGTATTTCGGCGGCTCGCTGTCGTACATGTCGCCCGAACAGCTCGAGGCCTGCCATCCCGGGCTCGGCCGCAGCGCCGCCGACCTCGACACCCGCGCCGACATCTACTCCCTCGGCGTCGTGCTCTGGGAACTGCTGACCGGCGCGAAGCCCTTCGACGACAGCACCGCCGAGGCCGCGGGCGGCGGCGACGAGACCACCCTCGAGGCCATGCTGGAACGCCGCACCGGCGGCGTCGACGCGGCCGCGCTGGACCGGGTGCCCGCGAACTGCCCGGCCGCCCTGCGCCGGGTCCTGCTGACCTGCCTGGAACCCGACCGCTCCCGCCGCTGGCCCGATGGCGCGGTGCTGGCCAAGCAGTTCGACCTGTGCCTGGACGAGCGTGCCCGCGACCTGGTCGACCCGCCGCCGAAGAGCTGGCGGATGATGCTGCGCCGGTTGCCGCTGCTGGTGATGGTGATCGCCATCGGCATCCCGAACGCGCTGGCGTCCTGGTACAACATCGTGCACAACCAGACGCTGGTGGTGAGCAGGCTCAGTGAGACCGCGCAGCAATCGTTCGTGGTGATCACCGCCGGGGTGAACCTCGTGTTCTTCCCCGCGGGCACCGTCCTGCTCATCTACCTGGCCCGATTCGTCCTGTCGGTGCCGCGGGGCATGCGCCACGGCAAGCGCTACGACCCGGCGACGCTACGCCGCACCAGACACGACACCCTGCGCCTGGGCGACCGCGCGGTGGTCGTCGCGTTCTCGCTGTGGGCCCTGTCCGGCATCACCTTCCCGATCGCCCTGCGCCTGGCCTCGGGCGATGTGCCCGCGCACGCGGTCATCCACTTCCTGGCCTCGCTGCTGGTCTGCGGTGCGATCGCGGTCGCCTACCCGTTCTTCCTGGTGACCTTCTACCTGGTCCGCTGCATCTACCCGATCTTCCTGCGGCACGGCGAGATCAGCACCGACGACGCCATCTGGCTGCGCGCGCTCAGCCGTCGGTGCACCTGGTACCTGGCGGTCGCCGCGTCGGTCCCCCTGCTGGCGGTGGCGGGCGTGACCTTCCTGCCGCCCACCGACATCACCCAGGTGATCGTGGCGGTCCGGGTGCTGTGCGTCGGCGGCATCGTCGCCTTCGTCGGCTCCTACCTGCTGTTCCGTCAGCTCGAGGCCGACCTGGCCGCGCTGGAGCGGGTCGTGAGCTGACCGCCGGGATGAACCCTGCGGATGCCCGCGGCCGTACCACCCGTAGTGAGCTCCACACGCACGACCGAGGCGACCCGGCCCGCGCTCGAGACCGCGTACCCGGCCGACCGACGTGGGCTCGACCGGATCGAGGTCGGCGCGCGGATCGGTGACTTCGAGCTGCTCACCGAGCTCGGCACGGGCGCGTTCGCTCGCGTCTTCCTGGCCCGGCAGCGATCGATGCAGCGGCTGGTCGCGGTGAAGATCTCCGCCGACGCGGGCACCGAGCCACAGACGCTGGCCCAGCTCGACCACGACTACATCGTGCGCGTGTTCGACCAGCAGATTCTCGACGATCCCACCGACGGCTCGCCCCGGCTGCGCATGCTCTACATGCAGTTCCTGCCCGGCGGCACCCTGCTCGACGTGCTGCGCTGGGTCCGTGCGACGCCACCCGCCCAGCGCACGAGCGCCCTGCTGCTCGACGCGGTCGACGCCGCCATGAAGGAGAAGGGCGAGATCCGCCCGACCGACTCGGCCGTGCGCACCGAGATCGCCGGCCTGAGCTGGCCGGAAACGGTCGCCTGGCTGGGCAGCCGGTTGGCGTCGGCCTTGCGGCACGCCTCGGCCAACGGCGTCCTGCACCGCGACGTGAAACCGGCGAATGTGCTGCTCACCGCCGAGGGCGTGCCCAAACTCGCCGACTTCAACATCAGCTTCAGCCGCTCGACCGACACCAGTCCGGTCTCGTATTTCGGCGGCTCACTGGCCTACATGTCGCCGGAACAGCTCGAGGCGTGTCATCCCGGCTACGACCGCACCGCCGCCGACCTCGACACCCGCGCCGACATCTACTCCCTCGGCGTGCTGCTGTGGGAACTGCTCACCGGCGCCAAACCCTTCGACGACACCACCGTCCCCGACGACGACCTACGCCCGGAGATCGCCTTGGACGCCGCCCTGGAGCGCCGGGCCGGAGGCGCCACCGCGGCGGCCGTCGACCAGGTCCCCGCCGACTGCCCCGCCGCCCTGCGCCGCATCCTGCTGACCTGCCTGTCCCCCGACCGCGCCGAGCGGTGGGCCGACGGTGCGATCCTGGCCGCCCAATTCGACCTGTGCCTGGATCAGCACGCGCGCGGCCTCGTCGACCCGCCACCGAACAGCTGGCGAATCCGACTGCGGCCGTTCCTGTTTCCCCTCCTGGCGCTGTCGATCGCGATCCCGAACGTGCTGGCCGCCTACTACCAGCGACAGCTGAACACGACCCTGATCCACAGCAGGCTCGACCCCGCCACCCGCGCCACTCAGCGCGACGTCGCCGACCTCACCAACCTGATCTTCTTCTCGGCGGGCGGCGCCACGCTGATCTATCTGGGGCGCCGACTGCTGACCATCCCGCACCGGCTGCGCACCGGACGGCACTGTCCGCCCCGGGCTCTCGAACTGGCCAGACAGGACTGTCTGCGACTCGGCCATCTGGCCATCGCGGTGGTGTTCGTGCTGTGGGTCGCGGCGGGGGTGATCTACGCGATCACCATCGGCGTCGCGGACGGCGACCTGCCGGTCCGCACCGCGGTGCACCTGCTGCTGGTGTCCGCGATCTGCGCCGCCGTGGCGATGACGTACCCGTTCTTCCTGATCACGCTGTACCTGCTGCGCTGCGTCTATCCGATGTTCCTGCACCACGGCCAGGACTTCCGCGACGACGGCGGCTCGCTGACGGCACTGGCCGCCCGGTGCCGTCGGTACCTGGTGGTCGCGGCGTCGATTCCGCTGCTGGTCGTCGCCAGCGCGACATTCCTGCCGGTCCCGGATCTGCTGACCACGCTCACCCCGCTGCGCACGATCTGCGTGGGCGGGATGATCGGTTTCGTCGGCTCCTATGTGCTGTTCCGGATCATCGAATCCGATATCCGCGCGCTGCTGCGGGTGACCGGGTCCGGCTACCCCCGCGCGGGTCCGCCGAGATCGCGATGAACCACCCGACGGTCGCGTCCGTACCCCCGGCGTGAGCTCCACACGCACCGTCGAGGCGACCCGACCCGCGCTCGACCGCACCGGCGCGGCGCATCCGACCGATCGGCGCGGACTCGACCGGATCGCGGTCGGCACCAGGATCGGCGATTTCGACCTGCTCACCGAGCTCGGGTCCGGCGCGTTCGCCCGCGTCTTCCTGGCCCGGCAGCGATCGATGCAGCGGCTGGTCGCGGTGAAGATCTCCGCCGACACCGGCAGCGAGCCACAGACGCTGGCCCAGCTCGACCACGACTACATCGTGCGCGTGTTCGACCAGCAGGTGCTCGACGCGCCCGCTGACGGCTCACCGCGATTGCGGCTGCTGTACATGCAGTTCCTGCCCGGCGGCACCCTGCTCGGGGTGCTGCGCTGGGTCCGCGCGACCCCGCCCGCCGAGCGCACGAGCGCCCTGCTGCTCGACGCCGTCGACACGGCGATGGAGGAGAAGGGCGAGATCCGCCCCACCGACTCGCCTGTGCGCACCGAGATCGCCGGGCTGAGCTGGCCGGAAACGGTCGCCTGGCTGGGCAGCAGGCTAGCCGCCGCCCTGCGACACGCGACGGGCAACGGCGTCCTGCACCGCGACGTGAAACCGGCCAACGTCCTGCTCACCGCCGAGGGCATCCCCAAACTCGCCGACTTCAACATCAGCTTCAGTCGCTCGACCGACACCGACCCGGTGTCCTACTTCGGCGGCTCACTGGCCTACATGTCCCCCGAACAGCTCGAAGCCTGCCACCCCGGCTACGACCGCACCGCCGCCGACCTCGACACCCGCGCCGACATCTACTCCCTCGGCGTGCTGCTGTGGGAACTGCTCACCGGCGCCAAACCCTTCGACGACACCACCGTCCCGCTCGACGAGCTGCGCCCGGAGATCGCCCTGGACGCCGCCCTGGAACGTCGCGACGACGGCATCACCGCCGCCGCGCTCGCGCAGGTGCCCGCCGACTGCCCCGCCGCGCTGCGCCGGGTCCTGCTGACCTGCCTGGCCGCCGACCGCGCGGATCGCTGGCCCGACGGCGGTGTCCTCGCCGCGCAGTTCGACCTCTGTCTGGACCCGCGCGCCCGCGACCTCGTCGACCCGCCGCCGACCTGCCTGCGCGCCCGGCTGCGCCCGTACCTGTTTCCCATCCTGGCGCTGTCGATCGCGCTCCCCAACCTGCTGGCCGCGCTCTACAACGCCCGGCTGAACACCGCGCTGATCGTCGACCGGCTCGACCCCGGCACCAGGTCGACCCTGCTGACGGTCGCGGGCGTGACGAACGTGCTCTTCTTCTCGATGGGCGCCGTGACGCTGATCTACCTGGCCCGGCGGCTGTTGATCGTGCCCCGGCGATTACGGGCGGGCCTGCGGTGCTCGCCGGGCGCGCTCGACCGCGCCCGGCGCGACTGCCTGCGATTCGGCAATCAGGCCGTCGCGGTGGCGGTCGTTCTGTGGCTGTCGGCGGCCGTCGTCTTCGCCGTCACGATCGCGCTGACGGGCAACGGCCTGACCGTGCGCACGGCGGTGCACTTCCTCATCGCGGCGGCGATCAGCGCGGCCATCGCGATGACCTACCCGTTCTTCCTGATCACGCTCTATCTCACGCGCTGCGTCTACCCGCTGTTCGTGCACCACGGACAGGACTTCCGCGCCGACGGCGCGGCGCTGACGGGGCTGGTCGGGCACTGTCACCGCTATCTCATGACGGCCGCGTCGATTCCCCTGCTCGCGATCGCGAGCGCGACCTTCCTGCCGATACCGGATCTGTTGTCGACCACCACCCTGCTCCGCGCCATCTGTGTGGGCGGGGCGTTGGGCTTCGCCGGTTGCTACGCGCTGTTCCGCGCCATCGAGGGCGATATCCGCGCGCTGCTGCGGGTGGTCGGCACCCGGCCTCAGCCCGCCTGACGGCTCAACTCCTCCCACTTCGCGAGTTCGGCCGTGCGGGCCGCGCCGAGGTCGGCGACCATGTCGAAGGCCGCGTCGCCCAGGACGATCCGCTTCGGCGGCGCGTCCATGTCCACCAGGCGGATGACGACGGCCGCGGCCGCGCCCGGGTCGGCGTCCTTCGACTCGCTCCACATCTCCTCGAGCCAGGCGCGGACCGGGGCGTAGGCCGGGTGCTGGTCGGTCATGGTGAGCCCGGTGGTGAACAGACCGGTCTCGTAGCCGCCGGGCTGAACGATGGTGACGGCGATGCCGAACCGTTCCACCTCCATGGCCAGCGCCTCGCTCATCGCGTCGAGGGCCGCCTTGCCCGCGCTGTAGACGCCGGTCGCCGCGAAGCCGCCCGCCGACCCCATCGAGGACACCTGGAGGATGTGGCCGGACCCCTGCTCGCGCAGCAGCGGCACCACGGCCTGGCTCACCCACAGCGCGCCGAAGAAGTTGACGTCCAGATGGTCGCGGGCCTGCTGCTCGGTGAGTTCCTCGAGCATGCCGAGCACCACGCCGCCCGCGTTGTTGACGACCACGTCGAGCCGGCCGAACGCGTCGAACGCCCGCCGCACGCCGGCGAAGACGGCCGCGCGATCGGCGACGTCGAGCGCGAAGGCGACCAGTCGCCCGTCGGCGGCGGCGACCAGATCGTCGAGCGGCGTGACGTCTCGGGCGACGCCGACGACCCGGTCACCGGCGGCGAGGGCCGCCTCGGCGAAGGCCCGGCCGAGTCCCCGCGAGGCGCCGGTGATGAACCAGGTGCGGGCTTCGTTGTCTGCGCGGGTCATGCGAGTCCTCCTCCATGTGCGACGAGACGGTTCGTCTCACTTGCTGATGACGAGGATGGAGCATGATCGAGCGATTGTCAAGACGGAACGTCTCGTTTCATTTCGCGCTAGACTCGCGCCCATGGCACGAACCCCGGACAGCGCCCGCCGCAGCGAACGGTCCCGGTCGGCGATCCTGACCGCGACCCGCGAACTCGTCGGCGAGACCGCCTACGCGAAGCTGACCATCGAGGCCATCGCCGCGCGCGCCGGGGTCGGCAAGCAGACGATCTACCGGTGGTGGCCGTCCAAGGGCGCGGTGGTCTTCGACGCCCTGCTCGCGCAGAGCGAGAACCCCGACGGCGGCGGCGTCGAGCTGCCGGATACCGGTGACATCGCGGCCGACCTGAAGACCGTGCTGCGCGCGACGGTCGCCGAATTCGCCGATCCCGCGTTCGACGCGCCGATCCGCGCCGTGCTCACCGAGGTCATCAACGATCCCACGCTGGCCGCGCTCTATCGCGAGAAACTGGAACAGCCGGTGCACGCGGCCAAGGTCCGACGGCTGGCCGCGGCACAGCGCGCCGGACAGTTGCGGGCCGACGCCGACCTGGATCTGGTCGTCGACCTGCTCTACGGACCGATCACCCAGCGCTGGCTACCGCGCTCCGGCCAGCTGGACGCGTCCTTCGCCGATGCCCTGGTCGAGACGGTCCTGCGCGCCTTCGCGCCGGTGGACTAGGAGTAGACCTTCGGGTCCAGCGTGCCGATGAAGGGCAGGTCGCGATAGCGCTCGGCGTAGTCGAGGCCGTAACCGACGACGAACTCGTTCGGGATGTCGAAGCCCACGTGGGCGACGTCGACCGGGGTGCGCAGCGCGTCGGGCTTGCGCAGCAGGGTCACCACTTCCAGCGAGGCCGGGTTGCGGGTGGACAGGTTGCGCTTGAGCCAGGACAGGGTCAGGCCGGAGTCGATGATGTCCTCGACGATCAGCACGTTGCGGCCCGCGATGTCCTTGTCCAGGTCCTTCATGATGCGCACGACGCCCGAGGACGAGGTGGACGAGCCGTAGGACGAGACGGCCATGAACTCGAGCTGGGTGGGGATCGGCAGTGCCCTGGCGAAGTCGGTCATGAAGAAGATCGCGCCCTTGAGCACGCAGACCAGCAGGAGGTCGCCCTCGGGGGAATCCGGCGGGTATCGCTTCGCGACGATCTCGGCCAGTTCTTCGATCTTGGCTTTGATCTCGTCTTCGGTGATCAGCACCGATGCGATGTCGTCTCCGTACACGGAAGTGGGTTTCCCTTCAGTGGTGTCGATCCCGACCGGGCCGATCCATTATGTGGCATCGTTTCGCGGCTGCGCGCGTACCGTCAGCGTGCCATGCGCGCGCGCCACGACCAACCTGTGGTCCCTGCTGCCGCCGGCCACCGCCACCCCGCCCTGGCCGCGCCAGTTGCTCACGAGTTCGTCGATCGCTTGTAAATGAGCGTTCAGCACGCCGCCGATGCCCTGTTCGGCGAGCCAGGCCCGGATCGCGCGGCGCCGCAGCGCCGGGGCGGCAGTGGCCAGGATCTCGATCGACAGTGCCGGTCGATCAGTGTCGCCGGGGCCACCCTCGGGCACGATCGCCGCGCGCAGCAGGTCGGCGGTGAGCACACCGAGCACCTCGCCGTCGGCCCGCAGCTGGTCGGCCGTGCGCGCCAAGGCCTGCGCCACCCCGCCGCCGAGTACCTCCTCGAGCAGCGGAAGGATTTCGGTGCGCACCCGCACCCGGGTGTAGGCCGGATCGAGGTTGTGCGGGTCTTCCCACGGCTCGATGCCGAGATCGGCGCACATCTGCCGCGTCCGCGCCCGCCGCACCGCCAGCAACGGCCGCCCCCACGGTGCGTTCCAGGCCGCCATGCCCTGGAGCGAACGCCCGCCCGACCCGCGAGCCAACCCGAGCAGGACGGTCTCGGCCTGATCGTCGAGGGTGTGTCCGAGCAGCACCGGCCGCTCCCCGCGCACCGACTCCAGGGCCGCGTACCTGGCCGCCCGCGCCGCCGCCTCGACCCCACCGTCGCGCCCGACCTCGACCGCGAGCACCTCGGCGTCCACACACCCCAATGCCCGCGCCTGCTCGGCCGCCCGTGCGGCCACCTCCCCCGACCCGTCCTGCAACCGATGATCCACCACGACCGCCGTCACGTCTCCCGCCTCGACGACAGCGGCCGCGACCAACGCCAGCGAATCGGCGCCGCCGGAGAGCCCGACCACCACCGGCCTCGGCCCACCCCGCGCCGCGACCCAGTCCCGCACGCCCCGCCGCACGGCCAGCACCGCGGCAGTCTCCGGAAGCCGCCGCCGGCCCGTCATCGAGCACCGCGAGAGCGGCCGACCCCAGGCCGCCCCACCACCACGGCACCACGATGAGTCCGCTCCCCACCCGCGAACAGCCGCCGATTCGGCAACGGCCTGACAGCCCCGGGCATGATCCCCATGCACGCAGGCTACCCAGCCACCCGGCGCAACAGACCATCGCGAGCACCTGGGTGACGCGCCGGGGACGGGCGAACCCGCTCACGGCGGCACCATCGGCCGCCGACGAAACCCCGGTGGCGGACCGGAAATCCTGGAGCGGTGGTTACAGCACGCGAGCGATCCAGCGGCCCGGATCGTCCACCTCGTCCAGACGGGGCAGTGTCTCCGCGTTCGTCCACACCGTGTTGAACTCCGTGACGCCCACCCGCTCGACCACCGCGTCGACGAACTTCTTCCCGCGCACGTACTGGGCGACCTTCGCGTCCACCCCGAGCAGCGCGCGCAGCAGTCGCTGCACCGGGTTGGTCGGCTTCTTCCGGCGCTGGTCGAAGGCGCGGCGGATATCGGCGACGGTCGGGACGACGGCGGGTCCGACAGCGTCCATGACGTGATCGGCGTGGCCTTCGAGCAGCGTGCCGAGCATGAGCAGCCGGTCCAGCGCCTCGCGCTGCGGCGGGGCCTGCGCGGCGCGCAGCAGGCCGACGACGCCACGGCTGTTGGGGTCGTCGGCGGTGTCGCCGTTGCGCCGCTGGCGCACCTCGGCGAGCAGCCTGCTCAGCATCTCGCTCATCGGCTCCTCACCGACCTCGCTGAGGATGTCGACATTGGCGCGCATGTAGTCGGCCAGCCACGGCGCCGAGGAGAACTGCACCCGGTGGGTCACCTCGTGCAGGCAGACCCAGAGCCGGAAGTCGGCCGGGTCGACGCCGAGCGCCCGCTCCACGCCGAGGATATTGGGCGCGACCAGCAGCAGCGTGCCGTCCTCCCCGGTGAACGGGTCGTACTGGCCGAGGATCGCCGTCGACAGGAACGCCAGCATGGTCCCGGCCTGCAACCCCGCCGGCTTGCCGACGAGCTTGCCGGTGGTCGAGACGGCCTCGGTGCCGGTGAGCACGGCCATCGAATCGGCGGCGGCGGCGATCCAGCCGGGCCGATCGACGATCCTGGCCTCCGGCACCGGCCGGTCGTCGAGCAGTCCGCTGACCTCACGCACCGGCCCTTCGGCCCGCACCGACGCGGTGGCCAGCTCGGCGACGACCTGTTCGGCGGTCTGCCGGGAGGTGCGCGGTCCGGCGGGCGCGAGCACGGCGCCGGTGCGGGCGGCGAGCCGCCAGTCCACCGCACCGCTGAATCCGGAGGTCGTGCGCCCGGTCTTGTCCTCGGTCATCGCCACCCGCTCTCAGGAGCATCCGCAGTTGCGCAGGGCACCGGCCACCGCGTCGAGGGCGGGCCTGCTGACCTCCGGCAACCGATCATTGGACATCAGCGCGAAGGTCAGTACCCGGCCGTCGCGGTCGAGCACATATCCGACCAACGCGCTGGCGACACTCAGAGTTCCGGTCTTGGCCCGCACCCAGCCCGCGCCCTGGCGGTTCTGGGTGACGAAGCGCGGCGCCAGCGTCCCGGTACCGCCCGCGACCGGCAGGTCGTCCAGCAGCGGCGCGAGAGCCGCTGCGCGCGGGTCGTTCTCGGGCTTGGCCTGCGTTCCGGCCGGTGCCACGGCGGCGTCGCCGGTGGGCTCGGCGGCGGTGGCGATGATGGCGTCGAGCAGCCGCGGCGGCACCCGGTCGTCGACGGACAGCCCGCTGTTGTCGGCCAGATGCAGTCCGGCGATGTCGAATCCGGCGTTGGTCAGCGCCGCGGTGGTGGCGGCGACGGCCCCGGCGAAGGACGCCTCGTGCCCGGTCGCGACCGCCAGTTCCCGCCCGATCGTCTCGGCGAGCACATTGTCGGAGTGGATCATCATGTCGTGCAACCGGACTCGCAGCGGCGCCGATTCCACCTTGGCGATCTCGGCGCCGTTCTGCGCGGCCGGACCGACCCGCACCGCGGCGGGGTCGACGCCGAGTTCGGCGGCCAGCGCGCGTCCGGCGTCGAGCGCGGGAGTAGAGGTGCGCGGCGAGTAGTCGGCCGACGGATCGAACCGCCCGCCGTCGAGCATGATCGGCTCGATCGGGGTGATCGAGCCCTCGGGGATATCGACCGGGTCCCAGCCCGAGGCCATCGTCGGCCCGCGATAGGCGGAGGTGTCGACGACGATCGCGCTGACCTGCCTGCCGGTCGCCTTGATCCGCGCGGCCAGCTCGGCGATCCGGGCGCCGTCGGTGTAGTAGCCGCCGTCGGCCCTGGTCGTCAGGGTCGGATCGCCGCCGCCGACGAGCACCAGCTCCCCCGGCGCACCGGCGAGGACCCTGGTCGCCACCCGCTGATCGTCGGGCAGCGTGAGCAGCGCGGCCGCGACCAGCATGACCTTCGCCGTCGAGGACGGGATCATCGCCTTGGCCGGATCCTGGCTCCACAGCACCGCGCCGCTGGTCGGGTCGGTCACCTGACCGGCGAAGCTGCCCAGGTCGGGGCTGCCGACGACCGGCGCGAGCGCGGCGGCGATCCCGGCGGACGTCGGCGCGGGCGCGTCCGACTTGGCCGGGGTGACCTCGGCGACGGGCTGATCGGTGGACGGCGGCGGGGCCACGGTGAGCCCGCCGTGGCGGAACTCGGGAGTCCACGGGCGCGCGATGGCGACGAACCCGCCCGCGATCACCAGCAGGGCGACCACCACCGCCGATACCCAGATCCACGTGGACTTGCGTCGGCGCTGCGCCGTCGCTCCCGGATTGTTCTCGCTCGGACCGATCACGACCGTCGTCTCTCCCTCAACGCCGCCCGACACGCCTCGACTGCGCGCTGAGCCGCCTGCCGCACCGGTGTACCAGCACACCACACTATCCTCGTTGCGCAACGGTTCCCCAGAACGATCTGGCGATTCGGCAGAGAAGCACTCGAACGAGCAAGGAGATGGCGTGGAGTTCGACGTCACCATCGAGATCCCCAAGGGCTCTCGGAACAAGTACGAGGTCGATCACGAGAGCGGCCGGGTCAAGCTCGACCGGTACCTGTACACCTCCATGGGCTACCCGGCCGACTACGGCTTCATCGAGAACACCCTCGGCGAGGACGGCGATCCGCTGGACGCGCTGGTGCTGCTGCCCGAGTCGGTCTTCCCCGGCGTGATCGTGGAAGCCCGTCCGATCGGCGTGTACCGCATGACCGACGAAGCCGGCGGCGACGACAAGGTGCTGTGCGTGCCCGCGGGCGACCCGCGCTGGGACCACATCCAGGAACTTGGCGACGTCTCGGAGTTCGAGCTGTCGGCGATCAAGCACTTCTTCGAGCGCTACAAGGACCTGGAGCCGGGCAAGTTCGTCCAGGGTTCGGAGTGGCTGGGCCGCGCCGAGGCCGAGAAGGTCATCGACGAGTCCTTCACCCGCCTGAAGGAAGCCGGCCACTGAGCTGACGGTGCACGAAGAACGGGATGTCCGGAGCAGTTCGGACATCCCGTTCTCGTTGTCCCGGTCCGGGCCGCCGACCCCCCCGGCGACGACGCGGCTCGCTGTCGCGACAACCGGGTACATAGGGCAATCTATCGCGTGAACACTTGTGTTCGCCAGTGCCTCACGAATATTCGCGCCCCGTGATGACGCCGCTATGACGCGGCGATGATGTCCCGGCGGGCACGCAGCGCGGCGAGATGATCGTGCAGCAGCGCCATCACCGGCGCCTCCAGTTCGGCGTCGAGCCGTTCGTGGGTCAGCTGCGGATCCTGCATCGTCTCGAACGACTCCGCCGCGGCGGTGAAGGACTCCTCCGCCTCGCCCGGTTTCCCGGTGGCCTGTTTGATCAGCCCCTGGAGCACCAGCACTCTGGCCCTGGTCAGCGGCCCGATCGCACGGGTGAGCACCTGGATCGCCTCGTCGACGACGGGTTCGGCGTCGGCGGCCCGGCCTGCCATCAGCAGCACGTGCGCCAGCCGTGACAGCGCCCAGCCCAGCCGCAGTTCGATCCCGCCGGCCCGGCCGAGCGCGACCGCCTCCTCGCACAGCCGCACCCCCTCGGCCGTCTCCCCCTGATAGACCAGGGTGACCCCGAGTTCGTGCGTCGCCATCGCCTCGAGCGACCGGTTGCCCAGCTCGGCGGCCAGCGCCCGCGCGGTGACCGCGCGCTCCCTGGCCGCCGGGAAATCGCCCGCGTCGGAGTAGGTCTTCACCTCGTGGACCAGGCACGCGCACTCGATCGCCCGGTCGCCGACCCGGCGGGCCAGCCGGATCGCCCGCGCCGAATGGGCCAGCGGCGCGGCCGTTTCGGTGCCGCGCCGGGTCGAGGACGACAGCAGCTGCGCGGCGAACGCGGTGAGCCGGGCATCGCTGATGGTGCCGCGATCCAGCGACAGCGCGATGCGCTGATGGTCGCGCCCCTGCCGCAGCGCGCCGAGCGAATAGGCGAACAGCGCGCCGAGGGCGACCCGCACCCGACATTCCACCGAGCGGTCACCCGCGCACAACGCGGCGTCGAGCAGTTCCTCCAGCGCCCGTGCGACCTCGATGCAGTTCGCGCCGCCGTCGATGAGTTCGGCGGTGGCCCAGGCGATATCGGCGGCCGGGGCCAGCACCGGGCCACCGGCTTGCGCGCACTGGCGATAGAGCGAGACCAGGTTGTGCCGCTGTCCGGCCAGCCACGCCTGGGCCGCGTGCTCGTCGGCGAACCGGACGCCCGGCGCGGCGGTCGGGCGCAGGTGCTCGGGCAGCCGGGTGCCCGGATTACAGACGGCGACAGCCTGTTTCACAGTGGCGAGGTAGAAGTCGAGCAGCCTGCGCAGCGCGGTCAGCGGCGGGTCGGCGGCACCGGTGACCGGCAGTTCCCTGGCGAACAGGCGCAGCAGGTCGTGATAGGTGTAGCGGCCGGGCGCGGTGGTCTCGAGCAGGTTCAGGTCGACCAGGTCCTCGCACACCTGCTCGGCCTCGGCGACCTCGATCCCGAGGATCGCGGCGGCGCCCTCGGTGCAGATCTCCCCGACCTCGGGCACCGCCAGCATCCGGAACGCGCGCGCGTGACCGGTGTCGAGCTGGTCGTAGCTGATCCGGAAGGCCAGCTCGACGGCGAGTTCGCCGGTGCGCAGGACACTGAGCCGCTGCGCGGTGTCGCGCAACCGCTCGGCCACGATCCGCACCGTCCAAGCCGGGCGCGCGGCCAGCCGGGCACCGACGATGCGGACCGCGAGCGGCAGGCCACCGCAGGCGCCGAGCACCGCGGCGACCGCCTCGGGTTCGGCCGCGATCCGGTCGCGGCCCGCGATCCCGGCGAGCAGGCTGTGCGCCTCGGTATCGGTGAGCACGTCGAGGCGCACCGCGGTGGTGCCCGGTAGCTCGGGCAGCGCCGAACGGCTGGTGACCAGCACCGCCGAGCCGGGGGTACCGGGAATCAGCGGCGCGACCTGGTCGACCGAGCGGGCGTTGTCGAGGACGACCAGCACCCGTTTCCCGGCCAGCCGGCTGCGGAACTGGGCCGCGCGCTCGGCGGCGCCCGCGGCGAGTTCACCCTCCGGCACACCGAGCACGCGCAGGAAGTCGCCGAGGGTGTCGGCGGCGGTGGCGCCGCCGGCGTGATCGGCGGCGAAGCCGTGCAGGTCGACGTGCAGCTGCCCGTCGGGGAATCGCTCGCGCACCCGGTGCGCCACGTGCACGGCCAGTGCGCTCTTGCCGATCCCGCCCATCCCGCCGATCGCGCAGACCGGCACCCCGGTCCCCGTCGCGGTGAGCCGCGCGGCGAGCAGGTCGACCACCTCGGCGCGGCCGGTGAAGTCGACGACGTCGGCGGGCAACTGCGCGACCCGCTGCGGCGCCCGCGGCCGGACCTGCGCGGCAGGCTCGCGCGGCGTGCTCAGCTCACCGGCC
This sequence comes from Nocardia sp. MH4, assembly GCF_019266065.1. Lineage (GTDB taxonomy): Bacteria > Actinomycetota > Actinomycetes > Mycobacteriales > Mycobacteriaceae > Nocardia > Nocardia canadensis. The sequence continues at coordinate 60,263 of NZ_LPNR01000115.1, read as the reverse complement.
AGGATGCGCCGGTGCAAATCGGCGAGTTCGCGCCCTGGTTCGATGCCGAGCTGGTCGACGAGTTCGCGGCGGGTGTCGGCGTAGACGCGCAGCGCCTCGGCCTGGCGACCGGCGTGGTAGAGCGCCGTCATCAGCAGCGCGCGGGGCCGTTCGCGCAGCGGGTGCTCGGCGCACAACGGGGTGAGGTCGGCGACGGCCTCGGCATAGCGGCCCCGGCGCAGGTCGAGTTCGGCGCGCTGTTCCAGCAGGACGAGCCTGCGGTCGGCGAGGTGGGCGCGCTGCCGCTCGGCGAAGGGGCCGGGCAGTCCGGCCAGCGGGGTGCCGGTCCAGAACCGCAAGGCGGCGTCGACGGTGTCGCCCGCGGTCTGGGGGTCGGAGTGCGGGGTGAGCATCAAGTCGTCGACCTGTTCGATGTCGACGCAGCCCACCGGCACCCGCAGCGCGTAGCCGCCGCCGAGCGCGACCAGCACCTGCGGCGGCTCCCCCGCCACGCGCCCTGGTTCGAGGACCCGGCGCAAATGCAGGATGTGATTGCGCAGCGCGCCCACGGCGCTGGCGGTGGGGTTCTCGCCCCAGACGTCGTCGATCAGTTCGTCGACGGTGGCCGAGCGGCCGGTGCGCAGCAGTAGGGCGGCCAGCAGAGCGCGCTGCTGCCGGGAGCCGAGGTCGAGCTCGATCCCAGCGCGCCAGGCACGGATCTCACCGAGCACGGCGAACGTCAGCATGCGCGGCCAATCTCTCTCACTGGGGGAACTCAGACCGACAATCTAGCCGAACACCGAGAAGGGGCACCCGGCGTCGCCGGATGCCCCTGGGTCGGACGATCAGGTAGCTCAGTACCAGATGTAGAGGTCCCAGCCGTCCCAGTTCTCGGTGCACTCCCAGTAGTAGCCGCCGGTGTAGGACGACTCGCCGTCGGCGCGACAGGCGGCGAGGGTGGCGTAGGTGCCGTAGTAGGTGCCGTACGGGCCGGCGGCGGCGTTGCCCGCGGCGACCGTCGACACCCCGGCGACGGTCGCGGCAGCCAGCAGTCCGGCGGCGATGGTGGTTTTGATGCGCATGTCGTTCGCTCCTCTGCGTTCGTTTTCGACGAGATGAACGTTATGGGCGCGCAGCCGCCGAAACAGCCACCCCTAGGGGGACTTCCGCCCCCACCATGGGCGTTTCACCTTCCCCACCCCTGGGTTGGTAGTGCTGGCACCACCTCGGATTCGGGCGCGCGCGGCATGGGCGCGGCGGGCTGGTCTTCCTACGCTCGAAACAGTCAGGCAGGCACCGTCTCAGCAGGAGGAAAGCGCAGCTCATGACCCTATTTCGCAGCAGGTCCCGCCGCATCGTCGCCGCGGGAGCGTGCGCCGTCGCGCTGCTCGCCGTGCCCGCGTGTGGTGGCGAGAGCGCGCCGCCGACGGCGCCGGGGCCCGAGGTGCGACAGGCCCTCGAAACACTGGTGCGGGCGGGCTTCCCCGGCGCCCAGGCCGTGATCACCACCCCGGCGGGCGAACGTACCGTCACCGCGGGCGTCGGCGACATCGCCTCCGGCGCGCCGATTCCCGACGGAGCCTTCGTCCGGATCGGCAGCAATACCAAGAGCTTCGTCGCGACCGTGCTGCTGCAGCTGGTCGCCGAGGGCAAGGTCGAGCTGGACGCGCCCGTCGAGCGCTATCTGCCCGGGGTCGTGCACGGCAACGGCAACGACGGGGATCGCGTCACCGTGCGTCAGCTGCTCCAGCACACCAGCGGCCTGCCCGAGTATCTGGCCAGCGGCGATCCCAGCAAGCCCACCGACCCCGGCTCCCCGCAGCTCGACATCGCTACCGAAGCCGCGCGGCGACAGCATCACAGCCCCGCCGACCTGGTGCGCATCGCGATGACGATGCCGCCGCAGTACGAGCCGGGTGCCCGCGCCGTGTACACCAACACCAACTATGTGCTCCTCGGCATGCTGATCGAGCAGGTCACCGGCCGTCCGGCGGCCGCCGAGATCGCGACCAGGATCATCGAACCGCTCGGCTTGCGCGACACCTACACGCCCGCGTCCGGCGACACCGGCCTGCGCTCCCCGCACTCGCGCGGCTATCAGGACATCGACGGCACTCGAGTCGATTTCACCGAACTCGATCCCTCCTGGGCCGACACCGCGGGCGATATGATCTCGACCGGCGCCGACCTCAATCGCTTCTTCGCCGCCCTGCTGAACGGCAAGCTGCTGGCTCCCGCCCAGCTCGACGAGATGCGCCGCACCGTGCCCTTCGATCGGATGCCCACGGCCGGTTACGGTTTGGGCCTGATCCAGCGCACCGCGTCCTGCGGGGAACAGGTGAGCGGGCACGGTGGCAGCATCCCCGGCTTCGGAACCCACACCGGCACGACCGCCGACGGCGTCGCGGTCGCCCTCATGGTGAACCAGCTGCCCGGCAGCGAGGAACAGGCGAAACTCGTCGACCAGGCCTTCGACGCGATCGTGTGCGCGGCATGAAGCGCCTGACGACGGCCGCGCTCACCGCCGCCACCGTTCTCGGATTACTCACCGCCGCACCGGCTTCGGCCGACCCGCTCGACTCCTTCCGCCGGCAGACGCTGTCCTGGCGATCCTGCGAGGACCCCCGCCTCGACCCGGCGGGCGCGCAGTGCGCCGATGTCACCGTGCCGGTGGACTATTCGGCGCCGGGGGGCGAGACGATGACCGTGGCCATCTCCCGCCTGCCCGCCACCGATCCGGCGCGCCGCCACGGCGTGCTGCTGTCCAACCCGGGCGGCCCGGGTGGCCCCGGCCTGGGCTACCCGATCGACCTGAGCGCCGGGATGACACCCGAGGTCCGTGCCCGCTACGACCTGATCGGCATGGACCCGCGCGGCATCGGCCGCTCCGCCGCGGTGAATTGCCGCTGGCAGGAGGGGTTCTGGATCCAGTCCGCCGGACTCGACGCGGGCGACTTCGCCACGAGCACCGCCCGCCAGGCTGGGCTGGCCGCCCAGTGCGCGGCGAACGAGGGTCCCCGCCTGCGCCACATCACCACCCGCAATACCGCGCGCGACATGGACCTCATCCGCTCGGTGCTCGGCGAGGACCGGATCAGCTATTTCGGCGCCTCCTACGGCACCTACCTCGGCGCGGTGTTCTCTCAGCTCTTCCCCGACCGCGCCGACCGCTTCGTCCTCGACAGCGCCGTCGACCCCGAGCACTACGGCGCGTCGGAAATGCTGCGCGCCATGGGTCCGGTCAACGAGGCCGCCTTCGACCTGTGGGCGGACTGGACCGCGGCGCGCGACGGCGAATACCGTTTCGGCACAGATCGTTCCGCCGTGCGCGAGTCGGTGCAGGCGATGGTGCGCCGGGCGAAGGAGCGGCCGATCCGGATCGGCGAATTCACCGTCGACCAGCACAGCCTGCCGACGCTGCTGTTCGCCGAACTCGACGATCCACGCAAGTATCCGCTGCTGGCCGCACAACTGCGTCAGCTCGCCGACGCCGCCGACGGCGTCACGGTGACCCCGGAACCGGGGCTGGCCGCCTCGCTGTCGTTCATGCTGACGGCCCAGCCGCGCGACCTCTCCACGGCCACCGCCGTGCTCTGCGGCGACGCGGAAGTGCCGCGCGATCCAGACTGGTACCGGCGCAATATCGAGGCGAGCCGGGCCGAGCAGCCACTGTTCGGCGCGTTCGCGAACAACATCACGCCGTGCGCGTTCTGGGCGCCGCCGGTCGAGCCGACCACGGTGATCGACAACGCTGTGCCGAGTCTGATCGTGCAGTCCACCGGCGATACGCGCACCACCTTCGCGGGCGCTCAGGTCATGCACCGGGCACTGCGCGGCTCACGGCTGGTGACCCTGCCGGACGTGCCGATCCACTGGATCTACGGCAACTACCCGAACGGCTGTGTCAGCGCTGCCGTCAACACCTACCTGCTCGACGGGACTCTGCCCGGCACCGACCTGACCTGCCGCGACGAGGCCGGGTCGCCGTCGGAGCGGCCCGGGTCCGGCGCGGTGCGGTGACGCGCGTTCACGGCCGACCGGGACGAGCGTTGAGATAGGCGAGCACCGCGAGCACCCGCCGGTGGCCGGACTCGTCGGCGGCCAGGCCGAGCTTGGCGAAGATGCTGCGAATGTGTTTGAGCACAGCGCCTTCGGTGACGACGAGTCCGGCGGCGATGGCGGAGTTGTCCTGGCCCTCCGCCATCAGCGCGAGTACTTCCCGTTCCCTGGCCGTCAGCGTCGACAGCGGATCGTCGACGCGGCGACGCACCAGCAGCTGCGCGATCACCTCCGGGTCCATCGCGGTGCCGCCGGCGGCGACCCGGTGCAGCGAATCCAGGAACCGGTCGACCTTGCCGACCCGCTCCTTGAGCAGATAGCCCACCCCGCCCGCGCCGTCGCCGAGCAGTTCGGCGGCGTAGCTGTCCTCGACATAGGCCGACAGGACGAGCACCGGCAGCCCGGGGTGCACGGTCCTGGCCCGCACGGCGGCGCGCAGGCCGTCGTCGGTGAAGGTCGGCGGGAGCCGCACGTCGACCACCACCGCGTCCGGGCGGTCGGCGGTGACCACGGCGAGGAAATCGTCGGCATTGTCGACGGCGGCGACCACCTCGATCCCGGCGGTCTTCAACAGCAGGACCAGGCCTTCTCGCAGGAGGGCGTCGTCCTCGGCGATCACGACCCGCACGGCAACTCCACGCGCACCAGCGTAGGCCCACCGGCGGGGCTGGTCAGCGTCATCCGGCCGTCGAGGGCCTCGGCCCTGCGCCGGATGCCGGCCAGGCCACCGCCCTCGGTCACCGTCGCCCCGCCGACGCCGTCGTCGCGGATCGCCACGATCAGCAGTTGCGGCGGTCCGCCCAGTTCGATCGACAGCGTCGCGGCCCCCGAGTGCTTGGTGGCGTTGGTGACGGCCTCGGCGATGACGAAGTAGGCCGCCGCCTCCACCGCCATCGGCCGTCGCGTGATCCCGTTCAGCTCCACCACACACGGGATCGGGCTGCGCGCGGCCAGCGCGGAGACGGCACTGGCCAGGCCGCGATCGGAGAGCACCGGCGGGTAGACGCTGCGGACCACGTCCCGCAGTTCGGCCAGCGCCGCCGACGCGGTGTCCTGGGCGGTGCGCACCATCCGGTCCGCCGCGTCGGGGTCGCGCCCGCGCAATTGCTCGGCGAGCCCGAGCTGCATGATCACCGCCGCGATCCTGGCCTGGGCGCCGTCGTGCAGGTCGCGTTCGATGCGGCGCAGTTCGGCGCCGTGCGCGTCGAGGGCGGCGGCCCTGGTCGCGGTGAGTTCGGCGACCCGGTCGGCCAGCAGGGCGTGCTCGTCCGGCGCCAGCAGCGCTCGCGCGAGCTTCGCCTGCGCCGTCGCCGCCTCGGGCGAGCGCAGGGCGAGGGCGCCGAACACCAGACCGATCAGCACGCTCAGGGCCGCCGTGGGCCAGGAAACGACGACCAGCCCGTTGCTGCCGGGCAACCCGTCCACCCCCGCCCACCAGAGCAGGGGGAGCACCAGATGCTGCACCGCGCTCAACGGCAGGGCCACCGCCAGCGCGGCCAGCGGTAGCCCGATCACGCCGTGCAGCACCAGCCAGGCGAGGTCGCGGCGGTTCGCCGGGTCGGCGGCCAGGGTCGCGAGCTGTTCGCGCAGGTCACCGGTCAGCGGCCGGTAGGCCGAGGTGATCGGGGTGCCGAGGCGGTGCCCCGCCCTGCGCCGTTCCAGGGTGAGCAGGGGGCGGATCAATCTCACCGCCTCCGGCAGCGCCGGGATCCCGATCCCGATCAGGCTCATGGCGGCGACGACGGCCAGCGCGGCCAGCGCGAACAGCGCGGCGAGCCCGGTCGCCCCGCCGATCAGCAGATAGCCGACAGCGGCGGGCAGCAGGCGTACCCGCCGCGCCGCCGCGCCGCTGTCGGTTCGATTCATCCCTCGATCATGCCGGGGGCGCCGCGGCCCGCACCCGGCCGCCCGCGTCGTCGGCGCTGTGGTCGGCGTCCGCGGCACTGGACTGCGCCGCCGTGTCGACCAGCGCGCCCGCGCCGTCGGCGGCCTTGGTGTCACCGGCGGCTTGGATGCCGCCCTGCATCCGCAGCGGGGCCTCCTTCCAGAACAGCACCAGCAGCAGCGCCAGCAGCGCGACCCCGGTCGCCACCAGGAACACCGTCGACATCGAATCGGCGAAGCCCACCTGGAACGGCTTGGCCAGCACCGGATTCAGCTGCTGGACGATCGAGCTGTCCTCGAGCACCTGGCCCGCCGCCGAGGTGTCGTGCGCCAGCAGGCCCTTGGCCAGCGCGGCATCGGCCGGGTTGCCGCTCTGCGCACCCGCGATCACGGCCTGCTGGTAGGCCGGATCGGTGGCCGCCTGCTGCATCCGCTCGGTGATGTTCGGGGTGAGCAGCGAGAACAGGATCGACAGGAAGACTGCGGCGCCGAGCGTGCCGCCGATCTGCCGGAAGAACGTGGCCGAGGCGGTGGACACGCCCATGTCCTCGGGCGGCAACGCGTTCTGCAGCGCCAGCGTCATCGGCTGGAGCAGGTTGCCGAGACCGAAGCCGGCCAGCGCCATGAAGATCATCGCCAGCCACAGCGGGCTGTCGGCGTCGAGCAGGTGCAGCAGGAACAGGCCGAGGGTCAGCACCGTCGCGCCGATCACCGGGAAGGCCCGGTAGCGGCCGGTTTTCGAGATCAGCCGACCCGACACGATCGAACCGGTCATCAGGCCGAGCACCATCGGCAGCATCTGCAGACCCGCCTCGGTGGGTCCCGCGCCCCGCACGACCTGCAGGTACTGCGGCAGCAGCAGCATGCCGCCGAACATGGCGGCGCCGACCACGAACGAGATCACCACGCCGAGCGCGAACGTGGTGTTGGTGAAGATGCGCAACGGGATCATCGCCGCATCGCCCATGACCTTCTCGACCGCGACGAACCCGAGGACGCCCGCGGCGCCGATCAGATAGCAGACCACCGACGCGGTACTGCCCCAACCCCATTCGCGGCCCTGCTCGGCCACGATCAGCAGCGGGACCAGTCCGATCGCGAGCACCAGCGCGCCGCCGAAGTCGATGCGGTGGGTGGCGTGCGGCTTGCGCGGCAGTTGCAGCACCCGGGTCACCACGACCAGCGCGAGCAGGCCCAGCGGCACGTTCACCAGGAACACCCAGCGCCAGCCGGTGACGCCGAGAATGGTGTCCTGCCCGGCCAGCAGACCGCCGAGCACCGGCCCGAGCACGCTCGAGATACCGAACACGGCCAGGAAGTAGCCCTGGTAGCGGGCACGTTCGCGGGGGCTGATGATGTCGCCCATGATGGCCAGCGCCAGCGACATCAACCCGCCGGCACCCAGACCCTGGAACGCGCGGAAGGCCGCCAGCTGGTACATCGACGTGGCGAACGTACACAGCAGCGAGCCGATGACGAACAGTCCGATCGCGGTGAGGAAGAACGGCTTACGGCCGAACATGTCCGAGAGCTTGCCGTAGAGCGGGGTGCTGATCGTCGCGGTGATCAGGTAGGCCGTCGTCGCCCAGGCCTGCAGTGAGTAGCCGTGCAGGTCGTCGGCGATGGTGCGGATCGAGGTCGACACGATCGTCTGATCGAGCGAGGCCAGCAGCATGCCGAGCATGAGGCCGGACAGGATGGTCAGGATCTGGCGGTGGGTGAAGCCGGCAGGTGATTCCACCGGGGCCGCGGTTGTCGTCACGAATCGTTCTCCATCGCGGTAGCGCTGAGCGCGGTCGAGCGGGTCAGCAGGGTCGGGCGGGCCACGTCGTAGTCGTCGACGAAGCGCGTCAGCAGCGCGGCGAAGGTCGCGCGATCCTCGGGCGACCAGTCCTCGGTGACGACGGCGACCGACTCGCGGCGCCGGGTTCGAATCCGCTCGGCGACCTCCCGGCCCTGGTCGGTCACCTCCAGCACGGTGGCGCGGCCGTCGTCGGGGTCGGCGACGCGTCGCACCAGTTCCCGGTCGACCAGCTGGGCCACCTGCCTGCTCACCGTCGACGCGTCCGAGTGCACCGCCTCGGCCAGCGCGCCCGAGCGCATCGGCCCGTCACAGACCAGCCGGAACAGCACGACGAAGCCCGCCGGGTCGATGCCGGAGCGGTCCTTGATCTGGGCCAGCGTCCGGTCCCGCAGCCGGTGCAGCCGGACGAGCTGGACCGCGATCGCGTCGATCGCGGGCTCGTTGTCCACCACTTCAGTTCACCTTTACTTGCATCAATCAATTAGTTGTGTGATGCAAGTATGTAGACAGAACGGTCGCCGGGGCAACCGTTTGTACTGCCTTTACTCGCCCTTGAACTCCGGCGCGCGCTTCTGGAACACCGCCGTGATCGCCTCGGTGAGGTCCTTGGACGGCAGGAACGCCGCGTTCCAGGTCGACACGTAGCGCAGGCCGTCGGCCACCGCCGGAGCGGTCCGATGCTCGAGCACGTCCTTGATGCCCTGCACCACCAGCGGCGGGTTGTCGGCGATCTCGCGGGCCATCGCGTGCGCGGCCGCGACGACGGCCTCCTGATCGGCGAACACCTCGTTGACCAGGCCGATCCGCTCGGCGCGCGCGGCGTCGATGTCCTTGGCGGTGTACGCGAGCTCGCGCAGGTTGCCCTCGCCGATGATGCCGGGCAGACGCTGCAGCGAGCCGATGTCGGCGACGATCGCGACCTTCGCCTCCCGCAGGCTGAACTTGGCGTCCTCGCTGGCCAGCCGGATGTCGGCGGCCGCGATCAGGTCGAGGCCACCACCGATGCACCAGCCGGACACGGCCGCGATCACCGGCTTGGTGCACTCGGCGACCGCGGTCACCGAGTCCTGCATACCGCGCACGACCTTGAGGAACTCGGTGCGCGGCGCGGCCTTGGCATCGTCGGCCAGCACCGGGGCGAGCATGCCGCCCATCGCCGCCAGGTCGAGCCCGAAGGAGAAGTGCTTGCCCGCGCCGGTGAGCACCACGGCCCGCACCTGCGGGTCGGCGTCGAGCTCGCGGAAGATCTCCGGCAGCTCACGCCAGAAATCGGGTCCCATCGCGTTGCCCTTACCCGGCCCGGTCAGTGTGACCTGGGCAACGTGGTCGGCGATCTCGACGGTGAAGGCCTGCCATTCAGTCATGGACCGAGTCTATTGGCGCGCCGCCAGGGATGTGCGCAGCCCCTGGGATGAACCCCAAAATCCCGCTCCCCCGGCATATTTCCCGCAATCGTCCTACTCTGGATTTCATGCGCAGGTCGTCTCTACCGGCGGTCGCATGCCGCGTCGCCGATACGCTCATCGCCCGCGGGCATCACGGCGTCATCGTTTCGCCCGAGACGCCCGCTGCCACCGCGGCCGATGCCGCCCGCGCTCTGGGCGCCCCGCCCACCGCGATCACCACCTCGCAGGTCTTCCTGCTCGACGACGACCCCGTCCTGTTGCTGGTCGCCGACCACCATCAGGTCGATCTGACGCGGACCGGCAAACGCCTGGAGGGCAGGCTCACCCCGGCGCCCACCGCCCTGGTCGAGCGCGTCACCGGCCAGCCGATCGACGGCACCGCCCCCGTCGGCCATCCCACCAATCTGCCCACCTGGGTCGACACCGCCCTGGCCGAGCACACCGAGGTGTGGGCCGCGGGTGGACATCCGAACACGGTGTTCCGCACCAACTTCCGCGAACTCGTCCGGATCACCGCCGGGCTGCCGATCGAGGTCGACTGAGTCCGAGGCGCTTTGCCACGCCGGTGAATCGGTTCGGGCGATTCAGTGTGCGGCGCAGCCGATTCCGTCGAGGACCTGATCGAGACCGGTTTCGAACTGCCATCGCAGGTCGTCTTTGCGGTCCGCCGCCTGGGCGTAACGCTGGAAGGTCGGATAGCGGCCGGTGTCGAGAAGCCACCGCAGGTGTGTGGCGAGACCCGCGCGGGCATCCGCGCCGGTGGTCCAGCCGCGATCGTCCATGAGGTCGCGCAGACCGATTTCGGCGCTGGTCGCGCCCTGGACATACATGGAGACGGTGCGACAGGCCGCCATCGCGGTATCGAGGTCGAGGCCGAGGTCGTCGTGGAGTGCGGCGAGAGCCAGTTCCGTCAGCGCCATGCGATGCGGTGTCAGCTCGTAGACCAGCTGCGGGGCCGACAGGCGGGTGAGCCACGGGTGGCGCAGGATCAGAGCGCGGACAGCCAGTGCCATCTCGCGCAGGGTCGTGCGCCAGTCGATCCCGGCGGACAGGTCGATCTCGCCGTAGACGAGGTCGACCATCAGTTCCAGCACCTCGTCCTTGTTCGCCACGTGGCGGTAGGCGGCCATGGGCGCGACGCCCAGCTCGGCGGCGAGGCGGCGCATGGTGATCGCGTCGAGTCCGTCGGCGTCGGCAACGGCCACCGCCGTCGCGGCGATGCGCTGAGCGGACAGAGCCTTACCCGGTGCGCCGGTGGCCTGCGCAAGCCGTTCCCAGAGGAATGTCACGCCTGATTCTCTCTCGTGTGTACTACGTACGCACAATCCGTGTACGTTGTACACATGAGTATACGTTGTACGCATGCCATGGTGGCGGCGGGTGCGACCGGTCCCGTTCTCTTCGTCCTGACCTATCTCGTCAACGGTGCGGTGCAGCCGGACTACGACTCCTCGCACGACACCATCAGCACGCTCAGCCTTGGCCGGCACGGCTGGATACAAATCGCGAACTTCGTCGTCTACGGCGTGCTGACCCTGTGCTTCGCCGAGGCGCTCCGGCGTTCGGCGGCCATCCGGACTTCGGGATATGTGTCGCTGCTCGTCGCGGGAGCGGGGCTGGTCCTGATCGGCGTTGCCCCCACCGACCCTGCGCTCGGATTCCCCGCCGGTGAGTCCGACGCCGTCACCGCGATCGGCACGGTGCACAGCATGGGCGCGCTGGTGGTTTTCCTGGCGTTCCCGGTAGCCGCGTTCGCCGCCGCGGGTCGCCCCTTCCGCGGCTGGGCAGCCTTCTCGGTCGCCACCGGCGTGCTGTCGCTGGTGGCAGTCGGCGCGTTCTTCGTTGCGTTCGAAAGCACCGTGGCGGGTGCGGATTCCTCCGCCGGGCTCTATGAACGGCTGCCCACCCTGTTCATCGGGTTGTGGCAGGTCGTGTTCGCGTTCCGCGTGCTCACCGAAGACAAGGCCGGCGCGATCGGCGCACAGCGCGACGACCGGGCGATGGGTGCGGTCGCGCCGCAGGCGTAGTTTGGGGCGGTGGGTGATGCGCGACGTATTCCGGCCGAACTGGTCGTCCCCGATGATCTGAGCGGGATCACGGCTGAGCAGTATCGGGCCTCGATGCGGCACTATCCGGCCGGCGTCACCGTGGTGACGATCGGAGCGGACTCGGGCCCCGTCGGCTTCACGGCGACGTCCTTCGCCTCACTGTCGCTGGAACCGCCGCTGGTGTCGTTCAACATCGCCCACACGTCCTCGAGCATCGAGGCCCTGCGCGCGGCCGACTCGGTCGTCATCCACTTCCTCGGCGAACACCAGCACCACCTGGCCCACCGTTTCTCCCGTACCGCCGCCGACCGCTTCACCGACCGCTCCCTGTGGACCACCCTCGACACCGGCGAACCGGTCCTGCACGGCACCCCCATCTGGCTCCGCGCCACCCTCCACCAACTCATCGACATCGGCGACCACACCCTCGCCGTAGGCCTGGTCACCCGAGTCCACGACGACACCAGGGAATCCCCGTCCGCCGCCCCCCTCCTCTACTACAACGGCAGATACCACCGCCCCACCGCCCTCGACACCTGACAGCGCCGCTGCGCGAGCCGGGGCGCCGATCGGCAGGTCAGCCCCTGTCGCAAGCGATACCGTCACCGTCGGCGTCCAAGCCGGATCTGTAGCCGGGCTCGCCACGGTGGAGCGGCGCCGCGCCCGCGGCGCGCGCGGCAGCGCAGTTCTTGCAGGGATCACCGGGGCACATTCCCGATGGGGACAGAGCGGTGCGGCCGGACACGCACGTCCGACCGCACCGTGGCGGCTCAGCCGATGAGGCAGGGGGCGGCGCCGGTGAGGGCGTCGCCGGAGAGGGGGCGGGTTTCGGGAGTGGGGTTCCAGAGGCCGTCGGTGGCGGCGTAGGTCCAGGTGGGGCCGGATTCGACGAGGGTGGCGACGGCGGTGATCAAGCGGTCCACGTCGTCGGCTGTGGTGCCGAGGCCGATGCTGGCGCGCAGGGCGGCGTCGAGGCCGAGGGCCGCGAGGAGGGGGTGGGCGCAGAAGCGGCCGTCGCGGACACCGATGGCGTGTTCAGCGGAGAGATAGGCGGCGACCTCACCGGGGGCATAGCCGGCCACGGTGAAGGCGACGATGCCGACACAGTCCGGGCTGTCGGACCAGATGCGGACCAGCTCGACGCCCGGGATCGCACCCAGCCCGTCGCGCAACCGGTCGGCCAGGAACCGCTCGTGGGCGACGAGCTCCTCCGGATCGATCGCGGCGAGCGCGTCGCAGGCGGCGGCGATGGCGGCCGCGCCGAGCACATTCGGCGAACCGGCCTCGTGCCGCTGCGGCGCCGCGGCCCAGTCGACCTGCGCCACACCGACTTCGCGCACCGCGCCACCACCGGCCAGGTGCGGCTCGCCGGCGTCGAGCCAGTCCCGCCGACCGACCAGCACACCGGCGCCGAACGGCGCGTACAGCTTGTGCCCGGAGAAGGCGAGGTAGTCGACGCCGGTCTCGCGCAGGGAGATCCGGCGATGCGGCGCCAGCTGCGCCGCATCGACGAGAATCCGCGCGCCGCACAGGTGGGCGATGGTCGCCAGCCGCTCCAGCGGCAGCACCTCACCGGTGACGTTGGAGGCGCCGGTCACCGCGAGCAAAGCGGCGGGCTTGCTGCACAATTCGGCGACGACCCGGCGAATCGTCTCCTCGACGGTATCGGCGGCCCGCACGACCCGGCGCCCGTGCGCGGTCCACGGCAGGAAGTTCGCGTGGTGCTCGATATCGAGCACCACGGTCTCGCCGGGCACGCAGCCGGCCAGCAGGTTCAGCGAATCGGTGGTGTTGCGGGTGAACACGACGACCTGGTCGTCGGCGGCGTCGAGGAACCGGGCGACCGCGCCACGGGACGCCTCGTAGCACTCGGTGGAGATCCGCGAGGCGTATCCGGCGCCGCGATGCACGCTGGCGTAGTACGGCAGCAGCTTGGAAATCCGGTCGGTGACCTGCTGCAAGGCCGGTGCGCTCGCGGCGTAGTCGAAGTTGGCGTAGTCCTTGGTCCCGCCCTGCACGAGCGGAACCCGCAGGTCCGCACCGGAGACGGTGGCCAGGGCACAGGTGGGGTCGATTACTGCGGTCATGACGAAATCCCGTCGGCTCAGGGACTCGTTCCCGAAAAGGGTGCTGCGAGTCCGCGCTTGCCGCGCCCACTGCGGACGGCGGCCTGGTCGTCACCCGGAGCACCCCACCGCGGAGGAGGGTTGCCGACCAGCTAGCCGGGGCTTGTCGCTGGTACTCGTGACCTGTTTCGAGAGTGGCAGACGATCCGGCGAGCTGTCAACCACCCACGATCGGCCCGTCGGAACCGGTGGCACCCGCCGCGCTCGCGACGGCGACGACCCACCCCACCGACCCGCGCCGTGACCGGTTCCGACACCCGAAAGGTAATCCTCACGGCCACAAAGGAATCGGACATCCCGGCCGAGACCCGATTGCCGCCGGATTGCCGCCCGCCCGCGAATCGCCCAACAATCTGCCTCATCCATGATGGATGACTCAAATGATTGAGTTCCCCCACTATCTGTTAGGGTTGCCGATCATGTCCACGAACTCGAACCCCGTCCGCGGCCTGCCGCGCTATCCGGTGTACGCGCTCGGACGGCTCACCAAGGCACTGCACGCCGAGATCGACGTCCCGCTGCGCGATCACTGGGTGCTCACCTTCATCGAGGAGAACGCCGACCTGACGCAGAAGAAGGTCGGCGACGCCCTCGGCATCGACCGCAGCGAAGTCGTCCGGCTGATCGACGCGCTGGAACGCGCCGGCCTGGTCGAACGCACCCGCGACGGCAAGGACCGCCGCAAATACCGGCTGCGGATCACCGACGCCGGGCGCAAGCAGTGCAAGCGCACCGACCGCCTCATCGCCGACGCCACCGCACGCGTGCTGGAGCGGCTCGATCCCGAGGAACAGCGCACCCTGCACCGGCTGACGCTGACCGCGCTCGGCGAATCACCGGATTCGCCGTCGTGATCGGCGCCGGCGGCACGCCTCGCGCTGCCGTCCGGCCACACCTTCTCCGAGTACCGTTGGCATCTGGTGACCATCCCGTTTGCCCTCCGGTAACCCGCCCGTGAAACAACAAACACCACCGATGGGGGTCGACCGATGAGAGGTGGACTGAGCGCCATGCTCGAGCCACGCACTGAGGACCCGGCGAGCCGGTTGCGTGATCCACTCCTGCGCGCCGATCTGGCCGCGCCGCCGCGCACCCTGGTAGACATCCTGACCAGCACCGCCCTGGCCCACCCCGACGCACCGGCGATCGACGACGGCACCGTCGTGCTCAGCTACATGGAGCTGATCGCCGCGATCGAGGCCAGGATGACCGAGCTGACCGCCGCGGGGGTGCGCCCCGGCGACCGGGTCGGCGTGCGGATGCCCTCGGGCAGCGCCGCGCTGTACGTCACGATCCTGGCCGTCCTCTACTGCGGCGCCGCCTACGTTCCCGTCGACGCCGACGACCCGGAGGAGCGGGCCCGGCTGGTCTTCGGCGAGGCCAGGGTGAGCGCGCTGGCCACGGCCGCGGGCATCGAGTCGGCCACCGCCGCCGCGGGCCGCACGCCCGCCTCGGACTGGAACACCCTGCCGACTCCCGCCGACGACGCCTGGATCATCTTCACCTCCGGCTCGACCGGCACCCCGAAGGGCGTCGCGGTCACCCACCGCAATGCCGCCGCCTTCGTCGACGCCGAGGCCCGACTGTTCCTGCAGCGCGCCCCGATCGGCCCCGGCGACCGGGTGCTGGCCGGGCTGTCGGTCGCCTTCGACGCCTCCTGCGAGGAGATGTGGCTGGCCTGGCGCCACGGCGCCTGCCTGGTCCCCGCCCCGCGCGACCTGGTCCGCACCGGCGCCGACCTGGGCCCGTGGCTGATGCGCCGCGAGATCAGCATCGTCTCCACCGTGCCGACGCTGGCCGCCACCTGGCCCGCCGAGGCGCTGGACTCGGTGCGCCTGCTGATCTTCGGCGGCGAGGCCGTCCCGCCGGAGCTGGCCGAACGGCTCGCCGGCGGCGCCGATCGCGAGGTGTGGAACACCTACGGCCCCACCGAGGCCACGGTCGTCGCCTGCGCCGCGCTGCTCGACGGCGGCATGCCGATCCGCATCGGGCTGCCGCTGGACGGCTGGGACCTGACGGTCGTCGACCCGCAGGGCAATCCCGTGCCCGAGGGCGAGACCGGCGAACTCGTCATCGGCGGCGTCGGCCTGGCCCGCTACCTGGACCCGGCCAAGGACGCCGAGAAGTACGCCCCGCTGCCTTCGCTGGGCTGGGAACGCGCCTATCGCAGTGGCGATCTGGTTCGCAACGATCACCAGGGTCTGATCTTCCTCGGCCGGGCCGACGACCAGATCAAGATCGGCGGCCGCCGCATCGAGCTGGGCGAGATCGACAACGCCCTCCAGCATCTGCCCGGGGTCAGCGGCGCTGCCGCCGCCATCCGGACCACCAAGGCGGGCAACAAGATCCTGGTCGGCTACCTCACCGGCGCCGGCCCCGACTTCGACGTCAAGAAGGCCAGAGAGATTCTGGCCGAACAGCTTCCGGCCCCGCTGGTGCCCCGCCTCGCGGTCGTGCCCGACCTGCCGACCCGCACCTCGGGCAAGGTCGACCGCGACGCGCTGCCCTGGCCGCTGCCGAGCACCGAGGAACCGGCCCCGTCCGGTCTCGCGGGCACGGCGGCCTGGGTGGCCGGGCTGTGGGACGCCATCCTCGGCGCCGAGGCCGCCGATCTCGACGCCGACTTCTTCGACCTGGGCGGCGGCTCGCTGGCGGCGGCCCAGCTGGTCGGCGCGTTGCGCGAGCGGTATCCGCACGTCACCGTCGCCGATCTCTACGACCATCCGCGCCTGGGCTCGCTCGTCGAACTGCTCGACGGGAGCGCGCCGGTGGCGGCCGTCGACGTACGCGTCGTCGCGCCGACGCCGTTGCGCGCGCAGATCACCCAGGTGCTGGCCACCCTCCCGCTGACCACCCTCACCGGCTTGCAGTGGGTCACCTGGCTGGCCGCGGTGTCGGCGATCGCGGGCTGGTCCGCCTCGCTGCCGTGGCTGCCGCGGCTGTCCTGGTGGTGGATCGTGCTGGCATTCGTGCTGTTCATCTCGCCGCTGGGCCGGATGACGCTGTGCGTGGCAGGCGCGCGCGTGCTGCTGGCAGGCCTGCGCCCCGGCACCTATCCGCGCGGCTCCTGGGTGCATCTGCGCCTGTGGGCGGCCGTACGCCTGTCGGAGGCCAGTGGCGCCGAAAGCCTGTCCGGCGCACCGCTGATGGTGCCGTTCGCGCGGGCACTGGGCGCCAAGATCGGCAAGGGCGTCGACCTGCACACCCTGCCGCCGGTCACCGGCATGCTCGAACTGGGCGACGGCGCCAGCGTCGAACCCGAGGTGGATCTGTCCGGCTACTGGGTCGACGGCGACGTCGTGCACATCGGCGGCATCACCATCGGGGACGGCGCGGTGATCGGCGCGCGCTCGATCCTGCTGCCCGGCACCAAGATCGGCAAGAAGGCCGAGATCGCCCCCGGCTCCGCGGTATCGGGCAAGGTCAAGGCCGAACAGGAATGGGCGGGCTCGCCCGCGACGAAGGCGGGCAAGGCACCACGCCGCTGGCCCGATCACTCCCCCGAACGCGCCAGGCACTGGCTGATCGTCTTCGGCCTGTCCTCGATGGCGCTGGCCGCGATGCCCGTGCTCGGCCTGGCCGTCGGCGGCACCTTCATCGCCTGGTGGGTCCGCGAGGAGACCACCATCGGCGCCGCCGCGCTGCGCGGTTTCGCCATCCTGCCGGTGGCCACCCTGCTCAGCCTCGCCGTCTACGCCGCCGCGACCGTGATCGCCGTGCGCCTGCTCGGCATCGGCCTGCGCGAGGGCTACCACCCGGTGCGCAGCCGGACCGGGTGGCAGGTGTGGGCCACCGAACGCCTGCTCGATTCGGCCCGCACCTTCCTGTTCCCGCTCTACGCCAGCCTGCTGACCCCGCTGTGGTTGCGCCTGCTCGGCGCGCGGATCGGCAAGAACGTCGAGGCGTCGACGGTGCTGCTGCTGCCCAAGTTCACCGTGGTCGCCGACGGCGCCTTCCTGGCCGACGACACCATGATCGCCAGCTACGAACTCGGCGGCGGCTGGCTGCGCATCGGCGAGGCCAAGGTCGGCAAGCGCGCCTTCCTCGGCAACTCCGGCATGACCGCGGTCGGTCGGCGGGTGCCCAAGAACGGCCTGGTGGCGGTGCTCTCGGCCGCGCCGAGCAAGGCCAAGGCAGGCTCGTCGTGGCTGGGCAGCCCGCCGGTGCGACTACGCCGGGCCGCCGAATCCAGCGACACCTCACGCACTTTCGATCCGCCGCTGCGGCTGAAGGTGGCCAGGGCGATCGTCGAGACCTGCCGCTTGATCCCGGTGATGGTGACCTTCGCCATCGGCCTCGGCGTGCTGTTCGTGCTGGCCCTGATCGCCCAGCATTCCGACTACCTGGTCGCGGCGCTGCTGTCCGGCCTGGTCCTGATGGCCGCCGGCGCGGTGGCCGGTGCCATCGCGGTGGCCGCGAAGTGGTTGCTGGTCGGGCGGATTCGGGCCGTGGAGCATCCGCTGTGGAGTTCGTTCGTGTGGCGCAACGAGGTCTCCGACGCCTTCGTCGAGACCGTCGCCGCACCCTGGTTCGCCCGCGCCGCCACGGGTACTCCCGTGATGAATCTGTGGCTTCGCGGACTCGGTGCCAAGATCGGCCGCGGGGTATGGTGCGAGTCCTATTGGCTTCCGGAGGCAGACCTCGTGACACTCGGTGACGGCGCGACCGTGGAACGCGGCTGTGTGGTGCAGACCCATCTGTTCCACGACCGCATCATGTCCATGGACACGGTGACACTGGACGCGGGCGCCACTCTCGGCCCGCACTGCGTCGCCCTGCCCGCCGCCCACATCGGCGCGGGCGCCACCATCGGACCGGCGTCCCTGGTGATGCGCGGCGACGTGGTCCCGCCGTCGACCCGCTGGTGGGGCAACCCCATCTCGCCGTGGACCGGTACCGCCTCGACGTCGGAGTCGAGGCAGCGCGGAGCCGCCTGATGCGGAGCAAGTTCTACGAGGAACCGATCGACGCCTACCTGCCGCAGAACGGCAATCGCGGCTACCGCGTGTCCAGGTACGAACTAGAGCTCGGCTACCGGCCCGCCAGCAATCGACTGACCGGGCGCGCGGTGATCATCGCGGTCACCACCGCGGTGCGGCCCTGGTTCACCCTCGATCTGTCGCAGGCGCTGACGGTGTCGAAGGTGTTCGTCAACGGGGCCAAGGCCGCGAAGTTCAGTCATCAGCAGGGCAAGCTGGCGCTCACCCCGCAGCAGAAGATCCCGGCGGGCGGCGTCCTGGAGATCACCGTCCAGTACGCGGGCACGCCCCGACCGGTACGCGGGCCGTGGGGCGAGGTCGGCTGGGAGGAACTCACCGAGGGCGCGCTGGTGGCCAGTCAGCCCAACGGCGCCGCCTCCTGGTTCCCGTGTGACGACCACCCGAGTTCCAAAGCGTCCTACCGGATCTCGATCACCACCGACAGCCCGTTCTACGCCCTCGCCAACGGCACCCTGGTCCGCAAGCAGGCCAAGGCCAGCCAGACCACCTGGGTGTACGAGGCGCCCGAGCCGATGGCCAGCTACCTGGCGACCATCCAGATCGGCGCCTACCGCAAGCACCGGATCGGCGCGCCCGGGGAGCCGGTGCCGATGCAGGCCGTCATCCCGCAGCGGCTGCGCGCCAACTTCGACCACGACTTCGCCCGGCAGCCCGAGATGATGGCGCTGTTCACCGAGAAGTTCGGCCCGTACCCGTTCGAGAACTACACCGTGGTCGTCACCGACGACGAGCTCGACATCCCGATCGAGGCACAGGGCATCTCGGTGTTCGGCGCCAATCACTGCGACGGCAAGCGCGGGTCGGAGCGGCTGGTCGCGCACGAGCTGGCCCACCAGTGGTTCGGCAACAGCCTGACACTGAAGCAGTGGCGTGACATCTGGCTGCACGAGGGCTTCGCCTGTTACGCCGAGTGGATCTGGTCGGAGGCCGCGGGCGGCCCGACCGCGGACCAGCTGGCCAGGGCGGCGCGCGCGAACCTGGCCCGTCAGCCGCAGGACATCATCGTCGGCGATCCCGGCCCCAAGGACATGTTCGACGACCGGGTCTACAAGCGCGGCGCGCTCACCCTGCACGCGCTGCGGCTGGAACTGCGCGACCACCTGTTCTTCGAACTCATCCGGGAATGGACCGCGCGCTATCGCCACGCCTCGGTGACCACCGAGGAATTCGTGGATCTGGCAGGCCATTACAGCGTGTCGCCGCTGCGTCCGCTGTTCGCGGTCTGGCTGGGCACGAAACCGCTGCCGCAGCTACCGCCGCTGGGCGGCCAAGCGCATCAGAAGACCAGGTAACGCTGCGCGAGTTCCTCGACGAGCGGATCGTCGGACGGCACCATCTCCAGCGCCTCGAGATCGTCGGCCACCGAGATGCTGCGGGAGTCGTCGCGTTCGGGGTCGGGGCCGTCCTCGGCGAGCTGACGCATCAACTTCTGTCGGACTCGATCCTTCAGTGAATCGCGCATGCCTCCAGATTGCCCGCCGATCCGCGCGCGCACCAGTATCAAACGGGGGTGAGCCAGGTTCCCCACGGCGTGTTGCGCAGGACGGTATAGACGGCGAGCAGACCGAAGAACGACCACACCAGCACCGGACTCAGCCCGGGTACGCGCCAGCGTTGTCCGCGCCGGGCGCGCAACAGCCAGTCGACGACGAACACCGCGAACGCGACGACCAGCGGCAACACCAGCAGATTGCTGTGCAGTGAATCGATGATCCGGCCGTCGGTGAGATTGTGCATCGCCCGCATCCCGCCGCACCCGGGGCAGTACACCCCGAGCAGCGCGTACACCGGGCACAGCCCGTAGGAACCCTCGACGTGCGGATCGCGGAAATGCAGCAGCGCGAGCGTGCCGACGCCGAGTCCGGCCGCGATCAGCGGCGGGGCGAAACGCTGCCAGGCCGGGCGTGCCGGTTCCCGGTGCGGGGCGCCGGAGAAATCGGCCATGACGGGCGTGCTGTCCACGCTCCTACGGTAGCCGCGCCCGCCCGGGGCCGCCAGCATGCCCGGATCGCGCTGCCACGCTGTAATTTTCCGGCGATCTCGGGCGATTTCACAATGACGGCGCGGCTGGTGACCCAGTTCACAACAAATGGGACACTGTGACCCGCTAACACTAGCTAGCACCCCAGCTCGCACTGTACGGTGGCCTACGACACAAAGGAGTGCCGACATGCTTGCAAAGTCGATGATGACGGTAGGCGTACTCACCGCACAGTTCCGTGCCGGGCTGCGTACCCGGAGCTTCGCGACAGCGAAACTCAACGCCCCCACCGTGGCCCACCAGGTCGTCCCGGTGACCACCGCGGACGGCGCCGACCTCCGGGTCCACGTCTACGGCCCCGAGACCGCGCCCACCCTGGTCCTCATCCACGGCTGGGCCTGCAGCATCGAATACTGGAACCCGCAGATCACCGCCTTCGCCGGTGAGTACCGCGTGGTCAGCTACGACCAGCGCGGGCACGGCGAGTCCACCCTCGGCACCGTCGCCCCCAGCGAGCACACCCTGGCCGGCGACCTCGCCGCCGTCCTGGACGCGACGCTGCGCCCGGGCGAGCAGGCGGTTCTGGCCGGGCACAGCATGGGTGGTCTCACCATCCAGGCCTGGGCCAAGCATCACCCCGAGCAGGTGTCCGAGCGCGCCGCCGCCGTGCTGCTGGCCAATACCGCCAACGGCGACATCCGCTGGGAAACCGATCTGCTGCCGGTGCTCAACAAGCAGCTCACCGTCGCCGAGTACCCGGTCACCGTCCTGGGCGCGCCGGTGCGCATGCCGCAGCCGGTCAGCGAGTCGCTGCTGTTCGCGCCGCTGCCGATCCCCGGCGGCTGGTTCACCGAGCAGCTGTTCCGCTACCGCATCCTCACCCCCGAGGCCACCGCCGAGGAGATCGACTTCGCGGTCGGCATCATCCGCTCCTGCCGTCCGCTCGCGCGTGGCCGTCACGCCGCCGCGATGGCCGACATGGACCTGTCGGCAGGCACCGCCAACCTGACCGTGCCGACCACGGTCCTGGCCGGCGCGCAGGACCGGCTGCTCCCGCAGCGCATGTCCCGCTCGATCGTCGACATCCTGCGCCGCACCGGCCACCTGGCCGATTTCCACGTGCTGCCGCACGGGCACCTCAGCAATATCGAGGACACCGCCGCCTTCGACGCGATCCTGCGTCAGATCATGCTGTCGGCCACCAACTCTCGGGCCACCCGCCGCAACGTCGCCGCCCGCTGACCCGAGTCGGTTCTCCTGAGCCGGTCAACGGCGCTCGACTCGGGAGAAACTCGAAGAATGGCCCCCGACCACCAGGTCGGGGGCCTTTTTCGAGCCCGGATCGAGTAGTCGACTACGCGGGACCCGCACCGATTCTCCGTGCCACAGTCACAACCCCACGGTTGTTTCGATGAGGAGGATCCGATGCGTACACCCCCCGACCAGGAGCCGCACGGCAACGGTCACCACGAAGAACCCGCCCCGGTCGAGGAGCCCGGCTGCGTGATCCCCGCGCTGCCGACCCGCCTGCTGGAGCGGGCGGCCGAAGTCGCCACGCTGCTCAATCCGGTGAACGCGCCGCTCACCCAGAGCGCGGCCACCGAGGGCGGCCTGCCGCAGGTCGCCGAACTGGCGGTGCTCACCTCGAAGTACTGGGGCATGCAGCGCCGCACCCTGTCGGTCAGCTTCATGGAGGCGACGGCCAGCGACCTGAAACAGCGCATTCTCACCCATATGAACGCCTGGGGCATCGGCGTCACCTTCGTGCTGACGAACGGCACCGGTCAGGTGCGCATTTCCCGCTCCGGCCAGGGCTATTGGTCCTATCTCGGCACCGACGTCCTGCTGATCCCGCAGCACCGCCCCACGATGAACCTGCAGGGCTTCACGATGGCCACGCCGGAGAGCGAGTACAAGCGGGTCGTGCGCCACGAGACCGGCCACACCCTCGGCTTCCCGCACGAGCATCTGCGCCGCGCGCTGATCGGCAGGCTCGACGTCGCCAAGACGATCGCGCACTTCCGTGACACCTACGGGTGGAGCGAGCAGCAGACGCGCTCGAATGTCCTGACCCCGCTGGACGAACGCTCGATCATGGCCACGCCGAACGCCGACCAGGACTCGATCATGTGCTACCAGCTGCCCGGCACGATCACCACCGACGGGCAGCCGATTCGCGGTGGCCTGGACATCAATGCCGCCGATCGCGTGTTCGCCCGTTCCATCTACCCGACGCTGTGGCCGTTCTTCACCGAGACCGCGGACTGGGACGAGGGCGAGGACGTCAGCGTGGAATCCGCGCTCGCACAGGCGCATGCCACGGCTGGTTGATCTGCGCGCTGGTCCGATCGGGACACGGTTGGAGCTCGCGCCCGGCGACATCGCGCTGTTGCCCGCCGCGGGAGCCCGGGCGATCTCGGGCGCGACGGTCGAGGTGCTCGGCGTCTACCGGGACGCGACCCCGCTCCCGGACGGACGGGTGCTCGCGCCCGAAGGTCCGCCGGATGTGGTGGTGCTCGCCGCGCTGACGCCCGGCGACTCGACAGTACTGCTGATGACCGGCGATCCCTTCCACGGCGCGACGCCACGGGAGTTGTCGGTGACCGTCCAGCGAGGCTGAAAAGCGGTCTCGCCGTAGCCGAATCAGAAGAAAGGTGAAGTTCATGACCGCCGAACCACAAACGGGGCAGCTCGCTGCGGCGCAGGCCCCGGCCGTGCGCGAAGTGGGTGCGTACACCTCGGAAGATCATCGGGCCGAGCGCCCGGAAACGCCCGCGAGCGCGGGTGCGAGTGTGGCCGCGCCGTTCCACGAGGCCGCGAGTCTGCCGGCCCCACCACTCGAGCAGAAGGGGTAGTCCGATGCCTTGGTTGGCCTTTCGCAACAACTACCACCTGGTGGTTTCCGTCGCGGTCATGCAGGTGGACCCGGATTCCTGCCCCGGCCAGTACGGCGGCTGGGCGACGCACGGCTGGTGGAATCTGAATCCCGGCGAATCGAAGACCGCGATCTGGACGAAATCCGACGCCGCGTACTACTACGCCAGAGCGGGCAACGGCGCGTGGTGGGGTGACGTGAACGGCCCTCGGGTCTACGTCAATCCCTTCGACCGGTTCGACTCCTGCCTCCTGATCGGAACCTCCACGTGGGACATCGTGAACATGAGACGGGTGTTCGTCGGCTCGAATCTGCACAACACGCACACCGTGAATCTCAACCCCTGAACCCCGATCCGGAAGGTCCCGACCAGCAGGTCGGGACCTTTCGCGTTCCTCAGGGCAGCAGCAGTCCCCAGTACACCGCCCACAGCGTGAATCCGGCACCGCCGCAGACCAGCAGCGCCCAGCGGACCCGGCCGCCCGTGCCGACGCCGTCGAGCAGGCGTTGCCGCCGCGCCACGACGACGCCGAGCGCCACCACCGCGCACACCGAGACCAGCTGCAACGCCACCCAGGGCAGGGTGCGCCCGAACAGCAACGGGCCGAACGACGTCGCCTTGGTCGAGGCAACGAACACGAACAGGGCGATCGTGCCGAGCATCCCGATCCCCGCCGCCGTCACCAGGATTCGCCCTGGCAGGCCATGGGACAGTCGCCAGCTCCGGGCGAAGCCGGTCACCGCGTACCCGCCGAGCGCGAGAACGGTCCCGAGCAGCAGTGCCAACTGGACCCCGGTGGACTCCCACCACGCCAGGGGCGGCAACGGCGTCACCGAATGCCTTTGCGCCGCAGGTCGATCCGCCTGCGCGTGCGCCGATCCCGGCAACCCGTTCACCCAGTCACCCATGAGCTCGGCGTAGCCGGGCGCGAGGCCGGCGCCCTTGTCGAAGCCATCGGTCGTCGTGAAGGCGGCGTGCTGGGCGTTCGGCAGTGTGCGCAGCGTGTAGTTCACCTTGCCGACCCGATCGAAGACCGCCTGGAAGTCGCGCAGGCTGTCGCCGGGCGGGGTCAGCCGGTCCCTGTCACCCCAGATCGCGAGCACCGGCTGCGGGATCCGTTCCAGCACCGGCACCGGGTCGTAGTCGGCCTGGGCGAACTGACCCGCCCCGGCGAGCTGGCGGATTCCGTTGCGCGCCAGCACCTCGATCATCGATCCGCGCACGCCCGCCGCCGCGAATCTGGTCTCGTTGGCCCAGGTCTGCTGGGCGGCGGGCGCGCCGGAATTGGCGCCGATGGTGATCAGGAACGCGACGTCGGCCGAGCGCGCGGCCGCCAGCGGCGCGACCCAGCCGCCTTCGGAGAGTCCCCAGAGCCCGACCCGGGCGGGGTCGACCTCGGGCCGGCCCCGCAGTGCGGCGATGCCCGACAGCGCGTCCTCGGCGAGCAGGGAGAAGTCGCGGTGGGCGGGCGTGTAGTCCTCAGCTCGCTTGGTATAGCGCAACGCGACGATGCCCGCACGCGCGAAAGCATCGGCGGCCAGGGCGTATTGGGGACTGGGCGCGGTGCCGGAGCCGTGCACCAGCACGACGCCCGGCCGTCCCGTGGCGCCCGCGGGCGCGTGGACGGTGCCGGGCGTGGTGGTGCCATCCGAGCGGGTGATCGTGATATCGGTGGTGGCGGGGTCCTGCGCGGCGGCCGTGGGAGCGGTTGCGACGAGGGCCGCGATCAGGGTGGCGAGCAGTGCGATACGAAGCAACACGGTGAATCCCTACTCGCTGTCGGTCATCCCCGGTGCCGGGAACGCGATGAACCGGGTCAGCACCCGGCGCGCGCCGGGCCTGCCCGCGGCATGGGTGGCCTGAAAGCGTTTGAGCAGCGCGAGGTACTCCTCGCAAAAGGCGTCGAGTTCCTCGCGAGTGGCGTAGATCGCGCCGCGCGAGAACGGCATCGTGTCGGCCCAGTCGCCGAGCTCGGCGCGTTCGGCCCGGAACCGCCCGAACAGCTCGACATCCTCGGCGATGTGCTGGGCGACCAGCCCTTCCAGCAGCTCGCGCAGCTCCGGCGGCTGGTCCTTGTCGAGCCGGTAGCGCAGGTCCTTCGGCGGCGAGCGCCACCACCGCTCCTTCCCCTTCGCCAGCTCGGGCGCCTCCTCGATGAATCCGTGCTCGGCCAGCTGACGCAGGTGATAGCTGGTCGCCCCGGTGTTCTGACCCAACTGCGCACCGAGCGCCGTCGCGGTGGCCGGCCCCTTCTCGGCCAGCGCGCGCAGGATGCGCTGCCGGAGCGGATGCGCCAGCGCGCGCAGCGCGGCGGGATCGGCGATCTCCCTGGGCGGTACCTCGTCGGCCATACATGCACAGTACTCTTTGCATAATTTCTTGTGCAAAGAGAATTGTGCAACTAGGCGGCGTACCGCGAGTAGACGACCGAGCCGTCCAGCACGCGCGATTCCACCAGCCGCAACCGGGCCGCCACGTACCCCTCGGGGAACAGCCGACGACCGCCGCCCTGCACCGTCGGGTAGACGAACAACCGGTACTCGTCCACCAGGCCCGCCCCGATCAGGGCGTGACAGAGCCGAATGCTCCCGGTGACGACGATGTCGCGGCCCGGCTGCCCCTTCAGCGCCGCGACCCGCGCGACCGGATCCCCGGCCAGCACCGTGGAGTTCTCCCAGCCCGGCTCGGTCATGGTCGCCGACACGACGTATTTGCGCTGTCGGTTGAGCGACGCGGTGATGCCGGTCCGGTCATCGGTCTGCGCCGGCCAGAAGGCGCGGAAGTCCTCGAAGGTGCGCCTGCCGAGCACCAGCGCGTCCGACGCGGCGGTCTGCCGGTGCAGTTCGGCGAGCTGTTCGGCGTTGTCGGCCTGCGGGTCGAACCAGTCTCCGAGCATTTCGATCGCACCGTCGGCGGTGCTGTTCTGGGTGATCGCGAGTGTGCGCATGCCGACCTCCTGATCTCGACGACTCCTGGTGATGCAGACGGCATGAGCAGCGCGAATTCATCGGCGTGGCACCATCGAGGCAGCGCTCGACTCTGCCGTCGGACGGAGGCCGGTGTACGTCTACACGAACCTATCCGCCGCGCTGCGCGACACGTCGTCGCCGCTGCGCGAGTACCTGCACCAGCAATTTCCGCACACCCGCGGGGTGCAGGCCGAGTATCGGCGCGGAGCCGGACCACTGCTGGTCGACACCGGCGGCGCCAACCCCGCCACCCTCGGCGCCGCCTTCGACTTCGCCGTGCGCTTCCTGCTGGTCCCCGACCACGAGCCGGTACTGCCGCTGCTCGGGTTCTTCGGCCATCCCCGGGAATCGGCCGTCGTGGCGTCGGTGATCGATACCGCCGGCGCGGCCGTCGCCCCGTCCGCGGTCGACGTCGACCTGCTCAGCCGCGCCTGCTGGGCCCTGGCCCTGTGCACCGACGTCTACCGCCGCGGCCTACGCCGCGATACCGCGCTGGCGAATCTGCTCACCACCGACCGCTTCACCGTCGACCACCTGCTCGCCCTCGCCCCCGCCGACGCGATCCGCCAACTCTGGGAACTGCGCGGCATCGCCGACGAGCACCTGCTCCCCCACCTGCGCCCACCCACCGTTCCCGGCCCCACCTTCGACGCCTCGGTGCTGTGCAACGCCGACGCCGACATCATCAGCGACGGCCTGCTCCTCGACCTCAAAACCCACCTCGGCCCGAAGAACCAGCGCACCGGCCACCGCACCGACGCCCTCAGCGCCACCGACCTCTACCAGGTCATCAGCTACGCCCTCTTCGACCACACCGACACCTACCGCCTCACCGATGTCGGCATCTACTCCGCCCGCTACGGCCACCTCACCACCTGGCCCCTCCCCACCCTGCTGACCGCCCTCGCCGGCGCACCCATCGACCTCACCACGGAACGCGACACGGTCTGGACCCTCCTCGGCGGGTGACCCGGATCAGTGCTGAATCAGGCCGCCGACCGCCACCGGAGCGACATGGCCGATCTCCGGCAGCGTCCGCGCCAGGGCGAGACCGATACCCTCGGCGGTCACGCCCCGCGCGAGCAGGACCCGCCCGTCCTCGATACACACGGCGTAGACCGCCAGCTTCCCGGACGCCGCGTGGGTCGCGAAGACGTACATCACCACCGGAAAGTGGCCGACCGGCGAGTGACTACCGCGTCGCCAGAAACCACACAGGCCCTTCCCGGATTCCCGGAAAGGGCCTGTGACCTTGGAGCCGCCTGGGGGAATCGAACCCCCGACCTTTTCATTACGAGTGAAGCGCTCTACCGACTGAGCTAAGGCGGCGTGCCGTTAGGCGACGCGAGTCTATCGCGGGAACGGCCGGAACGCGAAAACGGGTGGTCAGGTGGAGCGGGCGGCGATGAGGGTGGCGACCATGGCGGCGACGGCGAAGCGGGGTTTCACGTTGAGGTCCAGGGCTTCCCGGCACTCCAGCACCGCGTCGATGCTGCGGAGCAGGCCCTCGGGGCGGACGTTGGTGGCGAGGTCGGTGATCTCCGCGGCCATGTCCGGGTGGGTGAGGGTGATGGCGACCCCGCGGCCGGCGAAGCGCATGGCGAGAGCGTCGCGGTACATCCCGGCCACGTCGATTAGGGCGCGGTCGAGGGCATCGCGGCCGGTGCGGGTGGCGCGGGACTTCTGGCGGCGCTCGAGTTCCTTGAGCACGCCCGCCGAACCACGGGTGGCCGAGGCGGCGCCCTTGCCGGTGCCGCCCGCGCCCAGGGCGGTGGCGAGTTCGTCGCGTTCGCGGTCGTCGCGTTCGGCGCTCATCTGCTTGGCTTCGTCGTCGGCCGACTTCACCAGCTCGTCGGCGGCCGCGTAGGCCGCACCCGGCCGTTCGGTGGCGCTGACCAGGGCCAGCGCCCGCTGACGTCGCTTGCGCGCGTCCTCGTCGGTGGCGAGGCGACGTGCCCGGCCGACATGACCACCGCTCACCGAGGCCG
Organism: Nocardia sp. MH4; assembly: GCF_019266065.1. Lineage (GTDB taxonomy): Bacteria > Actinomycetota > Actinomycetes > Mycobacteriales > Mycobacteriaceae > Nocardia > Nocardia canadensis. The sequence continues at coordinate 32,143 of NZ_LPNR01000115.1, read as the reverse complement.
CCCACTCGGCGGTCTCGGCGTCGAGCTGATCCCGCTCGCGCAGGACCTGCGCGATGGCGGGGACGGTCGGGGTCACCAAATGCACGTGCCTGCATCGGGATCGCAGGGTGACGGAGATGTCCTCCGGGTCGACGGTCGGCGCGCACAGCAGGAACACGGTGCGGTCCGGCGGCTCCTCGACGACCTTCAGCAGGGCGTTGGCCGCGCCTTCGGTGAGCCGGTCGGCGTCCTCGACCACGACGATCTGCCAGCGGCCGGTGCTCGGTCGCCGGGACGCGATCTGCACGATCGCGCGCATCTCCTTGGTGCTGATGCTCAAGCCCTCGGGAATGATCCGGCGCACGTCACCGTGCGTGCCTGCCATCGTGGTGGTGCACGCATGGCAGCGACCGCATCCGACGGCGTCGGGGTCGGTGCATTGCAGGGCAGCGGCGAAGCACAGCGCGGCGACCGACCGACCGGATCCGGGCGGACCCGTGAACAGCCACGAATGCGTCATCGCCCCGGTCACGACGCCCGCGCGGGCCGCCGTCGCGGCAGCCGTCAGTTCGGCCTCGACCACGTCCTGGCCGACCAGTCGATCGAAGACACCTGCCACGCGCTACACCCTAGCCGCGTGGTCCGACATCGATCCGGACGGCCGGACCGCCGCGGCCCGGACCGGCCGCCACGGTAGCGCTTGTTCGCCCATCATGACCGCTGCGACGAACACCCGCGTGCCATCACAGCGGCGCCGAGAGACCGACCGCGCGGCCGAGACGCTCGCCTGGACCGATCCGACCAGCCGCCGGGAACCCGCCCCCTGTCCGCGCGCGGTGTCAGTCCGCGTCGGTACCGGCAGTTTTCGACGCCGCCTTCTTCGCGGGCGCCTTCTTGGCCGCGGTCTTCTTCGCCGCGGTCTTCTTGGCCGCGGTCTTGGTGGCGGTCTTCGTCGCGGTCGACGTCGCCGCCGCCTTCTTCGCCGGCGCCTTCTTGGCGGCCTTCTTCGCGGTCGTCTTCTTGGCCGCCTTCTTCACCGGACCACGGGCCCGGCGATCGGCGAGCAGCTCGGACGCGCGCTCGTCGGTGATCGACTCGACCTCGTCGCCCTTGCGCAGGCTGGCGTTGGTCTCACCGTCGGTGACGTACGGGCCGAACCGGCCGTCCTTGATCACCATCGGCTTGTTCGTCGCCGAGTCGTTGCCCAGCTCCCGCAGCGGGGCCGCGCTCGCCGCCTGCCGACCGCGCCGCTTCGGCTCGGCGTAGAGCTTGAGCGCCTCGTCGAGGGTGACGGAGAACAACTGTTCCTCGGTCGCCAGCGAGCGCGAATCGGTGCCCTTCTTCAGGTAGGGCCCGTATCGGCCGTTCTGCGCGGTGATCTCCTCGCCCGAGGTCGGGTCGTTGCCGACCACACGCGGCAGCGAGAGCAGCTTGAGCGCGTCGTCGAGGGTGATCGTCGCCAGATCCATCGACTTGAACAGCGAGCCGGTGCGCGGCTTGACCTCGGCCGCTTTCTTGGCGGTCTTCTTCGCCGGCGTCGCGGCCGGATCCGGCGCGGGCGGCTCGGGCAGCACCTCGGTAACGTACGGGCCGAAACGGCCTTCCTTGGCGACGATTTCGTGTCCGGACACCGGGTCGACGCCGAGTGAGCGGCCCTCCTGAGGCGTCGAGAACAGCTTCTCGGCGACCTCTCGGGTCAGCTCGTCCGGCGGCAGATCGTCGGGCAGGTTCGCCCGCTGCGACACCGGATCACCGTCCGGGTCATCGGGATTGACGATCATCCGCTCCAGGTACGGACCGAAGCGGCCGACGCGGACCACGACATCGCGGCCCTCCTCGTCGACGAACATCTTGATCGAGTTCACTTCGCGGGCATCGATGTCGTCGAGCTGCTCGCCGACCATCTTCTTCAGGCCACCCGAGCGCGCCACCGAACCCTCGGCGCCGTGATCACCGCCGAAGTAGAAGCTGGACAACCAGTTTCCGCGCTGCTCACGGCCACCGGCGATCGCGTCGAGGTCGTCCTCCATCGCGGCGGTGAAGTCGAAGTCGACCAGTCGCCCGAAGTAGGCCTCGAGCAGGCCGACCACCGCGAACGCCACCCACGAGGGCACCAGCGCGCTGCCGCGTTTGTAGACGTAACCGCGATCGAGAATCGTCTTGATGATCGAGGAGTACGTCGACGGGCGGCCGATGCCGAGCTCCTCGAGCGTCTTGATCAGCGACGCTTCGGTGTAGCGCGCGGGCGGGTTGGTGCTGTGCCCGTCCGGGGTGAGCTCGACGGCGGTGACGCCCTGGCCCTCTTCCAGTGCGGGCAACCGGGATTCGGCGTCGTCGGACTGACCGCCCGCTTCCTCGTCGACGCTCTCGACATAGGCCTTGAGGAAGCCGGGGAAGGTGATCGTGCGGCCCGAGGAGGAGAACACGCACTCCTCACCGGTCCGGGCGGTGCCGGTGATCCGCAGGGTCAGCGTGGTGCCGCGCGCGTCGGCCATCTGCGAGGCGACGGTGCGCTGCCAGATCAGCTCGTAGAGCCGGAACTCGTCCTGGTCGACCTTGGACGCCAGCTGGCCAGGGGTCATGAACGTGTCACCGGACGGGCGGATCGCCTCGTGCGCTTCCTGCGCGTTCTTGACCTTGCGGGTGTACTGGCGCGGCGTCGGCGAGACGTACTCCGCGCCGTAGAGCTGCGTGGCCTGCGAACGCGCGGCCGCGATGGCCGACTCCGACAGCGTGGTCGAGTCGGTACGCATGTAGGTGATGTAACCGTTTTCGTACAGCCGCTGCGCCACCCGCATCGTGCGCTCGGAGGTGAAGCGCAGCTTGCGCCCCGCTTCCTGCTGCAACGTCGAGGTCATGAACGGCGGATACGGCTTGCGCGAGTACGGCTTGGCCTCTGCGGAGGAGACGACCAGGTCGGCGCCGTCGAGCGCCTCGGCCAGCCGGTTCGCGTAGGCCTCGTCCAGCACGACGACACCGGTCGCCGACTTGAGCTGACCGTCGGAACCGAAGTCACGACCGGAGGCGACCCGGTCGCCCTCGACCTGGACCAGGCGCGCGCCGAACGTGCGCGGGTTGGTCGAATCGGAGTTCTCGTCGACGCCGGCGTCGAGCTTGGCGGCGATGTCCCAGTATTCGGCGGAGCGGAACGCCATGCGCTCACGCTCACGCCGCACGATGACGCGGGTGGCCACGGACTGCACGCGGCCCGCCGACAGGCGCGGCATGACCTTCTTCCACAGCACCGGACTGACTTCGTAGCCGTAGAGGCGGTCCAGGATGCGGCGGGTCTCCTGCGCGTCGACCAGATCGTTGTCGAGTTCGCGAGTGTCGGCGGCGGCCGCGAGGATGGCCGGCTCGGTGATCTCGTGGAAGACCATTCGGCGGACCGGGACCTTCGGCTTGAGCGTCTCGAGCAGGTGCCAGGCGATCGCCTCGCCCTCGCGGTCGGGGTCGGTGGCGAGATAGAGCTCGTCGGCGTCGGCCAACAGGCTCTTGAGCTCGGAGACCTTGGCCTTCTTATCCGGGCTGACGACATAGATCGGCTCGAAGTCGTGATCGACGTCGACGCCGAGGCGCGCCCAGGACTGCCCCTTGTATTTGGCGGGCACGTCCGCGGCGCCGCGCGGCAAGTCACGGATATGACCCACCGAGGCTTCGACGGTGTAGTTGCGGCCCAGGTAAGGCGCGATCTTGCGGGCCTTCGTCGGGGACTCGACGATCACGAGACGACGCAGGGGACGCCCCTGGTCGGCTGAACTGCGGTCTCGTGTTGCCACCGGCGAACACCTTCCTTCTATATCCGCGCGTCGGGAGGTCCGCTCGGTGCGCGGCTGGGGCAGACGGCGCGACGTTCGGACATCGCCACCAGTGACGTTTATACCTTGCGCACTTGGGTAGCTGCGTCCACGGCGGCTGGCGCCGCGGGTTTCCGGCCTGCTCGGCCCGGAGAACTTCTGGGCGACCTTACCCCTGAAATGGCTCGTCCCCCACCTCCGCGTAGGAGGTGGGGGACGGGCGTTGTTTCGATTCGCAGCTCAGGAGAGCGCGCGAACGCCGGTGGCCTGCGGGCCCTTGGTGCCCTGGCCGACCTCGAACTCGACCTTCTGGTTCTCCTCGAGGGTACGGAAGCCCGTGCCCTGGATCTCCGAGTAGTGGACGAAGACGTCAGCGGAGCCGTCCTCGGGCGCGATGAAGCCGAACCCCTTCTCCGCGTTGAACCACTTCACAGTTCCCTGTGCCATTCTGTTCCTTCTCTTTCTTACCGGAACGGCGGACAACTGGGTTCGTCCACCGGGTCCGTTCCGACCGCTGTACTGTTGGTCCCCCTGCAAGGAAAGCCTGAGCACGGCGTTCGCAACATCGATCCTGCTGATGGTTTGGACTTTCGATCCGTCCCTCGAACACAGAAGCTTGCGACCGAGACCCAGTGAACCATGTCCACGAGCAATTCAACAGTCGAGTTACCGACAATTTGCAAAATTCTTGATCTTGCGAATGCGCAGGTGAGGGAGAGATTGGGTGAATCCGTACTTCCAGTCTGTTTGCTTCACGATAACCGGGTGAGCTTCCAGCAAACCTGCTGTGACCCAGGTCGCTATTGGGTTACGAAATCGCAGGTAGCGCTCGCCGCACACACACGTTTCACACTTCCGGCGTGGCGCGAGAGGGCGATGGGATGAATCCGGCAGAGCGGACCGAGGTCCAGCCGACGACTTCGGGCGAAAGCTACGGGCGATCGTTGCTGAATCGTGTCCTGGTCGAGGCTGCCGCCGGCGGCAACCCCCTGACCTATGTCGCCGAGCTGCCCGCCCGGCCCGCACGGACCACCGACTGGCCGGAATGGGTGCCATCCGCGCTGGTCACAGCGCTGGACGCGGCCGGGATCGACCGGCCGTGGGAGCACCAGACCCGCACAGCCGAGCTGGCGGCGGCCGGAAAACACGTCGTCGTCAGCACCGGGACCGCGTCCGGGAAATCTCTCGGCTACCTTCTGCCGGTCCTCACCGCCCTGCACGACGACCCGCGAGCAACCGCGCTGTACCTGTCCCCCACCAAGGCGCTCGGCGCCGATCAGCTGCGCGCGGTCGGCGGGCTGATCCATGACAATCCCCTGCGGGAGGCCCATCCGGCGAGCTACGACGGTGACACCCCCGCCGAGATCAGGCAGTGGGTACGGGCCAACGCCCGGTGGATCTTCACCAATCCCGACATGCTGCACGTCGGGATGCTGCGTTCGCATCAGCGCTGGGCGCGCGTGCTGCGCAATCTTCGCTACGTGGTGGTCGACGAATGCCACTCCTACCGGGGCGTGTTCGGTTCGCATGTCGCCCTGGTGCTGCGCAGGCTGCGCAGGCTCGCCGCGTTCTACGGCGCCGACCCGGTGTTCGTCCTGTGCTCGGCCACCAGTGCCGACCCCGGGGCTTCGGCGACGAGGCTGATCGGCGCACCGGTCACGGCCGTCACCGCGGACGCCTCGCCGCACGGCGCCAGGACCGTCGCCCTGTGGGAACCACCGTTGAGCACCGCGGTGACCGGCGAGAACGGCGCGCCCGTGCGCCGCACCGCGACCGGTGAGGCCGCCAAGATCATGGCGAGCCTGGTGACCGAGGGCGCCAGGACACTCACCTTCGTCCGCTCGCGCAGGGGTGCCGAACTGATCGCGCTCGACGCCCGCCGCGTCCTCGCCGAACGAGCCCCTGAGCTGCAGGAACGGGTCGCGGCCTATCGCGCCGGCTACCTGGCCGAGGACCGCCGGGAGCTGGAGCGATCGCTCTCGGAGGGCACCCTGCTCGGCGCCGCCAGCACCAACGCGCTCGAACTCGGTGTCGATATCGCGGGCCTCGACGCCGTGGTCATCGCGGGTTTTCCCGGCACCGTCGCCTCGTTCTGGCAGCAGGCCGGGCGTGCGGGCAGGCGGCTGCAGGGTTCGCTCGTGGTGCTGGTCGCCACCGACGATCCGCTCGACACCTATCTCGTCCATCACCCGGAAGCGCTGCTGGACCGGCCGATCGAGGCCACCATCACCGACCCCTACAACCCCTATGTCCTGGGGCCGCAGCTGCTCTGCGCGGCCATGGAGTTGCCGCTCACCGACGACGAGGTGACCGAGCTCGGCGCCGGTGCTGTGCTCGCCGACCTGGCCGAAGAGGGGTTGATCCGGCACCGCCCCGGCCCTGGCGGCGGGCCGGGACGGTGGCACGTCACCGCGCACACCCATCCCCACGACGCCGTGGACGTGCGCGGCGGACTCGGCACGCCGGTGGCCATCGTCGACGCCGAATCCGGGCGCCTGCTCGGCACGGCCGACGCGGGCCGGGCACCCGCGACCCTGCACAACGGCGCCGTGCACCTGCACCAGGGCGAGACCTACCTGGTCGACGAACTCGACCTCGACGGTGGCGTCGCCTTCGTCAACGAGGTGGACCCCGGCTTCACCACCAGTGCTCGTCAGGTCACCTCGATCACCATCGACGCGGTGACCGAGGAGCGCGTCTTCGGCGCCGTCACCACCGCATCCGCGCAGGTCGCGGTCACCAATCAGGTCGTCGGCTACCTCCGCACGCTGGTCACGGGCGAGGTGCTCGACCAGGTCGAACTCGATCTGCCCGCCCAGACGCTGCACACCAAGGCCGTCCTCTATACCGTCACGCCCCGACTCCTGGCCGCCGCCGGGATCTCCGACGACGAGCTCCCCGGCGCTCTGCATGCCGCCGAACACGCCGCGATCGGCATGCTGCCGCTGGTCGCCGGCTGCGACCGCTGGGACATCGGCGGCGTCTCGATCGCCGAGCACCCCGACACCGGCGCGCCGACCGTGTTCGTCTACGACGGGCAACCCGGCGGCGCGGGCTTCGCCGAGCGAGGATTCGCCCGGCTGGACGACTGGTTGGCCGCCACACTCGGCGTCATCCGCAGTTGCGGGTGCCAGGACGGGTGCCCCTCGTGCGTGCAGTCACCCAAGTGCGGCAACGGGAACAATCCGCTGGACAAGGACGCGGCGGCCCGGCTCCTGGTCGCCGTCCTCGGCGAGTTGCGAGCCCACTCCGGCACAGCGGTGAAGTCGTGATACCGCCGCGCCGGTGACGTGACCGGCGCTACACCTCGCTTCAAGAATGCTGGTCGCCCGACCATTTTTGCGTTGACCAGCGAGGACGCCGACGCCGCCCGTGGTATCCCGATTAAAAAGGATAACTCTTCTGTTAACTGGTGCATTGCCGACGGACGCCCCGGAGTAGGCCACATCATTATTTTCGTTTAGTTCTCTCCTCATAAAAGAATGTGCATGAAATTCAGGGAATAGAGCTCGGCGGAATTGTGGATTAGTTCGGTGCGGAACAACCACCGACCAGTGATAACACTTCCGCGTCACCCACTCTCGTCCACCGGTCCAGCGCGTGCCGCGGCCGCGATGGTGCGCGCGCCGAACACTCCGAATGACGCATTCGCCTCCACCGCGACCACCACATCCCACTGCTCGGCAACACACCGCGCCACCCGCACACCCATCCTCCGCCCGACCTCCACGGCCTCGGCGCACGCCGCCTCGGCCCCCTCGGCCAGCACACTCGCCGCACCCAACGCGCCGAGGTCGGCCGCCGCCTGCGCCCGGTGCCGACCGACCACCACCGCGCCCACCTGACCGATCACCAAGGTCAGCGCGATCAAGGCCGCGAGCGCCGTGCACGCGAACACCGTCGCCCCGCCAGCATCACCGGCCGGGACCCGCACTCGCGCGCCGGTCATCGACCGACTCCCGGCTCGGTGGTCGCGACCGCCTCGGCACGCAGCCGCAGACCGGGCAACAACGCGGTTCCCACGGTGACCACCGCCACCATGCGGTCTCCGTCACCCCGGACCTCGACGGTCGCACCGGGCGGCGCGACGCTCCGAGCCGCCGCGAGGGCGTGCGCCGCGTCGCCACGGGCGGCCAACCTCGCCGCCTCGCGTGCCGCGTCGACACAACGCACCTGGGTCGATGCGGCCAGCAGGGCTCCGACGCACAGCACCACCGCGCACACCAGCGCGGCGAGCGCGATGGCGGCCTCGACCGTCACCGCACCCGCTTCGTCACCGAGAATACTTGTGCCGCACCGTTTTACACATTCGTGTTGAGCGCCTTGTCGATGATCTGGGTCAGCGCGTTGACGATGCTGTCCCCTGTCACCACCCCGTAGAGCACCGCACCGAACGCCGCGGCCGCGATCGTGCCGATCGCATACTCCGCGGTGGACATACCGTCGTCGTCGATCAGCAGGCGCGTGATCCGCGTCCGCGCTCCTATATATACGGCGCGTACGAACGTCATCGTGATCCCCTCTCCTTCCACACCACCCGGCCGATCCGTGTGGTGACGATTCGTCGGCCCTGTCGAGGCCGGTCACAGCAGGCCGCCGTCGCCGAGGACCCGATCCGCCAGGCCGACCACGACTGGGACGATGCCGAGGCAGACGAAGGCGGGCAGGAAGCACAGCCCGAGTGGCCCGCCGATCAGCACACCCGCACGTTCGGCCCGCGCGACCGCGGCGTCCGCCACCGCCTCACGCCGCTGATCCGCCAGCTCCCCGACGGCAGCCGCGAGTGAGGAACCGGAGCGTGCGGAGCGCCGCGCCATCCGTGCCAGCGATTCGACCTCGTCCGCACCAGCCGACCCCACCGCATCCGCCGCGGCCCGTTCCCAAGCCGTCGCCGCATCCGCACCGAGGGCCAGCAGATCAGCCGCCCGGAGCAGTGCGGCCCGCAACACCGGCGGCGCCGTCCCCGCACCAGCCCGCGCGGCCGCGGCCAAGGGCAGCCCCGCCCGGAGGCACGCCGCCAGCAGATCGAAGGCCGAAGCAGACCCCAGCGGGTCGGGCTTCGACTTTCCCCGCCCCACCTCGCGCGCCGCGGTCGGTGCCCGCCCGAGTGCCCGCACCCGTCGGCTCACCGCCACTCGACCGGGCAGCAATGCCACCGCCATCGCGGCGACCAGGAGCGCGGCAGGCGATGGCGGTCCTTCCGAGTAGTACACAGCAGTCCCTCCCCACGATGCATTCGTTTCGTACTGCTGGCACGTGCGCTGAAAACACACGCCAGCAAGGCATTACGCGCTGGTCCCGCGACGCCACCTGAGCCGGTCGGCGTGGCGCTCAGCGATGTCGCTGGACCACAGGAGCCCCGAATTGCGCTGGTCTCGGGTGCGATCTCCCAGGTCGAGCTGTTCAGCTCCGGTCACGCCGCGCCCTCGACGGCTCTGCCCGAACGCATTTCGCCACAAGACGCTCCGTTGCCTATGCGGACCGCGATGCTGTCGTTCTCTCGAGGCTCGTGCGCATAAGCGCCGCATCCCACGGGCCTCCGATCCTGATCACCGTGATCGCAGGCCGCATCCCGCGTTCCACCGCCGTGGCGATCGGTTCCCGAGGAGGGCGTCGGCGTCGATACGTGCGGCCGAGTGTGGCGACGGGGGCGGTCATGCCGTTCCCCGTCGGGTGATGACATCTGTCCACAGCAATCCACAGCAGGCCAGGCCGGCGCCCAGTGGGAGGAGCAGTTCACCGGCGGGGGAACCGAACAGGACCGAGAGCGGTGCGGCGCCCATCAGCTGGCCGAGGCCGATGCCGACCAGGGGTAGACCGGCGAGGACAGAGGCCGACGCCCGAGCTCCGGCGAGGGCTGCCTCGGTGCGGTCGCGGAATCGGATGCGGCCGAGGAGATCGGTCCTAGCCGCGGACAGCAGCTCTGCCAAGGCGAGACCGTGCTCCTCGGCCACCCGCCAGGCGGTGGCGACGCGCGACAATTCCTCAGCGACCGGTGATTCCGGGTGCAACCAGCCATCGGCTCCCGAGCCGCCGAGCCGGCTGCGGCCCGCGCTGATCGCCAGCACCCGAGCCGCTTCCCCACGGGACTCCGCGGCCGCGGCTTCGGCGGCAGCACTCGGATGCGCACCGACTCGCAGCTCACCGACGACCGCCTCGAGACCGGCCAGCAGATGGCCGCACTCCGCCCGCCGAACGCGCTCACCACGACCGCGCCGATTCCGTACCGCGACGGTGACGCCCACCATCAGCACCGCCAGCCCCGTCCCGACTCCCCACGCGAAGGCCATGCACCCCAACCCGATTCCCACACCCCAGGTCACCGGTATCCGTCGCACCGCGCGCGCACCGCCCACATCGAACAACCGCCGAAAGCGCCGCCGATCGCCCGCCGCGGGAAGCATCAGCACCGCCGCCGCGCAACAGAGCAGTCCGACCACCATCGCTACCTCCGTGTCGTCCTGTCGCATGGCACCGCTGACTGTTTCGCGTCGATCCCGCCTCGGACACCAGTGCCACTTCGCCCGCCGACGAGGGCGGAGCACTCCCCTGCACCATGGTCAGGTCCGGTGCAGTCCCCTGCGCCAACCCACCGGCCGGCACCGCTTCCGCCTCCGCGAACGCCACATCGATGGCGAACTCGACCTGGTGATCTGGGCCGACGATCCCCGCACCCGGGCGATCCTGACCGTTGATCTCCTCACCCGAGCGAACCGAGCCGCAGAGCTCCATACCCGAGCGATTGGGCCCGCCGACCTCCCCGTCCGAGCAATCCGGAGCACCGGCCCCCACGCCCGAACGACCCGGCCCGCCGACCTTCACGTCCGAGCGATCTGGCCCACCGGCCTCCTCGCCAGGCGAAGCCGTACACAGACACACGCTCGATCCCGTCGATGGAGAACTCACCTGATCGGCGGGCAGCACCACAGCAGGTTCGCTGCCACCTCGCCGACCGCGTCCCCAAAGCCATTTCGACAGTGTCACTTCGACTGTCAGGCGAACGGCCCGCGACACCACTCCACGCAGCCGAACCGATTTCCTAGTTCCGACCGCACGACGACCTCGCACCCCGTCGCCTCGCGCTCCCTGTCCTCGCACCCCATCGGCTCGCACCGACCCATGGTCTCCAGCCCGTGCGAATCCGGGGTCGGCGCGAACCGGCCACATACCGGCACCTGTGGCCGATGACCCAGGCACACAACGAGACCCAGCCGACGTGCTGACCCGCGCCGGGCCGCGAGCGCGGACCGAATGATTCCGGGCCTGCGAAGACGTGCCACTTCCGCCGGTCGGCGGAACAGCGGCACCCGCGTCGGGTAGGTCGACCGCTTGTCCTCGACCCGTCGCCCCGCGGAGACCACTGCCCGCCGGCGACGTGCCGCCCCAATGCACCGGCCACACGCCGACGCTCGTGCACGGCATCCCAGCCACCCGCCGATCGCTTGTTGAGCCAAGGTCCCGGGCCGAGCGATCGTCGACCTTCGAGAACACATCGGTCTCGCGAACCGGCCACGTCTCGGCATGCGCGCCAGCGGGTTCATCGCCGCTGCGGTCGGCGGGCTCGCTGACGGTGCTGCCGCAGCACAGTGCGTGGGCTAGGTCATCGCGTCGGGCCGGGCTCGAGTCGTCGACCTGCGGGGAACCGCCGTCGATGCGGACCGGCCATGCTCCCGCGCCTGTGGTTCTCATCCGAGTCGCACCTCGATCAGGCGGGCGAGTTCGGCGGCGGCGGGAATGGGGGCGTCGTCGGAGCGCCAGGCGGGGGTGATGCGGATGCCGGTGGTGGCTCGTTCGAGGACGCCGATTTCACGGAGGCCGCGGGTGCCGTCGGCGCGGCGGTGGACATGGAGGACGACCTGGACCGCGGCGGCGAGCTGGCTGTGCAGGGCGGCGCGGTCCATGCCGCCGAGGGCGGCGAGGGCTTCCAGCCGGGCGGGCACCTCCTGCGGGGAGTTCGCGTGCACGGTGCCCGCGCCGCCGTCGTGGCCGGTGTTGAGGGCGGTGAGCAGGTCGACGACTTCGGCGCCGCGCACCTCGCCGACGACAATGCGGTCGGGGCGCATGCGCAGCGACTGGCGAACCAGGTCGCGCACCGTCACCGCGCCGACGCCCTCGACATTGGCGGTGCGGGCGACCAGCCGCACCACGTGGGGGTGGACAGGGGCGAGTTCGGCGGCGTCCTCGACGCAGATGATCCGCTCGGCCGGATCCACCGCGGCCAGCAGCGCCGAGAGCAGGGTGGTCTTTCCCACTCTGGATTTAAGACACCATTTCGTGATGGATGTCACGCCAATGTCATGCCGCTGTACTGCTGACTCCGTAGCCTGGGCACATGGACCTTGGGGAACGGCTCCAGTCGGTTCGGAAGCGGCGGGGCCTCACACAGCGACAGCTGGCGGAGCTGTCCGGCGTCTCCCTGTCCCTGATCCGCAAGATTGAACAGGGCGAACGCGACGACACCCGGATGGACACCCTTCGCAAGCTGGCCGTTGCGCTGGGCTGCCCGCTGTCCAAGCTGCTGGGTCCGACGCCCACCCCGCCGGAGAGCAGGGACGGGGCCGCGCTCTGGACGCCGACGCGCGCCGCGCTGGAGTCGATCGGCCCGACGTCGGCGGAGCCGGTGGACGCGCGGAGCATGGAAGCGGCCCTGTCGCACGCCACGAAGCTGTACCACGACAACGAATACGAACGCCTGGCCCAGGTGCTCCCCCGGCTCATAGACGACGCCAACGCCGCGCCGCCGCTGCTCCGGTCGCGCACGCTCCAGCTGGTCGGTTCGGTCATGGTGCAGACGCGCCAGCCCGCCGCCGCGCGTATCGCGCTGGACCAGTCGCTGGCCGACGCCGAATCGACGGGCAACGTCCTGGACGCCGCTTCGGCCATCATCACGCTGTGCTGGCTGCTGATCGTGGAACGGCAATTCGAGACGGTCCGGAAGCTGGCCACCGAATGGGCCGACCGGGTGGAACCCCGGCTGTCCCAGGCGACCACGCGGGAGATATCGACCTGGGGCTGGTTGCTGCTTCGCGGATCGGCGGCGGCGGTGCGCGACAACCGGCCGGATGAGGCCGACGACATGATGAGGCTGGCCGCCGCCGGGGCTGTGGCGCTCCGGCCGGAATCCGGTCCCTATCACCAGTACTGGACGACGTTCGACCCGGCCACGGTGGCCATGAAGCGCGTGGAAAACGCCGTGGTGGACGACCGGCCGGACGTGGCGCTACGCCTGGCGCGAGAGATACCGCCGGACCTCCGGCCGACGTCGGACAACCGCAACCGGCACCTGATCGACGTCTCAGCCGCCCATCTCGAGCTACGCCACTACGATGCGGCGTTCGACGTCCTGGCCGCCCTGTCGCGCGATGCGCGCCCGTGGCTGGTCGAACAGCGCTCCGCGCGGGATCTGTTGGGGCGCATCATCACCAAGCGCCGGACGCTCACGCCGGAGATGCGCGAACTGGCCGACATGGTGCGGCTCGAGTACTGATCCCCCTGCCCCCGTTGGTACTTCGGGAACCAGCCCCCGCGAAGTGCCATTGTCGGTAGCCCCTGCCCGCTGTGACGCTGGTGTCAGCCCCGCCGCCGGGCCGAACTCGATTCCCCGGCGGCGGGTGCAAACCAGCCGTAGAGCGGAAGGGGCGGGCTGTGAAGCTACCCGCACGGATGGACGACGAAGACCGGCGGAAGCTGGCCCTGGCACCCGAAGACGGGCCGGGCCGCTACCTCCACCAGGACGACGGCCTGGCGGTGGTGGATGAAAACGGCTGGCCGGTAGGACTCGAAGAGTTCCTGGAGCTGCACGCCGACGTCACGGCCGCGCTGGAGGCTGTGGAGTTCGCCCCGGTGGACGTGGACCTACTGGCCGAAGTCCACCAGGGCTTGCTGTCCATGCCGACAGTGATCGACGTGGACCCGCTGTCCGTCGTGGACCGGGAGACGGGCGCATGATCGCGCTGGGCTTCGTCGTGGCCGTGGGCCTGCCGCTGGTCGTGCTGGTCGCGTGCGTCTTCTGGCCGGAGCGGATACCGCCGGACCGCACGGTGGAAGCGATCCGGGCGCGCATCGAAGACGAAGACGGCTACTAGGCCGCCAGGCCCTCCAGACAGGCCGAAGGCCCCAGCCTCGACAGTGAACGCGTCCGGCTGGGGCCTTCGGGTCTTGCGCTACGCGGACGTCAAGTCCGCCTTGACGATGCCCAGCGGCTGGTACAGCTCCACGTTGGCGCGAATCTCCGCACGCGCCTGAACCTGGTTGTGCTTGAACAGATCCCCGGACCGGTCCCACTCCACGGCCAGCTGGTTGTCGGAGCCCAGGGCCACGCCGTCCACGGCGTTGAACACGAAGCCGGTGCCGACGGGCACCTTCAGCGAGGTGACCACCTCCATGGACCAGATGCGCTGTTCGGCCAGGTCCACCGGTACGCCGATATCGGTACGCGGCTCCATCTGGAAGCGGTCCTGGCCGTCCCGGCTCAGTTCGATGTCGGCCCAGTCGTTCGGGTTCAGCGCGATGTGGGTAGGGATGTAGCCCTGGTTCTCCGCCTTCAGCCGCGCCCGGCGGATGGTGACGAACAGGTCCGTATCCCATGCCTGGATCTGGACGCCGGACGTGTCGTTCATGGCGTCCACCACGGCTTCTTCGAGCCGGAGCCGCACGGCGTCCACCAGCTCGAGCTGGACCAGGGTCTGGGCCGCCACACTGTCGTCCATGACGAACTTGTCCACCGGCTCCGACAGGACCGCGAAGACCTCCAGCGCGGCGTCGATCGGCTCCAGCTTCAGGCCCAGGGTGGGCTTCAGGCCGCCGGGTGCCACGATGTCGGCCCCGCCGGTGCGCGCGGTCTGGCGCATGTACCGGTAGGCCGCGCCGCGCTGGATGGACAGAAGGACGTCGATCAGGCCCAGCGGGGTGACACCCATCCGCTTGGGCTGGTCCACGGTAATGATGTCGCCCAGGTAGGTGCCCGGGGTCGCGCTGATGTCCTTGCGCTGCACGCCGGGGATGTCCTGGCCGGTCAGCGCGCTGGCGATTTCGCCCGTCTTGGCGCTCTTGACGCCCAGGTCCAGGTAGCCCTTCACACCGCCGCCGCCGTAGGTGGTGGTGTACTGGCCGCCCGGCCCCATGCCGACGCCGACCAGCGGCTGGCCAGCGGTCAGGCCCTTCATGGCATCGGCGTTCTTCAGGCCGGACAGCGCGGCGTCGATTTCCTGGACGTTCTCGATGGCGGCCTGGAACTCCCGTTCCTGGTCGGCGGTCGGGGCGTCGCCCTTCGCGGAAAGGTCGGCGCTGATGCCCTGGGCCTTGGACAGCAGTTCGGACCGCTTCGCCAGAAGCTGGCCCTTGGTTTCCTTGCCCGTCAATACGAACATGGTGAATCCCCTTGCTACACAGTGGTTTTGGAGGTTCACGACGCCTCTACAACGGACGAATGAGCGGGGCCGCCGGTGCCGCTGGGCCTGCACCCAGGGCGGTGGCTGGCGGGCTCTGTCGCGGGCCTAGTGCCAGTCGTGGGGTCCGTCGCCCTGGACCGGAGCAGCGCCGGACTGGTGGGCCGCCCCCTCCCATGCGCGAAAAGGGCTAGCGAACCAGTCCGGCGCTCCCGGCTCCGAGAAAGGAACGGAACACCACCGCCGACGCTACAGCGCCGAAATAGCGTCTGTCACTGTCACTTTCGATGTCACGCGGGTGTAGCGGTGTGGCCTTCGCACACCAGCAGGAAGCGACGAAGGGCGGCTTCGGGCGTCTCGTCGGCGGAGTTCCCGGCCAGGGCGGCGGCCAGGGCGAAGCTCAGTAGCTGAATCAGCCGTGGCAAGCGGTCCTCCGGCGCGCAACCGAGCCGGGCGGCGGCGTCATCGAAGGCCAGCTTCCGCAGCTCCATGGGCAGTTCTCCGCCATCCACGACGTCCACCGCGATGCGGATAGCGGCGGCGTACTCGGTGGACGGGAAGATGTCGAACAGGCTATTGGGCATGGCGTCACGGTAGCTGTGTCGAAACTGGTTGCGCCACTACGACATTCAGCGATACATCAGGCACGACATGGGCCACACATTCGATGGACAGAATTCGCAATTAATGGCGTCCCCGGACCGCCGCCAGGGGGTCGGATAAATGGCGGCTGGGGCCTGAATTAATGGCTCTGCCGGGCCGAATTAATGGCTGAATTACTCGCCCTATTTATCGAATTAATGGCTCCACCAGGGGCGGATTAATGGCGACTAGCGGGAAATGGACTCATTTCCTAAGCGAATGACCCGTTGTGAGCGCGTATGAATGATCGCGGAAAGACGGTCGCCTTCCGGACCCCCTTGTCAAGACTCCACCACCCCCCGGGTGGGGTCAAAAACACCATCTGACCTGCAGTTATGCTGAGGTCACAAAGTCGTTATAAAACTTTTTTGAATTACTTTTAATTGTAATTCAATACCATTCTTTAAGCGCCATTCTTTCGTGCACGAATTTCGACCCCTTCCGAGTAATTCGCCGGGCACCCTCCAGGCGGGCTAATTAATTGCCCGTCGGAGGGTCCGAGTAATTCAAGCGCACCCGATAAATGGCCCCGCGGTGGAATAGCAATTACTCGAATTAAATGGCTTCGAGTTATTCAGTGCGTCGTCTGGTTGCCCCCGGCCACCGCCGACTGGTCGCGTGTGCTGTGGTCTTGCTCTGATGATGGTCGGCACACAGAGACTGGAGGTTGTCCCAGTCCAGCACGGACCCGCCGTCGGACAGTTCACGCACGTGGTCCACGTCGTCCGCGATGGCCTTGCACCCCGGCCACTGACACACCGGGTGTTCGTTCAGGTAGGCGCGCCGCTGTGTGGCCCACTGCCGCTTCGTGACGCCCTGGGCGGCCAGATGGTCGGCCCAGCGGCTCCCGGCCCACACAGTGCAGGGACAGCGGGTCTTCCCGGGCCGTACGCGGCGGCACATCGGGCACAGCGTGGAGGTAGCCCAGGGCATGAGCTACGCCGCCGCCTTGTCGGCCCGGCGCTTGCGCCTGTCGGCGGGAAGGCGCATCGGGCGGAGCGGCGGCGTCCCCAGCCTTGCCGCCTTGCGGTGCCGCTTGACCGCCTGGTCCAGCCTGTAGCTGTCCATGGGGCTCCAGGTGGTGTTCTTGCTGGTGCGCATCCACAGCGCACGGGTAGCGGACTCCACCGCCGCCAGAGAGCAACCCAGGTACTCCGCCACCTGTTCGTCGGTGCGGTAGGGGCCGTGCAACAGCTCCGCCTGAATACGGGCACGCATACTGTCCCGCCGCTTCGTGCTGGTCCTCATACCCCCGAAGGGTAAGCAACTCTGGTACGCCCGTCCAGCTCTCCCATGGCCCCGGCCACAGCCTCCAGTCGTGCCACACGCTCCCCTATATCTCCTGGGGTTGGCGCAACTGGCGCAACTGTCTTCTACCTGCACATATACAGTGGCGCGACTGTAAGACGGATATGGCACGACTTGGCGCAACTGGCTGTGAGCTGGGGGAATACGTGGCGCGACTGGAGGGCACACACGGGGGTGACACGGCCATGACAGCGGGAGACATAGGGACTACGGAGCCGGGGGCCGGGGGTGGCACGACTGCCCAGTGGTGCCACCAGTAGCGCCACATAGGCGCGACTGTAAACGTGCAGGTCAGAAGGGGTAAATCTCCAGTCGCGCCAGTTGCGCCAGATATACGGGTACACCCTGTCACGACTGGCACTGTGTCACATCGGATGTCACGCCTATGTAGACGCGGTGTCACTCGAATGTATTGCAGCCCAACGGATTACGTGGCGGCGGTGTTTGCGCCGTAGCCCATATGGCGCTAGGTTCGATGTCGGGTCGCTCCACTCATTCCATCTCACTCCACACCAGGCGAAGGCCCCGCCGCCGACACCGGCGCGCGACGCCCGTTCTCCCGTGGGGTTCCCATGCCTTCGACAGACCTTCCCCTGTCCACCCAGGTGGCCCGCCACAAGGCGCGCCTGGCTTCCGCCGCCGCCCATGGCAATACCGCCGTGCAGTACGACGCCCGGCGCGCCCTGGCCGCCGCCAAGATTGCCGCTCACGCCGAAAAGGTGCTGGCCGACGCTCCGCCGCTCACCGACGAACAGGCCGACGAAATTGTGGCCATCATCGGCCGTCACTCCGTGAAGGGGGCGGCGTGAGCTGGGCCGCCTGGGGCGGCGCTAGTCCCTTGGACTGGTACCGCCTGATCGGTGACGCCGAAGAATTCCGCCAGCGGACCGGCTGGGGCCTGGGCGGACTCTGGGGCCTGATCAACCAGCAGAAATACGAGTCCGCACGGGCGCGCATGGATGAGCTTCTGGCGATTCCCGATCCACCGCGACGTACCCGCCAGCTGACCACCTGACCGTCTGAAACCCCGTCCCCATCCCACGGGCGAAACACCTTGCCCCACCACGGGAATGGCCCCCCAGATGCCCATTCCGGGGGGCCTGTGACCCATCACCTAGACGGGAAGGACGGACACCCATCATGTCCACCACCACGCACAACGATACCGCCGACTACCGGCGCGCGTGCCGGGCGGAACCCAGGCTGGCCCTGGTCGAATCCGTGGCCCGGACGCACGATTTCGATTGCTCCGGGTGCGCCTGGGAACTGGACCTGAAGGCCCGCGTGACGCCCCTGGTGGGCTGGGAGCGCGCCGACAGGACCGACCCCTGGCTGTGCTCCATGGACGCCTACAGGGCCGTGGTGGACCACATCGTGACCCTGGCGGCGGCGCGCGTTCGTGGCCGCCAGCACACCGCCCGGAAGGGGGCCTGATCATGGCCAACGAAACACGTAGCTCTGAACCGTCGTTCTGGGATGAACTGGGCAAGCCCCAGACCAACGGCCACGGCGGCGGCACGGTGACGAAGCCACCGCCCCCGAACCAGCGCGACCGGACCGCGAAGCCGTCGGCGGGCACCCGGCGGACCGGTAAGAAGGCTGTGGAGGCTCCCAGCGACGAACCGCCGGTGCGCGTGTGGAACGCCCTGGACATGGACACGTCGCGCCAGATCGAATGGATTGCGGCGCAACGGCTTCCAGAGAATTCCGTGTGCTACATGCTCGGGGCGGAGGGTATCGGCAAGTCCCTGTTCCTGGTCTGGCTGACCGCGCTGCTGACCACCGGCAAGCCCTCCCCAGAGTTCGGTATGCCCGCGCGCGACCCCCAGACCGTCGTCTGGGTGATCACCGAAGACGACTGGGTGATGGTGGCGCGGCCCCGCATGGAGCTGGCCGGGGTGGATCTGGCCCACGTTCGGGTGATCTGTGCCGACCAGGACGGTTCCGGCGCGCCGGAGTTCCCCCGCGACATCGGGCGCGTAAGCGAAGCCGTGGCCGACGGGGCCGCGCTGGTGATCGTGGACGCCTGGGCCGACACCTTGCCCGGCGGGCTGTCGGTGCGCGATCCCCAGCAGGCCCGCCAGGCCCTGCATCCGTGGAAGGACTTGGCCACACGGGCCGGGGTGTCGGTGCTGCTGTCCGGGCACACGAACCGGGAGAAGGGCGGCAACGTCCGCAACGCCTACGGCATGACCGGAGAGATTCGGAAGAAGGCCCGGATGACGATGCTGGCCCAGGCCGACCCGGACGAACAGGGCGTGCTGACCATCGGCCCGGAGAAGTCGAACCTGGCCCCGGCCGTCCCGGCGTCGCGCTTCCGTATCGAGGCCGTCCAGGTCTTCGAGCCGACGCCGACCAGTGACGGCATGGTCCCCCGCCTGGTGTGGATCGGAGATTCCGAGCACTCCGCGCGTGACCTGTTCACCGCCGCCGCCGAAGACGAACAGGAAGACCGCCGGGACCGCAGCGAAGCCGAAATGTGGCTGGAAGACTTCCTGACCGCCGCCGGGAAGCCGGTCCCGTCGGCGGAGGTCATGAAGGCGGCGGCGGAGCGGAAGGACGGCAAGCTGTCACGCCGCACGGTGCAGCGCGCCCAGGAACGCCTGAAGCTGGTCGTCTCCCACGTGGGCTTCCCCCGGACAACGATGTGGTGCCTTCCCGGGGACCAGCTGAAGACCATCGACCACCCCAGGGCGGCGGGGTAGATCAGGCGGCGGTCCCGGTCTTCCAGTCGAACCGGACGCCCTCCGGATCGAAGGCCGGGCCGCGCTTGACCGTCTTCAGTACCGTCACGGTCACCAGGGCCTGGAGGATGGCCCGCCGCTTCGCCAGTGGCAGGCCGTCCGACCGGTCTTCCTTCGTGCCGAACCACAGCGTCCGCACGTCGTCGGCGGCGGCCACTTCGTCCAGGGGGCCGCGCTCTCCGATGGCGGCCAGCTGGGCGGTCAGTTCGTCGGCGCGCGTCTCCAGGTCGGCCGTCATCGTGGCCAGCTGGCGGCCGGTGATCTCCCGCCGGGTGAACATCAGGGCGGCTTCGTCCTGCTGCTCCCGGATGGCGGCCTGTTCGGCCACCATGGCGTCCACGTCTACGCCCTCCCCGTGCTGCCGCTTCGTCAAGCGCTGCAACAGATTTCGGTTCTGGGCCATGTAGCCCACCACGACTTCTTCCACGAAGGCGTCCAACAGGTAGGCGTCCCGGTTCACGTGCCCGGTCTCCGCGTAGAACTCCCGATTGCTGCACCGGTACGGCCGGATCACCTTCTTCAGGCTGTTGGTCTTGCCGGAACTGGACTTCGAGCTGACCCGAAGCGCGGCCTTGCCGCACACCCCACATACGTAGATGCCTGATCCCAGCCACGCCGGACCACGGCCACGGCCCCCGTTCGTCCGGCGGGCCGGATCGGTCAGGATGGCGCGCGCTGCCCGCCAGGTGGATTCCGGCACGATGGCGGGCCACTGGGCCGTCCCGACGACTTCGCCCAGGTGCGACGACAGCCCGGCCGAACGGGGGCTTACGAGGAAGTCCCGCACGGCCTGGGACGACCACATGTACTTGCCCGGCGGCAACTCTTCGCCCTGCTCCACCAGGTTGGCCGCCTTCACGGTGAGCACGCCGCGCGCGTTCAGGTCACGCACCAGCGCGCGCAACGACACCCCGGACACCACAGCTTCGGCGGCCGTGCGGATTTCGGCGGCTTCGTAGGGCCGCAGCGTCACGCCGTCGCGCTCGAAGCCGAAGGGCCGCATACCGCCGTGATGCTTGCCAGCCTTGGCGGCCTGCACGCGGGCGGCCCTGATTCGGTCGCTCTTGTGCTCGGACTCGTAGCGGGCCGCCGCTCCGATCATGCGCGCGACCATCCGGCCCGACGGCGTGGACAGATCCCAGCGGCCCGCGCGGACCGTGTGCGTGATGACGCCCTGGCGGCGGGACTTCGGGGCCGGGTCCGATAGGTCGATGTAGCTTTCCAGCTCGAGCGGGGACCGGTGCAGGCGGTCCGGGTGCCAGGCCAGTACGCCGTTGATCGCGCCCGATTCGATTGCGGCCAGTAGCTTTTCGTAGCCCTTGCGCCGCTTGCCGCTGTACGCGCTCACGTCGTTGTCGATGTAGACGGCCACCACGGTGCCACCCAGCTGGGCCGCCAGGGCGCGGCAATCCGTTTCTTGGCGGTCCACACCCAGGCCAGCGCCTTCACGATCCTGGGATATGCGCACGTAGATGGCCCATCGGCGGGCCGTGGTGTCGGTCATGTCCTAATGGTGTCATAACTCAAGTGCTGTTTTGCCCGCGCCGGTGCCGCCGACGACGAGGAAGGCCAGCCGGGCGCGCACGATGTCGGTGAGCAGCCGGAGCGCGGACGGCGGGACCGATCCGGCGGCCGACAGGGCGGTCAGGCCCTGGGTGGCGGGGCGCAGGACGCGCAGGGACAGGCAGGTGCCGTCGTGGGCGACGGGCGCGAGGACCGCGTGCAGGCGGACACCGAAAGCGTCGCCGAGCGTCGCCTCGGTACCGGCGAGCTTGCCGTCGACCCAGGGCTGGGCATCGTCGAGCCTGCGGCCCGCGGCGAGGGCGAGCCGCTGGGCGAGCCTGCGCACTGCGGCCTCGTCGGCGAACTGCACCTCGGTCCGCTCGAGTCCGTGACCACGGTCGATCCACACCGAGTCGGGTCCGGTGACGAGCACATCGGCGACCCGGGGATCGTGCAGCAGCGGCTCGAGCAGACCCGCTCCGGTCATCTCCGTCTGCAGCAGACGCAATGCGCGCAGCAGGTCGGTGTCGGCGAGCACGCCGCCCGCTTCGGCGCGGATCGCGGCGGCCAGCTGCGCCGCGTCGGGGGCGCCCGCGTGCTCGGCGAGCCGTTCCCGCACCCGCTCGAGCAGGTCGACGGTGACGAAGGTGGTCATCGCGGCGCCCCCACCATCGACAACACGGCGTCGGCGGCGTCGCGCAGCGGACCGCGCCTGCGCACGCTGAGCCCACCACGTTCGAGCCGCGCGGCCAGTCCGGCCTGCCCCCGCACCGCGGCCAGCAGCGGCAGTCCGAGCACCTCGGCGACTTCGGCGCCGCGCAGTCCGCCCGGCGCCGGTCCGCGAACCACCAAGCCGCGATTGGGATTTCGCTCCCCGAGGTAGGCCGCGACAACCTCGGCCGCGGCGACGGCGCGCAGCCGTGCGGGGACGACGAGGACCACCAGATCGGCGGCATCGACCATCGCGTCGGCCGCGGGGCCACGTTCACTGGAGACATCACAGACGACCAGATCCCCTGCGGCTCTGCCGGATTCGATGACCGCACGCACCGCGGCGGGAGTGAGCTCGGTCGGTGGCAGGCCCGCGCCGTGCCGTCCGCACGACAGCACCGCCAGCCCGGCCGTGGCGGCGGGCAGCGCGTTGTGCAGCGCCGCCGCGGAGACCCGACCGTCCTCGATGACCAGATCCGGCCAGCGCAATCCGGCGACGTTCTCCATCCCGAGCACCAGGTCGATGCCGCCGTCGAGCGGCGCGCCGTCGATCAGCACCGTGTCCGGCCGCAATCCGCGAGCGGCCGCGCGCAGGGCGATGGCCGCAGCGAGGGTCGAGGCTCCGGCGCCGCCGCCTGCCCCGGCGACCGCGACGACCACGCCTTCCCCGGTTCTGGACTCGGCGTGCTCGGCGAACTGCTCGACCAGCGCGACCGCGCAGGCGGGCAGCGCGACGACTCGCTCCGCACCCACCGCCGTGGCCGCCTGCCAGTCCGGTACCGCGGGTTCACCCTCGGTGACGAGCACGATCCCCGGCCGTCGCGGGCAGCCCGCCGCGGCGGCGACGGTGGCGGCGGCGGTGTCGAGGATCACCAGGCCCGCTCCCGACCACGCGTGCCGCCCGACAGGCATGCTGCGCTCGTCGGTGACCCGCTCGGCGGCCGCGGCGACCCGGCGCACTTCGGCACGCAGCCTCGGGTCACGCACGAGCACCAGAGCGGGAGCGAGTCCGGCGGTTGAGGGGGCCGCGAGGAGGTTCATGCAGCTCAGCGTGGCCGAGCCCGACACTTCTCAACAGCGGCCACACGGCGATTGTGGATAACTCGGGGGTGTGGAGAACTCGGGCGATCTACCCGGAAATAGAGGACGGCCCCAGCCGGGGGGGAGGAGGCTGGGGCCGTCGGGTTCAGCCCCGGGGGGTCGGGCTGAACGCGCCTGGACCATGTCCAGGTGCCAGCAATACTACACCCATCCCCCGGCGCAGGCGCAAGTAGCGTTCGCCACCATCTTTCGGCGATTCGCGGCCTCCGGCGTCCCCGGGGCAAACTCTCGAGCCGCCCCGGACGGGCGGTTCCTGCGCGCCGCGGGCGGCGTGCCTATTCTGTTGTCGTGACGGCCGAACGTGACCAGACTCCGCTTCCGGACACAAGACTCGCCGCGTCGGGCCGAGCGGCGGTGCCGGGCGGACGCGTCGCGGCCTTCTTCGATCTCGACAAAACGGTGATCGCGAAGTCGAGCGCGTTCGTGTTCAGCAAACCGTTCTACGCCCAGGGTCTGCTCAACCGCCGAGCCGTGCTGGAGAGCAGCTACGCGCACTTTTTGTTCCTGCTTTCCGGGGCCGATCACGACCAGATGGAACGAATGCGGGCAAACCTCGCCAACATGTGCGCGGGCTGGGATGTCGAGCAGGTGAAATCCATTGTCGCCGAGACGCTTCACGATCTCGTCGACCCGCTGATCTACGCCGAGGCCGCCGATCTGATCGCCGACCACAAGATCCGCGGCCACGACGTCGTGATCGTCTCGGCCTCCGGCGAGGAGATCGTCACGCCGATAGCCGAGGTACTCGGCGCCTCGCATACCGAGGCGACCAGGATGGTCGTCGAGGACGGCAAGTACACCGGCGACATCGAGTTCTACTGCTACGGCGAGGGCAAGGTCGCCGCGATCGAGAAGCTGGCGGCCACAGAGGGTTACGACCTGTCCCGCTGCTACGCCTACTCCGATTCGGTGACCGATCTGCCGATGCTGAGCGCGGTCGGTCATCCGACGGCGGTCAACCCCGACCGCGCGCTGCGCAAGGAGGCCGTCGCCCGGGGCTGGCCGGTGCTCACCTTCTCCAATCCGGTGTCGCTGTGGTCGCGCTTCCAGGCGCCGTCGACCACCACCGTGGCCGCCACCGCGGCCGTCGGATTGAGCGCGATCGTCGCCGGCGCGATCAGCTATCGACTGCTGCGGAAACGTCGCTGACCTGCGAATCCCCAGCATGAATCGCCCGCCGACACGCCGAAAATAGTCTTATCCGGTGATGCCATCGATACGCTTGCTGTGAGTGCCATCACAGTGTAAGAATGGAGTCACGGAAGGACGGAAGGCCAAGACGGAGCCGGAAGAGAAGGTTTCGCCTCCCATCCCACCCTTCCCAGCACGGACGCCAGGCACCCACGCGGAGCGCGCCGCGACAAGGGCAGAAGAGTTGTGGGCCTGCGAAATTCGGGCAGTCGTCGGCGAACGCCTCGCACAGGTTGCGGGGATGAACCGGCGGGGTTCGGATGATCGCCGAGGCCACCGAACACAACCCACCGAGCACGCTTGGTAACCGGGTGTTCCGTGCTAGCGGGCGGTGAGGCCGAGTAATCGGCACGCCGCCCGTTTCGATGTGTGGGGAAGACTCAGCCCGCGGCCGCGTCGGCGATCGAGTTCGCCTCCCTGGCACCGTCTTCGAGCGCACCCGCGCAGAACAGCACCCAGCCGCCGACCCCCTCCGGCGTGCCCATGCCGAACCCGGCCGCCGCGTCCAGGTAGGCCTGGCGACGTCGCAGCCAGAACACCTCCGGTACGCCGAGGCTACGCGGGTCGAGCCCGCTCGACACCGTCACCAGGCGCGACGCCGCCCGCGCGACGACACCGTCGGCGGTGCCGAAGGGCCGCAGCGACAGCAGCTCACCGTGCACGACCGCCGCGATCACCGGCGCGGGCGCCTTGCTCGCCTGGACGGTCTGCACCAGCATGTCCAGCCGCTCGGCGACGCCGGGCGTCGCGCGCGGCCTGCCGAGCTCCTGCTCGTCGGCGACCAGGTCGGCGGCGGCGAGCAGATGCAGCCGGGCCAGCGCCTGCAGCGGCGCGCGCTGCCAGGTGCCGACCAGGTTCGTCAGCGCGTCACCGTCGAGTGCCTGGCCGACGCGCAGCGCGCCGGCCAGCACCGGATCACCGACCTTCCCGTCGGCGGGCAGGTCGGTGCTCGCGCCCTCGATGGCGGCCGAGGACCGCGCGGCGCGCACGGCCGCCTCGGCGGCGGTCGTCGCCCAGCCACGGCGGTTCGACTTGTGCCGATGCACCGCGGCGAGCGCGTCGCGGGCCTTGTCGGCGGCCTCACGCACGCCGGGCAGGTCGACCAGGGGCTGCAGCGGATCAGTCACGGCATACGAGGCTACCGGCCGACCACCGCGCCGCCGACGACCACGTGCAGTCCGCGCACCCCGGGCCAGGTGCGGTCCGGCCACAGTTCCTCGGCCAACCGCTTGGCAGCCGGGGTCAGCGCCCGGCGCCTGCGCGATTCCAGCTCGGCCTGCCGTTCGGCCTGAATGCGATCCATCGGCGTCTCCTACCCCTGCGCTCCACACCGCACCACCTCGGACCCCGCTCACGGTACGCCGGTGAACTGCGCGGACGCGGCGTTTCGCCCGGCTGGAGCCGGACCGGGAACGCCCGCCGAACCTCACCCCGTGAGCAGCTCCCGTCCCGGAATCGCCTCCAGCAGCGCCCGCGTGTAGTCCTGCGCGGGCGCCGCGAACACCTCGTCGGTGGTCGCGGTCTCGACGACCTTGCCCGCCCGCATGACGAGCACGTTGTCGGCGATCTGCCGGACCACCGCCAGGTCGTGGGTGATGAACAGATACGTCAGGCCCAGCTCGGCCTGCAGATCGTTGAGCAGGGTGAGGATCTGTGCCTGCACCAGGACATCGAGCGCCGAGACCGCCTCGTCGCAGACCACCAGCTCGGGCGAGAGCGCCAGCGCCCGCGCGATCGCGACCCGCTGACGCTGCCCGCCCGAGAGCTCGTTCGGATAGCGGCGCAGCACCGACGACGGCAGCGACACCTTGTCGAGCAGATCGCGCACCGCCTTCTCCCGTTCGGCCGGGGTACCGATCTTGTGCACCCGCAGCGGCTCCTCGATGGTGCGGAAGATCGAGTACATCGGGTCGAGCGAGCCGTAGGGGTTCTGGAAGATCGGCTGCACGCGGCGGCGGAAGGCGAACGCGCCCTTGGTGTCCAGCGCGGCCACGTCCTTGCCGTCGAAGACCACGCTGCCCGCGGTCGGTTCGAGCAGGCCGAGCACCAGCTGGGCGATGGTCGACTTGCCGGAGCCGGACTCGCCGACGATCGCGGTGGTCGTCCCCCGGTCGACGGAGAAGCTCACGTCGTCGACGGCCACGAAGTCCGTGGACTGCCACGGCCGCTTGCCGCGAATCTTGAACGCCTTGGTCAGGTTCCGCACCTCGAGCACGGTGTCGCCGACGTTGTCGCCCGCCTCGGCCACCTCCACGGCCTGCGCGCGCACGGCGGCCCGCTGCCGCGAGGACGACATCCGCTGCGCCGCCAGCGACGGCGCCGAACTGACCAGCTTCTTGGTGTAGGCGTGCTGTGGATCGCGCAGGATCTGCAGCGCCGGTCCGGATTCCACGACCCGGCCGCGATACATCACCACCAGGTGTTCGGCCCGTTCGGCGGCCAGGCCGAGGTCGTGGGTGATCAGCAGCACCGCGGTCCCCAGCTCGGTGGTG
Source organism: Nocardia sp. MH4 (assembly GCF_019266065.1). Classification (GTDB taxonomy): domain Bacteria; phylum Actinomycetota; class Actinomycetes; order Mycobacteriales; family Mycobacteriaceae; genus Nocardia; species Nocardia canadensis. The sequence continues at coordinate 5,288 of NZ_LPNR01000115.1, read as the reverse complement.
AGCTGTTCGAGATGGCCGAGGATCTGCCGCTGCACGGTGACGTCCAGCGCCGAGGTCGGCTCGTCGGCGATGAGCAGCTTCGGCCGGCAGGACAGCCCGATCGCGATGAGCGCGCGCTGGCGCATACCGCCGGAGAACTCGTGCGGATACTGGTTCACCCGCCGCTCGGCATCCGACATGCCCGCCTCGGCGAGCAGCTCGACCGCGCGTCGGCGGGCCGCGTCGCCGGTGGCGATGCCGTTGGCCGCCAGGGTCTCCCGGATCTGGAAGCCGATCTTCCACACCGGGTTCAGGTTCGACATCGGGTCCTGCGGGACCAGGCCGATGCCGTTGCCGCGGATCGCGACGATCTCCTTCTCCGACGCCGTGGTCAGGTCGGTGCCGTCGAACAGGATCTGCCCGCCGGTGACCTTGCCGGTGCCGGGCAGCAGGTCGATGATCGCGTGCGCGGTCGTCGACTTGCCCGACCCCGACTCACCGACGATGGCGACGGTCTGACCGGGGAAGACGGTGAGATTCACCCCGCGCACGGCGGGCACCGGCGTCCCGTCGGTGGTGAAACACACGTCGAGGTCGCGGATCTCGAGCAGCGGGGTGGCGTCACTCATCGGGTGCGCTCCTTCGGATCGAGCGCGTCGCGCACCGCGTCGCCGAGCAGGATGAAGCTCAGCACCGTGATGGCCAGCGCGGCCGCCGGGTAGAACAGGATCGGCGAGGTACGGATCTCGTACTTCGCGCGGGCGATGTCGGCGCCCCAGGCCACGATGTCGGGCGGCAGGCCGACGCCGAGGAACGACAGGGTCGCCTCGGTGACGATGAAGACGCCGAGCCACAGCGTGGCGACCACGATCAGCGGACCGGCCGCGTTGGGCAGCACATGCCGCACCAGCGTCCCCAGCCGCGACACTCCCAGTGCCTTGGCCGCGGTGACGTATTCGCTGTTCTTGGCCTCGATCACCGCGCCGCGAGCGATGCGCGCCGCCTGCGGCCAGGTGAAGGCGACGAGGATCAGGATCACCGTCAGCACCGTCGTCGGCCGCAGCAGCTGCAACAGCACGATCGCCGCCAGCACCATCGGGATGGCGTAGAAGATCTCGGCGATCCGCGAGACCACGGTGTCGAGGAAGCCACCGTAGAACCCCGACAGCGCGCCGAGGACCCCGCCGACCAGCAGGAACAGCATGGCCGCTCCGACACCGACGCTGACCGAGGCCCGCGCGCCGTAGATGGTGCGCGCGTAGACATCGCAGCCCTGCTTGTCGAAACCGAACGGGTGGCCGGGGCGGGGGCCGTCCATGCCGAACTCGCCCAGGCACAGCTTCGGATCCTGGCTGGTGAACAGCGACGGCCACACCACGACCAGCAGCACCAGCACGATCAGCACGACCGCGACCAGGAACACCGGATTGCGGCGCAACCGCCGCCACGCGTCGCCCCAGATGCTGGTCGGCGTGCCCGCCTCGACCACCCGGTCGGTGGCCAGCACCTCCACCTCGTCGGCGGGGGCCACGAAATGCTGTTGGCTCTCATGCATAACGGATCCTCGGGTCGAGCGCGGCGTAGAGCAGGTCGATGATCAGGTTGGTCACCAGGAACACCACGACGAGCACCGTCACGAACGACACCACCGTGGGCGGCTCGCCGCGGGTGATCGCCTGGTAGATGGTGCCGCCGACGCCGGGAATGTTGAAGATGCCCTCGGTGACGATGGCGCCCGCCATCAGCGCACCGAAATCGGCGCCGAGAAAGGTCACCACCGGGATCATCGAATTCCGCAGGATGTGCACGGTCACCACGCGCCTGCGGCCGAGCCCCTTCGCCGTCGCGGTGCGCACGTAGTCGGCGGATTTGTTCTCCGCCACCGAGTTACGCGTCAGCCGCAGCACGTAGGCGAACGACAGCGACCCGAGCACGAACGCCGGAACGAGCAATTCCCCCAGGCTCGCGTTCCCGGTGACGGTGACCGGCGCGATCCCCCATTTGACGCCGAGGAAGAACTGCGCCAGATAACCGACGACGAACACCGGCAGGGCGATGATCACCAGGCTGGCGATCAGCATCGCCGAATCGAAGAGCTTGCCCTTGCGCAGGCCCGCGATCAGGCCGAACACGATGCCGAAGAAGCCCTCGATGAGCACCGCGAGAAACGCGAGCCGGATCGTGATCGGGAAGGCGCGCTCGAGTTCCTCGCGCACCGGCCTCCCCGAGAACGAGGTGCCGAAATCGAGGGTCAGAATCCCCTTCAGATAGTGCAGATACTGCACGATGAACGGCTGATCGAGGTGATACCGGGCGCGCAATGCCGCCTCGGCCGCCGGGGTCAGCGGTTTCTCCCCGGCCAGCGCCTTGATCGGGTCGCCGGGGATCAGGAACACCATCGCGTAGATCAGCAGCGTCGCGCCGAGGAAGACCGGGATCATCTGGAGCAGGCGCCGAACTATGTACCAAGCCATCATTCCTCCGAAAACGACTGGGGCCGAGCCACGGAAGTGGCCCGGCCCAGTACCGAGTGGTTACTTCTCGATGTTCTCGAAGTCGAACAGACCGTTCCAGGCCAGTTCGGCCTTGGTGACCCGGTCGGATCGGCCCGCGGCGGCGACATAGTCGAACACCGGGATGTCGGCCATGTCCTTGATCATGATCGTCTGCGCCTGGGCGATCAGCTTGTAGGACTCCTGCTGGGTCGGCGCGGCCATGGCGGCGTCGAAGAGGCGGTCGACCTCCGGGTTGTTGTAGTCGACGTTATTGGTGTCGGAGTAGCTGTAGTACTGCGAGGACAGGAACTGCATCATCGTCGGGTAGTCGCCCTGCCAGCCGTAGCGGAAGGCAGTGCCGATGGTCTTGGCGTTCACCGCGTCACGCACGTTCTTGAACGTGGGCACCGGGTTGGCGACCGCGTCGATCCCGAGGGTGTTCTTCACGCTGTTGGCCACGGCCTCGATCCAGGCCTGGTGGCCGCCGTCGGAGTTGTAGGTGATCGTGTACTTGCCCGACCACGGCGAGATCGCGTCGGCCTGCGCCCACAGCTTCTTGGCCTGATCGGGGTTGTAGTCGAACACCTCCGAGCCGGGCAGGTTGCCGTCGAAGCCGGGCAGCGTCGAGGCGGTGAAATCGCGGGCGGGAATGCGCAATCCGTTGAAGATCTTGTCGATGATCTGCGGGCGGTTGATCGCCATCGAGATCGCCTTGCGGCGCAGCACGCCTTCCTCACCACCGAAATGCGGCACGGTGGTCTGGATGCCGATGTGCTGGTTCTGCGCGGTCGGCTTGGTGATCGCGCGGTCGCCGAGATCGCTCTTGTACGAGGTCAGCGCACTGTCGGGAATGGTGTCGAGAGTGTCGAGATTGCCCGCCTGCAGATCGGCGTAGGCGGTGTCGAAGGACTGGTACATGACGAACCGCAGGCCCTTGTTCTTGGCCGGGCGGCCGCCGGGGTAATCCGGGTTGGGCTTCAGGTCGATCTTGACGTTGTGTTCCCAGGAGCCGAAGGCGTAGGGGCCGTTGCCGATCGGGTTCTCGCCGAAGGCCTTCATGTCCTTGAAGGCGGCATCGGGCAGCGGATAGAACGGGGCGTAGCCGAGAGCGCTCTCGAAATCGATCGAGGGGGATTTCAGCTCCACGGTGAAGGTGCGGTCGTCGACCACCTTCAGACCCGACATCGTCTGCGCCTTGGGCTGTTCGGCATTCACCTCGTCGAATCCGACAATGGGGGTGAACACGTAACTCTGCAGCTGAGCGTTGGAGGCGAGCGCGCCGTAGTTCCACGCGTCCACGAAGGACTTGGCGGTCACCGTCGTGCCATCGGTGAACTTCCAGTTCGGCTTGATGGTGATCCGGTACGACTTGCGATCGGCGGTCTCGATCTTCTCCGCCATCTCGTCGTGCGCCTCACCGGTGGCGTCGTAGTACTTCAGCCCGGCGAACAAACGGTCGACGACGCGACCACCCATGTTCTCGTTGGTGTTGGTCGGCACCAACGGATTCTGCGGTTCCCCCGCGTTGGTGGTGACAATGCTCGCGTCAGCACTGTCGTCGGACGAGCACGCGGTCAGGCCGAGGCTTGTGGCCGCCAGGCCCGCTGCGATCAGCGCGGTCGCTCTGATGAATCTCAACGCTCTCTCCCGGTTCGATTCCCGTGGCATAACGCTCGGAGGTTAGCCACTTCGGCCCGGTTTTTCAGTGAACCGAGCCTTTTTCGCTTCACATGTATCAGTACGGTTACTCGACGGAAACGCAGGAAAAAATGCCGAACCCCTCATGTTCGGCAGAAAAATATGAACAATTCTCGGAACCATCAGCTGAACGGTTGATTTAAAACGATAGCCCGCGACCGGCCGGTCTGTCCGCGAAGTCATCGGATGAACCGGCGCCGATTGACCGTGCCGAAACCTTGCCGACACAACGCCGACGAGAGCGCGACCGGGTTGACTACGCTCGAGGGAGCAGGGGTGAGCCCCGCCCGACCGACCCGACCGCACCAGGCATGTGAGGCTGATTCGACATGACCGAAACCGCTGCAGGACACCAGGACTCGTATCCGCCGAGCGCGGAGTTCGCCGCCTCCGCCAACGCGGGCGCCGACCTCTACGAGCGCGGCGAGACCGACCGTGACGGCTTCTGGGCCGAGCAGGCCAACCGGCTGCACTGGCACACGCCGTTCACCCAGGTGNCGCCTACAACTGCGTCGACCGCCACGTCATCGACGGACACGGCGACCAGGTCGCCATCCACTGGGAAGGCGAACCGGGCGACTCCCGCGACATCACCTACCGCGAACTGCTCGAGGAAGTCTCCCGCGCCGCCAATTACCTCACCGAACTCGGCCTCGAGGCGGGCGATCGCGTCGCGATCTACATGCCGATGGTGCCCGAGGCGATCGTGTCGATGCTGGCCTGCGCGCGGCTGGGTCTCACCCACTCGGTGGTGTTCGCCGGCTTCTCGCCGACGGCGCTGCGCCAGCGCGTCGACGACGCCGAGGCCCGGCTGATCATCACCACCGACGGTCAGTGGCGACGCGGCAAGCCCGCACCACTCAAGGGGGCCGTCGACGAGGCGCTCGCCGCCAAGGGCGATGTGCCGTCCTCGGTCGAGCACGTGCTCGTCGTGCGCCGGGTCGGTACCGAGGTGCCGTGGACCGATGAACGCGACCTGTGGTGGCACGAAACCGTCGGGACCGCTTCGCCTTCCCACGAAGCCCAGCCCTTCCCCGCCGAACACCCCCTGTTCATCCTCTACACCTCCGGCACCACCGGAAAACCCAAAGGCATCCTGCACACCACCGGCGGCTA
>NZ_LPNR01000114.1:631-34080 GCF_019266065.1 Nocardia sp. MH4 | reverse complement strand
ATCGACACACTATTGAGTTCTCAAAGAACACACGCACAAGCATCCACCCGCAACATTTCGTCGGGGCTTCAGTCAGGGCAAGGGTTCAAACTTTAGCGCAGGCGATCCACCGAAGCAAGTCCGGAGGATAGTGAGCCCGCACACATGATCAGTCAGGCGCTCATCGTCCTACCTCGTTTCCCTGCACCATCCGCCAGCCTTGGGAGGCTCAGCAGATCGGCACCGGGTCGGTGTCCGTGTCGCTCTGACTCGAATTAAGTTACGCATCGCCGATCATGAAGTCAAATCGGCTGGTCAGCGGGGGTTTCTTCGACAAGCGGTGATCATCGGCGCGCGCTCAGGGGCGCCAGTCGGCGGGGAACCAGCTCGGGGCGGCCGCGGTGAACCGCGCGCGGTCCCACTGCCCGGCCCCGGCGGGGATCGCGCCGAGCAACCGGGTCTCGGTGACGCGCGGCAGATCGTCGCGATTGCACTGCGAGGCGAGGTCGGGCTCGGCCGGCCAGGAACCGATGATCACTCCGGCGCAGGGCACGCCGGCGGCGGCCAGGGTGCGCGTGGTGAGTTCGCTGTGATTGAGGGTGCCGAGGCCGGCGGCGGCCACGACGAGCACGGGGGCGCCGAGTTTGCGCGCCAGGTCCAGGAGGGTGAACTCCCCCATCCGCACGAGCAGGCCGCCCGCGCCCTCGACCAGGACCAGGTCGGCGTCGCTCAGCGCGTCGACGGCGGCGACGGTGTCACCGAGCGACAGCAGCGGCATACCCGCACGGCGGGCGGCGGTGTCGGGCGCGAGGGGTTCCGGGTAGCGGGCGAGCTCGACGGTGCGGGTCACCCCGGACAGGCGGGTGACCTCGGCGAGGTCGCCGGGTGCGCCGGGAGCGATGCCGGTCTGGGCGGGTTTGCACACCGCGACCGAGCGGCCCGCGGCTCGGGCGGCGACGGCAACGGCCGCGGTGGCGACGGTCTTGCCGACGTCGGTGGAGGTGCCGCTGATCAGCAGGAGGCTCATGCGGTCACCGGTTCCTTGCCGCGGGCGGCGGCGAGCACGTCGCCGAGTACCTCGGCGATGGTGCCGAGTTCGGCGGGGGTGAGGTTCGCGCGGGCGGTCAGCCGCAAGCGGGAGGTGCCCTCGGGGACCGACGGCGGACGGAAGCAGCCGACATCGAGGCCGCGGGCGCGGCAGGCCTGCGCGGCGTCGAAGGCGAGCTGGGCGTCGCCCAGGACGACCGACACGACCGCGGAGTCCGGTTCTGGCACCCCGGCGATGCGGGCGATATCGGCCGCACGGTCGAGCACCCGCGCCGCTATCGCGGGGTCGCGGCGCAGCAGTCCGAGGGCCGCGCGGGCCGCGCCCACCGCGGCGGGGGCCAGTCCGGTATCGAAGATGAACGTGCGGGCGGCATCGATGAGGTGGGCGCGGATGCGCGCATCGGCCAGGACGACGCCGCCTTGGGCGGCCAGGGCCTTGGACAGGGTCGCGGTGATGACCAGGTCGGGTTCGCCCGCCAGGCCGCTCTCGTGCACCAGCCCCCGACCGCCCGCGCCGCGGACGCCGAGTCCGTGCGCTTCGTCGACGATCAGGACCGCGCCGTTCGCCCGGCACACCCGGTGCAGGTCGGCGAGCGGAGCGAGGTCGCCGTCGGCGCTGAAGACGGAGTCGGTGAGGACCAGCGCGCGCTCCTCGGAGCGTTCGGCGAGCAGGCGTTCGACGGCGTCGACGTCACAGTGCGGGGCGATCTCCACCCTGGCCCGCGAGAGCCTGCACGCGTCGACCAGGGAGGCGTGGCTGCCTGCGTCGGAAACGACGAGGGTGCCGCGACCGGCCAGCGCGGTCACCGCGCCGAGGTTGGCGGCATAGCCGGAGGCGAACACCAACCCGGTTTCGGCACCGACGAATTCGGCCAGTTCGGCTTCGAGCTGGGCGTGTTCGGCGGTCGTCCCGGTGACGAGGCGGGAGCCGGTGGACCCGGCGCCCCAGCGACGCACGGCCGCGATGGCGCCCTCGACGACCTCGGGATGGCGAACCAGGCCGAGGTAGTCGTTGGACGCGAGGTCGATCGCGGACGACTCGGCGGGCCGCGGCCGCACATGCCTGCGCAGCCCGGCGTCGACCCGCTCGGCCGCGCGCTCGTCCAACCAGCTCAACGGATCCGTACTCACAGCTGAGGAGCTTACTTGAACGCCGTTCAGGCGGTGCGGTCGCGCCCTCATCCGAGGGTCGCCTTCACCGCGGCACGGACGGCGCCGGTGATGGTGGCGATGTCCTCGGTGGTGCTGATGAACGGCGGCATCGTGTAGACGAGCGTGCGGAACGGGCGCAGCCACGCCCCCGCGGCGACGGCCGCGTCGGTGGCGGCCCGCATGTCGACGGGCGCGTCGAGTTCGACGACGCCGATCGCCCCCAGCACCCGCACCTCGGCGACGCCCGGCAGCCCGGCGAGCGGCGCCAGGCCTTCGCGCAACTCGGCTTCGATCCGGGCGACCTCACCGCGCCAGTCCCGCGATCGCAGCAGTTCGATCGAGGCGATCGCGACGGCGCAGGCCAGCGGATTGCCCATGAAGGTGGGTCCGTGCATGAGCCCGCCGTGCGCGGTGCTGATCGTCTCGGCGATGCGCGCGGTGCACAGCGTGGCGGCGAGGGTGAGATAGCCGCCGGTCAGCGCCTTGCCGACACACATCACGTCCGGGGCGACGCCGACGTGGTCGGCGGCGAACAGTTCGCCGGTGCGGCCGAATCCGGTGGCGATCTCGTCGAAGACCAGCAGCACGTCGTTCTCGTCGCAGATCCGGCGCAGCTCGGTGAGGTAGCGCGGGTCGTGCCAGCGCATCCCGCCCGCGCCCTGGACCACCGGTTCGACGATCACCGCGGCCAGCTCGTCGCGATGTTCCGCGACGGCTCGCTCGAGCTCGGCGACGTAGTCGGCCTCGAAGGTCGCCGGCGGGGCGGGGACGAAGACCTGCTCGGTGAGGACATCGGTCCACAGCGCGTGCATGCCGCCGTCGGGGTCGCACACGCTCATCGGGGTGAAGGTGTCGCCGTGGTAGCCACCGCGCCAGGTGAGCAGCCGGTGCTTGCCCGGCGCACCGACGCCGCGCCAGTACTGCAGGCACATCTTCGCCGCGACCTCGACCGAGACCGAGCCGGAGTCACAGAGGAAGACCTTGTCCAGGCCGGGCGGCGTGAGCTCGACGAGCAGCTGGGTGAGCCGGGTGGCCGGTTCGTGGGTGAGGCCGCCGAACATGACGTGACTCATCCGCCGCGACTGCGCGAGCAGGGCGGCGTCGAGCACCGGGTGCCGGTAGCCGTGCACCGCCGCCCACCAGGAACTCATCCCGTCGACCAGCTCGCGGCCGTCGGCCAGCGTCAGCCTGGTGCCCGCCGCGCTCGCGACGACCAGCGGTTCGGTGGTCGCGGGAAAGCCGCCGTAGGGATGCCAGACGTGCTCGGCATCGAGGGCGCTGATCTGCTCGGGGGTCAGGTCCACAGGTTTCCTCGTCGTCGCCCGGTGCCGTCGCCGACGGCCTTGAACATCGTTCAAGTTAGCACTCGCGTGACGGGTTCGACGGGCCGAACGGCGATCGCCGCGGGAATGCGCGCCAGCGCGGCCCGAACCTCGGCCAGCGCGGCTCCACCGAGTTCGGCCGAGATCGCCGCCTCGATCCGGCGGAGACACTCGCCCGCCACCGCGAGCGCCGTGCCGCCCGCCGCGGTGGCAACGACCAAGCGCGCCCGGCCGTCTGCGGGGTCGGGGCGACGTTCGACATAGCCGCACCGCTCCAAGTGGGTGACGAGCTCGCCCATCGACTGCTGGGTTATGCCCGCCGCATCGGCGAGCGCGGTAACCCGGGTACCGGCCGGTTCCAGATACCGGAATACGGCGTAGTGCGCGGGCCGCAGCTCAGGGCCGAGTTCCGCGCGCAGCTCGCGGTCCAGCTCACGCTCGACGGCATCGGCGGCCTGGACGAGCAGCTTCAGCAGAGTTGGCGAATTGTCCGTTGACATAATAGGAAGGTTACCTTTATATCTGAACCATGGCTGACATCGGCACCGTCCTCACCTTCCGCAACGGGCACCGCGTGACGCTCGTCGACCGTGGAGCCGACCTCGAGGGCGCCAATCTGTGGCTCGAGCACGTCCTCCCCCAACGCGGCAGGCAGGCGGGTCCGCACTGGCATCCAGAAATCGGTGAGACCTGGACCGTCCGCGTCGGCCGCGTCCGGTTCCGCATCGACGGCACGGAGATCGTCGCCGGCCCGGGCGACACGGTCACGGCGCCGCCGCGGTCCGTACACGAGTTCTGGAACGAGGCCGAGGACACCGTCATGGACCACGTGATCCGCCCGCCGTTGCTGCACTGGGAGATGTTCGCGTTCTGGACCGGCCTGGACAACACCGGCCGGACCACCGCGAGCGGACTGCCCCGCAATCCGCTCGCTCTCGGGCTGCTCTGGGAGTATCAGGACGGGTATCTGGCCGGCCCACCCGCGCCGTTGCAGCGGCTGATCTTCGGCGGCCTGGCCGCGCTGGCCCGGCGCACCGGCTACGCCAGGCGGCTGCTCGCAGCCGCGAGTGCGGCCGATGCGCGTTGACCAGGGGTGACGAAGCACCCACGCGCACCGCGCGCGGGCGGGGACCGGATTCCTCTACTGTCGTAGCATGTCGAGCCCGAACGACCGATCCGGTGAGGTGACCCCACTGGGCGTGTGGCCGGGCACCGCGTATCCGCTGGGCGCCACCTACGACGGCGCGGGGACGAATTTCTCGGTGTTCTCCGAGGTCGCCACCAAGGTGGAACTGAGCCTGATCGCCAAGGACGGCGCCGAGACCAGGGTCGAACTCGACGAGGTCGACGGTTACGTCTGGCACGCCTATCTCCCCGCGATCACCCCGGGTCAGCGCTACGGCTTCCGCGTCCACGGACCGTACGAACCCGAGCTGGGCCTGCGCTGCGATCCGAGCAAACTGCTGCTCGATCCGTACGGGAAGGCCTTCGACGGGCAGTTCGTCAACGACCCGTCGCTCTACACCTACGGCCTGGATTCGCTGGGCCACACCATGACCGGCGTGGTGATCAACCCGTTCTTCGACTGGGGCGCCGACCGACCGCCGAACCGCCCCTATCACGAGACGGTGATCTACGAGGCGCACGTCAAGGGCATGACGATGACCCACCCCGACGTGCCGGAGGAACTGCGCGGCACGTACGCGGGCCTGGCGCATCCGGCGATCATCGGGCATCTGAAGAGCCTGGGCGTCACCGCGATCGAGCTCATGCCGGTGCACCAGTTCTTCCACGATCACGTGCTGACCGATCAGGGACTGCGCAACTACTGGGGCTACAACAGCATCGGCTATCTCGCCCCGCACAACCAGTACTCGGCCCGCCCGCGCGGTGACGCCGCGGTCGCCGAGTTCAAGGCGCTGGTGCGCGCGATGCACGCCGAGGGCATCGAGGTGATCCTCGACGTGGTCTACAACCACACCGGCGAGGGCAATCACCTGGGGCCGACGCTGAGTCTGCGCGGCATCGACAACGCCGCCTACTACCGGCTCGACGAGACCGATCCGGCGCACTACAAGGACTACACCGGCACCGGCAACAGCCTCAATGTGCGGCATCCACACACCCTGCAGCTGATCATGGACTCGCTGCGCTACTGGATTCTGGACATGCACGTCGACGGCTTCCGGTTCGATCTGGCCGCCACGCTGGCGCGCGAATTACACGACGTGGACCGGCTTTCCGCGTTCTTCGACCTGGTGCACCAGGATCCGGTGGTGAGTCAGGTCAAGCTCATCGCCGAACCCTGGGACGTCGGCGAGGGCGGCTATCAGGTCGGCAACTTCCCGAGTCTGTGGACCGAGTGGAACGGCAAGTACCGCGACACCGTGCGCGACTACTGGCGCGGCGAGCCGGCGACACTGGGCGAGTTCGCCTATCGGCTCACCGGTTCCTCGGATCTGTACGAGTCGACCGGCCGCCGCCCGAGCGCCAGCATCAACTTCGTCACCGCGCACGACGGCTTCACGCTGCGGGACCTGGTGTCCTACAACGAGAAACACAACGACGCCAACGGCGAGGACAACCGCGACGGCGAGAGCCACAACCGGTCGTGGAACTGCGGCGTCGAGGGGCCGACCGACGATCCGGCGATCCTGGAACTGCGGGCGCGCCAGCAGCGCAACCTGCTGGCCACGCTGATCCTGAGCCAGGGCACGCCGATGCTGGCCCACGGCGACGAGATCGGGCGCACCCAGCTCGGCAACAACAATGTGTACTGCCAGGATTCGCCGCTGTCGTGGATGGACTGGTCGCTGGCGCAGACCAACGCCGACCTGCTCGAGTTCACCCGCTCGGTGATCGCCCTGCGCACGCAGCACCCGATCTTCCGGCGGCGCCGCTTCCTGGCCGCGGGCCCGGGTGACGGCGCGGGCCGCAACCGCGAGATCGCCTGGTTCACCCCGGCGGGCGCGGAGATGACCACCGACGACTGGCACAGCGGCTTCGGCAAGTCCCTGGCGGTGCTGCTCGACGGAGACGGCATTCCGGAGCCGGGACCGCGCGGCGAACGCATCAGCGACGACTCGTTCCTGCTGTGCTTCAATGCGCACGACGAAGCGCTCGATTTCGTGCTGCCAGGACCGGAGTTCGGTGCCGAATGGACACTGGCCCTGGATTGTTCGACCCCCACCGGAGCGGCCGACGGGGCCCACCCCGCGGCCGCGTCCCTGCCCGTCCCCAGCCGCTGCCTGCTCGTCCTGCGCCGAACCACCTAGCCGAAACGATGACCGAGACCTACGTGACCGATCCGCTGACCCTGCTGCACCGCGCGCCCATCCGGCCGAGCACGGTGCGCAGCACCTACCGGCTGCAGCTGCGGCCGGACGCGCTCACCTTCGCCGATGCCCGGGCCATCGCCGAATACCTGCAGCAACTGGGGGTCTCGCATCTGTATCTGTCGCCGATCCTGACCGCCGGGCACGGCTCGACGCACGGCTACGACGTCACCGATCCGACGACGGTGTCGGCGGCGCTGGGCGGGCCGACCGGGCTCAAGGCGCTCTCGGACGAGGTGCGCAGTCGCGGGATGGGGTTGATCGTCGACCTGGTGCCCAATCACGTCGGCGTGGCCGATCCGCGACAGAACCCGTGGTGGTGGGATGTGCTGCGCGACGGGCAGCAGTCCAAGTACGCGAAGTACTTCGACATCGATTGGAGTCCGGGCAACGGGGCAGGCGGGCGGCTCGCGCTGCCGGTGCTGCAGAGCGAGAACGACCCGGCCGCGCTGACCGTCGACCGATCCGGCCCCGAACCCATGCTCGCGCTGCACGATCTGCGGTTCCCGATCGCACCGGGCACCGACGGCGACAACGCGCTGCGCATCCACGATCGCCAGCACTACCGGCTGGTGAGCTGGAAGGCCGGCGTGTGCACCTACCGCCGGTTCTTCGCGGTGAGCAGTCTGGCCGCGATCCGGCAGGAGGATCCCGAGGTCTTCGAGGCGACCCACCGCGAGCTGGCCGCCTGGTGCGAACACGATCTCATCGACGGTGTGCGGGTGGACCATCCCGACGGCCTGTCGCATCCGAGCGCCTATCTGACCCGGCTGCGCAGGCTGATCGGCCCGCAGCGGCTGCTGCTGGTGGAGAAGATCCTGGCCAACCGGGAACCGCTCGACGCGACGCTGCCGGTCGACGGCACCACCGGCTACGACGCGCTCGCCGATCTCGGCGGCGTCCTGATCGATCCGGCTGGTGAGACCGCGCTGACCGAGCTGTCCCAGCACGTCGCCGGGCACGGCAGCGACCGGGCCTGGTTCGGCGAAACCGAGCACCGGATCAAGCGCGCCGTCGCGGAAACCATTCTGGCGCCCGAGATCCGGCGGCTGGTCGCCGCGATCAAGCGCGACGGCAACGCGGGCAGCTTCGACACCCTCGCCGTGAGCAACGCGACCATCGAGGTGCTGGCGTTCATGCCGGTGTACCGGGTGGACTACGCGCCGCTGGCCGGGATCACCGCCGCGGTCGTCGCCGAGGTGGAAAAACGCAATGCCGAACTGACGGTGCCGCTGTCGGTACTGGTGACCGCGCTGTCGGTGGGTGGCGAGGCGGCGACGCGGTTCTCCCAGGTGTGTGGCGCGATCACCGCCAAGTCGGTCGAGGACACCATGTTCTATCAGGGCGCGCGGCTGGTGTCGTTGCAGGAGGTGGGCGGCAATCCGGCGCGCTTCGGGCACTCCGTCAACGACTTCCACCTGTCCAACAGCGAACGGTCGCAGCGCTGGCCGGCGACCATGACGACGCTGTCGACCCACGACACCAAGCGCGGCGAGGACGTGCGCGCCCGGATCGGGGTGCTGTCGCAGGTGGCCGAGGTCTGGTCGCAGCGGGTGCGCGGCTGGCTGGAGACCACGCCCGCGCCCGACGGCGCGACAGCACTGTTCCTGCTGCAGAACATGTTCGGGGTCTGGCCCGCCGACGGGCGGCCCGCCTCGTCGGTGCCGGGACTGCGTGATCGCCTGCATCTGTTCGCGGAGAAGTCGATTCGCGAGGCCGGGACCAAGACCTCCTGGGAGGAACCGGACGCGGAGTTCGAGTCGGCGGTGCACCACTGGCTGGACGCGGTGATCGACGGCCCCGTCGGTACCGGCATCGGCGATCTGGCCCACGAGCTGGCCCCGCACGCGTGGTCGGACGCGGTGGCGCAGAAGCTGTTACAGCTGTGCGGGCCCGGTATCCCGGACATCTATCAGGGCACCGAACTGTGGGAGGACTCCCTCGTCGACCCGGACAACCGCCGCCCGGTGAACTTCGCCGTGCGCGCCGGGCTGCTCCAATCCCTCACCGAGCCGCCGACATTGGACACCACGGGGGCGGCGAAGATGTGGGTGGTCGCCTACGCGCTGTGGTTGCGCAGGGAACGGCCGGAGTGCTTCGTCGGCGGGATGTACCGCCCGCTCTATGCGGTCGGCGAGCACGCGCAGCGGCTGGTCGCCTTCGGGCGCGGGCCCGCGGGCGAGGCGCCGGAGGTGATCGTGGCCGCGACCAGGCACTCGGTCGGGCTGGCCGCGACCGGCTGGCTCGACACCACTCTGCATCTGCCGGAAGGCAATTGGATCGATCGGCTCACCGGCACCACGTTCGCGGGCAGCGTCCGGCTGGACAAGCTGTTCACCCGGCTGCCGGTGGCCCTGCTGGTGCGCTGAGCCGACGTCACGGCCGGTGGGCGAGCACCGCGAACATCGTGACCGACAGGTGGTAGTCGCTGGTCGCGACGCCGTGCGCGACCGCGGCGGTCAGCTCCTCGGCGTGGTCGGCGGTGATCACCCCGGCGGCTCGGCCGGTGGCCACCATCTGCCCGACCAGCGGTGTCGCGGTCTCCGCGTCCCAGATCACCGCGGTCGCGGCCTGATCGTCGACGACGAATCCCGCCCGCACCAGCAGCCCGCGCAGGAGCCGACCGGAGCCCGGGTTGGCGGTGGTCGCCCGCATCAGCTCCGCGAGCGCGGCGACGACAGCTGGGTCGTCGAGGTGCTGGAAGACCCGTTCGCAGCGGACCACATCGACGGAGCCGTCCGGCAGCGGGAGCGCGGCGGCGGTGCCCTCGGCGAACTCGGCGGCGGTGCCGCGCGCCCGGTCGCGGGCGACCGCCGCCATGGCCGGGTTGGCGTCGACCCCGACGGCACGGCCGCGCGGGCCCACCCGTGCGGCGAAGGCCAGGACCTCCGAGCCGGTGCCGGAACCGATGTCGAGGGCGGTTTCCCCGGGCTGCGGCGCGAGGACGTCCATGACCCAGCGCCGCATGCGGACCACGCCGGACAGCTCGGCCTGCCGATCCAGCAGGGTCACCAGCAGGTCGTCGGCCGCACCGGCGGCGTCGGCGCGGAAGGATGGCAACTGCTCGTCGGGGACGGCCATATCGATGACGGTACGGCGCGCGAAACGCGCGGCCACGATGGTCGTGGCCGCGCGTTTCGGGGTCGCTGTCAGTGGCCGGTGCCGCGCAGGCCGCGGTACTGCAGTGCCGCGAAGGCACCGACCGTGACCGCTTGCAGCACCCCCCACACCGCGCCCGCCACGGTCAGCCCGAGGACGCCGGTGACCACGGCGATCAGGCTCGCGACGACCCAGGTCGCGTTGCCGATCGCGACCGCCGCCGCCCCGGTCCGTGACACCGGAGACCTCCGCCCGACCACCGCGACCGCGAGACCGTAGGCGGTGAGGAAGGCGCCGATCGCGAGGCCAGCCCGGGAGTCGAGGCCGAGCAGCCGTTCCAGCAGCGGAGCCAGGGCGAGGTAGGCGACGCCGTTGACCGTGGTGACGACGGCGTCGAGGCGCAGCGAGAGCAGCAGCAGCGGCTCGCCCGGGGTGAGCAGGGTGGACAGGCGAGACGAGACGGTGGCGGTGGTCATGGCGGATCTCCTTGGCTGTGAAGGGGTGTCAGGCGGAGGCGGGTACTCGGTCGAGGAAGCCGTAGACGCTGTCGATGCGGCCGTCGGCGAGGACGGCGACGTCGAAGCCGATCACCACGGGCTCGCCCTCGGCGGGGCCGAGGCCCCAGGTGAAACGCACCTGGTCGTGGTGGGCGTCGACCGGGCCGGCCAGGCGGAAGGTCCAGTCGGGGAACTGGGTCTGCACGCCGGCGATGGCGGCCTCGAGTTCGGCGTGGCCGGTGACGGCGACCAGCGGGTCGACGTAGCGGGCCTCGGGGGTGAACAGGCGGGCGACCGCGGCGCGACGGGCGCCGGGCTCACGGGTGTTCCAGGCCTCCAGGTACTGCGCGACGACGGTGTTCATCTCGACCTCCGAAATATGCTGTGAGCTGGTGTTTCGCGGGTTGTTCCTGCGATGACACCTACGTTATGGCGCGCCGGGGGTAGGTCGAATCAGTCGTCTATAGGTACTTCCGGCGACGGAGATACCGCCGGTACCGGTACGGCGCTACCGTGGTGCGCATGCTGCACGGACGCGAACCCGAACAGGCCACGATCGATGACCTGCTCGCGGGCGCGCGGGCCGGGCGCAGCGGGGCGCTGGTCCTGCGGGGCGAGGCGGGGATCGGCAAGTCGGCCCTGCTGGATTATGCGGCCGCGCAGGGCATTCCGGCGATCCGCAGCGCCGGTATCGAGTCCGAGGCCGAATTGCCGTTCGCGGCACTGCATCTGCTGGTGCGGCCGGCGATGGAACTGGTGCGGCAGCTGCCGCCACGACAGCGCGACGCGATGGACGCCGCGTTCGGACTGGGCGACGGCGCGCCCGCGGACCCGATGCTGATCGGCCTGGCCGTGCTCACCCTGCTGGCCGAGGAAGCGGCCGAGGGACCCCTGCTGGTCCTGATCGACGACGCGCACTGGCTGGACCCGGCGACGGCGCAAACCCTGCTGTTCGCCGCCCGCAGACTCGACGCCGAAGGCGTGGTGATCCTGTTCGCCACCCGGTCCGGCCCCGACGATTTCCCCGCGCCGGGGCTGCCGGAACTGGCGCTGTCCGGCCTCCGCGCCGACGCCGCCGCGGCCCTGCTCGACGCGGGCCCGACCCGGCTCTCGCCCACCACCCGCTATCGTCTGCTCGCCGAGGCGGGTGGCAATCCCCTTGCCCTGCTGGAACTTCCGGCTGCGGCGGAGAGCGCCGAGAATCCGAATCCGCTGCCGTTGACCCAGCGGCTCCAGCTGGCCTTCCACGGCCGGGTCGCCCGCCTGCCCGCGGGAACCCGGATGATCCTGCTGATCGCCGCGGCCGCCGGCGCCGAGGATCTGGCGCCGGTGCTGCGCGCCGCCGCGAGCCTCGGCGCGGGTCTCGACGATCTGCAGCCGGCCCAGGACGCCGACCTGGTGCGCACCGACGGGCAGGTGTTGACCTGGCGTCACCCGCTCTCCCGCGCCGCGGTCTACCAGGGGTCGGCGCTCACCGAACGCCTGGCCGCCCACCGCGCGCTCGCCACCGCGCTCGACGACGCCGACAGCGCGGACCTGCGCGCCTGGCATCTCGCCTGCGCCGCGACCGGTCCCGACGAGGCGGCGGCCACCGCGCTAGAGCACACCGCCGACCGGGCCAGGCGCCGCAACGGATTCCACGGCGCGGTCGCCGCCTACGACCGGGCCGCGGCACTCAGCGCCGACTCCGACGCCCGGTTGCGCCGACTCGTCCTGGCCGCCGAGACCGCCACCGAGGCCGGGCTCACCGAGCAGGCCGCGCGGCTGGCCGAGCGCGCCGCGGCGATGTCGACCGACGACGCGTTCGAGGCGCGCCTCGAGCTGGTGCGCGCGCAGGCCGAATTCGCCGCGGGCAAGCCGGGGTCCGCGCATCGGCGCCTGATGGCGGTGGCGGCGCGGGAGACCGATCCGCGCGCGGCGGCGCGCATCGTCACCAGGGCGGTGCATACCGCCTGGTATCTCGGTCCCGCCGAGCTGGACGAGGTCGCCGCGTTGCTGGCCACGCTGTGCCTGGACGCCGACGATCCGGTCACCCCGATCGTGCGCTACCTGACCGGCGCGGTGGCCGGGCGGCGCACGGTCGACCTGCGGGTGGCGGCGGAGGCGGCCCGCGCCAACGGCGCCGACAGTCCCGCCGACCTCGTCCAGCTGTGCGGCAGCGGGCTCGTCGTCGGCCAGGACGACCAGGTCGGCGAGCTGGCCGAGGTCCTCATCGGCGAAGCCAGGGAGCAGGGCCGGATCGCGCTGCTGGCGCCCCTGCTGTTCTTCCGCGCCGAGGCCGAGCTGTTCGGTGGCCGCCCCGGCGAGAGCCGGATCGCCGCCGGGGAAGGGCTGCGGATCGCCGAGGACATCGGCCAGCCGCAGTGGATCAGCCAGCTCACCGCCTTCCTGGCCTACGGGGCCGCGCTGCGCGGGGACGAGGAGTCCTGCCGCGCCTACGCCGATCGCGCGGTCGCCGAGGAGTTCGGCGGGACACAGTCCGTGGGCGCGCCCTGGGCGCACGCGGCGCTGGCGCTGCTCGCCCTCGGCCAGGGCAGACTGGATCAGGCGCAGGCCGAACTGGACCATATGACCGTCGAACCGGCCCGGCATCACGTCAGCGGATTGCGCACCCTGGTCGATCAGGTGGAGGTGGCGGCCCGGCTCGGCGACACCGACCGGGCCGTCGCGGCGCAGGAACAGCTCGGCGCGTGGTCGCGGCGAACCGGTCAGGCATGGATCGCGGCCGGGGCCGCCAGGGGCGCGGCGATGCTCGCCGAGGGCGCCGACGCCGAAGAGCACTTCCTGGCCGCGCTCACGGCCCAGCGGCCGTTCGACGAGGCCCGTACCCGGCTGCTCTACGGCGAATGGCTGCGCCGCGACAAGCGCAAGGTCGACGCGCGTACCCAGCTGGAACAGGCGCTGGAGCTGTTCGACCGGCTCGAGGCCGGACCGTGGCGGGAACGCACCCGCGCCGAACTGGCCGCGCTCGGCGTCGGCGCCGCCGCGCGCCCCGCGGCGGGCCCGCTCAGCGTGCTCACCCCGCAGGAGTCACAGATCGTGCGGCTGGCCGCGCAGGGCCTGTCGAACCGGGAGATCGCCGCGCGCCTGTTGCTGAGTCACCGCACGGTCGGGCATCACCTGTACAAGGCGTATCCGAAATTGGGGGTGCTCTCACGCGGAGAGCTGCGCGAACTCGACCTAGCGGAGTGAGTGCGCCCTGGCGGCACCGACCGACCAGCGCAGCGCGGCGACGGCGGCCGCGGCGAGCACGGCGGACTGGGCCGAACCGAGGATCAGCAGCAGCAGGGCACCGACGACGAGCCCGGCGACCAGCGCCTCGAGCTTGTAGACCGGCCACGCACTGCCCGCGATGTCGACCGTCGCGGATGCTGCCGATGGGGTGACCACTGCCATGCACACAGGATAGGCGGACATCGAAGTTCGGGCCACCGAACTTTCCTGGCCGGACCTGTCGGGAACATCACACCGCGCACGGTCGTTGTCCAGGTCATGCCACTGACTGGAGAGTACGCACCGAGCACTTCGGACTGGGCCCGTACCCAGGCCGAGACCTACGAGAACTCCGGCGGAGCCGAGGGCACCTCACTGCAGGGCAAGCCCGTCATCCTGCTGACCACCAAGGGCGCCAAGACCGGCAAACTCCGCAAGACCCCGCTGATGCGCGTCGAGCACGACGGCGAGTACGCCGTCGTCGCCTCGCTGGGCGGCGCGCCCAAGCACCCGGTCTGGTACTTCAACATCAAGGCCGAGCCGCACGTCGAACTGCGCGACGGCACCGTCACCAAGGACTACACCGCTCGCGAGGTCTTCGGTGACGAGAAGGCGCTGTGGTGGGACCGCGCCGTGGCGGTGTGGCCGGACTACGCCGAGTACCAGAAGAAGACCGATCGCCAGATCCCCGTCTTCGTCCTCACCCCGCGCTGACGCCGCGTCGCCGGGCCCGTCATCGCGGCTGGTCCGGCGACGGGAGGCGCGCTCTCGCAGCGCTCGAGCCCCTCGGTAGCATTTACCGGGTGTCCCCCATCGCTGACGTCGCCGAAGTGTCCGTAACCCGTCCGCCGCTGACCGCGGACGAGATCGACGCCGCCGCCAAGCGAATTTCCGACATCATCGAGCCGACACCGCTGCAGTACTCCGCGCGGCTGTCGGCGAGCACCGGTGCGCAGGTCTACCTCAAGCGCGAAGACCTCACCGCGGTGCGCTCGTACAAGCTGCGCGGCGCCTACAACCTGATGGTCCAGCTCACCGCCGCCGAGCGCGCGGCCGGTGTGGTCGCGGCCAGCGCGGGCAATCACGCTCAGGGCGTGGCCTTCGCCTGTCAGGCCATGGGCGTGCGCGGGCGCATCTACGTGCCGACCACCACCCCGAAGCAGAAGCGCGATCGCATCCGCGTGCACGGCGGCGAGTTCGTCGAGCTGATCGCCGTCGGCGAGACCTACGACGCGGCCGCCGCGGCCGCCGCCGACGATGTGGCCCGCACCGGCGCGACCATGGTGCCGCCGTTCGACGACCCGCGCACCGCCGCCGGTCAGGGCACCATCGCCGCGGAATTCCTCGAGCAGTTGGGCACCGCGCCCGACCTGGTCATCGTCCCGGTCGGTGGTGGCGGCTGCCTCGCCGGCATCGGCACCTATCTGCGCGAACGCGCGCCGCAGGCCGGTCTGCTCGGCGTCGAGCCCGCGGGCGCGGCCTCGATGACCGCCGCACTGGTGGCGGGCGGTCCGGTCACGCTGCCCGAGATCGACCCGTTCGTCGACGGCGCGGCCGTGCGCCGCATCGGCAACCTGCCGTATCAGGCGGCGTCCTCGTTCGGTGGCCGGGTGGTCTCGCATGCCTCGCTGCCGCTGCTCACCACCACCGAATCCCCCACCGGCACCGCCTCTTTCCGGATGATGCAGGTCGACGAGGGCGCGATCTGCACCGCGATGCTCGACCTGTACCAGAGCGAGGGCATCATCGCCGAGCCCGCGGGCGCGCTGGCCACGGCGGCGCTGGCCGAGATCGAGATCGAGCCGGGATCGACGGTGGTCGTGCTGGTGTCCGGCGGCAACAACGATGTCTCCCGCTACGGCGAGATCATCGAGCGCTCGCTGGTGCACCGGGGTCTCAAGCACTACTTCCTCGTCGACTTCCCGCAGGAACCCGGCGCGCTGCGCCGCTTCCTCGACGACGTCCTCGGCCCCGACGACGACATCACCATGTTCGAGTACGTCAAGCGCAACAACCGGGAGACCGGGGCCGCGCTGGTCGGTATCGAGCTCGGCGCCACCGACGATCTGGCGTCGCTGCTGCACCGCATCGAGGAGTCCCCGATCCAGGCCGAGCGCCTGGAACCGGGTTCTCCCGCGTACCGCTACCTCACCTAGTCCGGACGCGACAGCCCCGGACTACGCCGCGGCGCGGTCCGGGCGCTGCGCGGCCGACCGGGACGAGCGTGCGCCCGCCACGGCCAGCGGCAGCAGCCAGCTCATCGCGAGCTGGTCGTAGGGCAGCAGACCCTGGTCGAGGCGGTTGTGCACGAAGGCCACCGACAGGCCCGACTGCGGGTCGACCCAGCCGAAGGACCCGCCGAGCCCGATGTGGCCGAAGGCGTTGCGCGCGCCGGGTACCGGCATCGAGTGATAGCCGAGGTGCCACATCATCGGGAAGTAGAACAGGGCGTGGTCGAGGCGGTAGGTCTGTACCCGCCGGATCGTCCGGTGGGTCCCGGGCGCCAGGAACGGCCTGCCGTCGACGGTGAGTCCGTCGGCCAGCGCGGAGTACATCCTGGCCAGGCCCGGCGCGGTGCACACACCGTTGCCCGCGGGCATCTCGGAATCGAGGATGGCCGGCTCGTCACCGTCGAGGATGCCGTCGAGCCCGGGCACGAACAGGCAGCGGGCCGCCGCGCCGAGCGGGCCGGGAAACCGCTGACCGATCCGGTCGAGGAAAGCGGCGGCGATCGGGTGGCCCGCCACGCTCAGGTGCGCGCCCGCCAGCCGGGCGTATTCCGTGGACGATCCGACGGCCGGGCGGCCGAGGTGGATGCCGTCGATGCCGAGCGGATCGGTGACCTCGCTGCGGATGAGCGTGCTCATGCTCTGCCCGGTGACGGCCCTGGCCAGCCCGGCCAGCAGCCAGCCGTAGGTCAGCGCGTGGTAAGTCGGGATGCCGAGCAGCCGGTCGGGGGTGGCCAGCGCGAGCCGGTCCTCCATGAGCTCGTGGTCGAGGGATTCGGCGGCGGTGGTCGCGATCGCGGGCAGCGACGACAGGCCCGCCCGATGGGTGAGCAGGTCGGCGACGGTGATCGCGCCCTTGCCACGCGCGGCGAAGCGCGGCCAGTACTCGGCGACCGGCGCCTGGTAGTCGATCAGGCCGCGATCGGCGAGCCGGTGGATGACGGTGGCGGTGACGCCCTTGGTCGCGGAGAACACGATGGGCGCGGTGTCGGCGGTCCACGGCCGGTCCCCCGCGCTGCCGGTCCACAGATGGGCCAGGGGTTCGCCGTGCCGATAGATCGCGATGGCGCCGCCCGCGCCGCGGCGATGGCCGATCAAGGTGGCGAAAGCGCGCACCAGCGGACCGAATCCGGCCGCGGCGTGACCGCCCACACCGGCCGGGAGGGCAGCGCTGTCCTGCCCATAAGCGTCGTTGCTCATCGTTCAACCGTACGGACGTCTGTTCGCTTGGGCAACGGTCTACCGGCGACCGTAGCCGAGCCGTGCTCTGCGCGGATCAGTCGGTGACCACGGTCCCCGCGCCGTCGCCCTCTTCCAGCACGGCGAAACTGTGCCCCGAGATGAACGTTCCCGCACCGGATTCGGTCGCGGGCGCCCAGGCGAGCAGCACCCGGCCGTGCACCGGGATCACCGTCTCGTCCTCGGACAGGTTGCAGACCACCGAGATCCGGCCGCGCCGCAGCACGAACCAGCGATTCGCCTCGTCGTAGTCGGCCCAGACCCGTTCCAGCCAGGGGTCGGTGAACTCGGACCTGCTCCTGCGCAGAGCGAGCAGCGCGCGATAGCAGGCCAGCAGCCGGGCATGCGGTTCCCTGGTCGGTTCGGTCCAGTCCAGCTTGGAGCGGAGGAAGGTGTCCGGGTCCTGCGGGTCGGGCACCTCGTCGGTGGACCAGCCGTGCTCGGCGAATTCGGCCCGGCGGCCGGCCGCGGTGGCCGCGCCGACGACCGGGTCGGTGTGCGAGGTGAAGAACTGGAACGGGGTGCGCGCACCCCATTCCTCGCCCATGAACAGCATCGGCGTGCTCGCCGAGAGCAGCACCAGCGCCGCCTTCACCGCCAGCTGTCCCGGGGTGAGATAGGCGCTCGGGCGGTCGCCGACGGCCCGGTTGCCGATCTGGTCGTGGGTGCAGGTGTAGCCGAGCAGGGCGCTGCCGGGGATCAGCGCGCGCGGGATCGGCGTGCCGTGGGTGCGGCCGCGGAAGCTGGAATACGTGCCGGCGTGGAAGAACCCGTGGGTGAGGGTCTGGGCCAGGCAGGCCAGCGAGCCGAAATCGGCGTAGTAGCCCTGCCGTTCACCGGACACGGCCGTGTGCACGGCGTGGTGCAGGTCGTCGTTCCACTGGCCGGTCAGGCCGTAGCCGCCCGCCGCGCGCGGCGTGATCAGGCGAGGGTCGTTGAGGTCGCTTTCGGCGATCAGGCTCAGCGGGCGGCCCAGATGCGCCGACAGCGCGGTGGTTTCGACGACGAGTTCCTCGAGCAGGTGGGTCGCGGTGCGGTCGACCAGCGCGTGCACGGCATCGATGCGCAGCGCATCGATGTGGAAGTCGCGCAGCCAGCGCAGGGCATTGTCGATGATGTGGCGGCGGACCGCGTCGGAGCCGGGACCGTCCAGGTTCAGGCTCTCGCCCCAGGTATTGCGCCCCGAGGTGAGGTAGGGGCCGAAGCGGGGCAGGTAGTTGCCGGAGGGGCCGAGATGGTTGTAGACCACGTCCAGGCAGACCGCCAGGCCGCGCGCGTGGCAGGCGTCGACGAAGCGTTGCAGGCCGTCGGGACCGCCGTAGCTCTCCTGCACCGCGTACCAGAGCACGCCGTCGTAGCCCCAGTTGTGGGTGCCGTCGAAGGCGTTGACCGGCATCAGCTCGACCGTGGTGACGCCCAGCGCGACCAGGTGGTCGAGCCGGTCGATCGCCGCGTCGAAGGTGCCGTCCGGGGTGAAGGCGCCGATGTGCAGTTCGTAGAACACCGAACCGGCCAGCTGTCTGCCGGTCCAGTTCCGGTCGGTCCAGGCCGCCGGGTCCAGGTCGTGCACGGCGGAGGGCTCGTGCACTCCGTCGGGTTGGCGCGGGGAGCGCGGGTCGGGCAGCACGGTCGGATCGTCGTCGATCAGGAACCCGTAGCGGGCGCCCTGACCTGCGTCGACGGTGACCGACCAGCGTCCGCCGCCATTGCGCCGCATCGCATGGGTCACCCCGTCCAGTTGCAGCCGCACCGCCCCCGCCTCCGGCGCCCAGACCCGAAACTGCCTCATGGCCCCAGCATCGCACGCGCGCGGTCATCGGGCAGGGCGACCGGTGCCACGCGCGGTGGGGCTCCCGGCTTCCGGCCGACGTCAGTCGTGGGCCACCACCCCGACCGGCCCTGTGCCGAAGCACAATTCGATGTTCGGCGTCAGCGCGCGGACCCGCAGCGCCGTGCCGCCGCCGAGCATGCGGAGGTAGACCGGGTGCAGTCCGGCCCTGACCTCGGCGACGGTTTCGGCGGCGCCCTCGAACGAGACGGCGATCGCGCCGTCGCGGTCGGCCAGGTAGTTGAGCTGGGCGGTCCATTCGCGGATCTGCATCGGTCCGTCCAGCGGCAGCCGGAGCGCCTCGCCCGGCGTCATCCGGTAGCCGCAGCCGGGTTCCGGGGCGGGCACGATCGAGCGGTTCCACCACACCTGGGCGTCGACGAGGTCGCCGTCGTCGGTGAACATCCGCAGGTGCGGTGTCGAGCGGGCGAAGGTGTCCGGTCCGGCGAGCGCGGCGAATACCTGGTCGGTCATGTTCTGTGGGAAGGCCAAGGGGTTGAGCACGTTCCAGGGAACCTCTTGCGGCAAGAGCGGCGCGTCCGCGCCCGGGAGTGCGGCGCGCACCCCGGTGACGTAGGTGCGGGCCGGGCTCGGCTCCCAGGAGCGGGTGAAGGTGACGGTTGAAAACACGCTGCTCACGAGGAAGATCACGGTCGCCGCCACGGGCACGACCGCGCGGAAGCCAACGCGATCACCGTCGTCTCGCTCCGCGACGAGCTGCCGCACCGCGAGCCCGCCACGGAGACGTTCTCCCGCCTCGTGAGCCGTCATGTCATCGGCCACCGAGGAACCGGCGTGGACGCCACGCGGCACGCGGTGCGCGGCGGTCATGATCAGGGCGAGTCCCAGGCAGGCGATCGCGGCGACATCCGCGAAGTACCGGATGGACTGCAGCAACAGCGCCGCGGTGCCCGGTCCGTCACGCAGCACCACCACCGGCGCGACGGTCAGCACGACGTAGGCGGCCGCGCACACCCAGACCGCGCCGACCCGGACTCGCGTGCGGATCGTCCACGCCGCGAACGCGATCAGCAGCAGCCAGCACAGCGCGACGGCCACGCCGGGCGGATCGGCCCACGGGGTCGCGGGCTGCCAGCGTTCCCACCGCCACGGTCCCCCGAACAGAGCGGGTACCAGGCCGTCCGAGAGCGCTTGGCGCAGCAGCGCGGTGGGCTGCTCGGGCCGGGACAGCCCGCGCGGACGCTGGATGACCAGCAGGAAGAACGCCGACCACGCCAGCAGCACACCGCCCGCCGCCGTCCAGAGAGCGGCGCCGCGCCGGGCGACCGCGCGCACCGATTCCCCGCGGACGTACGCCGACAGCGTCACCACCGCGAACGCGACCGGCAGCACCACCACCGCCTTCTCGAAGCACAGCAACGCGACCGCGTACCCGGCCGCGCCCGACACCGCGTACCGACGGCGGCCGGTGCGCACGAGCCGCAGGGCGTCCGCGCTGACCCAGGCGAGCGCGATCTGCAGCGGCAGCGCGTTCACCGCGGCCGACCACCAGGCGAAGGCGGGCACCGTCAGCGGCACGAACAGGTAGCAGGTCAACGGCACCAGCAGGCGTGGCCCGGTCCCGAGCAGCACGACGACCAGCCGCAGCACGGCCAGGGAGGCCAGCAGCTGCAACAGCACCAGGACGGCCGCCGCCACTGCCCACTCGAACGGCGCCACCGCGGTCACCACCCAGGTCAGCGCGAACGCCATCGGCATCACGTGTCCGTCGTGGCTGGTGAACAGCAACTCCGCCGACCACAGCGGATGCCGCCCCACCTCGCCGAGCAGGATGAAGTCGTCCCAGTAGAAGAACCCCGACGCCGCGACCCAGCCGCGCAGGACCAGCTGCGCCACGATCAGCGCGGCGGCGGCGAGCAGCACGGCCCGCGGCGACACCCGCAGGCGCGGCCGCGCGGGCCGCGCGGGTTGTGGTGGCGAATCGAGCCGAGTCGCTGACGTCACGTCTCCCGACGCTAGCTCGTCGCCCGCCGGGTTTCGATGAGCACCCGCCGGGGCCGTTCTGGACTGACATGTCCACAACGCGCGACGGTCGCCGTCATGGCCCGTCCCAAGGAACTCGACGTGGACCGCGCGCTCCAGCGCTCCATGACGACCGAGAACGCGACCATCTTCGAGATCCTCGACCGCGGCGCACCGGCCCGCGATCGTCTCCGTGCGGTCCTGGACCAGGCCGCCGACGCTCCGGACGCCGAACCGGCGGGCCGCCTGGTGCTCGATTCGACCGTCGAACTCGCCCCGCACGACACCGCGGTCAGGGCGACGCTGCGCGCCGACCAGGACCGCAGCCTCGCCGCGCTCACCGCCACCATCACTGACGGGCAGCGTGCCGGGGAGATCACCACCGACCCCCGCCCGCGACCTCGCCCGGTTCCTGACCGCGACGATCAGCGGCATGCGCGTCGCCGCAGAGAGAGCTCTCCGTGCCGCCCGCCCTCTGCATCCTGGGGTCGTCGATCTTCGCCCAGGGCAGCTCCGAGCTGATACTCGCCGGACTGCTCACCGACCTCGCCGCCGATCTCGGTGTCTCCATTCCCCCTGCGGGCCTGGTCATCTCGGGCTTCGCGCTCGGCATGCCGATCGGGACACCGGTGCTCGCCGTGGTCACGCTGTGCCTGCCCCGGTGCGACACCCTGCTGGTCTTCCTCGCCGTCCTGGTGGCCGCGCATATCGTCGGCGCGCTGACCGGCGAGTACCGGATGCTGTTCGGGACGCGCGTGGTGAGCGCGTTCGTCGACGCCGGTTTCTGGGCGATCGCGGCGGCGAGCCCGGTCCCCGCCGACCTGCGCGGCCGGGCGATGAGCATCGTTTCTCGACCGGCCGGGGGCGCGCGGTGCTCGCGGGAGCACCGCGCCCGGCTCAGCCCAGGCAGCCGGGACCGAGCAGTGCCTTCAGATCGCCCATCAGCGCCGAGGACGGGCTGACCCGCCAGCTGTCGTCGAGCTTGAGCAGGGTGGTCTTCTCCCGCGCGCCGACATGGCGGACATGCACGTCGGAGGTGCCGGGGTGGCGCGAGAGCACCTTCTTGAGCTCACCGATCTTGTCCGGCGTGCACATCCGGGTCGTCATCACGACCGATACCGGCTTCGCCACGCCGATCGCCGAGAGATCGGGCACCACAAGGTCGTTGGCGATCAGCGAGATGCGGTCGTCGCGGACCGACACGCGCGCCTTGACCAGCACCACGGCGTCCTCGACCACGTCCATGCCGTAGACCGAGTACGACTGCGGGAAGAACAGCACCTCCACGCCACCGGTGAGATCCTCGAGCTGCGCCGAGGCCCAGGCCAGGCCGTTCTTGTTGATCCGCCGGTTGACCGAGGCGAGGATGCCGCCGATGGTCACCTGCGCGCCGTCCTTGACGTCGCCTTCCAGGATCGCCGGGATCGGCGTGTCGACCTGGGCGGCCAGCACGTGCTCGACGCCGTTGAGCGGATGCCCGGAGACATAGAGGCCCAGCATCTCGCGCTCGAGGGCGAGCTTGTGCTTGGTCTCCCATTCGTCCTCGGGGACCTTCACATTGAAGACCGAGGCCACCGAGTCGTCGCCGTCGTCCAGGCCGCCGAACAGGTCGAACTGGCCGATCGCCTCGGCCTTCTTGGTCGACATCACCGCGTCGATCGCATCGGAATGGATCAGCAGCAGGCCCTTGCGCGGATGCCCGAGGGAGTCGAAACCGCCTGCCTTGATGAGCGATTCGGTGACCTTCTTGGAGCAGGCGATCGCGTCGATCTTGTTCAGGTAGTCGGAGAAGTCGGTGAACTTCGACTTCTCCTTGCGCGCGGCGATGATCGAGGACACCACGTTGGCGCCGACGTTGCGGACCGCGCCCAGACCGAAGCGGATGTCCTTGCCGACCGAGGCGAAGTTCTGCTCGGACTCGTTGACATCCGGCGGCAGCACCGTGATGCCCATCTTGCGGCAGTCCGACAGGTAGATCGCGGCCTTGTCCTTGTCGTCACCCACGGAGGTGAGCAGGCCGGCCATGTACTCGGCCGGGTAGTTGGCCTTGAGGTAGGCGGTCCAGAAGGAGACCAGGCCGTAGCCGGCGGCGTGCGATTTGTTGAACGCGTAGCCGGCGAACGGGAGGATGGTGTCCCACAGGGCCTTGATCGCGGGCTCGGAGAAGTCGTTCTTGAGCATGCCCTCGCGGAAGCCCGCGTAGGCCTCCTCCAGCACCGAGAGCTTCTTCTTACCCATGGCGCGGCGCAGGATGTCGGCCTGACCGAGCGAGTACCCGGCGACCTTCTGCGCGATCTGCATGATCTGTTCCTGATAGACGATCAGGCCGAAGGTGTCGGCCAGGATCTCTTTCAGCGGCTCTTCGAGCTCGGGGTGGATCGGCTTGACCTCTTGGCGACCGTTCTTGCGGTCGGCGTAGTCGTTGTGGGCGTTCATGCCCATCGGGCCGGGGCGGTACAGCGCCAGCACGGCGACGATGTCCTCGAAGCCGGTGGGCTGCATGCGGCGCAGCAGATCGCGCATGGCACTGCCGTCGAGCTGGAACACCCCGAGCGTGTCGCCGCGGGCGAGCAGCTCGTAGGTGGCCGGGTCGTTGAGCGGCAGATGATCCATGTCGAGATCGATGCCGCGATTGGCCTTGATGTTCTCCAGGGCGTCACCGATGACGGTGAGGTTGCGCAGACCCAGGAAGTCCATCTTCAGCAGGCCGATGGCCTCACACGACGGGTAGTCCCAGCCGGTGATGATCGCGCCGTCCTGCGCGCGCTTCCACACCGGGATCGCGTCGGTGAGCGGCTCGGAGGACATGATGACCGCGCAGGCGTGCACGCCCGCGTTGCGGATCAGGCCTTCCAGGCCGCGCGCGGTCTCGTAGATCTTGGCGACGTCGGGGTTGGAGCTGATCAGCTCACGGACCTCGGCGGCTTCCTTGTAGCGCTCGTGGTCCGGGTCGGTGATGCCCGAGACCGAGATGTCCTTGGCCATGATCGGCGGCGGCAGCGCCTTGGTGATCTGGTCGGCGATGGCGAAACCGGGCTGGCCGAACAGGACTCGCGCGGAGTCCTTGATCGCGGCCTTGGTCTTGATGGTGCCGAAGGTGATCACCTGGGCGACGCGGTCGCTGCCCCACTTCTCGGTGGCGTAGCGGACCATCTCACCGCGGCGGCGATCGTCGAAGTCGATATCGATATCGGGCATCGACACGCGCTCGGGGTTGAGGAACCGCTCGAACAGCAGGCCGTGCGGGATCGGGTCGATATTGGTGATGCCCATCGCGTAGGCGACGAGCGAGCCCGCGGCCGAACCACGGCCGGGGCCGACGCGGATGCCGACCTCGAGGGCATGGCGGATCAGGTCACCGACGACGAGGAAGTAGGCGGGGAAACCCATTTCGCAGATGACGCCGAGTTCGTAGTCGGCGCGGGCGAGGTAGTCCTGCGGCGGGCCGTCGGGGAAGCGGCGATCCAGACCGTCGAGGACTTCCTTGCGCAGCCAGGTGGCCTGGGTGTGGCCCTCGGGCACCGGGAAGATCGGCATCCGGTCGCGGTGGGCCCACACGTCGTCGTAGGACTGCACGCGTTCGCCGATGAGTTCGGTGTTGTCGCAGGCGCCGGGGACCTCCGCGTCCCAGATCGCGCGCATCTCCGCGGCGGACTTCAGGTAATAGCCGTCACCGTCGAACTTGAAGCGGGTCGGGTCCGAGAGCGTCTTGCCGGTCTGGATGCACAGCAGCGCTTCGTGATTGGTCGACTGGTCCTTGGTGACGTAGTGGCAGTCGTTGGTGGCGATGGGCGGAATGTCGAGCT
This sequence comes from Nocardia sp. MH4, assembly GCF_019266065.1. GTDB lineage: Bacteria > Actinomycetota > Actinomycetes > Mycobacteriales > Mycobacteriaceae > Nocardia > Nocardia canadensis. The sequence goes on along the minus strand of NZ_LPNR01000114.1, from coordinate 9,352 downwards.
GCTTGCTGATGCTGAGCAAGCCCTCGCGGACCCGGCGCTCGATGGACAGGCCGTGGTCCATCACCTCGAGGAAGAAGTTCTCCTTGCCGAAGATCTCCTGCCACTTCGCGGCGGCCTCGAGCGCCTCGCGCTCGTGACCGAGGCGCAGCCGGGTCTGCACCTCGCCCGACGGGCAGCCGGTCGTGGCGATGATGCCCTCGGCGTACTGGGCGATGATCTCCTCGTCCATGCGCGCCCACTTGCCGAGCTGACCCTCGATGGAGGCCAGGCTCGACAGTTTGAACAGGTTGCGCAGGCCGGTCGCGTTCTCGGCGACCATGGTCATGTGGGTGTAGGCGCCCGAACCCGACACGTCGTCGCTCTTCTGGCCAGGATCGCCCCACTGCACCCGCTTGGTGTTGAACCGCGACTCCGGCGCGATATAGGCCTCGATGCCGATGATCGGCTTGATGCCGGCCTTCTTGGCGCTGTTGTAGAACTCCGAGGCGCCGTACATGTTGCCGTGGTCGGTCATGCCGACGGCGGTCATGCCCAGCCGTTCCGCCTCCGCGAACAGCGGCGAAATCTTCGCCGCACCATCGAGCATGGAGTACTCGGTGTGGTTGTGCAGGTGAACGAACGATCCGGACGGAGCCAAGACGGTCCTTCCTCCCAGGGTGTCGACGGGGGTTGGCCTAGGCATTCTAGGCACGTGGGTCCGACAACATTTCGCGTGCCACACGGGCACCCCGCCCCCGTGCTGGACGGTTGCGGCGTGTCGTGGCGAAGGTCACCGGCGAGTCCTCGGCAACGTCTGTTTTCCGCTGGTTCACCGGGGCGCGCGGGCACCGGGCGCGCGCATCGGCGCGCGACGGCGAACTGCGGCGATAATCGCCGGATGCGAGCGGACAGGAGTGCACGGTGACGACCACAGCGGTGGCGCTGGCCGGTGTGGTGATCGTCGTGGCCACCGCCTGGCTGGTGTGGCGACGGACGCAGCGGGTGGTGACCACGCCTGCCCAGCGGGCCGTTCATCAGGCGTTGCATACCGCGTCGCTGGCGGCGGTGCCGTTGCGGCGGGGGTTGACGGCGGAGGCGGCGCGGGAGGCGGCGCCGCATCTGCGGGCGCTGGCCGGGGCCGAGGCGCTGGGAGTGGTGGACGCGGAGGCGACGCTGCTGGCGTGGGATGGGCCGCATCCGGAGATGGTCGAGGCGTTCGCCGAGGCGGCGCGGCGGGCGATCGCCGACGAACGGGCGGTGCTGGTCGGTGGGGACGAGCATTCGCTCATCGCGCAGCCGCTGCTGATCGAGACAGGGGCGGCGGTGGGGGCACTCGGGATGGTGACCACCGGGAAGCCGGGACCCGGCATGCTCGGGGCGGCGGGTGAGGTCGCCCGGTATGCGTGCGGGCAGCTGGAGCTGGCCGAGCTGGACGCCTCGAGGGCCCGGGTCGACCGGGCCGAACTGCGGGCGCTGCGGGCGCAGATCAGTCCGCATTTCATCTACAACGCGCTCAATACGATCGCCTCCTTCGTCCGCACCGATCCCGACCGGGCCCGCGAACTCATCCTCGAATTCGCCGACTTCACCCGCTATTCGTTCCGCGCCGCGGGCGAATTCACCGTCCTCGCCGACGAACTGCGCAATATCGAGCGCTACCTCGCGCTGGAACAGGCCCGCTTCGGCGACGCACTCGACGTGCGGTTGCAGATCGCACCCGAGGTACTCGGCGTGGTGCTGCCGTTCCTGGCCCTGCAACCGCTGGTGGAGAACGCGGTGCGGCACGGCCTCGGCGGCGGCGGTCGCGGCGGGCACTTGAGCATCGTCGCCGGCGACGAGGGCACCGACTGCCTGATCAGCGTCGAGGACGACGGCATCGGCATGGACCCCGAACTCCTGCGCTCGGGCGCCCTCGACGCCGTCGACACCGGCACCGGCCCCGCCCGCACCGGCGAAGCCGCCCACGTCGGCCTCGCCAACGTCGACGACCGCCTGCGCGCCGCCTTCGGCAACGACTACGGGCTGGTCGTGGACACCGCCCCCGGGGCGGGCACCAAGGTCAGCATGCGCGTCCCCAAATTCCGTGCGGGCATCCGCGCCTGAACGACCGGGTTCCCGGACGGGCGGATCGCGGATGATCGCACGCTCGTCACAAACTCTTAAACATATCTGTTTCGGAAACCGATACTGTGACGCCTGTTCACAGCTAACATCTCGTTCACCCACTGGGCGCTGGGGTGACGACGGCGCCCCGCGGGCTTCCACCCCTTGCGCGGCGTTGCCGACCTGGCTGCGTCGGCGACCGCGCCGACATCGAACAGGATTCGCTGTGAACAAGATTCGTCGGACAGGGCAGCGGCTCGCCGCGGCCGCGGTCACGATCGCCGCCTGCACGCTCGGGGGGATCCCCCACGCCACGGCCGACAGTGCCGTGCAACCGGATCCCAGTGGCTCGCTGCTCTACAGCCGGCTGGTGAAGAACGACGACGGATCACTGAAAACCAACGGTAAGGGCGGCTATTTCGTCTCCGCGCCCTACACCGGCAACGAGGTGACCCGCAAGGTCGGCAGGCTCACCACCGGCGGGCTGTGCACCGCGACGGTGCTCGACAGTCCGAGCGGCGCCTTGGCGATCACCGCGCGTCACTGCATCGACAACGACGCGGCGCTGATCGCGGCCGGCAAGGCGACATTCACCCCGGCCTGGCACGACGGGCAGCGCCCCCACGGTGACTGGGTGGTCGACAGGGCCTTCACCTCCGAGATCCCCGTGGACGGCAGCGTTCCCGATGTCGCCGTGCTCGCGATCCGCCCCGCCGAGGGCAACCGCGTCGTCTCGGCGGCCACCGGTGGCGGCCTGAAGGTGCACCCGGCACTGTCGAGCAGCCAGTCGGTCCAGTCGACACTGCTCGGCTACCCCGGTCCCGCACCGTACAACGCCGTGCTGATGTCGGCGTGCGTGGGCGATTACACCTATTACCCCGGCCGGGGCCGCGCCGCCGTACACCGGGTCACCGACCAGTCCGAGTGCCACGTCGGTGGCGGATCCAGCGGCGGCCCCTACGTGACCGGTACGGCCGCGGGCCCGCAGATCATCACCGTCCTCAACAGCGACGGCGGCTCGGCGATCGCGGGGGTCGCCCCCGCCCTCGTCACCGAAGCCGACAACTGGGTCTTCGCCCAGTACCCGGGCCTGCCCCGCGGGGGTGGCTTGCCCTCCACCGGTTCCGGTTCCTGACCCGAGGCAGGGTGATGCGGCGCAGGTCGGTGGGCGAACCGGCCCGAAGACCTGGCCGCTGTCCGGGTACGCCGCGCGTCCACGTGCCGCTACCATGGATGGGCTGTGACCTGGACCACCGAAGAATCACCGACCGCGCTGCGGGTGCTCGCTGTCGATGACGAGAAGCCCGCGCTCGACGAGCTCGTGTACCTGCTGAGCGCGCAGGCCGGGGTCGGGGAGATCCATCGGGCGAGCGAGTCGACCAGTGCGCTGCGGTTGTTGCGGGCCCATCCGATCGACGCGGTGTTCCTCGACATCGATATGCCGGGGCTCACGGGGATGGAGCTGGCGGGGATCCTGTCGGAGTTCGCGGAGCCGCCCGCGGTGGTGTTCGTGACCGCGCACGACGATCACGCGGTGGCGGCGTTCGACCTCGGGGCCGTCGACTATCTGCTGAAGCCGTTGCGCGCGGCGCGACTGGCGGAGGCGGTGCGGCGGATTCTCGCCGCCAGGGTGTCGGCGCCCGCGGCGACACCGCCGGAACCGGCGCATCCGAGCGAGGTGATCCCGGTGGAGCTCGGCGGGGTCACGACCCTGGTGAACCGGGCCGATGTCGCCTGGGTCGAGGCCGACGGCGATTACGCGCGGTTGCACACCGGCACCGGATCGCACCTGGTGCGGATTCCGCTCTCGGCGCTCGAGGCACGATGGGCGGACGCCGGGTTCCTGCGCGTGCACCGCTCGTACCTGGTGGCGTTACGCCTGGTCACCGGGCTGCGCAGCGTGGGCACCGGCACGGTGGTGTGTCTGCGGGCCGAGGGCGCGGCCGGGGCGGTGGAACTGCCGGTGAGCCGACGGCAGGTACGCGAACTCAAGCAGCGGCTGGTGCACGGCCCACGACAGAACTGGTCGCAGCGATGACCGGACCGCAGCGCCCGCCCCGCGAGCGCGTGGTGCTGGCGCAGCGGCGGGGCGCGCGGCAGGTCCGCACGCGCACCGAAGTGGTCGAGCAGACCGATCTCGGCGCCGCCCTCATCAGCGGTCTGATCCGCGCGCAACTCGGCCTGGCACTGCGCCTCGGCCTGGTCGTCGTCGCCGGGTTCGGCACGCTGCCGGTGCTGTTCGGCATCGATGCCGTGGCCGAGACGACCGTCCTCGGCATCCGGCTGCCCTGGCTGATTCTCGGTTTCCTCGCGTTCCCCACGCTCTACGCGGTGGGACGGCTGTACGTGCGCCTTGCCCAGCGCAACGAAGACGACTTCCTCGAACTGGCCGGGGACTGAACATGACCGCCCGCGACCTCACCGCCGTGCCTGCGCCGCGGACCACCACCGGCGCGACAATTCCGCGCGAGGCCGACGGCCCGACCCCGCCCCGCGTGACCTCGGCGCCGCCCGGATGCCCCCGATGAGCGTCGGCAATCCCGCCCTCACCGTGACCGCCCTCGTGTTGGCGGCTCTCGCCACGATCGGCATCGGCTTCTACGGAGTTCGCCTCTCGCGCACCACCTCCGACTTCCTGGTCGCCTCCCGCACGGTCGGCTCCCGGTGGAACGCGGCGGCGATCTCGGGCGAATACCTGTCCGCCGCGTCGTTTCTCGGCGTCGCCGGGCTCATCGCCAAGTACGGGACCGACGCGCTGTGGTATCCGGTGGGCTTCACCGCGGGCTACCTCGGGCTGCTGATGTTCGTCGCCGCTCCCCTGCGCCGCTCCGGCGCGTACACGGTCCCCGACTTCGCGGAGTTCCGGCTGGGCTCGATCCGGTTGCGGCGCATGGCCGCCGGGCTGGTCGTCGTCGTCTGCGCGGTGTATCTGATCCCGCAGTTCCAGGGCGCCGGGCTCACGCTGCACATCCTGCTCGGCGCGCCGTCCTGGGTGGGCGCCGTCGCGGTCGGGATGATCGTGCTGGCGAATGTGATCGGCGGCGGCATGCGATCGGTGACATTGGTGCAGGCCTTCCAGTACTGGCTGAAACTGACCGCGGTGGCGGTGCCCGCGCTGGTGCTGGGCCTGCACTTCCTCGCCGACGAACGCCCGGTCGGCACGGCGGCGCCGTCGACGGTGGCCGAGCGCACCACCGTCGACATCTCGACCGATGTGGTGGTGCACCTGGATGTCTCCCAGCAGGTCACCGTGTTCGGCACCCTCGACGGACGCAGCGAGGACGGGCCGGTCCTGCTCACCCCCGGCGACCACACCCTGGCCGCGAACACCGAACTGATCCTCGACGCGGGATCGGCGGTACCGGTGGTCGCCGGCGCACCCGCCGACGGCGCGGGCTGGGTGGCACCCGGCGGCGGCTTAGGCGGCGAACACCCCCAGTACCAGGTGTTCTCGCTGATCGTGGCGACCTTCCTCGGCACCATGGGGCTACCGCACGTGCTGGTCCGGTTCTACACCAACCGCGACGGACCGTCGGCCCGCCGGACCGCGCTGACCGTGATCGGGCTGGTCGGCCTGTTCTACCTGTTCCCGATCCTGCTCGGCGTCTTCGCCCGGCTGTACGTGCCGCAGCTGCTGATCACCGGCGCCTCCGACGCGGCCGTCGTCCTGCTGCCCGGTGCGGTGCTCGGTGGCCTCGGCGGACAGCTGCTCGCCGCCCTCGCCGCGGCGGGAGCCATCGCGGCGTTCCTGTCGACGTCCTCGGGATTGCTGGTCAGCCTCGCCGGGGTGCTCAGCACCGACGTGCTGCGGGGCCGGATCCGGGACTTCCGCGCCGCCGCGCTGGTCGCCGGGCTCGTCCCGCTGACCCTGGCGCTGACGGTCGCGTCCCTTGATCTCTCACGCACGGTCGCGCTCGCCTTCTCGGTGGCCGCCTCGACCCTGTGTCCGCTGCTGGTGCTGGGCATCTGGTGGCGCGGGCTCACCGCAGCGGGTGCGGCGAGCGGACTCCTGACCGGTGGCATCACCGCCGGTGGCGCGACGGTGCTCGCGGTCCTCGGCGGGGTCTCGCCCGAACTGGCGGGCGGCTGGGCCTCGGCGATCGTGGACTACCCGGGCGCGGTGAGTGTGCCGCTGGCGTTCGCGGTGACGATCCTGGTGAGCCTGCTGACCAGGAAGCAGGACAAGCGCGCGATCGCCGGGATCTTCCTGCGGATGCACGCACCGGAACGGCTCGGGATGAGCGCCGACCGCGACCCCGAATCGGCCGCCCACCGGTGATCTCGCGCTGACCGTTCGTCGCGCCACAGCGACCGTTCACCGCACATGTGACGGCTTTCACCGAGTGACCCAGGCCACACCATCCTGCGCGTCCGCTCGCCGTCTTACCGTCATCCCACGCACGACCCCCTCACGCTAGGACCTCGAGCATGACCGAAACCGATACCGAAGAAGCGCCCGACCGGCGCGCGCCGAGTGCCGAGGAATGGCTCGCCGTGCAGGCGAGCCCGCAGTTCCAGGATCTGCGCAATCGCCTGCGCCGCTTCGTCTTCCCGATGACCGCGCTGTTCCTGCTGTGGTACCTCAGCTACGTGGTGCTCGGCGCGTACGCGCACGACTTCATGGCCACGAAGGTCTTCGGCAACATCAACGTGGGTCTGCTGCTCGGCCTCGGGCAGTTCGTCTCCACATTCCTCATCACCGGGCTCTACGTCCGCTTCGCCAATCGTGAGCTGGATCCGCGCGCCGCGGCCATTCGCGAGTCTCTCGAGGAAGGCCGCGCGTGAACATCCTTGCCGCGGACACGACGGTGGGTAACCCCGTCGCCAATATCGCCATCTTCGCGCTGTTCGTCGCGGTCACCATGGTCGTGGTGATCCGGGCCAGCCGCAACAACGCCAGTGCCGCCGACTATTTCACCGGCGGTCGTGGCTTCTCCGGTCCGCAGAACGGCATCGCCATCGCCGGTGACTACCTGTCGGCGGCCAGCTTCCTCGGCATCGCGGGCGCGATCGCCGTCTACGGCTACGACGGGTTCCTGTACTCGATCGGCTTCCTCGTCGCCTGGCTGGTCGCGCTGCTCCTGGTGGCCGAAATGCTGCGCAACACCGGCAAATTCACCATGGCCGACGTGCTCAGCTTCCGATTGAAGGAAGGCCCGGTGCGCACCGCGGCCGCGCTGACCACGCTGACCGTGTCGCTGTTCTACCTGCTGGCGCAGATGGCGGGCGCCGGCGGTCTGGTCGCGCTGCTGCTCGACATCTCCAGTCGCGCGGGCCAATCGGTCGTGATCGCGATCGTCGGCGTGCTGATGATCGTCTACGTGCTGGTCGGCGGCATGAAGGGCACCACCTGGGTGCAGATCATCAAGGCGGTGCTGCTGATCGCGGGCGCCGCGCTGATGACGGTGATGGTGCTGGCGAAGTTCGGCTTCAACTTCTCCGACATCCTCGGTGCCGCCCAGGAATCGGTGAGCGAGTCGACCAACAAGGCCGTCGCCGCCCGCGATGTGCTCGCGCCCGGCGCGCAGTACGGCGGCAGCGACACCTCGAAGCTGAACTTCCTGTCGCTGGGCCTGGCGCTGGTGCTGGGCACCGCGGGTCTGCCGCACGTGCTGATGCGCTTCTACACGGTCCCGACCGCGAAAGAGGCTCGGCGCTCGGTGGTCTGGGCGATCAGCCTGATCGGCGCGTTCTACCTGTTCACCCTGGTGCTCGGGTACGGCGCGGCGGCCATCGTCGGCCCGGACAAGATCCTGGCCGCGGCCGGTGGCCAGAACTCGGCGGCCCCGCTGCTGGCGTTCGAACTCGGCGGTGTGATCCTGCTCGGTGTGATCTCGGCGGTCGCGTTCGCGACCATCCTGGCGGTCGTCGCCGGTCTGACGATCACGGCCTCGGCCTCGTTCGCCCACGACATCTACGCCAGCGTGATCAAGAAGGGCAAGGTCGACGAGCGCAAGCAGGTGCGGGTCTCGCGGATCACCGCCGTGGTGATCGGTGTGCTCGCGATCGGGCTCGGCATCCTCGCCAACGGCCAGAACATCGCGTTCCTGGTGGCGCTGGCGTTCGCGGTGGCGGCGGCGGCGAACCTGCCGACGATCCTGTACTCGCTGTTCTGGAAGCGCTTCAACACCACCGGCGCGCTGTGGTCGATGTACGGCGGCCTGATCTCGACGATCGTGCTCATCGTGTTCTCCCCGGCGGTGTCGGGCACCAAGACCTCGATGATCACCGGAACCGATTTCCACTGGTTCCCGCTGTCCAACCCCGGCATCGTGTCCATCCCGCTGGCCTTCGCGCTCGGCGTGATCGGCACCTTCGTCGGTGGCCGTGGCGAGCAGGTCGACACCGCCAAGGCCGCGGAGATGGAAGTGCGCGCCCTGACCGGCGTCGGTGCGGAGAAGGCGATCTCGCACTGACGTTGCCCTGCCCGTGCCGGTGGTTTCCCACCACCGGCACGGGTTTCACCCCTGTTGTTCGAAGGAGATCTCTTGTGACCGGTGCAGTCACCGACCCCACCCGGCCCGACCACGCGACCAGCTACCCGCCCACCGCGGAGTTCGTCGCGCAGGCGAATGCCGATGCCTCGCTGGCCGAGCGGGCCGGCACCGATCGTGACGGTTTCTGGGCCGAGCAGGCCAA
>NZ_LPNR01000114.1:0-611 GCF_019266065.1 Nocardia sp. MH4 | reverse complement strand
GTCGCCTACAACTGCGTCGACCGCCACGTCATCGACGGACACGGCGACCAGGTCGCCATCCACTGGGAAGGCGAACCGGGCGACTCCCGCGACATCACCTACCGCGAACTGCTCGACGAGGTCTCCCGCGCGGCCAACGCGTTCACCGCGCTCGGGCTGGTCGCCGGTGATCGCGTCGCGATCTACATGCCGATGGTGCCCGAGGCGATCGTGTCGATGCTGGCCTGCGCCCGGCTGGGTCTCACCCACTCGGTGGTGTTCGCCGGCTTCTCGCCGACGGCGCTGCGCCAGCGCGTCGACGACGCGCAGGCGCGCCTGATCGTGACGACCGACGGGCAGTGGCGCCGTGGCAAGCCCGCGCCGCTGAAGTCGGCGGTGGACGAGGCGCTCGGCGACGACCCGACCTCGGTCGAGCGTGTGCTGGTGGTGCGCCGCACCGGCCTGGACGTGCCCTGGACGCCGGTCCGCGACCTGTGGTGGGACGAAACCGTCTCGCTCGCTTCGCCGTCGCACGAAGCCCAGCCCTTCCCCGCCGAACACCCCCTGTTCATCCTCTACACCTCCGGCACCACCGGAAAACCCAAAGGCATCCTGCACACCACCGGCGGCTA
>NZ_LPNR01000113.1 GCF_019266065.1 Nocardia sp. MH4 | reverse complement strand
GCCGCCGCGCGACGAGCCGCAGCAGCAGCCGCAGGCTCCGCAGGGCCGGGGCGGTGCCTGGGCCCCGCCGGAGCAGCCGCGGCACGCCGGTGGCTTCCAGCCGTGGGGTGAGCCGCCTGTCGCGCCGCCGCAGCAGCCCGGCACCGAGCCGGAGAACAACGACTGGGAAGGGCCGAACGGCCGCCGCTGACCGGCGGCCAACTACGCTCGACCGTCGGATGCCGGACCATCACCGGCGTCGACATGTGGAGGTGCGGAGAAGTGTCGGCCAACAAGAAGGTCGCTGAGCCAACAGGGAACGGGTCGATCGCCGACGGCGAACTCGGCTCGACGAGCCCGACGGACCTGACGGCGCTGGCCACCGGTCGTCCGTTCGATCAGGACCGGGCCGAGCGCGCGGTCAGGGAACTGCTGCTCGCGGTCGGCGAGGATCCGGACCGTCCCGGTCTGCTCGACACCCCGGCCCGGGTGGCGCGCGCCTACCGGGAAATGTTCGCCGGGCTCTACACCGAGCCCGACGAGGTACTGGCGACGACCTTCGACGAGGGTCACCAGGAGCTCGTGCTGGTCCGCGACATCCCGATGTTCTCCACCTGCGAGCACCACCTGGTGTCCTTCCACGGCGTCGCGCACGTCGGCTACATCCCGGGCACCCACGGCCGGGTCACCGGCCTGTCCAAGCTGGCCCGCGTCGTGGACCTCTACGCCAAGCGCCCGCAGGTGCAGGAGCGGCTGACCAGCCAGATCGCCGACGCGGTGATGCGCAGGCTGGATCCGCGCGGCGCGATCGTCGTGATCGAGGCCGAGCACCTGTGCATGGCCATGCGCGGCATCCGCAAGCCGGGCGCGAGCACCACCACCTCGGCGGTGCGCGGCCTGTTGCAGACCAACGCCGCCTCGCGTTCCGAGGCGCTGGACCTGATCCTGCGCAAATGAGCGAGCACCTCGTGACCGCGCCGCGAGGTGGCCGCTCGTGTGTGGTCATGGGTGTGGTGAACGTGACCGGGGATTCGTTCTCCGACGGTGGCCGCTATCTCGATCCCGACCTCGCGATCGCGCACGGTATCGCGCTGTACGCGGCCGGTGCCGACATCGTCGACGTCGGCGGTGAGTCGACCAGGCCCGGCGCCGACCGGGTCGATCCGGCCACCGAGGCGGGCCGGGTGGCCCCGGTGATCCGCGGTCTGGTCGCCGCGGGCGTGCCGACCAGCGTCGACACCATGCGCGCCGAGGTCGCCGAGGCGGCGCTGGACGCCGGTGTCGCGGTGATCAACGACGTCTCCGGCGGGCGCGCGGACCCGAACATGGTGAAGGTCGTCGCCGAGTCCGGGGTGCCGTGGATCCTCATGCACTGGCGCGCGGGCGCCGACTACCGTCACACGGGCCCCGCCGACCACTACGACGATGTCGTGGCCGAGGTGCGCGCCGAGCTCGCCGCGCAGGTCGACCTGGCCGTGGCCGCCGGGGTCGCCCCCGAACGGCTGATCCTGGACCCCGGCCTCGGCTTCGCCAAGAACGCCGAGCACAACTGGGAACTGCTCGGCGCGCTGCCCGAGCTGGTCGCGGGCGGGCTGCCGATCCTGATCGGCGCCTCCCGGAAACGTTTCCTCGGCGCGCTGCTGGCCGACGCGTCCGGCCCGCGTCCGCCGGACGGCAGGGAGACGGCCACCGCCGCGGTCTCGGCGATCGCCGCCAGCCAGGGCGCGTGGGGTGTGCGGGTGCACGATGTGCGTGCCTCGCTGGACGCGATCGCCGTCGTCGACGCGTGGCGCCGAGCCACTGCCGCCCGAGGAGTCTCCCGATGAACTCACCGCTGCTGCCCCCGCCCGCGGGTAGGCCCGCGACCTCGCGGATCGAGCTGCGCGGTCTGCGCGTGTTCGGCAGGCACGGCGTGTTCGACTTCGAACGCCGCGACGGTCAGGAGTTCGTCGTCGACCTGACGGTGTGGGTCGATTTCGCCGCGGCCGCCGCCTCCGACGACCTGGCCGACACCGTCGACTACGGCGCGCTGGCCGAGCGCGCGGTCAACATCGTCGCCGGTCCGCCGCGCGATCTGATCGAGACCGTGGTCTCCGAGATCGCCGACGATGTGATGACCGACCCGCGCATCGAGGCGGTGGAAGCCGTGGTGCACAAGCCGTCCGCGCCGATTCCGCACACCTTCGCCGACGTGCGGGTGGTGGCGACGCGCTACCGCACGATCGAGCCGGGGCCGCGCCGATGAGTCGCGCCGTCCTGTCGATCGGCTCGAACCTGGGCGACCGGCTCGGGCATCTGCGCGATGTCGTTGCCGCGCTGGGGGAGCGGGCGCTCGCGGTCTCGCCGGTCTACACGACCGCGCCGTGGGGCGGCGTCGAACAGGACGACTATCTCAATGCCGTTGTCGTGGCCGAGGATCCGGGCTTCGACGACTACGCCTGGCTGCGGTTCGGCCAGGACCTCGAGCAGGCGTCGGGCCGGGTCAGGGAGATCCGGTGGGGCGCGCGCACACTCGACGTCGACGTGGTCACCTGCACCGACGACACCGGCGCCGGGATCGTCCGCGCCGGTGATCCCGCGCTGATCCTGCCCCATCCGCAGGCCCACCACCGGGCGTTCGTGCTGGTCCCGTGGCTCGACGTGGAGCCGTCGGCGCGGCTGCGGGTCGACGGCATCGACGTGCCGATCGCCGAGCTGCTGGCCGGCCTCGCGCCGGCCGAGCGGGCCGGGGTGGTGCGAACCGATCTGGTGTTGCGGGACGAGAGCGCTCGCCCGTGCTGAAGCCGACCAGAGTGCTCGATCTGGCGCTGAACGTGGTGGTCGCCGCGGCGATCGCCTGGATCGCCACCCGCTTCGCCTATTCGACCTTCCCGACCATCTCGGTCGCGGCGGGCGCCTCGCTGCTGCCGGTCGCCGCGATCGAGGCGGCGCTGGGCTTCGTCATCAAGGCCAAGATCGCCGACGAGAAGATCGGCGACGGCCCGAACGAATTGCATCCGATCAACGTGGCCCGTGCCGCGGCGCTGGCGAAGGCCTCGATGCAGGTGGGTTCACTGGCCGCCGGGGTGTGGCTCGGCTTCCTACTGTGGGTATTCCCACAGCGCGGCACCCTGACGGCGGCCGCCGCGGATTCGCCGGGCGCGGTCGTCGGCCTGCTCGCCGGTTCCGCCCTGGTTGCTGCGGCTTTGTGGCTGGAGTATTGCTGCCGGGCCCCCGAGGAACCGCCGGACGAACCCGCTACTACCTAGCAACTTGCGGATGGAATCACCGCCGGGTTCGGTGGGCCGACCAGCAGTTTCCGGCTACCCTGGCCCACATGGTTTCACCCTCCCGTAGCACTCCGCCCCGTCGACGGCGGGACGACGCGGGAAAGCTCTTCATCGGCGCCCTCATTCTCCTAGGCCTGACGGCAAGCGTTTTCCTGATCTTCAGCGAAAACGTCCAATACGTACGAGTAGGCCTGGTAGCGGCCCTGTGGGCGGCGGTGATCGGCGCCCTCGCGGCGACCCGCTACCGCAAGGACGCGGCGGTCGACAAGGCGAAGGTGCGCGATCTCCAGACAGTGTACGAGTTGCAGCTCGAACGCGAGATCAACGCCCGCCGCGAATACGAGATGGGGGTCGAGGCGCGGGTGCGCGCCGAAGTCGGCGCCGACGCCTCGGAGATCGCGGCGCTGCGCGCCGAGCTCACCCTGCTCCGCCAGAACCTGCAGGTCCTCTTCGACGGCCCGCTGCCCGACGAGCAGCCTGCCCTGCAAGCCGACGCGGTCCGCATCGATGCCCTGCCCGCCGGTGGCTTCGACGCGTTCGACGACGCGGACCACGATTTCGCCGATAGCCCGGTGGATGCCAACGCCGCCTGGTTCGGTCCGTGGCAGCAACCGCCGAGCGCACTGAAACCCGTCTTCATGCAGCCGGTTTCGGCCAATTTCGCCGACCCCTACGACGACCCGGTCACCGCCGAGACCTCCGCCGTCCAGCTCGACGACTATGCCGAGGCCCAGCAGGCCGAGGCCACGCAGCCCACGTCGGCGCCCGCCGCGCCGACCCCGCCGCCGTCGAACGGCAAGACCCCGCCGCCGCGCCTGTCGGCCCCGAACACCCGCAAGGTCGACGACTTCGGCGCGACGATCACCGACAGCGCCCCGGCCAACGGCGTCACCGGCTCGCAGGCCGCCACCGCCGCGACAGCCGCCGCCGACAACGCCCCGGCCAACGGTGTCACCGGCTCGCAGGCCGACACCGCCCCGGCCTCGCCCGAGCCCGCCGCCGTCGACTCGGCGCCGGACAGCACCGACGAACCCGGCGCCGAGATCCCCCCGGCCGCCGCCGAGACGCCGGCCGCACCCAAGCCCGCCGACACCACCCCGACCGTCGGCACCAGCTCCCGCCGGCGCCGTCGCGCCGAGGAAGAAGGCGCCCCGCGCCTGTCTGTGGCGGATATCATGGCGAACCTCCAATCGGAGTCCAGCTCGCGATCCTGAGTAGTCGATCGCGGGATAGTCTGGAACACGACTAGCCCGTGACGACGGGTTTTCGCGTCGTAGCTGGGTCACTCGCCGGGGACGGGCGAGGTCGACTCGTGCTGTGGTGCCGGCCGCCGACGCGGCGGAACCCGCCGCACGAGTCCGGCCGGATGTCGCGCAGAGGCGGGCAAGCTATTCTCGATCCGTAACGTCCGGTACCCGCCCTGCGGGACTGGAACGCAAATCGAGAGGACAGTGTTGACCTCGAGAAGTGTCAATTCCGATGGCGCGAACGTGGGTGTCGACCCTGCGCCCGCACGACTGACGGTGGGAATCGTCTCGGCGGGACGGGTGGGTTCGGCCCTCGGTGTCGCGCTCGAGCGAGCCGGTCACGTGGTGTTCGGTGTCGCCGCGATCTCCGATGCCTCGGTGCACCGGGCGCGGACGCGGCTGCCCGATTCGCAGATCCTGCCGGTGGAGCAGATCGCCCAGCGCAGTGAGCTGCTGCTGCTGGCGGTCCCCGACGCCGAGCTGGCCGGGCTGGTCCGCGGCCTGGCGAGTGCCGGTGTCGTGCGCCCCGGCACGATCGTGGTGCACACCGCGGGCGCGCACGGTGTCGGCGTGCTGGCGCCGCTCACCGCGCAGGGCGCACTCGGCCTGGCCATCCACCCCGCGATGACCTTCACCGGCCACGACGAGGACATCGACCGCCTGGCCAACGCCTGCTTCGGCGTCACCGCCGCCGACGAGGTCGGCTACGCGATCGGCCAGGCGCTGGTCATCGAGATGGGCGGCGAGCCAGTCAAGGTGGCCGAGGAGCAGCGCACGCTGTATCACGCCGCCCTCGCGCACGGCGCCAACCACCTGGTCACGGTCATCGTCGATGCGGTCACCGCCTTGCGCGCGGCCATGGACGGGCCGGGCCTGCTCGGTCAGCCGGTGGTCGACGATCAGCCCAACGGCCTGCCGGAACGTCTGCTCGCCCCGCTCGTCTCCGCCGCGCTCGACAACGCTTTGCGCCGGGGCCGGGCCGCGCTGACCGGCCCGGTCGCGCGCGGCGACGTCGACGCGGTCGCCGCGCACCTGTCCGCCCTGGCTGCCGTGGACCAGCGCTTGGCCGCCGCCTATCGCGCGATGTCGCTGCGCACCGCCGAACTCGCCCAGACCAATCCGGCCCTGCTGGACCTGCTCGCCAAGGAAGGCCACTGATGGAACCCAGACAAGTGCACCACCACCAGGGCGGCGCGCGGGCGACCGGCGCGTACCAGCCCGGCGTGCTGACCGTGCACCACAGCCCCGAGGTCGTCGACACGGTGACCAAGGCGCTGCGGGGCGCGGGCCGCACGATCGGTTTCGTGCCGACGATGGGCGCGCTGCACGAGGGTCATCTGCAGCTGGTCCGTCAGGCCAAGCTGACCAACCAGGTCGTGATCGTCTCGATCTTCGTCAATCCGCTGCAGTTCGGCGCGAACGAGGACCTCGACGCCTACCCGCGCACCCTCGACGCCGACCTCGAACTGCTCCGGCACGAGGGCGTCGACCTGGTGTTCGCGCCGTCGGTCTCCGACATGTACCCCGAGGGCCCGCGCACCACGGTGCTGCCCGGCCCGATCGGCGCCGAGCTCGAGGGCGGCAGCAGGCCGACGCATTTCGCGGGCATGCTCACCGTCGTCGCGAAGCTGCTCAATATCGCCCACGCCTCCGAGGCGTACTTCGGCGAGAAGGACTACCAGCAGCTCACGCTGATCCGGCAGATGGTCCGCGACCTGAACATGGACGTGAAGATCGTCGCCTATCCGACGGTCCGCGAGCCCGACGGTCTCGCGCTGTCCTCGCGCAACCGCTACCTCGACGCCACCCAGCGAGAGGCGGCGCTGGGCCTGTCGGCCGCGCTGGCCGCGGGCAGACACGCCGCTGGCCTCGGCCCGGAGGCGGTCGTGCGGGCCGCGCGCGCGGTGCTCGACGCCGTCGACGGTCTGGACGTGGACTACCTCGAACTGCGCGACAGCAACCTGGGCCCCGCGCCCACCGCGGGCAATGCCCGGCTGCTGGTCGCCGCCAAGGTCGGCGCCACCCGGCTGATCGACAATGCCCCGATTGTTCTCGGCGCCCAGATCGACGGGCACCCCGACGCGAACTCCCTGCCTGCCGCGCAGGCGAACTGAGAAAGGCGACGACGATGTTGCGCACCATGATGAAGTCGAAGATCCACCGTGCCACGGTGACCCACGCCGACCTGCACTACGTGGGTTCGGTGACCGTCGACCAGGATCTGCTCGACGCCGCCGATCTGCTCGAGGGCGAGCAGGTCTGCATCGTCGACATCGACAACGGCGCCCGCCTGGAGACCTATGTCATCGCCGGTGAGCGCGGCTCGGGCGTGATCGGGATCAACGGCGCCGCCGCCCATCTCGTGCACCCCGGCGACCTGGTCATCCTGATCGCCTACGGCCAGCTGGACGAGCAGGAGCTGCGCGACTACGACCCGAAGGTGGTCTTCGTCGACGACCGCAACCGCCCGGTGGAGCTCGGTTCGGACCCGGCGCACGCGCCCGAGGGTTCCGGCCTGACCTCCCCGCGCTCGCTGTCGTTCGCCTGAGCGCGGCGGGGGGACAGCGATGCTGCTGACGATCGACGTCCGCAACACCGGAATCGAACTCGGTCTCTTCTCCGGCAGCGGCGAGCACGCGACCTTGGCGCGGCACTGGCGCATCCACACCAATCCACTGCTCACCGCCGACGAGTTCGCGATGCAGGTGCGCGGTCTGATCGGTGAGGAGCTCGACCAGGTGGTCGGCGTCTCGGCGCTGTCGACCGTGCCGCCGGTGCTGCGCGAGCTGCGCACCATGCTCGCGCGCTACTGGGCGCACGTGCCGCATGTGCTGGTCGAGCCCGGCGTGCGCACCGGCATCCCGCTGCTGGTGGACAACCCGAAGGAGGTCGGCGCCGATCGCATCGTCAACTGCCTGGCGGCCTATCGCCGCTTCGGCGGTCCCGCGATCGTGGTCGACTTCGGCACCGCGATCTGCGTCGACCTGGTCTCGGCCAAGGGGGAGTTCCTCGGCGGCGTGATCGCGCCCGGCGTGGAGATCTCCACCGAGGCGCTGGTCGAGCGCAGCGCGCTGCGCCGGGTGGAGCTGACCCGCCCGCGCTCGGTGCTGGGCAAGAACAGCATGGAGTGCATGCAGTCCGGGGCGGTGTTCGGTTTCGCCGGCCTGGTCGACGGCCTGATCGATCGCATCCGCGACGAGTTCGACGCCTTCTCCGGCACCGATGTCACCGTCGTCGCGACGGGCGCGGGCGCGCCGTTGATCGTGCCGGAATCGGAGACCATCGATCAGCACGAGCCGCATCTGACGCTGACCGGTCTGCGCCACGTCTACGAACGCAACAAGAAGTGACTGTGGCGCAGGTCATTTTCGCCGTAGCGCGCGTCGACTGCTAAACTCACGCTCGTGTACTTCCGTGTGAGCACCCAGGAGTGTTGTCGAGGCTGACCTGCCTCGACCGTTCGAGGCTGACGTTTTCCCCTCGACCGTTTCACACCTCCTGGAGATTCGCTCATGCGTTCTTCCGTCCTTTCCCTTTCCTCCGCGCGCGACGGCTACTCCGCGACACCCCCGCTCGACCGGGCGGTGGCTTCGGCGTTGCCGACCCGGCTGCGGCCCGCTGACCTGCTGCGACTCACCGATGAGGGCGCCGAAGACGTCCTCGCCGGTCGCTACGATCACCTGCTGCCCGCCGACGGGGTCTGGCCGACGGAACAGCGCTGGGCCACCCGGCTGATCGCCGACGACGAGGTCGATGTCTGGCTGATCAGCTGGACGCCGGGTAAATCCACCGAATTGCACGATCACGCCGGTTCGCTGGGCGCCCTCACGGTGCTCAGCGGCGCGCTCTCGGAATTCCGCTGGAATGGCTCGGAGCTACGCAGGCGCACGC
Source organism: Nocardia sp. MH4 (assembly GCF_019266065.1). GTDB lineage: Bacteria > Actinomycetota > Actinomycetes > Mycobacteriales > Mycobacteriaceae > Nocardia > Nocardia canadensis. Next base: position 62,077 of record NZ_LPNR01000113.1, on the reverse strand, counting down.
TCGCCGCCGGCGATCAGGCCTCGTTCCCGATCGGCTGGGTCCACGACGTGGTTCGGGCGCCCGCAGCCGCCGAATCCGTCGGTCCGCTGGATCCGACGCTGAGCGTGCACGCCTATTCCCCGCCGTTGTCGGCGATGTCCTATTACGAGGTGACCGGCCACGGCACCTTGCGGCGAACCAAAACCGTCCTCACCGACCAGCCCGAAGGTGACCTGTGATGAGTCGTTTGACGATTGATCAGATGCTCGAGAACGCCCGCGCCGACCTACGCAGGCTCTACGTCTACGACCTGTCCGCGGCTTTGGCCAGGGGCGCGATTCTGGTCGACATCCGCCCGGCCGCGCAGCGGGTTCGGGAGGGTTCGCTGCCGGGTGCGCTTGTCATCGAACGCAATGTCCTGGAATGGCGACTGGATCCGACCTCCTCGGCGCGTTTGTCGCTGGCCGTCGACCACGACGTGGAATGGATCATCTTCTGCTCGGAGGGCTACACCTCGAGTTTGGCCGCGGCGTCGTTGCAGCAACTCGGTTTGCACCGCGCCACCGATCTCATCGGCGGCTACCAGGCACTGAAGTCCGCGGGGTTGCTGACCGTCGCGGTGGGGGCGCCGCACTTTGCCCGTGAGGTGAATGCGCTCGCCTCGTTGTAGCGACGCCGGGCCGGTGGCCGGACCGCCCGACCGGCGGTCCGGCCACTGCTCGTTCCGGGCCCGGCGGCGGATGGGTTGGGTTGTCCGCGTGCGGATTCGGGGGCCGCGGTGGCGGCGTTTTGTTTCGATGGTGTGACGTGGATTGCATTCGGCCGAGGAATGGCCGGTGCGGTGTCCGGTTACCGTGGAGTTCGGTACGGGCAGGCCGCAATAGCATTTCCGGCGCACGCTACTGTTATCGGATGTGAGCACCCCTAACCCCGCCGATACCGGCCGCGCCGTCAGTTCCGCCGTGGACAGTGATGTTCCCGAGCAGATGCGGATTCGCCGGGACAAGCGGGAACGGCTGCTCGCCCAGGGCGGCGAGGCCTATCCGGTAGTGGTCCCGCGCACCCACACGCTGGCCGAAATTCGGGCCGCCTACCCGGATCTGGAGCCCGATACCCAGACCGGCCTGCAGGTCGGCATCGCGGGGCGCGTCATTTTCGTCCGCAATACCGGCAAGCTGTGCTTCGCCACCTTGCAGGAAGGCGACGGCACCAAGCTGCAGGCGATGATCAGCCTCAACGGCGTCGGCGCCGACGCGCTGGCCGCCTGGAAGTCCGATGTGGACCTCGGTGACTTCGTGTTCGTGCACGGTGAGGTCATCTCCTCGCGGACCGGTGAATTGAGCGTGATGGCCGATTCCTGGTCGATGGCGGCCAAGTCGTTGCGACCGCTGCCGGTGGCGCACAAGGAGATGAACGAGGAGTCGCGCGTCCGGCAGCGCTATGTCGACCTGATCGTGCGCCCCGAGGCCAGGGAAATGGCCCGTACCCGCGTGAACGTGGTCCGCGCGCTGCGCACCGCGCTGGAGCGCCGCGGCTTCCTCGAGGTCGAGACCCCGATGCTGCAGACCATCCACGGCGGCGCCGCCGCGCGCCCGTTCGTCACCCATTCCAATGCGCTGGACATGGAGTTGTTCCTGCGTATCGCGCCGGAGCTGTTCCTGAAGCGCTGTGTGGTCGGTGGCCTGGAGAAGGTCTTCGAGATCAACCGGAACTTCCGCAACGAAGGCGCCGACTCGACCCATTCGCCCGAGTTCGCGATGCTGGAAACCTACGAGGCTTACGGCACCTACGACGACTCCGCGAAGATGACCCGGGAATTGATCCAGGAAGTCGCGCAGGAGGCATTCGGCACCCTCGTGGTGACACTGGCCGACGGCACGGAATATGATCTCGGTGGCGAGTGGACGACGGTCGAGATGTATCCCTCGCTGTCGGAGTCGATCGGGGTGGAGGTCACTCCGGAAACCACTGTCGAGGAATTGCTCGCGCTCGCCGATCGGGTCGGTCTGGAAATTCCCGCGGGCAAGGGCTACGGTCACGGGAAACTCGTCGAAGAACTGTGGGAACATGCGTATGGCGACAAGCTGTACGCGCCGACTTTCGTTCGCGACTTCCCGGTGGAGACCTCCCCGCTGACCCGTCAGCACCGCAGCAAGGGCGGCGTGACGGAGAAGTGGGACCTGTATGTTCGCGGCTTCGAGTTGGCAACGGGCTATTCGGAACTGGTCGACCCGGTGATCCAGCGGGAACGGTTCGTCGATCAGGCCAGGCTGGCCGCCGCGGGCGATGACGAGGCCATGGTGCTCGACGAAGACTTCCTCGCCGCGATGGAACACGGCATGCCGCCGACCACCGGAACCGGTATGGGAATCGATCGGTTGTTGATGGCACTGACCGGTTTGGGAATCCGGGAAACGATCCTGTTCCCGATTGTCCGGCCGAGTAGTCGCTGACCAGTCGATTTGCGAGGTGAAGACCTCGTGTTGGAATTTTCGTAATTAGAGGTATTCTTGCCTCGGGTATTCGGCCTGGAGGCAGGCTTGACGATTTCGAGAGGACGTTCATCTCATGGCAAAGAAGGTCACCGTTAGCCTGATCGACGATGTCGACGGTGAGTCCATCGCGGACGAGACCATCGAGTTCGCTATCGATGGCGTGTCGTACGAGATCGATCTGTCCGAGGCTAACGCGGCGCGGCTGCGCGAAGGCTTGGACGAGTGGGTCGCCAACGCCCGTCGCGTGAGTGGCCGTCGCCGGGTGAAGGCGGCAGGGGCGCCGGCACCGCAGGGGAAGAGCCGCGTTTCCATGGACCGCGAACAGAGCGCCGCAATTCGTGAATGGGCCCGTCGCAAGGGCCACAAGGTCTCCGCTCGCGGCCGCATCTCGGCCGACATCACCGAGGCGTACAACAAGGAAGTCGGCAAGGCCTGAATTTCGACGGCGGTCCGGGGTTGCTGACGCGGCGATCCCGGACCGCTCTGCTGTCAGCGGTGTACTCCCAGGTCGGGACATGCGTCGGCGGTCTCCCGGGGACTCCTGGAGAGATAGACTGATGTTCGTGCGCAAGGTTTTTCAGGTCGGCGAGGGTCGACGGTCCGACCCGATTCGGCGAGTACATGGGTAACTCACCGGGTACGGGCGAACTGGCGACGCTGTCACCGCCGCCCGCCGACGTTTCTGTCGACGCGCACGAGTCCGGCCTGAATCGCGGAGAGGCGGGACATGTCTAGTTCTTTTCTACGGTATACCGATGACACCGGGCGGCAGCACGAGCTGGCGCTCGAGCCCGAGCAGCAGCGGTTCACCATCGGCCGCAATGTGCAGGCCGACCTCGTCCTCGGCTGGGACGCCGAGGTCTCCCGGCTGCACGCCGCCGTCGAATACCTGGGCGCGCACTGGACCATCGTCGACGACGGTCTGTCCCGCAACGGCACCTTCGTCAACGGTGAGCGCCTGATCGGCCGGCGCAGGCTGAGTCCGGGCGACCGGATCCGGGTCGGCACCACGCTGGTGCATTTCTTCGATTTCGGCGGGGTCGTCGACGACGCGACGCACACCGCGTCCGGCTCCATTCCGACCATGCGCTCGCTGACCGAGACCCAGCGCGCGGTGCTGATCGCGCTGTGCCGCCCGTACAAGCACGGCACCGGCTTCGCCACGCCCGCCTCCAATCAGCAGATCGCCGAGGAATTGTTCCTTTCCATCGACGCGATCAAGACCCATCTGCGCGCGCTGTTCGCGAAATTCGGGGTGGAGAACCTGCCGCAGAACCAGAAACGCACCCGGCTGGCGGCGCTGGCCATGCAGAGCGGGATGATCTCCGACCACGATCTGTGAGGTCGCGACGCTCGCGCAGGTGCGTGAGCGTCTGAACCATGTCGGCGAGCCGCGTGACACTGTTGACTTACTCGTAACACCGGAGCACACGGATCGAGCTCCGGAACACGAGTCAGGAGACAGCACATGTTCGCACTTCGGATGGCCGCCATGGTTCTGGCGCTGCTCAGCACCGGCCTGATCGCGGGCGTGTTCTACGCCTACGCGATCTCGGTGATGCCGGCCCTGGCGCGGACCGGCGATCGCACGCTGATCGACGTCATGCAGAAGATCAACGTCGTGATCATCAACCCGTGGTTCATGCTCGGCTTCCTCGGCACGGTCGGGTTCACGGCGCTGGCCGCGGCCCTGACGCTCGGCAAGGAGCACCGGAGCACGCTGATCTGGCTCGGGGTCGCCCTGGCGCTCAACGTGATCGCCTTCGCCGTCACCTCGGCGCTGAACGTGCCGCTCAACGACGCGCTCGCCGCGGCGGGCGACCCGTCGGCGATCGCCGACACCGCGGTCGTGCGTGCCGATTTCGAGGCGGCCTGGGTCCGCTGGAACATCGTGCGCGCGGTGCTGCACACGGCGGCGTTCCTGGTGCTGTGCGGCGCGCTGTTCGCGGCGGGCGTGCAGCAGGGGAAGACGAGTTCGCCGGCCGCCGGGCAGCCGGTCGCGCAGGCGATGGTCGCGCCGATGGCCGGTGGCTACGCGCCCGCGCCGTTCCAGCGTTGATGGCGATCTGCCAATAGGGCCACGCGATCACTAGAACGTGTTCCATGATGATCGGAACACGTTCTAGTGAGGAGTCGTTTCATGCGACGTAGTTCGAGATCGTTGCTGGTACTGGCCGCTGCCGCACTGCTGGCCTGGGGGAACGCGGGCACCGCCGCCGCCGAGTACCCGGTCGACTACAACTTCTTCGCCGGGATCGCCCCGGAACTCACCACGCCCGGTGGATCGCTACCCGGCGCGAACGATCCGGGGTGCGTCCTCTCGGCCGAGCATCCGAATCCGGTGGTGCTGCTGCACGGCACCGGCGGTGGGGGACAGACGAATTGGGGCGTGTACGCCCCGCTGCTGGCCAACGAGGGCTACTGCGTCTACTCGTTCACCTTCGGCGCCTACGGGCTGCCCTGGCCGGTCTCGGCGATCGGCGGGATGCGTCCGATCGAGCAGAGCGCCGCCGAGGTGTCGGCCTTCGTCGACGGGGTGCTCGCGCGCACCGGCGCCGCGCGGGTCGACTTCGTCGCCCACTCGCAGGGCAACATCGTCGGCAACTACTACATCAAGCGTCTCGGCGGCGCCGCCAAGGTCGACAAGCTGGTCGGCATCGCCCCACCCTGGCTCGGCACCAACGCGCTCGGCGCGGGCGATATCGCGGCCTACAGCCGCGCGCTGGGCGCCGGTCCCGCCTTCGACGCGGTCGCCACCTCGCTGTGCCAGGCCTGCGGGCAGATGCTCACCGGCGACGAGTTCATGGTCGCCCTCAACGCCGACGGGGTGTACAGCCCGCAGGTCACCTACACCAATATCGTCTCCGCGCTCGACGAGCTGGTCGTGCCGCACACCTCCGGTCTCGTGCCGGGTCCGAACGCCACGTCGGTGGTCGTCCAGGACGGCTGCGCCCAGGACTACTCCGAACACATGGCCATCGCCGGCAGCCCCCGCGCGGCCGGTCACGTCCTCAACGCCCTGGATCCGGCCCGTCAGGCCCCGGTCCCGTGCGAGTTCGTGCCCCCCTTCACCGGCTGAGGCCGTCACCCCGGCGACATATTTCGCTGTAGGCAAAACTCTGAGGGAAACGAATGCCGCGACGTGCGCGTTATGAGTGAATGACCATGTTGCCGCCGGTCATCAATAGGGTGGACCGGCGGCGGCGGAATCCCCTGCCAACTAGAGTGGAGGCGGGGGCCGCAACCCCCGGGCTTCATGGCAGGCTGACGGCGACAGTTGTCGGTCCGACGCCCTAGGTTGTACCGAGCACACTGCGGCGTCTGTTGCCAGAATGTCGGAGCAGGAGAGTGAGGGAGCGATGTTCGAGAGGTTCACCGACCGCGCGAGGCGTGTCGTTGTCCTGGCCCAAGAAGAGGCCCGGATGCTCAACCACAACTACATCGGCACCGAGCACATCCTGCTTGGGTTGATCCACGAGGGCGAGGGCGTGGCGGCGAAGTCGCTGGAGTCCCTTGGCATCTCGCTGGAGGGTGTGCGCAGCCAGGTCGAGGAGATCATCGGTCAGGGCCAGCAGGCGCCGTCCGGTCACATCCCCTTCACCCCGCGTGCCAAGAAGGTGCTGGAGCTGAGCCTGCGCGAGGCGCTGCAGCTCGGCCACAACTACATCGGTACCGAGCACATCCTGCTCGGTCTCATCCGCGAGGGCGAGGGCGTCGCCGCCCAGGTTCTGGTCAAGCTCGGTGCCGACCTGAACCGCGTCCGTCAGCAGGTCATCCAGCTGCTGTCCGGGTACCAGGGCAAGGAGCCCGTCGAGGGTTCCGGCTCGCGTGGTGAGGCGGGCACTCCGTCCACTTCGCTGGTGCTCGACCAGTTCGGCCGCAACCTCACTCAGGCCGCGCTCGAGGGCAAGCTCGATCCCGTCATCGGCCGCTCGAAGGAAATCGAGCGCGTCATGCAGGTGCTGAGCCGCCGCACCAAGAACAACCCGGTCCTGATCGGTGAGCCCGGTGTCGGTAAGACCGCGGTCGTCGAGGGCCTGGCGCAGGCCATCGTCAACGGTGAGGTCCCCGAGACCCTCAAGGACAAGCAGCTCTACACCCTCGACCTGGGTTCCCTGGTCGCGGGCAGCCGCTACCGCGGTGACTTCGAAGAGCGCCTGAAGAAGGTGCTCAAGGAGATCAACACCCGCGGCGACATCATCCTGTTCATCGACGAGCTGCACACGCTCGTCGGTGCGGGTGCTGCCGAAGGCGCCATCGACGCGGCCTCGATCCTGAAGCCGAAGCTGGCCCGTGGCGAGCTGCAGACCATCGGCGCGACCACTCTCGACGAGTACCGCAAGTACATCGAGAAGGACGCCGCCCTGGAACGCCGCTTCCAGCCGGTGCAGGTCGGCGAGCCGACCGTCGAGCACACCATCAACATCCTCAAGGGTCTGCGCGACCGCTACGAGGCGCACCACCGGGTGTCCATCACCGACGGTGCCCTGGTCGCCGCCGCGACGCTGGCCGATCGCTACATCAACGACCGGTTCCTGCCGGACAAGGCGATCGACCTCATCGACGAGGCGGGCGCGCGCATGCGCATCCGCCGGATGACCGCGCCGCCGGACCTGCGCGAGTTCGACGACAAGATCGCCGATGCCCGCCGCGAGAAGGAGAGCGCGATCGACGCGCAGGACTTCGAGAAGGCCGCGCGCCTGCGGGACAAGGAGAAGCAGCTCGTCGCCAAGCGCGCCGAGCGCGAGAAGCAGTGGCGTTCCGGTGATCTGGACGTCGTGGCCGAGGTCGACGACGAGCAGATCGCGGAGGTGCTGGCCAACTGGACCGGCATCCCCGTCTTCAAGCTCACCGAGGAGGAGACCACCCGTCTGCTCCGCATGGAGGACGAGCTGCACAAGCGGATCATCGGCCAGGAGGATGCCGTCAAGGCCGTCTCCAAGGCGATCCGCCGCACTCGCGCCGGCCTGAAGGATCCGAAGCGCCCCTCGGGCTCGTTCATCTTCGCCGGTCCGTCCGGTGTCGGTAAGACCGAGCTGTCCAAGGCGCTGGCGAACTTCCTGTTCGGCGACGACGACGCGCTCATCCAGATCGACATGGGCGAGTTCCACGACCGCTTCACCGCGTCGCGGCTCTTCGGTGCCCCTCCCGGGTACGTGGGCTACGAAGAGGGCGGCCAGCTCACCGAGAAGGTGCGCCGCAAGCCGTTCTCCGTGGTTCTGTTCGACGAGATCGAAAAGGCGCACCAGGAGATCTACAACACCCTCCTGCAGGTGCTCGAGGACGGCCGTCTCACCGACGGTCAGGGTCGTACGGTCGACTTCAAGAACACCGTGCTGATCTTCACCTCGAACCTGGGCACCTCCGACATCTCCAAGGCCGTCGGCCTGGGCTTCACCCAGTCCAACGCCGAGGGGTCGAACTACGAGCGGATGAAGCTCAAGGTCAACGACGAGCTGAAGAAGCACTTCCGCCCCGAGTTCCTCAACCGCATCGACGACGTGATCGTGTTCCACCAGCTCACCAGCGAGCAGATCGTGATGATGGTGGACCTGATGATCAACCGCGTCGCCAAGCAGCTGAAGAACAAGGACATGGCGATCGAGCTGACCGACCAGGCCAAGAGCCTGCTCGCCAAGCGCGGTTTCGACCCGGTCCTGGGTGCGCGTCCGCTGCGTCGCACGATCCAGCGCGAGATCGAGGACCAGCTGTCGGAGAAGATCCTCTTCGGCGAGATCGGCGCGGGCCAGACCATCGTGGTCGACGTCGAGGGCTGGAACGGCGAGGGCCAGGGCGAGGACGCCAAGTTCACCTTCGCCGGCAAGGCGAAGCTGACCAAGGCTCCCGCGGGCGACGACAAGCCCGAGGTCGTCCTGACCGGCGCTGCCGAGGGCACCGCGCCCGAGGCCGCCGCCTCCGGCGAGTAACCAGCTGAACCGAACGAAGCCCGCTCCTGGATTTCCAGGGGCGGGCTTCGTCGTTCGATCGGTCAGCCGAAATGCTGGAGGAAGCCGGACCCGCGCTCGGCGGCGTATCGGAACACGTGCTCGAGGCCGTCGTAGTGGTGGCGCAGGTAGTGCAGTCCGCTCTCGCCGTCGCGGACCCAGATGTTCGGGTACACCTCCGCCGCGTCCATCGCCGCAGGATCGAAGAACAGGGCCAGCTCGTCGAACGGGTAGCGGCCGAGGACCTTCGCCGTGGCGGACACGTCGTCCGGGTGCCAGGCGAAATAGTTGTCATCGGCCAGCGGACGGCCGGTCTCGATCAGATCGATCCCGATATTCGCCTGGGCCAGCAGGTATTCCAAGCCGGCCCACGCCTTGTCGAGGTAGCCGCTCGGTCCGCCGTCCTGGACCCGCAGGCCGTCGAGAAAATCGTCCGGCCACTCGGTCGTCGTGGCCAGCCGCTCCAGCTCCACGGCACTCACCCTGGTGAACGACATGATCACCCCCATGGAGAACTCCTTTTCCGCCCGGTGATGTCCGCCGAAGCTAGCAGTGGTCACCGACACCGCGCGCACGGTATCGAATCCGGCTGGGCGCCGCGATCTTTCGCTCGGGCCGATTGCTAGGTTCGTCGATGTGTTCGGGTGGGTAAAGGCGCGTGGCGCCGCAGTGATCGTGCGAGCGCGCCGACGCGAGCCGGGTGCTGCGCGCCGCGGCGCCGACGCTGCGCGCCCAGCCGTTCGAGGCGCCCTTCTTCACCTACACCGCCAACAGCCAGCAGTACCTGAACGGCGACGGCATGAAGCTCGACCTGTCCAAGGCGACCGTCACGGTGACCGACGATCCGCAGAATCCGCGCTACATCGTCGGTCTCGTCGTCGAGGCCTACTGGAGCGCCATCTACTGACGCCCGAGCGCGAGGTCGAGGATCGGCGCGAACGCCTCGGTCAGTTCGCCGGGGACGATCAGTTCGTCGATTCCGTAGCGCGCGCTGCGGGATTCGAGGATGTCCACAGCCGCCTGGGGATCGCTGGGGAGAAGTCCGGCGGCGCCCGCGTCGCGGAGCTTGTCCGCGGTGTGGCCGAGGCGGGCGCTGAGCCAGTGCGGCAATCGCTCACCGACACCGACCAATTGGAGGGTGCACCGCACGTCGCGGTCGGTGTGTTCGGCGATCGCGGCGACCATGTCGGCCAGTTCGTCCTCGGTGGCATCCGGGGCGGCGGCCAGCAGGATCCGGTCGGCGTGAGCGGCCGCGGTGGCGAGCATGCGCGGGCCGTTCGCGGCGATCACGAGCGGCGGGGCCGGGTCGACCTGCGCCCGTATCGCGGTCGCGGTGTCGATCAGATGCCGTCGTCGTTCGCTCGCCGAACCCCAGGGCATGCCGAGCCTTTCGGCCTCGCCGCGGGCGTCGGGGCGGCCGGTGCCGAGGCCCAGCTCGAATCGGCCGTCCGAAAGCAGTTGTAGCGCGGTGACTTCCCGCACGGTCGCTCCGATGGTGCGCAAGGGCGCCGCGAGGACGTTGGGCCGCAGTCGCAGCTGCGTCGTCACCGCGGCCGCAGCGGCCAGCGGGGGCAGTGGTGAGGGGGTGGAGAGCGTGTCCGGCAGCAGGACGGTGGCATAGCCCCGCTGCTCGGCGTCGACCACCGCGCGCGTCCACTGGGCCCCGGACCGGGGCGTCAGCACGATCCCGAATCGCATCGCGATCTCCTACTTCTGCTCGCGACGGCGAGGTTCGCTGAGCACGGCGAGCCTGCTGCGGTACTCGGACTCGCTGATCTCGCCCCGGGCGAACCCGGTGCGTAGCGCCCCGATCCCGCCGCCGCGCCCCGCGCACCGCCTGCGTGCGAAGAACAGCACGGCGATCACGGTGATCCAGAACAGCAGCGGGAAGATCCAGAAGAAGGGCCAGGGATGCCAGCCCCCGGCGTAGTGGTCGGCCAGGAGGGTCAGCGTCGTCGCGCTGTCGAAGGTGTTCATGACTTCAGCCTGCTCGCGACGGCCGCCGCGGGCATCGGCCGCGCGACCCGATCCCGGCTACGTCCACGGGCGTAGTGCCGGGCGCTGTTTCGCGGCCGCACCGGCTCCGAGCTGCCTTGGTACCGTGAATCCGTCGGAGATCCCCCCCGGAGGATGTGCACGGTGACGCTGATCGAATCTGGTGCGAGCGGCCTCGACAATGTGCTCGCCGGCCTGCAATGGCGCTTCGCGGGCCGGGACGAATTCGCGCTCACCGCGGGCGGTGGGGAGTTCATCGCCGGTGAGCCGAGCGCGCTCGTGGTGACGGAGGGCCTGGTCCGGGTCGAAGGTCTGGGCACGGCAGAGGATCTGGCCTGCGGTGACTTCCTGTTCGTTCCGCGTGCGGACCGCTTCGCGATCACCGCCCTGTCGGAGGGCACCGTGCTGCGGGTGCGGCTCGCATCGGCCGCGACCAGTGGCGCGATGGACGCGCTGCCGCAGCGGGTGCTGCTCACCGAGTTCGTGCGACACGCGCCACTGGCCGCGACCATGTTCGAGCATCTGGTGCGCGAATGCCCAGATCCGTTCGGTGTGCAGGGCGACCGGGTCGCGACCCTGATCGCGTCGATGGCGATCGAGTCCTGGCATGCGCGCGGGTGCGCGCCCAAGCGCTGGTTGTTGCGGGTGAACGAGCCGGGAGTGGCACGCGCGGTGGCCGCCATGCACGCCGATCCCGGGCAGGAGTGGACGGTCGAGGCGTTGGCGCGGGTCGCGCTGGCCTCGCGGTCCGGGTTCGCGGCGCGGTTCCAGGCGGCCACCGGGCTCACGCCGGGGCGGTATCTGACGAAGCTGCGGGTCGAGCGGGCCCAGGTGTACCTGGCCGAGCACAACGTGTCGGTCGGCGCGGTGGCGCGGCGGCTGGGTTACCGCTCCGAGACCGCGTTCGGCCGGGCCTTCCGCAGGCATACGGGCCACACGCCGTCGCAGTGGCGGCGCGTGGCCCGCTCGGCCTGAGCTAGGACCGCGCGGCGCGGCTGAGCGAGACCCGCACCAGCACGCCGCCGAGCACCGCCGCCAGCGCCGCGAGCCCGTAGGTCGCCGCCAGGCCGATGCTGTCGACCCCGCGTCCGCCGACCGCGGAACCGAGGATGATCGCCAGCTGGAAACCGCCGACCACCAGCCCGCTGCCCGCCTCCATCCGCTCGGGCAGCACCCGCGACACCCACACCTGCACCAGGTTGAGGATGCCGCCGAACGCGCCGCCCCACACCACCACCGCGACATAGCCGAGCACCGGCACCGCGCCGGAGACGACGATCGCCAGCAGCGACAGCCCGATCGCCGTCGGCACCGCGACCAGCAGGACACCGAGCTTGCGGTCGGCCAGCGAGCCGAGCAGGAAATTCCCGAGCAGGCCGCCGACACCGAACAGCGCGAGCAACACCGGAATCGCCGACGGTCCCGCCTCGAGCAATTCGGCCAGCGCGGGCCGGATGTAGGTGAACCCGGCGAAATGCCCGCCGATCACCGCGACCACGCTGACCAGCCCCAACGCGACCCCCGGCGCCCGCAGCGCCGCGCCCATCGCCGCGAACCCGATGCCCTTGCTCGGCGCGATCGGCGGCAACATCACCCGCACCGCCACCGCGGCCACGACGGTCAGTCCCGCCGTCACGACGAACACGGTCCGCCAGCCCGCGTACGTGCTCAGCAGCACGCCCAGCGGCACCCCGGCCACGGTCGCCACGGTGGTGCCCGAGTTCACGATCATCATCGCCTTGCCCAGACGGTGGGCCGGCACCAACTGCGCGGCGATCACCAGCGCCATCGACCAGTACCCGCCGACGGCCACGCCGAGCAGCAGCCGCGCGAGCAGCAGCAGCGCGATATTCGGCGCCACCGCCACCAGCACGTTCGACACCGCGGCGCCGATGGTGAGCACCAGCAGCAGCGTGCGCCGGTCGGCCTTCGGAAACAGCGAGCCCAAACCCAGCGCGGCGAGCAGCGCGGTGAGCGCGGTTGCGCTCACCGCGAGCCCGACCACCCCCTCCGGTACCCGCAGGTCCTCGGCCAGCGCGGTCAGTACTCCCGGTGGCAGGAACTCCGCGGTCACCAGCGTGAAGCTGCCCAGGAACATGGTGAGCAGCGCGGGCCATGCGCGGCGGCCGGTCTCCGGCGCCGCCTCGATGGTCGATGTCGTCGTCATGCCCGGTGCAACAACGTTTCTCGCCCCCGCTCGCGACCCAAACGCCACGGGAACCGACTCGAACGCCAGGCTTCACGCGAAGCTCTGCTGTAGCCCTTCGCCTCGATATCCAGGGGCGCCCGGTGAAGAACAGATCGACACCGGCGGGGACCGTCCGCCGTGCCCGCTTCCCGGCCTCCGGCCTAGCACGTAGTGGGGAGGACCCGGGCTATTGCCAGCCCGGGCGGACCAAACCGGATTCGTAGGCGAGGACGACCAGTTGGGTGCGGTCTCGGGCGTCGAGTTTGGTGAGGATGCGGCTGACGTGGGTGCGGGCGGTGGCGGGGCTGAGATAGAGGCGGGCGCCGATCTCGGCGTTGGTGAGGCCCTCGGCGACCAGGGTCATCACCTCGCGTTCGCGGTCGGTGAGGTCGGCGAGGGCGGCGGGCGGGGGTTGTTTGGCGTGGGTGGAGAACTCGGCGAGCAGGCGACGGGTGACGCCGGGGGAGAGCAGGGCGTCGCCCTCGGCGACCACCCGGACCGCGCGCAGCAGGTCGGCGGGTTCGGTGTGTTTGACCAGGAACCCGGCCGCGCCCGCCCGGATCGCCTCGAAGACGTATTCGTCGAGTTCGAAGGTGGTGAGCACGACGACGCGGACCTCGGCGAGCTTGGCGTCGTCGGCGATCATCCTGGTGGCGGCCAGGCCGTCGAGGATGGGCATGCGGATGTCCATGAGCACCACGTCCGGGACGAGCGCGCGGGTCATCCGCACGGCCTGCTCGCCGTTCTCGGCCTCGCCGACGACCTCGATGTCGTCCTGCGCGTCGAGCAGCGCGACGAACCCGCCGCGCACCAGCGCCTGATCGTCGGCGACGAGCACCCGCGTCTTGGCCGCGCCGGACTGTTCACTCATGCGCTCGCCTCCGTGCCGCCGGACGCGGATCCCGCCTGCGCCGACACCGGCCGGGCGGGCAACCTGGCCGCCACCCGGAACCCACCGGACGGCCGCGGCCCGGCGGTCAGCGCGCCGCCGAGCGCGTGCGCCCGTTCCCGCATCCCGATGATCCCGTTCCCGCCTGCCCCGGTGCGCACGGCCGTACCGGTGGGCCGGGTGTTGTCGACGGTGATGTCCACCGATTCGGGCGTGTAGCGCAGGGTGATCAGCGCGGCGGCGCCCGGCGCGTGCCGCACCACATTGGTCAGCGATTCCTGGATGATCCTGGCCGCCGCCACATCGATCACGCTGGGCAGCTTCTTGGGCGTGCCGATGATCTTGGTATCGACGGCGAGACCGGTCGCGCGGGTGCGTTCCAGCAGGGTGTCGAGGTCGTCGAGCGACGGCACCGGCGCGCGCGGGGCCGGCCGCGGCGGCGGGACGGGTGCGACCGGCGGCGGCGAATCGGCCACGGCGGCACCGGTATCGACGGGTTCGGTCACCACGGGCGCGACCGGCGCACCGCTACGGATGGCGTGCAGCAGGGTGTGCACCTCGGCCAGCGCCTCCTTGGAGGTGGTCTTGATGGTGGCCAGCGCCGCCGCGGCCTGCTGCGGTTTGCGGTCGAAGAGTTCCAGCGCCACCGAGGACTGCACATTGATCAGCGAAAGACTGTGCGCGAGGACATCGTGCAGTTCCCTGGCGATGGCCAGCCGCTCCTCGCTGGCGGCCCTGGCCCGCTGCGCCTCGTCGTCGCGGCGCGCCGCCTCGGCCCGTTGGCTGCGCGCGACCACGACGGCGCGCCGCTGCCGCACGCCCTCGGCGATCGCGACCAGGATCCCCATCCAGGCCAGCAGCCCGAAGACCTGCCAGGCGCCGGTCTCGCGCCCGAGCAGCGCGGGTACCGGCCAGACCATGGTCAGGTAGCCGACCACGACCAGAGGATAGGTACGCCAGCGTGATCCGTTGACCGCCGCGCTCACGAACGCGATCACCAACGACAGGAAGATCGGCCCGTACCCGTAGTCGCGCAGCACATACGCCACCGCCGCCAGCAGCGCGACCAGCAGCACCGGCTCGGGCAGCAACCGCCGGAAGCCGAGCGCGATCGGACCGGCGAGCAGCAACAGATACGCGAACGCGTCGAGCGAACGCACGCCGGTCTGATGCGCGTTCGCCCCGGAACTGCCGGCCAGCTGGATCAGCGCGACCACACCAGCCAGGCCCCAGTCCTGAACGACCGAGCCACGCTCCCACTTCGCAGACGCTCCCACCTCTGTCACCCTATTGCGTGGTCGCGCCGCTCGCGTCGGCCTGCGCCCGTAATTCCGGCGCGAACCCCGTCACCACGCCGGATCGGCCGCTCGGGCGCCCGCCGAGGCGAATATTCAGCGGCGCGGACGCCGAGGGTAGGCCGCGCGGCGTAGCGCGGGAGACGCTGCGCGACGGATGCCCGAGGACCCCCGTCGCGCGGATTCTGATTCCCATGAACGATTCGATCGTGGTCACCGACGGGCTGACCAAACGCTATGGCGCCCACCTCGCGGTGGACGCGGTGAGTATGCGGGTCGCCGCGGGGGAGATCTACGGCTTCCTCGGCCCCAACGGCGCGGGCAAGACCACCACCCTGCGCATGCTGGCGGGCCTGATCCGGCCCAGCTCGGGCACCGCCCTGGTGCGCGGCCTGGCCCCGGGCGACCCGGCGGTGCTACGCCGCATCGGGGTCCTCATCGAGGGCCCCGGCTTCTACCCTTACCTCTCGGGCCGCGACAACCTGCGCGTGCTCGCCCGCTACCGGGGCCATCGCGCCGCCGACGTCGAGCGGGCGCTGGCCCGGGTGGGCCTGGCCGACCGCGCCGACGACCGTTTCCGCACCTACTCGCTCGGCATGAAGCAGCGCCTCGGCGTCGGCGCGGCCCTGCTCGGCGACCCCGATCTGCTGATCCTGGACGAGCCGACCAACGGCCTCGACCCCGCCGGACTGGCCGAAATGCGCACGCTCATCGTCGATCTGGCCGCCGACGGGCACACCGTGCTGCTGTCGAGCCATCAGCTCGCCGAGGTGCAGGAGATCTGCCATCGGGTCGGCGTGATCTCCGGCGGCCGGCTGCTCGCGGAGTCGACCGTGGCCGAATTGCGGGGCAGCGCAACGCTGATCGTGCGCGCCGAACCCGCCGACAGCGCGCTCACGGCGATCCGCGCCGTCGCACCCGCCCGGGCGAGCGTCGACGGGATCAGGGTCGAGACGACGGCCGCGACGGCGCCCGCGGTGGCGCGCGCGGTGGTGGCGGCGGGCGCCGATCTGCTGGAACTGCGGGTCGACGAGAAATCCCTGGAGGAAGTGTTCTTCGAGATGACGGCTGTGGAGGTCGCGAAATGACCGGTGTGACAAGGGATCTGTGGGCGAGCATGCGCGCGGAGGCGGTGCGGCTGGGTCGCTGGCCCGCCTTCTGGATCGTCCTGGGCGTCTGGCTCCTGCTGAACCTGACCTTCGCCTACCTGTTCAACTACCTCGCCTACACCTCGGGGGAGGGCGGCGCCATGTCCGACGGCCTGCCCCGCGACGTCCTGCTCGGCCAGCTCTTGCCCGCCGCTGTCCCCGAGGTCTTCACCCAGGGTATGGCGATGTTCGGCGGCGCGCTGATGCTGGTGCTCGGCGCGCTCGCGGTCGGTAGCGGCTACGGCTGGGGCACCTGGAAAACCGTCTTCACCCAGGGCCCGAGCCGTCCGGCGGCCATCGGTGGGCTGCTGCTGAGCCTGCTGGTCGTGGTGGTCGCGCTGGTCTGCGCGGCGTTCGCCGTCGATCTCGGTGTCGCCTCGCTCATCGCGGTGAGCGAGGGCCGACCGCTGGTGCTGCCGACGCTGACGCGATCCGTGCTCGGCATCGGTTCCGGCGCGGCCATCCTGGGCATGTGGACGCTGGCCGGCGCCCTCGTCGGCGCGATCGCCCGTGGTCCGGCGCTCGCCGTCGGCCTCGGCCTGATCTGGGTGCTCGTCGTCGAGAACCTGCTGCGCGGAGTGGCGGGCGTCTTCGGTCCGATCGAGACGGTCACCGACCTGCTGCCGGGTACGGCCGCGGGTTCGCTGGCGGGCGCGATGCGCACGGTCGGCGGCCCGGCGACCCCCGGTGTCCTCGACATTCTCAGCCGCGGCGAGTCACTGGCCCTGCTCGGCGCGTACGTGCTGGTCTTCGGCGGCGGCACGATCTGGCTGATGACGCGCCGCGACCTGACCTGACGCTCAGGGCCACCCGACCGGGTTCGACACCGACTCGCGGGAGATGCCCGAATCCGTCTCGGGGAATCCACCGTAGAGCTTGTCGTGCAGGTGGGCGAAGAAGTAACACAGCTCCTCGCACTCGGCGTCGGGCACGGCGACCTCCGGGTCGGCGCGCACGGCGTCGTAGTGGTCGCGGCCCATGGCGACGATGAAGCCGCGGGCGTACAGGAAACCGTCGTCGGAGCCGTCGGTGATGGCCTGGATGTCGGCGCGGTCGATCTCGTAGAGCGCCCGCTCGGCGACGCGATCCAGGGCGGTCAGTTCGGCGCTGGTGAAATCGGTGCTCAGCGAGCGCAGGGCATCGATGAACCGGCCGAGGAGGTCGTGGTCGTACTCGCCGTCGAGCAGGGCGCGCCGGGAATCGGCGGAACCAGCGCGCTCCCAGGCGGTTTCGATCAGAGCCCAGAATCGGGCGGCTTCGGTTTCGGTCGGAAGTGTCGTCACCCGCGTGACGGTAGCCGCAGGGACCGACAGTTCAGGGCCGGTCGAGCAGCTTGTGGGCGAGCACGCTCAGCCCGTCGACGATCTGCGCCGCCGACAACCCGCGCTCGCGCTGTTGCAGATAGACCTCGGCGGCCAGCGGTGCGAGGACCGGGTCGACCAGGGAATCCGGGTGGGCTACACCGGCGTCGACCAGCAGCGCCCGGACATGCGCCGACCAGAACCCGTAGGCCCCGGTCGCGAAGCGCGCCCCACCGGTCTCGGCTCCGAGGACGAGATGCGCGTGGGCCGTGAGCAATTCGATCATCGCGGCATAGAACGCCGCGAGCCGCTGCGCCGGCGGCGCGCCCGGGCCCAGCGGCGGGTCGCCACGCAGGAGGTGTTCCTGCAGCGTGCGCTCGTGTTCGTCGAGCAGGGCGACGGCGATGGCGGTGCGGTCGGGGTAGCGGCGATAGAGGGTGCCGCGGCCGACGCCCGCCGCCTTGGCGATGTCGTCCATGGTGACCGTGCGCGGGTCGCGGGTGGCGAAGAGTTCGGCGGCCGCCGCCAGCACCTTGGCCCGGTTGCGGGCCGCGTCGGTGCGCTCGGCGGGCTGCGGTGCGTCCAGCGCCGCGCCGGTGAGCAGGTCGGATCGAGGCTCCATGCGCTCGACTGTAGCCCAGAATCGAATATGTGGACAAGCTGTCCACTTGTGTCCTATGGTCGGGACATCAACAAGCGGACATGATGTCCAGTTCTCGAAAGGCTCGGCCATGACACACCTGCTGCACCTCGACGCCAGCGCTCGTCCCCACTCGGTCAGCCGCAGGCTCGGCGCGGAATTCGTCGAGTCCTGGCGCGCCGCGGAGCCGGACGGCCGCTACACCTACCGCGATCTGGCGACCGATCCGGCGCCGTTCATCGGCGAGGGCTGGACCGAGCTCTGTGACGCCGTCCTCGCCGCGGGTAGCACCGACCTCGACCGGCTCCCGG
Source organism: Nocardia sp. MH4 (assembly GCF_019266065.1). Taxonomy (GTDB): domain Bacteria; phylum Actinomycetota; class Actinomycetes; order Mycobacteriales; family Mycobacteriaceae; genus Nocardia; species Nocardia canadensis. Next base: position 43,891 of record NZ_LPNR01000113.1, on the reverse strand, counting down.
AACTGGCCGTGACACCCGCCGCCCAGGCCGCGTGGCAGATCGTGGAACCGCTGCTCACGCAGGTGCTCGCCGCCGACGTGATCCTCATCGGCACCCCGATGTACAACTACTCGATTCCGGCCACGCTCAAGGCCTGGCTCGACCAGATCACCTTCCCGCGAATGTCACTGGGGGAGCGCAGGTTCGTGGTGGTCAGCGCGCGCGGCGGCGCCTACTCGCCGGGTGCGCCCAAGGCCGCGTTCGACTATCAGGAGCGCTACCTGCGCGACTTCTTCGCCGGCCACTACGCCGTCACCGACACCGTGTTCGTCCACGCCGAACTCGCCAACGCCGTCCAGGATCCGAACCTGGCCCACCTGCGCGACGCGCACGAGGCCTCGCTCGCCGCGGCGCTGACCGACGTTCGCCTGCTCGCCAAGGATTACGTGAAATGAGCTGGGTAGTACTCGGCCTCGCCGGCCTCGTCGAGATCATCTGGTCGCAGACCATCAAACCCACCGAGAACTTCACCAAACTGGGGCCGACGCTGCTGTGCATCGCGCTCGGATCGCTCGCGGTGTATCTGCTCTCGCGGGCCATGCACACCCTGCCCGTGGGCACCGCGTACGCGGTGTTCACCGGGATCGGCGCGCTCGGCGCGATCAGCCTCGGGGTCCTCGTGCACAAGGACCCGCTCAGCGCGGGCCGGATGCTGGCGCTGGCGCTGATCCTGGGCGGGATCGTGCTGGCCCGCGTCACCAATCCCGAGTGACGCTGTCGCGCACCCGATGCGGCGAACGGCCGGTCCGAGCCGGTAAGGTCGGCTGATGGACCAGCCAGTTCGCCCCCCGGATCTGTCTGCGCGACCGCACGAGCTCACGGTCGAGCGCGTGATGAAAGCCTCGCCCAGTCTGCTCTACGCGGCCTGGACCCAGGGCCTGGACCTGTGGCTGGCGGTTCCCGGATCGGTGCTCGGACGGCCCGGCGTCAACGAACCCCTGTACTTCGACACCGGCACGGCCGACAAGCGCAATCCGCACTACGGCCGCATCCTGCTGCTGGAGCAGAACCGCCGGGTCGAGTTCACCTGGGTCACCGCCGCCACCGACGGCGTGGAGACCGTGGTCGCGGCCGAATTCCTCAAGCAGCCCCGCGGTATCCGGCTGCGCCTGCGGCACTCCGGGTTCCCCACCGCCGCTATCCGCGACCTGCACCAGCAGGTGTGGCCGGAGATGCTCGAACGCCTCGACGAAGTCACCGGTACCGTCGCCTGAGGCGCGAACCCGGGCCGGATCGAGCCGGGATCCGAGTAGGTTCGTCATCGGACGCAACACCCAACGAATCGAAAGGATCGGCATGCCGACTCGTAGCGCACGCACCCTCTGGGCAGGCGGACTGCAGGATGGTTCCGGGCAGGTCGAACTGGTCAGCTCCGAGGTGGGCAAGTTCGACGTGACCTTCCCGCGTCGCGTGGCCGACGCCGCCGATGGCACCAGCCCGGAAGAGCTGATCGGCGCCGCGCATTCGTCGTGCTACTCGATGGCGCTGTCGGCCGAGATCGCCAACGCGGGCGGCACGCCGGAGAGCCTGGACGTCACCGCCGATGTGACGCTGGGCCCGGACCCGGCCGGCGGCTTCCGGATCAGCAAGATCAAGCTGACCGTGCGCGCCGTCGCCGCCGGTCTCGACGCCGAGGGCTTCTCCGCCGCCGCGACCGCCGCGAAGAACGGCTGCCCGGTCAGCAAGGCCCTGGCGGGTGTGGCCGAGATCGAGCTGGACGCCGCACTGATCTGATCACCCTGGTGGGCGGCATCTGGGACGCAGATGCCGCCCACCGGCGCGTCCGCCGGGCTAGCGCTGGGTGAACCAGCGGTGCGCCGCCGGCGTGTACATGGCTGGAATCGCGATAACCACCGCCAGGACGTGGACGGTACGGCAGCCGGCCAGCACCGCCGACGACGGCGACAGCCCGGCGAACAGCGCGCCGAAATCGTCGGTGGACAGCAGGACCGCCAGCGGCTCGATGATCAGCGAGACCAGGCCGACCACGCCGATCCCGACGGTGAGCAGCGCCCGCGCGACGCGACTGCCGTGCACCATGTACAGCGCTACCGCCGCGACGACGAGATAGATCGCCAGCCGCGGCAGCAGCCCCGACGCGGTCGCCGCGAACTCACCCCCGCCACGCACGGCGCGCAGCAGTCCTTCGGCGGCGCCGGCGGCGAGCGCGGTGACGAGACCGCCGAACGCGACACTCACCGCGCGCGGCCGGGAGTCGGAAACGGAAACGGAAAAGGCAGTGCCGGTCATGTCACCGACACTGCCTTCACGCGATACCCGCGAGGATCACCCTGCGGTAGCGACCCGCTCTGCTACCGGAGTGCTACGCCGCGAAGCGAATTCGGTCAGCGCGGCGAACGCCAGACCGAGCGAGACCCACAGCGTGGTGGTCTCGGCCAGCGACGCCACCCGGAACCGCCACAGCAGCGTCGCGGGGAAGTCGTCGGCCACCTCGTTCACGCCCGGCAGCAGCACGTAGCCGACCGTGGTGACCAGCACGAACGCGAGCACGCCCGCGATCAGCCGGAGCGTGTCCAGCTGTCCGGCCAGCGCCCCGTACGCGGCGACCGACGCCGCGACGGCGAGCAGGCCGAGCACGACGGCGGCGACCCACAGCCAGGTGCGGTCGTTGATGGTCTCCGGATCGCCCACCGCCGGTGGGTTGGCCGGATATTTGAAGAACGGCACCGCGACGATCGCGGCCCACGCGAATCCCGCCGAGGCCAGCGACAACGCGACTCCCGACAGCGTGGTGAACCGGCGGGCGACGTTGACGGCCGAGGCGAACAACGCGCCGAACGCCATCCCGGCCAGGCCGAGGGCGAGGAACTGACCCGCCTTCTGACCGTTCCGGCTGACCAGCGGTTCTTCCTCGTCGCCGTGCGAATGGCCCTGGGGTTCGGCCGCCTCGTGCGGATGATCGGCCGGGGCGGCGGCAGCTTCTTCGATGGCGATCGCGGCGTCCACCTGGGGCTCGCCGACGAAGTAGCCCACTGTCGCGGCCAGCAGGCCGGCGATCAAGCCGGCCAGCAGGCCACGTAACAGCAGGGTTTTGAGCGATCCGGTCAGTGGCACGGAACACCCAGCAGGTGACGTCCGTCGTGCATCAGCTCGTGCAGGAACATCCCGCTACGCGAGACGGCCCCCTGATCGAAACCGACCAGGTACAGGGCGAGCAGTGCAAGCAGAACGACACCGACCGTGACGAGCACGGTTGCCAGGGTGTCCAGGCCGGTAGACCGGCTGGGTGAATGCGCGATAGCCATTCGGGTCCTCCTCAGGGATACGCGTCCCATGGTCGAAGTGTGGTGCGAAGGTGCCGGTGTCTGGCTCTCCGGCACCGGGGACCCGGTACGTGGATACAGTGGCGCGACCGCTCCGGATTCTCACCGGAATTACCGCGCACCCTCGCGTATGTTCCCTCGCACTGTGACAGTCGCCAGGCGCCCACGTCAATACGCGCATCCGCATGTCCAGCGGAAACGCCGATGTCAGGCCTTCGCGGGGACGTCGAGGACGACCTCGAACTCGAGCAGCGACGCACCGGTCGAGACCGGCTTCGGGCGCTCGCCCTCGCCACCGCTGCCCGCGTGCGCGGCCCGGGCCGGACCGTCGCGCCACGCGGCGAAGGATTCCTCCGAATCCCATTGCGTCACCACGAAATACCGGTTGTCGCCGGCCACCGGGCGCAGCAACTGGAAGCCGAGGAAACCGGGGGAGTTCTCCACCGCGTGCGCGCGGGCGGCGAACCGCTTCTCCAGCTCCGGGCCGGCACCTTCGGGGATCTCGATCGCATTGATCTTCACAACAGCCATGAGCCGACAATACGACCGCGCGGGAAACATCCCGGTCTGGGGCACAATCGGCAGGGTGTTGTACGACGAAGGCGGGACCGGCGTCCCGATCCTGCTGCTGCACGGGCTGATGGGCAGCGCGCGCACCTGGACCGATCAGCTGCCGTGGCTGCGCGAATACGGCCACCTCTACACCGTCGACGCCGCCGGGCACGGCCGGACGCCACCCGCCGAGCTCACCACCGAGGCGTTCGTCGCCGATCTCGCCGAGCTCACGGCCGCGATCACCGAGCCGATGGTGATCGTCGGGCATTCGATGGGCGCGATCCACGGCTGGGTCTTCGCCGCCACTCACCCCGCGCGGGTCCGCGCCCTCGTCGTCGAGGACATCGCCCCCGATTTCACCGGCCGCACCGCCGCGCACTGGGCCGAGCTGATCCACTCCTGGCCGCAGCCCTTCGCCGACGAGCGGGCGGTGCTCGACTACTTCGGGCCGGTCGCGGGCACGTATTTCCTGCGCGCGTTCATCTCGGGACCCGACGGCTATCGGCTGCACGGCGAGGTCGACACCTTCCGCGCCATCTCCGAGGAGTGGGGGACCAGGGACTTCTGGACCGAATGGAAGTCGCTGGAAATTCCCACGCTGCTGATCGAGGGCGAGCACACCATCACCCCGCCGGGGCAGATGCGCACGATGGCCGAGGTCCACCCGGACGCGGAGTACGTGGTCGTCGCGGGGGCCGCGCACCTGGTGCACGACGAACAGCCCGAGGCCTATCGCGACCTCGTCGGCCGCTTCCTGCGCCGCGTCGTGGGCTAGCCCGTCGCCCCGCCTTCGCCGGCCAGCGCGAACAGGCCGTCCTCGGTCTGCTCGATCAGGCCGTCGACCAGCAGCGAATCCAGTGCCCGCGCCCGCTGGCCGGGGTCGCGGGTCCACGCGAGGTCGAGGCGAACCCGCTCCACCGGCCCCGACGCGTCGCGCAGGACATCGAGCAGCCTGCCGCGTGCCTGCCGATCGGTGCCCTCGTACTTCTGCACCTTGCGGGCCACCGCGGCGGCGGGCTTGCCCGCGTCGACCCACGCGCACGCGGGCAGCGGGCAGTTCGCGCAGTCGGGGTTGCGGGCGGTGCAGATCAGCGCGCCCAGCTCCATCAGCGCCGCCGAGAACTTGGCGGCGCGCGGCACGGAGATCGGCAGCAGGGCCGCGGTTTCGGCGAGATCGCGCGAGGACGGATTGCCCGGCTCGCGCCCGTGCACGGCCCGCGCGACCACCCGGCGGACATTGGTGTCGACCACCGGGACGCGCTGACCGTAGGCGAAGCAGGCCACCGCGCGGGCGGTGTAGTCACCGATACCGGGCAGGCTCAGCAGCACCTCGACGTCGGTGGGCACCACGTCGCCGTGCTCGACGGCCAGCACTCGCGCGCACTCGTGCAGCCGCAGGGCCCGGCGCGGATAGCCCAGCTTGCCCCAGGCCCGCAGCACCTCGGCCTGCGAGGACGCGGCCATCGCCGAGGGCACCGGCCACCGCGCCACCCATTCCCGCCAGATCGGCTCGACCCGCACCACGGGGGTCTGCTGCAGCATGATCTCGCTCATCAGGATGTGCCAGGCGGTTGCCTCCGGCTGGCGCCACGGCAGGTCACGTGCCGTTTCGGTGAACCAATCCACCAAGACTTCCGCGTCGATACTCACTGTTCCCGTTCCGCCTCAGCCAGGCCATCTTTGCCGACGCGTAACGCGGCGGACTCGCTGGTAACCCTCGGCCTGTGCACAATGATCGGTATGCCTGGTTCCAATCCGATAAGCGCCTGGAAGTCGTTGCGCGAAGGCAATGAACGCTTCGTCAACGACACCCTGCTGCATCCTAGCCAGGGCGCCGCCGACCGAGCCAAGCTCGTCAGCGGCCAGCATCCGCACGCCATTCTGTTCGGCTGCGGTGACTCCCGGGTGGCCGCCGAACTGATCTTCGATCAGGGGCTGGGCGACATGTTCGTCGTGCGGACCGCGGGTCACGTGGTGGACAGCTCGGTGCTCGGCTCGATCGAGTACGGCGTCGAGGTGCTCGACGTGCCGCTGATCGTCGTCCTCGGACACGACAGCTGCGGCGCCGTGAAGGCCACCATCGACGCGCTCGACGGTGGCGAGGTCCCCGGCGGATTCATCCGCAGCGTGGTCGAACGCGTCACGCCGTCGATCCTGGTCGGCCGTCGCGAGGGCCTCACCTCGATCGACGAATTCGAGGCCCGCCACGTCGTGGAGACCAGCAGGCTCCTGATGCAGCGGTCGATGATCATCTCCCAGCGCGTCGCCACCGGTCAGTGCGCGATCGCGAGCGTCACCTACAAGCTCGAGGACGGCCGCGTGCACCTGCGTCGCGTCGTCGGGAACATCGGCGAGGTGGTCTGAACCGGGCGATCGGTTCGGTTCACCCCCACGACACGCCGAGGTCATCGAGCGCGGCTCCGCGCGGTGCGCTTACCGTTGAGGCGTGCTGGAACCGAATGGACCGCTGCCACCGGAGATCTACTGGCGTCGCCGCGCACTCGCCATCGGCGTCATCATTGTCGCGCTCGCGATCGTGATCTGGCTCGTCACGATGGTGGCGCGCGGTGGTGGCTCGTCCGGCGATACCGCCGCGGCCACGTCGACCACCACCGCGGCGGGCAGTTCGGCGTCGACCAGCAGTTCGGCCGAGTCGAGCAGCGCGACGTCGAGCAGCGCCGCCGCCACTTCCAGCGCCGCGGCGAGCAGTTCCGCGGCGGATCAGCCCGCGGCACAGCCGTGCAGTGATCAGTCGCTGGCCCTGAAGGTGACCGTCGGCCAGCCGACGTACCGGGTGGGTGATCAACCGGGGTTCGGCACGGTCATCACCAATATCTCCTCGGCGCCGTGTTCGCGCGATCTCGGTCCCGGCCCGCAATTCCTGGTCTACACCCTCGACGGGCAGCGCCGTCTGTGGGCGAGCAACGACTGCAACCCGGATGGACCGCCGGAAGTGAAGACGCTCAAGGCAGGCGAGCAGCTGTCCTACAAGGGCACCTGGTTCGGGACGACGTCCCAGCCGAACTGCGCCGGTGATCGCCTCCAGGTGCCCGCGGGCGCCTACATGGTGGTGGCGCAGCTCGGTGCGGTGCGCAGCGCCGCCGAGCCGTTCAACCTCGCGACCTAGCCCTCGGCGCCGGTGCGTGTCCGGCATTGTGCGGGTGCGCTGTAAGTCACATGTTCAAGTCGGGTGGATTTGCAGGCTTCGCATGCTCACCGACTATGTCAATGGTTGTTGGCACGGGAATGGCCGATATCGGCCATATCCCGGGTTTGCCGGAGTTATTCCACGGGGACCGGATCCCGGGGTGCGCGCGATTTGCGGAGCTGCGCCAAGCGCAGCGCCGAGCGGAGATCGCCGACCTCGTGGATACGCATCGAACCGGTCTTGGTTTTCTCCGAACCAGGCGGCACCAGAGCGGTGGTGAAACCGAGTCGCTCGGCCTCGGCGAGCCGCCGGCCCAGCCCGGTGACCTTGCGGACCTCGCCCGCCAGCCCGACCTCACCGAGGATCACCCAGCCCGCGGGCAGCGCGATATCCGCCTCGGCGGAGGCGATGGCCAGCGCGATGGCCAGGTCGGCGGTCGGCTCGATCAGGCGCATGCCGCCGACGGTGGCGGCGTAGACATCGTGTTTGCCGAGAAACACCCGCCCACGGCTCTGCAGGACGGCCAGCACCATGGCGACGCGGTTGTAGTCCAGGCCGCTCACCGCGCGCCGTGGCTGCGGGATCTCGGTCTTGACGGTCAGCCCCTGCACCTCCGCGACCAGCGGGCGTTTACCGTCCATCGCGACGGTCACCGCCGTGCCGGGGACGGTGTCGGTGCGGTGGTGCAGGAACAGACCCGACGGATCGTCGACGCAGGCGATGCCGTCCTCGTGCAATTCGAAACAGCCCACTTCGTCGGCGCTGCCGAAACGATTCTTGATGCCGCGGATCATGCGCAGCGTCGAATTCTTGTCGCCCTCGAATTGCAGCACCACGTCGACCAGATGCTCGAGCGTGCGCGGGCCTGCGACATTGCCGTCCTTGGTGACGTGGCCGACCAGCAGCACCGCGATTCCGGTGGCCTTGGCCAGCGAGGTCAGCGCCGCGGTCACCGCGCGGACCTGGGTGACACCGCCGATCACGCCGTCCACCTCGGGCGCCAGCATCGTCTGCACCGAGTCGACCACCAGCAGCGTCGGCCGCACCTGTTCCACGTGCCCGAGCACGATCGACAGGTCCGATTCGGCGGCGAGATACACCCGGTCGTGCACCGCGCCGGTGCGATCGGCGCGCAGCCGCACCTGCCCGGCGGACTCCTCGGCCGTCACGTACAGCGAGGTTTCGTCGCGCTGGGCGGCCCACCGGTGCGCGACCTCGAGTAGCAGGGTCGACTTGCCGACGCCCGGTTCGCCCGAGAGCAGCACCACCGACCCGGGCACCACACCGCCGCCGAGCACCCGATCCAGCTCGCTGACCCCGGTCGAGCGGGCCTGGGTGACCTTGGCGTCGATCTGCGACAGTGGCGCCGCCGCCGTGCTCGGCAGCATCGCCCGCCTGCCCGGCGCCGCGGCGGCCGCGGAGACCGCCACCTCGTTCACCGTCCCCCAGGCGCCGCAATCCGGGCACTTACCCACCCATTTGGACACCTCGTGCGAGCACGCGGTGCACCGGAAGACTGCTTTGGTCTTGGCCACACGCGCACCCTACGGACCGGCTCCGACAAAAAGAAAAGCCGCCGCGGACCACCGCGACGGCTTTCTGTTCGGCCTGGTCTCAGTGACCGGCGCCCTCGGGGGCCGGGCCGGACTTCTCGTTCTCGACGCGGTCGACCTCGGCGGCGTCGACCGGGACCGACACCTGCACGGTGCCCGCGTCCTTGAAGTTGAAGGTGACGTTGTAGGTCAGGCCCGGGTAGATCTGCTTGCTCAGGCCGGTGATCTCGATCGTGCCGGGCTTGGCCTCGGGATCGATCGAGGGGACGTCCTGACCGGTCGCGGACGTGGTCGGGGCCGCGGAGGTGGTCGGGGCCGCGGAGGTGGTCGGCGCGGCGGAGGTGGTCGGGCTGGCGCCGTGGTGATCGTCGCCCTGCGCGTCACCGGTGACCTTGACCGGGCCGGCGACGACGATCTGCTGCGGCTTCAGCACGAACTTGGGGTCGCCCGCCGGGCCGGTGAGCTTGACGGTGCCCAGGTCGGTGGTGACGCTGGTCAGCTCGTCGGTGACGGTCTCGCTGCCGTTGATGATCGACAGCGCGATCACGGCCTTGCCGCCCTTGTCGTGCTCGGCCGGGGAAGCCGGGTAGACGATGTGCACGTTGCGCAGGGAGATCGGGCCCACGTCCGCGTGGTTGCCGTTGATCGCGGCGGCCTGCGACGAGGTCTGGGTGTGCTGGCCGGCACTGCAGCCGCTCAGGGCGATACCCGCGGCAGCGGCGAGCGCGGCAACCGTCGCCATGCGACGTCGCGCCGACGGGGCGGTCACAGCTTTCAGGGCAGTCACGGTTTGTCCTCCATGTCGACCGGGCTCACTCCGTCCACACAGCGGATCGGAGGGTAGTAACTAGGCAGCGTAGTAGTTCGCTTCGCGCGCGTGGCGTCCGGGCTCGCGACGCGCGGGCGCGGAAGTAACAGTTCGGTGTCTCGCGCCGGGTTGCCGGAGTGGTGCCGGGGGAGTGCGACGCGGATACGGCTCGCTGTGCTGGTGGTTAACCCGTTCTGGCGCAACACAATGCACACCAATTCCGCGTTGTCAACCCCTACGATGGCCTCGTTGTGGCCCTGACCTGCACAGTTGATCGCGCCGTTATCGAGTCGCATGTTAAACTGTGAACATCGAAAGGGGCACGGGACACATGATTTTTAAGGTCGGAGACACCGTCGTTTACCCCCACCACGGAGCGGCGCTGATCGAAGCAATCGAGACCCGCACCATCAAGGGTGTGCAGAAAGAGTATCTGGTCCTGAAGGTCGCGCAAGGCGACCTGACCGTTCGGGTTCCCGCGGAGAACGCCGAATATGTCGGCGTCCGTGACGTCGTCGGCCAGGAGGGTCTCGACCGCGTCTTCCAGGTGCTGCGCGCGCCACACACGGAGGAGCCGACCAACTGGTCCCGCCGTTACAAGGCCAACCTCGAGAAGCTCGCCTCGGGCGATGTGAACAAGGTGGCCGAGGTCGTGCGCGACCTGTGGCGTCGTGAGCAGGATCGCGGCCTGTCCGCCGGTGAGAAGCGGATGCTGGCCAAGGCTCGCCAGATCCTCGTCGGTGAGCTCGCGCTCGCCGAGGGCACCGACGACGGCAAGGCCGAATCGCTGCTCGACGAGGTCCTCGCCGCGGCTTCCTAGAGTGCGACCTGTCGTAGCACTGGTCCCTGCCGCCGGTCGTGGCGTGCGCCTGGGTGAATCCACCCCGAAGGCGTTCGTCCCGGTCGGCGGCACACCTATGGTCCGGCTGGCCGTCGACGGGCTGATCGCGTCCGGTGCGGTGCACCGGGTCGTCGTGGTCGTGCCCGCCGAGCTGGTCGAAGCCGCGTCCGCTCTGCTGTCAACCACCTCGCTGACCGGCGGTTCGATGCCCCCTGTGCCGGTGCAGGTCGTCGTTGGCGGCGCCGAGCGCACCGATTCGGTGCGCGCCGGGATCGCGGCCGCGCCCGATGCCGCGTTCTATCTCGTGCACGATGCCGCTCGCGCGCTCACTCCACCGGAGCTGATCGCGCGAGTGGCCGCCGAGCTGCAGGCGGGCAGTCCCGCCGTCGTGCCCGCCCTGCCGGTCGTCGACACCGTGAAATCGGTCGACGACGCGGGCGTGGTCACCGGCACCCCCGAGCGCGCCCACCTGCGGGCTGTCCAGACTCCCCAGGGCTTCGCCGCCGACCTGCTGCGCGAGGCGTACGCCACCGAGGTCGGCGCGACCGACGACGCCGGCCTGGTCGAACGCCTCGGCGTCGCCGTGCGCACCGTCGCAGGCGACCCGCTCGCCTTCAAGATCACCACCCCGCTCGACCTGCGCCTGGCCGACGCGTTGCGCGCCGATCGCGCCGCCGACGTTCCTCGGCCCGCCGAGCAGGCGGTCGCGCGATGAGAGTCGGCATCGGCAGCGATGTGCACCCCATCGAGCTCGGTCGTCCCTGCTGGATGGCCGGTCTGCTGTTCCCCGACGCCGACGGCTGCGCCGGGCACTCCGACGGCGACGTCGCCGCGCACGCGCTCTGCGACGCGCTGCTCTCGGCCGCCGGTCTGGGCGACGTCGGCGCGGTGTTCGGGGTCGGCCGTCCCGAATGGGCCGGGGTCACCGGCGCCGCCATGCTCGCCGAGGTCCGCAGGCTGCTGACCGAGGCGGGCTTCACGGTCGTCAACGCCGCGGTGCAGGTCATCGGCAATCGCCCGAAGATCGGCCCTCGTCGCGCCGAGGCCCAGAAAGTGCTCGGCGAACTGCTCGACGCGCCGGTCTCGGTTTCGGGCACCACCACGGACGGTCTCGGGCTGACCGGCCGCGGCGAGGGCATCGCGGCCATCGCCACCTGCCTGATCACGGCATGTTCGTAGCCCGCACGGGCCTCGAAGATTTCCTGCCGCACCACGCGTTCTCGCCGCTTCGTCCGGCCGTCGGACAATCACGGCGAGCCACGAACCGGCCGGTCATCTCCACCACCATCCCACCGACTAGGATCGAATGCCGTGACCTTGCGCCTTTTTGACACCGACACGCGGACCCTGCGGGAATTCACCCCGCTGGTCCCCGGCCGTGCTTCGGTGTATCTGTGTGGGGCCACCGTGCAGGGTCAGCCCCATATCGGGCACGTGCGCAGCGGCGTCGCGTTCGACGTGCTGCGCCGCTGGCTGCTCGCGCACGACTACGACGTCTGGTTCATCCGCAATGTCACCGATATCGACGACAAGATCCTGAACAAGGCCGCCGAGGCGGGCAGGCCGTGGTGGGAATGGGCCGCCACGCACGAGCGCGCTTTCGACGCGGCCTACGAGGTGCTCGGCGTGCTGCCGCCCTCGGCCGAGCCGCGCGCCACCGGCCACATCACCCAGATGGTCGGGCTGATGGAACGGCTGATCGAGCGCGGTCACGCCTACGCCGCCGACGGCGACGTCTACTTCGACGTGCTGAGCTGGCCGAACTACGGCGAGCTGTCCGGCCACAAACTCGACGACGTGCACCAGGGCGAGACCCCGACCCGCGGCAAGCGCGATCCGCGCGATTTCACGCTGTGGAAGTCGGCCAAGCCGGGCGAGCCGAGCTGGCCGTCGCCGTGGGGCCCCGGCCGTCCCGGCTGGCACCTGGAATGCTCGGCGATGGCCGAGTTCTATCTGGGTCCCGAATTCGATATCCACTGCGGTGGAATGGATTTGATTTTCCCGCACCACGAGAACGAGATCGCTCAGTCCAAGGCGGCCGGTGACGGTTTCGCCCGTTACTGGCTGCACAACGGCTGGGTGACGATGAGCGGGGAGAAGATGTCGAAGTCGCTCGGCAATGTGCTCTCGGTGCCCAATGTGCTCAGCCGGGTCCGGCCGGTGGAATTGCGGTTCTATCTGGGCAGCGCGCATTACCGCTCGATGCTCGAATATTCGGACAAAGCGCTCGACGACGCGGTCGCCTCGTATCAGCGCATCGAGGCATTCGTGCATCGTGTGCTCGATCGGGTCGGCGAGGTCCCGATCGGTAAATGGACCGACGGATTCGCCGCCGCGATCGACGACGATCTGGCGATTCCGAAGGCGCTCGCCGAAATTCACCACGTGGTGCACGAGGGTAATCGCGCGCTGGAAGCGGGCGCGGTGGAGACCGCGGCGGAGCTGGCCGGTCAGGTCCGGGCGATGCTGGGCATCCTCGGCGTCGACCCGCTCGACCCGCACTGGTACACCCCGGCCGACAACTCGGCGGCACTGGACGCGCTCGATGTGCTGGTCCGCTCCGAGCTGGATCGCCGGGCGAGCGCGCGGGCGGAGAAGAACTGGGCAGAAGCCGATGCCGCACGGGATCGGCTCGTGGCGGCGGGTATCGAGGTCACCGATACCCCGCAGGGGCCGGAATGGTCGCTGGGCGCAGCTAGCGGAAAGGCGAACTGATGGCAGGCAATTCACAGCGACGCGGAGCGATCAGGAAGGGCGGCACCAAGAAGGGTGCCGTCGTCGGTTCCGGCGGCAAGCGCCGTCGCGGCCTGGAGGGCCGGGGCGCGACGCCGCCCGCCGAGGCCCGCACCAAGCATCCCGCCGCCAAGCGCGCCGCGGCCGCCGCCAAAGCCAAAGCGGCGCAGTCCCGTCCGACCGGCAAGGGCGGTGTACCCCGCGCGGGCCGTAAGTCCGACGACGGCCCCGAGCTGGTGCTCGGCCGCAACCCGGTGCTCGAGTGTCTGCGTGCCGAGGTGCCCGCGACCGCGCTCTACGTGGCCGTCGGCACCGAGAACGACGACCGGCTCTCCGAGAGCGTGCAGCGTGCCGCCGACATGGGCATCTCGATCCTGGAGGTGCCGCGCACCGATCTGGATCGGCTCAGCGCCAACGGTTTGCATCAGGGCGTGGCCCTGCAGGTGCCGCCGTACCGCTACGCCCACCCCGACGACCTGATGGATCGGGTGAAGGTCTCCGGCGAGCCGGGTCTGCTGGTCGCGCTGGACAACATCTCCGATCCGCGCAATCTCGGCGCGGTCATCCGCTCGGTCGCCGCGTTCGGCGGTCAGGGCGTGGTCATCCCGCAGCGGCGCAGCGCCAGTGTCACCGCGGTGGCGTGGCGGACCAGCGCGGGTGCGGCGGCGCGCCTGCCCGTCGCCAGGGCGACCAACCTGACCCGCACGCTGAAGGACTGGGCGTCGCAGGGATTCCAGATCGTCGGCCTCGACGCCGGCGGTGACACCCCGCTCGACGAGTTCGACGGTAGCGTGCCGACCGTGGTCGTCGTCGGTTCCGAGGGCAAGGGCCTGTCGCGGCTGGTGCGCGAGAACTGCGACTCGATCCTGAGCATCCCGATGGCCGGTCCGGTCGAGTCGCTCAACGCCTCGGTCGCCGCCGGTGTGGTCCTCGCCGACATCGCCAGGCAGCGTCGGCTGGGTTGAGTTGTCGGAGCGCCGGCGCGCTCGAGGTCGCGGGCCCTTGTGTCCCGCCGGTCAGGCACCGCCGCTTGCTCCTTCGTCGCCTACGCACCGGCGCCTGATCGGCGGAACGGCCGCGTCGGCCGACTACGTCGGCCCGCCCTTCTCCGAGGTCGGGACATGGTGGCTGGGTTTGTTTTCGGTGGCCGCGCGCGTAGTGCAGCGTCAGCGGCCCTCGTGCACAGTAGAATTCGGTGCGTGGCGATACCCAACCAGCCGATCGGTGAGACGGTCGAGCACCCGCAGGCCAACCTGATCCTCGTGCTCGGGCTGCTCAGCCCGTTCTGCTGCGGGATCTTCGGGCCGATCGCGTGGGTGCTCGGCAAGCGAGCCCTCAACGAGATCGACGCGTCCTACGGTGCCCTGTCCGGGCGCTCCCAGGTGATGATCGGGTACATCGCGGGCATCATCGGCACCATCTTGATGGTGCTGTTCGCGATGCTCTACCTCGCGGGGTCCTGCAACGGGAACTTCTGAGCCTCAGTCCAGGCTGGGGCGCCCCTCGGGGGCGTCCCAGGCGGGCCACTCGGCGCTGATACTGCCGGTCCACTTGGGCTGACGGCGCTCCTTGAACGCGGCCATCGCCTCGCCGCCGTCGACGCTCTTGGCGACGTGGGCGTTGAGTTCGGATTCGAGCTGCCCGACGACGGCGGGCGTCATGCCGAGGCTCTCCCAGATCAGCCGCTTGGTCAGTGCGACCGGCAGCGGCGCTGGCCCGTTGGCGATGTCGTGGGCGACCGCCATCGCGGTCGGCAGCACCTCGCCCGCGGGCAGGCTGGCATTGGCCAGGCCCATCGACTTGGCCTCGTCACCGTCGAAAGTGCGTCCGGTGAGCATGATGTCGGCGGCGTTGGCCAGCCCGGCCAGCCGCGGCACGGTCCAGTGCGCGTAGCCGTCGGCGAGCACGCCGCGGCGGACCTGGCTGAGCCCGTAGACGGCATCGCGGGCGAAATACCGCAGGTCGCACTGCAGGGCCAGGGCCAGCCCGATGCCGACGGCATGGCCGTTGACGGCCGCGATCACCGGCTTGCGGACCTGCCACGGCGGCGGATCCAGCGTCACCTCGCCGTTGACCCGGGCGGACAGATCCGCGCCCGCGCAGAAGGCGGGCGCGGTGCCGGTGATGACGACGGCGCGAATCGAGTCCTCGCTGTCGCACCGGCGCAGGGCCGCGCTGAGCTCGGCGGCCATCGTCGGGGTGACGGCGTTCTGCTGCGCCGGCCGGTTGAGCGTGAGCACGGCGACTCCGGCAGCGACATCGACGAGCAGTTCCGAACTCATGGGATCGAATGGTACTAGCGGCGCGGCGTCGGCGCCGGAAGTGGCGGCTCGCGCAACCACGTCGTCATCGGCCCGGCGCGGGATCGGATTGTGCTTCACTCCCGCAGCAAGTGCTTGCCGATGGCGTACTTGTGGACCTCGGTCGGGCCGTCGTAGAGCCGGAACGCGCGCATGTCCCGGAACAGCATCTCCACCACCGTCTCGTCGCTGATCCCGATCCCGCCGAGCACCTGCACACAGCGGTCGGTGACCTTGAACAGTTCCTCGGAGACATAGGACTTGGCCATCGACGATTCGTGCCTGGCCTGCTGGCCCTGATCCATCAGCCAGCAGCTGTGCCAGATGGTCAGCCTGCACTGGTGCAGTGCCACCTCGTTGTCGGCGAGCATGAACGACACGCCCTCGTGCTCGCCGATCGGCTTGCCGAACGCGGTGCGGGTGCGCGCGTAGTCCAGGGCGATGCTCTGCGCCCGTTCGGCCGCGCCGAGCCAGCGCATGCAGTGGGTGAGCCGGGCGGGCGCCAGCCGCAGCTGGGCGTAGCGCAGGGCCTGGCCGGTGCGGCCGAGCACGGCCGAGGGCGGCAGGGTCAGGTTCTCGAACCGCACGACGGCGTGCCCGCCGACGTAGTTGCGGTCCATGGTGTTCATGATCCGCTCGATGACGATGCCTTCGGTGTCGCCGTCGGCGAGGAACAGCGTCGGCCCGGCGGGCAGGTGCGGGTTCTCGGTGAGGCGCGCCATGATGATCCAGGTCTTGGCCCCGTCGGCGCCGGTGATCAGCCACTTGCGCCCGTTGATCACGAAGTTCTCGCCGTCGAACACCGCCTCGGTGCGCAGCTGCCCCGGATCGGAGCCCGCGCCGTCGGGTTCGGTCATCGCGAACACCGAGCGCTGCTCGCCGCGGATCATCGGCATCAGGTACTGCTCGACCTGATCGGGGTCGGCGACCTTGCCGAGCAGGAACATATTGCCCTCGTCGGGCGCGGCGCAGTTCATCGCGACCGGGCCGAGCGTCGACCAGCCCGCGGCCTCGTAGACCACGGCCTGCTCGACGTGGGTCAGGCCGAGCCCGCCGTATTCCACCGGGGCCTGGACGGTCAGCAGCTTCTCGGCCCTGGCCAGGTCGACGAGTTCGGCGCGCAGGTCGTCGGTCGGCCCGTGCGCGGTCAGGCGCGGATCGCGTTCGAACGGCACGATCTGTTCGGCGACGAAGGCGCGGACTCGATCCCGCAGGGCGGCCAGATCTTCCGGGACGGCGAAGTCGATCATGCTGTGTAGTCTGCTCGCCCGTGCCCCGGTTCGGGCAATTTCGGCCCCAAGTGGCACCAAATTTCAGCGAGCGGCGACCGGCCGCCGACTGCGGTGGCCGATGACCCGGCACACCAGATAGATCGTGAACGAGATCCCGGTGACGAAGGTCGACACCGGCACTCCGGGCGCCAGCGACAGCAGCAGCCCGCCCACGGCGGCGACCTCGGCGAACACCAGCGACAACACCGTCGCCCGCAGCGGGCTCGCGGTCAGCTGCGCGGCCGCCGCGGCCGGGGTGATCAGCAGCGCGAGCACCAGCAGCGCGCCGACGATCTGCACGCCGAAGGCGGCGGTGATGCCGAGCAGCACCGCGAACACCACCGACAGCGCCCGCACCGGCACCCCGCGCGCCACCGCGACCTCGGGATCGGAGCTGGCGAACAGCAGCGGCCGATAGATCACCGCGAGCACGGCCAGCACGGCCGCGGTGCAGGTGACCAGCAGCGCGAGCCCGTCGTAGCCGACGCTGGCGACCTGGCCGGTGAGCAGTGAGAACTTCGAGCCCGCGCGGTCCGGGGCGAGCCACAGGAACAGCACCGACAGGCCGAGGCCGAACGAGAGCACCACCGCGATCACCGAATCGCGTTCGCGCGCACGGGAACCGAGCCAGCCGAACAGCACGGCGGCGACCACCGACCCGGCGATCGCGCCGATCCCGACGCCGACCCCGGCCAGCAGCGCCGCCGACGCGCCGGTCAGCGAGAGCTCGCTGGTGCCGTGCACGGCGAACGACATCTGCCTGCTGACGATCAGCGGCCCGATCAGTCCGGCGAGCAGCCCGAGCAGCGCGCTCGCGAGCAGCGCCTGCTGGACGAAGTCGTAGCCGAGCAGGTCGGCGGTGGTGCCGACGTCGAACATCTGGTGCAGAACCTTGTCGAGCTTGTCCATCAGGCGGTACCGCCGAGCGCGTCCATGTCGTCGCCGGTGCCGACGACGACGAGCCGATCGCGCACCCGCAGCACCTCGACCTCGGTGCCGTAGAGCTCCGAGAGCGTCGCCGAGGTCATCACCTCGTCGGGAGTGCCGATCCGGAACTCGCCGTCGACCAGGTAGAGCACACGGTCGACCATCGGCAGGATCGGGTTGATCTCGTGGGTCACGAACAGCACCGCCGTGTCGTGTTCGCGGCGGCGCTTGTCGACGAGTTCGGCGACCAGCCGCTGATTGGCCAGATCCAGGCTCAGCAGCGGTTCGTCGCAGAGCAGCACCGCCGGGTCGCCGACGAGGGCTTGGGCGACCCGCAGCCGCTGCTGCTCGCCGCCGGAGAGCGTGTCCAGCGGGGCGTGCGCGAAGCGCTGCGCGCCGACCGCGGCCACGGCGGCCTCGATCTTGCGCGCCCGCTCCTTGCGGCCACGCCAGCCCAGGCCCCACCGGTGCCCGTCGACGCCGAGCCCGACCAGATCGCGGCCGCGCAACTGCACCCCGGCGTCGATCGTCTTCTGCTGCGGGACGTAGCCGACGCCCGGATTGCCGGTGCCCGCCGGCTTGCCCGCGACTTCCGCACGGCCCGAACCCAATTCGAGGAGCCCGAGCAGTACTCGCAGCAGCGAGGTCTTGCCCGACCCGTTGGGGCCGAGGACGGCGATGAATTCACCGGGCGCCACGTCGAGATCGAGGTCGCGCCACAGCGTGCGCTCGCCGAACGCCAGCGTCGCCGCGCGCAGACGGATCGCCGGGTCGGTGCTCGCCCGTGGCGCACCCGCCGCGGGCGTGGTGCCGCCCGACGTTGTCGCCGGGTGCGCCGCGGTGACGGTCCCTGCCGCTTCCTCGGTCGTGGACATGGCGATCAGCGCAGCGCCGCGGCGAGCGCCTTGGCGTTCGCGGTCTGCCACTGGACGTAATCCACCCCGGCGGGCAGGGTTTCGGTCACCTCGACGACGGCGACGCCCGCGGTCTGCGCGGTGGCCCGCAGGTCCTGGGTGATCTTGTCCTGGGTCTGGGTGTTGTAGATCAGCGCCTTGACCTGCTTGCCGGTGATCAGGTCGCGGGTGGCGGCCACGGCGGCGGGCGCCGGGTCGGTCTCCTGCTCGATCGCTTCCTGGAACTCGTGCGGGGTCTTGTCCTGCGCGGTCGCGGCCAGCAGCAGGTAGTGCGCGAGCGGCTCGGACTGGGCGACGGGCGCGTTCGGGTGCTGGGTGGCGATGGTGCCGGTGATGGTGCTGACGCCGATCAGCTGGTTCTTGAAGGCGGTCGCGCGCTCGGTGTAGGCGGCGGCGTTGGCGGTGTCGACCTCGCCGAGCTGGGCGGCGATCCGGTCGGCGACCGCGGCGACGGTGGTGACGTCGTACCAGACGTGCTCGTTGTCGTCGCTCTTGTCGGCCCGCTGCTCGAACGCCTCGACGGTCCGCTTGTTCTTGCCCGAGATGGCCTTCTCGATGAACTCGTCGTAGTGCCCGCCGTTGAACACCACGAGATCGGCGTCGCTGATCTCGGCGGTGTCGGTGGCCGAGGTCTCGAACGAGTGCGGGTCGGCGGCGGGATCGCTGATGATCGAGGTGACCCGGACATCCGGCCCGGCGACCGCGGTCGCGATGGAGCCCCACACATTGGTGGAGGCCACGATCGACAGACCGTCGGAGTCCTTCGAGCCGCCCCCGCAGGCAGTGAGGACGACCGCAGCCGCCACTCCCGCCGTGAGACCGGCACACATGCGGGCGAATCGACTGTTCACGCGGTACTCCTGGCCGTGCGCGATCAGGCACGGGGTGCTGTGCCCTAGATCATAATGGAAATCGTTACCGTTTTACTTTAGCAGGAACGAGTACTCGGTACGAACCACACGGAAAAGCCGGGCTCGGAGTCCGAGCCCGGCTTTCCGGTACGCCGTCAGACCGGGACGTCGGCCGGCTGGCTGAGCAGCGGGGCGCAGCGCAGCAGGCCGAGGTGGCTGGCTGTAGGGCTCGGGCGAGCGAGCGGAGTCAATGGTGCCTGCCGCCCTGTTGAAGAGCCGAGGCTCATCCGTAGTACTTGTGCGCTGTCTCGGGAAGTTCCCCCGTCGACCCGATCTTACGCAGGATTGCTAGTGCGATCTGCCGGAGGAGGTTGGGATCGACGCCCTGCGCTGAGCCGGTTCGCCCCCCGTCGACTCCCAAGGTCAGGTCGCCGATCGAAGTACCGTTCTGCGTGCATGGTCGTACAGTCATGGTGTCCGGATACACACGAACAAAACCCTCATGTTTGACTGCGCCCCCGTAATCGGACTCCCAGCGATAAACGGTTGTTCTCGGCTGCCGCCAAACTCCGATCGAATAGGCCATCCTGTCCCTCTCAACGGACCAGCGACGGGCTGATTCAACGGCTTTAGCGCCGGCGATCAGTCCGCCGACCCCGGTCAAGCAGGTCGCGATGACGGTGATGGCGACGTCTATCGCGGCCTCTTCGATAATAGATTCGATGAATCCTTTGATCTCGTCGCGGAGTTCCTGGATGGAGTCTTTGTAGTCGGTGCACGACTTGCTGATCTGGATGCACGCGGTGAGGAGCTCGCCGATCGAGGTCTCGATGGTTTTCAGGTCCTGCCGGACCTGGGCCGCATCGGTGGAGGTCACGCCCTCGAACAGACTGGCGGCGATAGTGATCTTGTCCTTGGCGTTGGTGTTCTGGTAGATCCGACCGAGGCGGTCCCAGGCGTCGGCGGCTTTGGCCAGGGTGTCCGTATTACCGTCGGGGAGCGGGCAGTTGATGGCGTCGAGGACGTCGATCGCGGTTTGCGCCAATCCCTGTGGAGTGCCGCCGGCCGCCGATGCCGGGAGGGCGTAGGGCCCGAAGGTCGCGGTTGATGCCTTGTCCGCAGGTCGTTCGGGCTGTGCGGCGCCCTTGAGATTGGCGTCGGATTGGGCGTGCTTGAAGCCGATATCGTTGAGCGCGGTGCCGTAGGCCCGCAGAGTCTCGTACGTATGGCCGTAGAAGGCAACCGCGTCGCGGGCCGACTGGTCGTAGGACGCCGCCCACGCCCGCCCGTCCTCATCACGGCCTGCCATCATGCCGTAGCCGTTGAGCTCGCTGAAGATGTAGGTGAAGCTGTCGAAGAGGGCGGCGGCAGCGTCGAAGCAGTTGACTGCGGATTGGTAGTAGACCTTCGGATCCACGTCCACTCGCGACACGGTCGGTGTCATACTCCCAGAATTTTCAAAGTCTCGATGCCTGCATCGGTATAGCTCTGGTGTGCGGATTTGGCGGCTGTTTCCAGCGCTTCCAATCCTTCCTGCATGTCGGTCACCCCGGCGCGCCACTCCGTGTGCGCTTCGCGGTATGCGGCCGCGGCCTCACCGGACCAGACGTCGTCGACTTCTTTCGACTTCGCGTCGAGCGCTGTCAGCACATCGGCAACTGCTGCCAGATACCCGCGCATACGCGCAGTCAACTGTTCCAGCTGGTCGAGATCAACCGAGAATGCAGGAGGTTCAGTAGTCATCAGGCATCGATGTGGTTCAGATGTTCAGCTGGTAGGTCTCTGCGGCGTTCGACTCATCGGTCGACTGCAAGGTCTCGGCGGTCACTCCGAGCTTGTCGGCCAAGTCGAACAGCGCATCCCAAACCTGGTCGGCACCCTGGTGGAACTCTTCCCATCCGGCAGTGAACACGCCGGCGTTGTTCCCGGACCAGGTATCGATCGTTGCGCGCATATCGGTCACCAGTGATGCGTACCCAGCCTTGCATTCCGACGCCACCTGATAGGCCAACCGTCCGAACGCCTTGACCACCTCAGGTTCGACCGAGAGCGCCGAAGAATCCGTCGTCGACATCGCGAATTGCCCCCCGGGTACATGCTTGGCCAGAACGCCGACAAGCCGGGCTCGGAGTCCGAGCCCGGCTTGTCTGATGACCTTTTACACCAGGACGTCGGCCGGCTGGCTGAGCAGCTGAGCGCAGCGCAGCAGGCCGAGGTGGCTGTAGGCCTGGGGGTGGTTGCCGAGGGAGCGTTCGGCGACCGGGTCGTACTCCTCGCTCAGCAGGCCGGTCGGCCCGGCGGCCGCGACCAGCTGGGCGAACAGCGCCTCGGCGTCCGAGCGCCTGCCGATGAGCAGGTAGGCCTCCACCAGCCAGGCGGCGCACAGGTGGAACCCGCCCTCGCCGCCGGGCAGGCCGTCGTCGTGGTGATAGCGGTAGACCGTCGCACCGCTGCGCAGCTCGGCCTCGGTCGCGACCACCGTGGCGGCGAAACGCGGGTCGGCCGGGTCGATCAGCCCGCTCAGGCCGATGTGCAGCGTCGCGGCGTCGAGGTCGGTGCCGTCGTAGGCGGCGGTGTAGGACTGCACCTCCTCGTTCCAGCCCTTCGCCTTCACCTCCTCGGCGATGACGTCGCGCAGCGCGGCCCACTCGGGATCGACCGGGCGATCGAACCGCGCGGCCAGGGTCAGCGCGCGATCGATCGTGAGCCAGCCCATCACCTTCGAGTACACGTGGTGGCGCGGGTTGCCGCGGATCTCCCAGATGCCGTGGTCGGGCTCGGTCCAGCGCCGCTGCACCGCAGAGACCATGGCGTGCACCAGTTCCCAGTCGGCGTCGGGCAGCGCCTTGACCGCCTCCACCGCGCCCTGGCGTTCGCGCTCGTGCGCCATCGAGGTGATCAGGTCGACGATCGGCCCGAACACATCGAGCTGCACCTGCATGTTCGCCGCGTTGCCGACGCGCACCGGCCGCGAACCGGCGTAGCCGGGCAGCAGGTCGATGACGGCCTCGGGCGGCAGGGTCTCGCCGTAGATCGTGTACAGCGGGTGCAACCGCTCCGGGCCGGGCAGCGTGTCGAGGACGCGATGCACCCAGCCGAGGAATTCCTCGGCCTCGGTGAGCGAGCCCAGCGTCACCAGCGCCTGCGCGGTCAGCGAGGCGTCGCGCAGCCAGCAGTAGCGGTAGTCCCAGTTGCGCACGCCGCCGATGTCCTCGGGCAGCGAGGTGGTGGCCGCGGCCAGGATCGAGCCGGACGGGCGGTGCACGAGCCCGCGCAGGGTCAACGCGGAACGCTTCATCAGATCCGGCTTGAGCGGGGGCAGCTGCAGCCCCGCCGCCCACTGCGACCAGTACTGCTCGGCCAGCTGCCTGCGCTGGTGCTCGGGGGTCATCGAGGGCGCCAGATCGGCGGTGCCGCAGCGCAGTTCGAGGATCACCGGCGCGCCGGACGGGTCGACGACCGCGCGCGCCTGCTCATTGGTGCCGTCGGAGCTGATCTCCCACGCCACCCCGGGCGAGCGCAGCACCATCGGATCGTTGGTGCCGCTGACCCGCAGGCCGTTGGGCACCGCCTCGATACGCACCGGCACCTGACCGAATTCCGGTCGCGGCGCGAACGTCACGACGGCCTTCGCGTCGCCGGTGATCACCCGGGTCAGGTCGGTGCGGTCGGGGGCGACGTCGTGCGGCAGGTAGTCGGTGACCTGCAGGCTGGCCCACCGGGTCTGGACGGTCATGGTGCCGTCCACGTACCGCTGCGACAGCGGCAGACCGGATCGCTCCGGCGCCACCGTGAAGTGTCCCGCGCCCGCACCGCCGAGCAGGTGCGCGAACACCGCCGCGGAATCCGGCTCGGGGTGGCAGAACCAGGTGACGGTCGCGTCCGGGGTGAGCAGCGCGACCGAGCGGGGGCTGGCCAGCATGCTCAGCCGTTCGATCCGGGGCGCGCTGGCACCGGCCAGCCAGGTCCGGCGTTCCTCCACCAGGAACGCCAGCGCGCGCGCCACGTCCTCGGTCGAGTCGACGCGCAGCTTGGCCAGGCTCTCGCCGTCGCCGACCTTGATGCCGACATCGGGACCCGACAGCACCCGGAACGCCTTCTCGTCGGTGACGTCGTCGCCGAAGAAGACTGCGGCCGAGGCGCTTTCCTGATGCCGAATGGTGTCGAGGGCGGTGCCCTTGTCGGTGGGGATCACCGCGAGCTCGATCACCGCCTTGCCCTCGGTCACCTGCACGCCGACCCAGCACGCCGGACCCTGGCGCGCGGAATTCAGTGCGCGCCTGCCGATCTCGGGGCTGGCGTTGCGCACGTGCAGCGCGGCGCTGGCCGGCTTCATCTCCACGGTCACGCCGGGATTCTCGGCGGCGATCTGGGTGAACGCGGAGTTGATCTCCGTCAGCAGTTGCTTGGCATCGTTGTCGATCGCGTGCACGAAGCCCACGTCGAACTCCGAACCGTGGCTGCCGATCAGCTGCACCTCGACCGGCAGGCGCGAGAGCGCGGCCAGATCGCGTAGGGCCCGACCGGAAATCACCGCGGCGGTCGTGTTCGCCAACCCCGCCAGCGCGCGTAACGCGCTGACCGATTCCCGTTGGGGAAACGCTTTCGCCGGGTCGGACACGATCGGGGCGATAGTCCCGTCGTAGTCCGAGGCAACCAAGAGCCGTGGCACGCGCGCAACCGACGCCAGTGCACGGCGGACATCCAAGGGCAGATCCTGTGCGCTCACGCATCCAACCTAGTGATCGGAGGAGTTGATCAGGGGGCGCGAAAAACAATACTGCGTCAATTTTGCCGCGCGAGCGGCGCGGCGGGTTGTGCGCTCCGACGGCGCCCGGTTCCTCGCGACCGCGTCGCTAATTCCGGGCCTTTCGCCCATCGAGGCGGACCGGGTTCGCCGAGCTCATGGTGCCCGCGAGCCCGGCGGAGAGGCCCTCGGGCCCGGTAGATGCATGGTTCCGCATATGCGACGTCGGCTATGCATCTTCCCAGGGGAAGGCGCACAGCCGACGTGTGTCAACGGGCATGGGTGATTTGTGGTCTATCCGCGATCGCCCAGCAACAGGTCGACGGTGAGCTCGAGTCGTTCCGTGACGTCGGTCGCCGAAGCGCGGCGGGTGAGCCACGCCACGAGGTTGGACAGCCACACGTCGGAGATGACCCTGGCGATGGCGAGCTGACGCTCGTCGGGTTCGCCGTCGCTCATCGCGCGGGCGAAGACCCGGTCCATCACCTTGCCGACCCGATCGACCTCGGCCGCCGCCGAGGCGTCGGCGAACATGAAGGCGCGGGTCATGGCCTCGGTGAGCAGCGGGTCGCGCTGCATCATCCGGGTGATCTGGGTGAGCAGGCCGTGCATGCGCTCGGACGGGCCGTCACCGGGTAGGGGGCGGCGCTTGCCCTCGAACTGCTCGAATTCCCTGGCCAGCGCGGAGACCAGCAGGTGCACCTTGGACGGGAAGTACCGGTACAGGGTGCCGACGGCGACGTCGGCCCGTTCGGCCACCGCGCGCATCTGGACCGCGTCGTAGCCGCCCTTGGACGCCAGCGACAGGGTGGCGTCGAGGATGCGCTTGCGACGCTCACGCTGTGCGTTGGAGCTCAGCTCGTCCTCGGACAGTGTCGTCACGGTGGGCGTGGGGGCCGGACTGTCCATCGTGGAAACCCTTTCGCTGCGAGCGCCTGAAAACACGGGCCAAGTGTAGGTCTCTTGACTTACACCCGGCCCGGATATTAGAACATGTTCTAGGAGTGGGAGCCACGCCGGAAGGGCGGTTTTTCTTGTGACCATCGCCACCACTGACGAGCATAAAGCCGCCGCGGAGTCGCTGCGGGGCTGGGCGAGTTCGGTCGCGCCGATTGCAACAATGCGGGCCGGCGGTGCCGGTAGCTGGCGCCAGTACTGGCCCGCGCTGACCGAGTTCGGCCTCTTCGAGGTCGCGCTCGACGAGCAGCACGGCGGCCTCGGCGGCACCGTCGCCGATCTGGCCGTGCTGCTGGAACAAACCGCCGACGACCTGGTCGGCGGCCCGGTACTGGCCACCGCGCTGGCCGCGCTGATCACCAGGGGCGCGGTGACCGACGGCGCCCCGTGCGCCATCGCGGTGCCCACCGAGGAGCTCACCGCGAAGGCGGAGCGCACCGATGACGGCTGGATCGTCACCGGCACCTGGGACCACGTCTACGGCGCCGACGCCGACACCCAGGTGCTGCTACCCGCGAACACCGTCGACGGCGTGCGCTGGCTGCTGATCCCGGCGGCCGATGTGACGATCACCACGCTGGCGAACGCCGATCAGACGGTGCCGCTGGCCCGGATCACCGCCGCCGACGTGGCGGTGGCCCAGTCGCACGGCTTCGAGTCCGCGGCCGACGTCACCGATCTGTTCGTCGCCCTCGCGGTCGCCGAGCTGGCCGGCGTCGCGGGCTGGTGCCTGCGCACGGCGGTCGACTACGCCAAGGTCCGCGAGCAGTTCGGCAAGCCGATCGGCAGCTTCCAGTCGATCAAGCACATCTGCGCCTGGATGCTGTGCCGTACCGAGCTGATCCGCGCCGTCGCCGCCGACGCGGCCGCGGCCATCGACGAGGGCGGGGCCGAGCTGCCGATCGCGGCCGCCGTCGCCGCGGCCACCGCGCTCGACGCGGCTGTCGACACCGCCAAGGACGCCATCCAGGTGCTGGGCGGCATCGGCTTCACCTGGGAGCACGACGCGCACTTCTACCTGCGCCGGGCCAGTGCGCTGCGGCAGCTGCTCGGCGGCTCCGCGCGCTGGCGGGCCAGGGTCGCCGAGCTCACCAGGGCCGGGCAGCGCCGCACCACCGGTGCCGAGCGCGTGCTCGGTGACGTGGCGGGCGACTCCGCGCTGACCGCCGAGATCGCCGCCATCGGCGCGCTGTCGCCCGAGCAGCGGCAGCGGGCGCTGGTCGAGGGCGGCTTCGTGATGCCGCACTGGCCGAAACCGTATGGGCGCGAAGCCGATCCGATGACCTGCCTGCAGATCGCCGAGCAGCTGCGCCGCGCCGACCTGACGACCCCCGATCTGGCGGTCGCGGGCTGGGCGGTGCCGACGCTGCTGCGCTACGGCACCGAGACGCAGATCGAGCGGTTCGTCTGGCCGACCCTGCACGGCGAGGTCACCTGGTGCCAGCTGTTCAGCGAACCGGGCGCGGGCTCGGATCTCGCCGCGCTGCGCACCACCGCCGAGAAGGTCGACGGCGGCTGGGTGCTGCGCGGCCAGAAGGTGTGGACCTCGCTGGGATCGGAAGCGAACTGGGGCATCTGCCTGGCCCGCACCGATCAGACCGTGGCCAAGCATCGTGGGATCAGCTACTTCCTGGTCGACATGCACGCCGCGGGCGTACAGGTGCGTCCGCTGGTGACGATCACCGGGGAGGCCCGCTTCAGCGAGGTCTTCCTCGACGAGGTCTTCGTTCCCGACGACGGCCTGGTCGGTGCGCTGAACAACGGCTGGAAGATCGCCAGGACCACCCTGTCGGCCGAACGCGTCGCCATGGGCGGCGGCGGCATCGGCGGCGCGCTGGAGGCGCTGCTGGATCGTTTCCCGGTCGGCGGATGGGGAACCGAACTGCGTGAGGACCGTTTCGGGGAGCTGATCGCCGCCTCGATTGCTGGCTCTTTGCTGGAACAGCGAATCGCGGTGGCGACGATGGCGGGCGTCGACGCAGGCGCCCAAGCCAGCGTGCGCAAACTCGTCGGTGTCCGGCATCGGCAGGACCTGGCGGAGTACGCCCTGGAACTTTCTGGCCAAGACGGTTCCCTGGAAGACGAAGCCCTGAAAGAATTCTTGCTCACACGCTGTCTCTCCATCGCGGGCGGTACCGAGCAGATCCTGTTGACCGTGGCCGCCGAACGGATTCTCGGCCTGCCGCGCGATGCGGACAGTTAGCTCGATGAGGGAGGACGCCGTGGATTTCACCCGCGACGAAAGCGCCGACGCCGTAGCCGAGGTGGTCGTGAGCCTGCTCGAACGTGAGCAGGCCCGAGATATGGAATTGTGGCCGAGCCTGATCGACTCCGGCCTGCTCGCGGTCCCCGTGCCCGAGCAGTTCGGGGGCGACGGCATGGGCCTGCTGGAGGTATCGGCCCTGCTCATGGAGCTGGCCACCGACGCGGTGGCGGTGCCCGCGCTGCCGACCTTCGGGTTCGGCGTGCTGCCGCTGCTGCCGTCGCTGTCGGCGGAGCTGGCCGGCCGCGTGGTCGCCGAGGTCGGCAAGGGCACCGTGCTCACGGCCGCGCTGAGCGAGCCGGGCGCGCCGTTCACCACCGCGCCGATCACCAAGGCGGTCCGCGACGGTGACACCGTGCGGATCACCGGCCGCAAGGTCGGCGTGATCTACGCCGAACAGGCGCGCTGGATTCTGGTGCCCACCGACGCGGGCGTCGCGCTCGTGGAATCGGTCGCGCCGGGGCTCGAGCTCCTGCCGGTCGCCGGGTCGGCCGGGATCCCGGAGGCGACGGTGGTGCTCGACGACGTCGAGATCCCCGCCGATCAGCTGCTGCCCGCCGACGTGCTGCCCCGGCTGCACCGCTACGCGCTGGCCACCATCGGCGCGGTCGCCGACGGGCTGCTCAAGGGCGCGCTCACGCTGACCGCCGAGCATGTGCGCACCCGCGAACAGTTCGGCAGGCCGCTGGCCGAGTTCCAGGCCGTGGCCCAGCAGATCGCCGATCTGTACGTGGTCTCGCGCACGCTGCACGTGGCGGCGGAATCGGCGTGCTGGGCACTGGCCACCGACGACGCGTCGCCCGAACACCAGCACCGCGTCGACGAGGACCTCGAGGTGCTCGCCTACTGGGCGGCGGCCGAAGTTCCGCGCGCCATGCAGAAATGTCATCACCTGCACGGTGGACTGGGCGTGGATATCACCCACCCGATGCACCGCTACTACTCACAGGCCAAGGATCTCGCCCGTCTGCTCGGTGGCGAGGGCCTGCGCCTCGACCTTCTGGGAGCAAGATGTTCATCGATCTGACCGCCGAACAGCGGCGGTTGCGCGAGGAATTGCGTTCCTATTTCGCCGATCTCGTCACGCCGGCCGAACACGCCGCGATGGCGATCAACCGGCACGGCGACGCCTACCGCGAGGTGGTGCGCCGGATGGGCCGCGACGGCTGGCTCGGCGTCGGCTGGCCGAAGGAATTCGGCGGCCAGGGCTTCGGCCCGATGGAACAGCAGATCTTCTTCAACGAGGCGGTGCGCGCCGATGTGCCGCTGCCCCTGGTGACGCTGCTGACCGTCGGCCCGACGCTGCAGAAGTACGGCACCGACGCGCAGAAGAAGAAGTTCCTGCCCGGAATCCTCTCCGGCGACATCCATTTCGCGATCGGCTACTCCGAGCCCGAAGCGGGTACCGACCTGGCGGCGCTGCGCACCACCGCGGTGCGCGACAGCGACGGCGACTGGATCGTCAACGGGCAGAAGATCTTCACCACCGGCGCGCACGAGGCCGACTACGTCTGGCTGGCCTGCCGCACCGGTTCGGTGGAATCGCGCCACCGCGGCATCACCATCCTGATCGTCGACACCAAGGATCCGGGCTACTCCTGGACCCCGATCATCACCTGCGACGGCGCCCACCACACCAACGCCACCTATTTCGACGATGTCCGGGTGCCGGCGGAGATGCTGGTCGGCGAGGTGGACCGGGGCTGGCGGCTGATCACCACCCAGCTCAACCACGAGCGGGTCAGTCTGGGTCCGTCGGGCAAGATCGAGCAGCTCTACGACCGCCTGCACGATTGGACGGCGCGGCATCAGCTGCTCGGTGAGCCCGAGGTCCGGCGCGCGCTCGGCCGGGTGCGCACCATGGTGCGGCTCAACGAGTTGCTGAACTGGCAGGTCGCGGCCGCGGATCCGGCCGCAGCGCAGAACACCGTGATCGCCGACGCCTCGGCCACCAAGATCTTCTCCACCGAGTCGCTGCAGGAGGCGGGCCGCGTGGTCGAGGAGATCGTCGGCCGTTACGGCGATCCGGCCGAGCCCGGCACCGCCGAGCTGCTCGACTGGCTGGACCGGCGGACCAAGCAGAACCTCGTCGTCACCTTCGGTGGCGGCGTCAACGAGATCATGCGCGAACTGGTCGCCTCCGCGGGCCTGGAACTGCCGCGCGTCCCCCGATGAACTAAGGAGCAGGGCGTGCCGGAAAGCATCACCCCCGAAGACATTCCCGAAGCGCTGGCGAAGCTGGCCGCGGCAGGCGAGTCCGCGCCGCGGGCCGGGCGCGACCCGGTGAACCAGCCGATGATCCACAACTGGGTCGAGGCGATCGGCGACACCAACCCGATCTACGTCGACGAGGCCGCGGCCAAGGCCGCCGGTCACCCCGGCATCGTGGCCCCGCCCGCGATGGCCCAGGTGTGGACGATGAACGGGCTGCACGGCGTGCGCACCGCCGACGATCCGCTCGGCCTGGCCACGCAGCTGCTCGACGACGCGGGCTTCACCTCCGTCGTCGGCACCAACTGCGAGCAGACCTACCACCGCTACCTGCGACCGGGCGAGGAGGTGACCGTCGCCAGCCGGCTCTCGGAGTTCAAGGGCCCCAAGCGCACCGGGCTCGGCGACGGCTGGTTCCTCACCTTCACCACCACCTGGTCGGTCGGTGACGAGGTGGTCACCGAGATGCTGTTCCGCATCCTGAAATTCGTGCCCGCGGCCAAGGAGGCCCCCGCGGCGTCCGACATCGCGGTCGCGCCCGCCGAGCGGGTCGGTCCGGTCATCTCCAAGGACACCGAATTCTTCTGGGCCGGTACCGAAATCGGTGAGCTGCGCATCCAGCGGCTGCCCGACGGTTCGCTGCGGCATCCGCCGATTCCCGCCCTGTGGCAGGACAAGGCCGAGACCACCGACTACGTCGTCGCCGCGGGAACCGGCACGGTGTTCAGCTTCGTCGTGCACCACGCGCCGAAGGTGCCCGGTCGCGACCTGCCGTTCGTCGTCGCCCTCGTCGAGCTCGACGAAGGGGTGCGCATGCTCGGTGAGCTGCGTGGCATCGAACCGGGCGAGGTCGCCGTCGGCGTGCCCGTCCGGGTCGCCTTCGAAAAGCTAGCCGACGGAACAGTTCTGCCCTACTGGGAGGCCGCGCAGTGACCGCCACGACCGAACCCGCCGCCGTCGCGGTGGGCGACAAGCTACCCGAGCTGGTGATCCACGCCGATCCCACCTTCGTGATCAGCACGGCCCTGGCCACCAGGGATTTCCAGGACGTGCACCACGACCGCGACAAGGCCGTCGAGCGCGGGTCCAGCGACATCTTCGTCAACATCCTCACCGACACCGGCCTGGTGCAGCGCTTCGTCACCGACTGGGCCGGGCCCAGCGCCCTGGTGAAGTCGATCGCGCTGCGCCTGGGGGTGCCGCTGTACGCCGGTGACACACTGACCCTCTCGGGCACCGTCACCGCGGTGTCCGGCGCGCTGGTCACCCTCGATGTGCGTGGCCGCGACAGCCTCGGTGAGCACATCACGGCGACCGCGGTGATCGCCCTTCCCTCTCTGGAGAACTCATGACGGGCCTGTCCGGGCATGCCGCCATCGTCGGCATCGGCGCCACCGATTTCTCGAAGGACTCCGGCCGCAGTGAGCTGCGACTGGCCGCCGAGGCGGTCAGCGCGGCGCTGGCCGACGCGGGTCTGACGCCCGCCGACGTCGACGGCCTGACCACCTTCACGATGGACACCAACACCCAGGCCGCCGTGGCCAGGGCCGTCGGCATCCCGAGCCTGAAGTTCTTCAGCCACATCGGGTACGGCGGCGGCGCGGCCTGCGCGACCGTGCAGCAGGCCGCCATGGCGGTGGCCACCGGAGTCGCCGACGTGGTGGTCGCCTACCGCGCGTTCAACGAGCGCTCGGGCGCCAGGTTCGGGCAGTTCTCGCCCGCGCTGGCGGCCGCGCCGACGTCCTCGGGCATCGACGCGGGCTGGGCCTACCCGCAGGGTCTCGGCACCCCGGCCGCGCAGGTCGCGATGGTCGCGCGCCGGTACATGCACGTCACCGGCGCGACCAGTGCCGACTTCGGCGCGGTCGCGGTGGCCGATCGCAAGCACGCCGCGGTGAACCCGAACGCCTTCTTCTACGGCAAGCCGATCACGTTGGAACAGCACCAGGATTCGCGCTGGATCGCCGAACCGCTGCACCTGCTCGACTGCTGCCAGGAGTCCGACGGCGGCGTGGCCATCGTGGTCACTAGTGCCGAGCGCGCCCGCGACCTGCCGCAGCGTCCCGCGATCATCGCGGCCGCCGCCCAGGGCAGCGGCGCCGACCAGTACGTGATGACCAGCTACTACCGCGACGCGATGACCGGCCTGCCGGAAATGGGCCTCGTCGGTGACCAGCTGTGGGCCCAGAGCGGCCTGAGCGCGGCCGATATGCAGGCCGCGATCCTCTACGACCACTTCACTCCCTTCGTGCTGATGCAGCTCGAGGAGCTGGGTTTCTGTGGACGTGGCGAGGCCAAGGACTTCATCGCCGACGGCGCCATCGAGGTCGGCGGCAGGCTCCCGCTCAACACCCACGGCGGCCAGCTGGGCGAGGCCTACATCCACGGCATGAACGGCATCGCCGAGGCGGTCCGCCAGATCCGTGGCACGTCGGTCAACCAGGTCGCGGACCTGGAGCGCATCCTGGTCACCGCGGGCACCGGCGTTCCCACCTCGGGGCTGGTGCTCACTTCGTAGGCTCGACCGGGTGACCCCACGCCACCTGGTCGACGTCCACCTGCTGCTGATCCGCGACGGCGCGCTCCTGCTGAGCCTGCGCCGCAGCGGTGACGAGTACGACCACCGGTGGCATCTGCCGTCGGGAAAACTGGAGATCGGAGAGTCGGTGACGGCCGCCGCCGCACGGGAAGCCGCGGAGGAGGTCGGGGTCGACATCGACCCCGCCACGCTGCGGCTGATCCATGTCGCCCACGTGACCGCGCCCGGCCGCGACGCGCGGCTCGGGCTGTTCTTTCGCGCCGATCGCTGGCAGGGCGAGCCTTTCAATCGGGAACCCGATAAATGCTATGCGGTGCAGTGGTTTACGCCGCACGAACTCCCCGCTGATCTGATCGAATATTCCGCTCTCGGAATCGCGGCGATGAATTCGAAGGAGCCTTATTCCGAATTCGGTTGGGCAGACGCCTGATCGGATGGGGAAGCGTGCTCGGCCGATTCGGCCACACCGGTCAGGAATATCGACAGGGGGCGGGTGAGTTGCTCGATGCTGTCGGTCGTACCCGCCGGTACCTCGGCGCGCACGCCGGCGACCCGGTCGAAGACGAGACCTTCCAGTAGTGCGAGGAAGTCGCAGGCCGTGTCGCCGGGCCGGGGTGAGCCGAGGGCGGTGAACAGCTCGGTGGCCCGGTCGACGGAGAACAAACTGCCTGCCAGGCGGGCGCGGAGCTCGGGTTCGGAGAGCGTCTCGACGATCAGCGCATGCCGGGCGATCAGCTCGTTGCGGCGCCGGGCGAGCAGCTGATCCAGCCAGGCGGCGACCCCGCGCGCGACCGCCTCCGGTGCCCCTTCCCGGTCGGCGGAGGTGGCCTCCGCTGCGGGTTTGCTGCGCGGACCGGGCCCGCCGCGCGCCGCGGCGAAGTCGGCGCGCGAGCGTGCGGTGATCCCGTCGGCGACCGCCTCGACCAGCGTCTGCCTGGTGCGGAAGTAGTAGGACGTGGAGCCGAGCGGTAATCCCAGCCGGGCATCGAGGGCGCGATGGGTGAGGGCGCGAATCCCGCTGGTCGCGATGAGGTCGATCGCGCCCGTCACGATCCGTGCGCGCCGGTCTGTGGACATCGTCACCTTCCCTGGTCGCCGATTCGCCGATCCTCTACAACTGTAGAGGACGAGGAGGTTGGCATGACATCCGAAGCGGTTGTTCTCGATCCGGCGCAGGTCACGGCTGCCGCGGCGCTGGTCGCGCTGCTCGACCGGCACGGCAGGCCACGCAAGCGGCACCGCGGCGTCTACCTGCACGGCAGGCCGGGCCGGGGCAAGACCATGGTGATGGACCGGTTCTTCGCGGCCGCCGCACCGGAGCGCAAGCGCCGCTACCACTTCCACACCTTCTTCGCCGAATTGCACGCCACCACCCACGCCCTCGGTTCGATCGAACGGGCCGTCACCGCGCTCCTCGGCGAGGCCGACCTGGTGTGTTTCGACGAGTTCCACGTGCACGACATCGGCGACGCCATGCTCATCGCCCGGCTGCTCGACACCCTGTTCGCCGGGCGCCGGACCCTGGTCGTCACCTCGAACTACCCGCCTGCCGAGCTGCTGCCGAATCCGCTGTTCCACGACCGATTCGTGCCGACCATCGAGCGCATCCTCGCCCACCTCGACGTCGTCACCCTCGACGGTCCGCTGGACTACCGCACCATCGGCGCCCATCGGGACAGCGGTTTCCTCGCGGGCCGGTACGTTCTGGACGCCGAAGCGCCGACGGCGCGGGGCCAGGACCTCGACCTGGGTGACGGCCGAACGGTGCGCGCGCTCGCGGTCGCGCCGGACGCCGTCACCTTCGACTTCACGCACCTGTGCGGCGCCCCGACCAGCGCCGCCGACTATCTCCGTCTGACCAGGCGATTCGGCCGGTGGACGCTGCGTGGGGTCCCGCCGCTGCGCGAGGTGCCGCCGGACTGGGCGATGCGTCTGGTCAACCTTGTCGATGTCCTCTACGACGCCGACCTGCCCTGCACCATCCACGCCCGCGAGCCCGCGCCCGAGCTGACCGCGGGCGTGCCGGCGGTTCCCGATCTGGCCAGGACGGCGAGCCGACTGGGGGAGTTGCCGCTGGTCGACGCGGCGATCGTTCGCACCGCGTAACAAGACACGGAATTCGGGGGGACAATAAAAGGGGAGGTCATCCAAACTATCGATTTCCTCCCGAGCGAACCACTCGGCGTGTAACTATGTGGCTGTTTTGTGCAGGCTCTGGGGTTTGGTGGTACAGCTGTGATCGGGGTGAGTCAGCCCATTCCGCGGGCGATCGTCGTGATCGCACTGCTCGTCGCTGCGACGATCGCGTTGCAGGGTTACCTCCCCGGTGCCGGACCCGCCGAATCGAACAGCACGCCCTCGCCACTGTTGGTGGCGGTGATGCCGGTGCTGCTGCTGGTATCCGTGGTGATCCTGGTCGCCGGGGTGATCGCCAGTCAGCATCGCCTCCCGCTGGCGATGCCGCAAGCCGAACGCGAAGCGGCGCCGCGTTTCCGGTGGCGCAGGCTGGCTCTGCTGGGTCCGATCGTCCTCGCCGCGATCGCGTTGGTCTTCGCGGGCGGTGTGACCGCGCTGTTCCTGCTGCCCGGCGCCCGCCCGATGCGCCCGGCCGCCGAGACCCTGCCGGAAGGCTCCGGCCCCGTCCCGACGCCGACCGACGCCCCCGCCCCCGATCCGGGCACCGGCGCCGCCGAACTCACCGGCACCGCGCTCATCATCGCGGCCGTGCTGGCCGTGGTGCTGATCGCGGTGGCGCTGCTCGGGCTCGTCGTGGTCGCGGTCGCCACCCGGCGCGAACCCGCGCCCGCCGCCGCCGTCCAGCCCGAGGTCACGCCCAGCGCGGTCGACTCGCTCACCAGGGCCGCGGAGATGGGCCTGGCCGCGATGAACGCGCCCGGCCAGGACCCGCGCACCGCGATCATCGCCTGCTACGTGGCCATGGAGCGCGGACTGTCCAGCGACCGCGCCGCCCGCCCGCAAGCCTCCGACACCCCCATGGAAGTGCTGGCCCGCGCTTTCGAAAGCGGTGTGCTGCACGATGCTTCGGCGCGCGAGCTGGTCGCGCTGTTCGAGGAGGCGCGGTTCAGCCCGCACTCGATGCTCGAGTGGCAGCGCATGCGCGCCGAACAGCTTCTCCGCATCGTCCTGTCGGATCTGCAGCGAAGGTTGGTACCGGCATGAGCGGTCAGCGCCAGGAGTCGGCAGCTCGCGTCACCGCGCGGGGCGCCCGAGCCTGCCGAATGGAGTCAGCATGACATCACCGGAATCCGGTGCGGCGGTGAACCGTTCGGCCGTCATCGTCACCGCGGTCGTGGTGGTGCTGCTGATGGAGGTCGCGCTGGTGCGGTTGGCCCGCGACACCGTGCTGCTCGCCGTCGCTCTGCCGGTGGCGCTCACGCTGGCCACGCTGTTGTGGTCGCTGCGGCATCGCGTGGTGCGCGAGGAACCGCTGACCGAGTACATCGACAACGGCCCGGCCGAGATGCTCGGCCGCTGGCACGCGCGCGCGGAGATGCTGACCGCCCGCGCCGACGGCACCCGCGCCGACTGGGACCGCCACCTGCGGCCCCTGCTGGCCAAGGAATTCGAGTTGTCGACCGGCCTGCGGGTCGCCAAGAACCGGCGGGCCACCGAGGTGGCCGGGCAGCTGCAGTTCGGACCCGAACTGTGGCGCTGGGTCGACCCGGCGAATTCCGCACTGCGCGACCAAACCGGTCGCGCGCCGGGAAAAGAGGCGCTGGACGAGATCCTGCGCCGATTGCAGACGATGTGAGGGGTTAGAGGCCACCGATGACCATGCCGTTGAACGTGACCGTCCAGCGCTCCGACGCCGTGCTGCGTGAGCTGGGCCGAGTCGTGGTCGGCAAGCGAGATGAGTTGCAGCTCATCATGATCGCCGTGCTGTCCGGAGGACATGTTCTCATCGAGGACCTGCCAGGTCTCGGTAAGACGCTGATCGCGCGGTCCTTCGCGGCCGCGCTCGGCCTCGATTTCACCCGCGTGCAGTTCACGCCTGATTTACTGCCCGCCGACCTGCTCGGCTCGACGATCTACGACATGTCGTCGGGCCGGTTCAACTTCCGTCGCGGTCCGGTTTTCACGAATGTTCTGCTCGCCGACGAGATCAACCGCACCCCGCCCAAGACGCAGGCGGCGCTGCTGGAGGCCATGGCCGAGGGGCAGGTGAGCATCGACGGCGAAACCTTCCTGCTGCCACAGCCGTTCATCGTGCTGGCCACCGACAACCCGATCGAGTACGAGGGCACCTACCCGCTGCCGGAGGCCCAGCTCGATCGGTTCGCGATCCAGCTGCGTCTGGGCTATCTGTCCGAGCAGGACGAGACGCAGATGATCCGGCGCAGGCTCGAGCGTGGCGCGACGCCGCCGCAGGTCGGCCAGGTCGTCGACGCGCAGGGGCTGATGGAGATGCGGCAGTCGGTCGAATTCGTCACCGTGCATCCCGATGTCGTGAACTACGTGGTGGCGCTCGCCTCGGCCACCCGCAGCCACCCGCAGGTCGAGGTCGGCGCCAGCCCGCGCGCCGAACTCGATCTGGTGCAGATGTCGCGCGCCCGGGCCCTGCTGCTGGGCCGCGATTACGTGATCCCCGAGGATGTGAAGGCGCTGGCGGTGCCCGCGATGGCGCACCGCATCACCCTGCGTCCGGAGATGTGGGTGCGCCGCATCCGGGGTGAGGACGTCATCGCCGAACTGTTGCGCCGGCTACCGGTGCCCCGCGCCACCAGCACATGAAGCACCGCGACGAATCCAGGACGGTCGAGGTCGACCTGCGCTGGCGGCCCGCCCCGCTGGTGTTCATCCTGGCCGGGTGCGCCGCGGCGGCGCTGGTCGTCGCGGTGTTGCGTGGGCAATGGCAGCTGGTGGTCTTCGCCGCCCCGATGCTCGGCGTGCTCGCCACCGCGCCCTGGCAGCAGAACCCGACCAGGATCCAGGTCGACGGCAGCGGCACCGTGCGCTGCTTCGAGGGCGAGGTGGTCGGCTGCAACGCCGCGGCCTTCGTCGAGAGCGGACACGCGCTGCTGCGGATGACACCGATGCCGCTGACCGGCCTCGAACTCGAGATCGAGGAGGCCCACGATTCCGGCGGTGCTCCGGCCGGCCTGGAGCTGGCGCTGTCGGCGGCGCGCTGGGGCCGGTATCCGGTGCAGGTCAAGGTGTCCGCGCTGAGCCCGGCCGGGCTCGCGGTGGCCACCGCCGAGCTGCCCGCCGCCAAGCTGTATGTCTACCCGATCGCCGATCCACATCGAATGCGCCTGCCGCGCACCGAACTTCCCGACCGGATCGGCACCCATCTGACCCGCAAGCACGGTCCCGGTGTCGAATACGCCGACATCCGCGCCTACGCGCCCGGCGACCAGTTGCGCACCGTGAACTGGCCGGTCAGCGCGCGCCGCGGCAGGCTCTACGTCACCGAACGATTTACCAATCGCTCCGCCGACGTGGTCGTCCTGGTCGACACCTCCCAGCAGGCGCCCGGCCCGGCCACCGCCTCGCTGGAGCTGTCGGTGCGCGGCGCGGCGCAGGTGGTGCAGTCCACCCTGCAAGCCGGGGACCGGACCGCGGTGGTGTGCCTGGGGGATTCGCCGCGCTGGCTGCGCCCCGATATCGGCCGCAGGCAGTTCTACCGGATCGTCGATACCGTGCTCGGCGTCGGTGACGAGCACGTCGAGACCACCGGCACGCTGGCCCCGCACGCCGCGGTGCCGATCGGCGCGATCGTGGTCGCGTTCTCCACCCTGCTCGACACCCAGTTCGCGCTCGCGCTGATCGACCTGCGCAAACGCGGTCACGTGGTGATCGCCGTCGACGTGCTGCGCGGCACCCCGTTCGAGGACGGTCTCGACCCGACCATGGCCAAGATGTGGCAGCTGGAGCGGGCCTCGATGTATCGCGACATGGGCACCGTCGGCGTCGACATCATCGCCTGGCCCGCCGACACCAGACTCGACCAGGCCATGCGCCTGCTGCCCGACCATCGCCGAACAGTGCGGGTGCGCCGATGACCAGATTCCTCGCCCTGCTCGCCGGCCTGCTGCTGGTCGCCGCCGTCGCCCTGATCAACCCGTATGCCGGGGTGGCCGCGCTCGCGCTGGTCATCGTGAGCTGGTGGTGGCGGCCCGCCGCCGTCGCCGCGGTGCTGGTGGTGATCGCCGCGCTCGCGTTCGCCGACGTCGGGGTCGTCGCCGCGGCCGCGACGGGCCTGGTCGCCACCACCTACCTGCTCAACGCGGCCGTGCTGCACGCGCCCGAAGGCGTGGTGCCGACGACGATTCCGTCGGTCGGCGGCGCGGTGCTGTTCACCATCGCCGCCGCCACCGCCGCCCTGGTCCCGGTGGAACTGGTGTGGGCGCCGCTGGCCGCGCCCGTCCTCATCGTCCTCATCTACGCACTGCTCGTCGGCGGCCTCACCCAGCGTCCGCCCGCCGGGTAGCCGCGCGCTACCCGATCAGCGCGCCCAGCCAGTGCTCGGGCTCCAGCCAGACCGTGACGTGCTCGCCCAGCTGCTCGTGGGCGAAGACCAGGTACTGCTCGAGGGCGTCGCCGCTCAGATACCGGCCGGCCATCTCGGCTATCTGCGCGGCGGTCGACGGCCGCACATCGGCGACCGCTCCCTCGACCGACACGTACTTCACCTCCGGCGCGACGGTGTCGACCATCAGGCCGAATCGCCCTGCCGCGGTGATCGCTTGCATCTTCGCCGACGTGGGCAGGGTGGTGATCCACGGTCGGCCACCAGGGGTGTAGGCGTACCAGATGGGAACGGTGAGCGTGCCCCGATCGGGGGTAGCTACCGACAGCGCGGCCACATGCGGTCGCGCGAGAAACTCTTGCTTTTCCGAGTGTGTGAGCGCCATCGTCCGATGGTCGCACCGCGCACCGACAACTCCGGTGCGCGAGCGAACGCCCTGGTGACGAGGCCGGCGTGGGCAGGACCGGCACCAGGGCGTCGCCGGATCAGGCGATCGTCAGCGCGATCTCGCCGAGCACCGGCGCGTCCTCGCGCTCGACCACGGTGGCGGCGCCGATCAGCTCGTCGCCCTCGCGCCAGACCTTGATCCGCAGCGTTTCGCCCGGGTACAGCACCCCGGCGAACTTGGCCCGGAAGCCGCCGACCCGGCTCGCGTCACCGTCGAGCAGGCCGTCGGTGAGCGCCTTGCAGACCACGCCGTAGGTGCACAGGCCGTGCAGGATCGGCGCGGGGAACCCGGCGCCCTTGGCGAACTCCGGGTCCGAGTGCAGCGGGTTGCGGTCGCCGCAGAGCCGGTAGAGCAGGGCCTGCTGCGGCAGGGTCGGGGTGACGAGTTCCGCGTCGGGCGCCCGGTCCGGCAGCGCGGCCTTGGCGCTCGGGCCACGCTCGCCGCCGAAACCACCCTCGCCCCTGGCGAAGATCGAGGACCGGACCGTCCACAGCGGCTCGCCGTCGGAGCCGACCACGGTGTCCTCCCGCACGATCACCGCGTTGGCGCCCTTGTCCCAGATCTCGCTGATCCGGCCGGTGCTGGTCGCCTTGCCGCTCGCCGGAATCGGCTTGTGCACCACCACTTCCTGGTGTCCGTGCACGACCTTGGCCAGGTCGATCTCGATACCGGGGAAGCTCACCTTCGGCGCCTCGGTCTCGCCGAGGGTCGGGGCCACCGTCGCGAAGGTCGGCAGTACCTGGGGGGCGCGGTCGTCGAGATAGGTCAGCTCGACCGGGTCCGTCGGGTGCGCGCCGGCGCCGAGGCCGAGGTGGTAGAGCTGCACGTCGGTGGGCGTCCAGCTGAACTCCCGCGTCGGTGTCGGCGCACCGAGCGCGGTCTGGAGGTCGATGGGCATGGTGCTTACTCCTGCGTGGTCGGGAACTGTGCGTGCGTCACGCGGTGGCCTTGGCCTTCTCGGCGATGTCGAGCACCGCGAGGTAGGCGAAGGTGATCGCGGGTCCGATGGTCGCGCCGGGGCCCGCGTAAGTGTGGCCCATCACCGGGGCGCTGGTGTTGCCCGCGGCGTAGAGGCCCTCGATCACCGAATCGTCTTCGCGCAGTACGCGACCGGCGGTGTCGGTGACCAGGCCGCCCTTGGTGCCGAGGTCGCCGGGAACCATCTTGGCCGCGTAGAACGGGCCCTGCGAGATCTCGGCCAGGCACGGGTTGGGCTTGACGGTGGGGTCGCCGTAGTAGCGGTCGTAGTGGCTGTTGCCGCGACCGAAGTCCTCGTCCTTGCCCGCGGCGGCGAAGCCGTTGAACCGGGTGACGGTGGCGCTCAGGCTCTCGGCGGGCACACCGATGCGCTCGGCCAGCTCCTCGATGGTGTCGGCCTTGACGATGTAGTCGTTCTCCAGCCAGCGCGAGGGGAAGCGCTGACCCGGTTGCAGCCCGGCGAAGATGTAGCGGTTGCGGTAGCGCTGGTCGAACACCAGCCAGGCCGGGATGTTCTCGCCCGGACCAGCGCCCTGGCCGTATTCACCGCCGTACATGGTGTGCACCGCCTCGACATAGGGCGCCGACTCGTTGCCGAACCGCTCGCCGCGGTCGTTGACCATGATGGTGCCGGGCAGATTGCGCTCGGCGAGGGCGAACCAGGGCTTGCCGCCCTTGAAGATGGTCGGACCCCACCAGGCGTCCTCCATGAATCCGACCGTCGCTCCCGCTGCCATGCCCGCGACGATGCCATCGCCGGTGTTGGCCGCGGCGCCCGTTGTCCACTCAGTGGTTATCGGCTGCCGCTGGTACTTGGCGCGCATGTCGGCGTTGTGCTCGAAGCCGCCGCTGCCCAGAACCACGCCGTAGCGCGCGGTGAAGGTGACCGGCTCGCCGTCGACGGTGGCCTTGACCCCGGTGACCTTGCCGTCGGTGACCACCAGATCGGTGAGCGGGGTGTTGAGCAGCACCGGAACGCCCGCGTCGAGCAGGCCCTTGCGCATGGCGGCGATGATCGCCTGACCCATGCCGAGCAGGTGCTTGCCGGTGAACTTGGCCAGGTAGGTACGGGCGCCGACGCGCAGTGCCCGCATCATGCCCTTGGGGTGACGCTTGATCAGGTTGAGCCGGACGAAGTCGGCCTGCATGACCACCACGTTCAGCGGCGCCTTGGCGTAGGGCGGTTCCAGGTTGGCCAGTTCCGCCCCGAGCACCTTGCCGTTGAACGGCGTCGGCTCGCACGAACGCCCCTGGCCCAGGCCGCCCGGAGCCTCCGGGTAGTAGTCGGAGTAGCCGGGCACCCACTTCATCTTCAGCGGGGTGTGATCGAGGACGAAGTCGAAGGCCTCGGCGCCGCGATCGAGGTAGGTGTCGATCTTCTCCGCGGGCACCACGTCGCCGATGATGCTGTGCAGATAGGTGCGCGCGTCCTCGCGGTCGTCGGGTCGGCCGGAGGCTTTCAGCGCCTTGTTGCCCGGAATCCAGACGCCGCCGCCGGATCGGGCCGTCGACCCGCCGTAGTGCGCGGCCTTCTCCAGCAGCACGACGCTCAGTCCCTTGTGGGCCGCGGCGAGGGCGGCCGTCATCCCGGCGGCGCCGCTACCGACGACCACCACATCGTATTCCCGATCACTCATGTGCAACACGTTATAGAAGCGTTTGGCGGTTTGACAGTCCAAACTGGAACTTGTTCCAGTGGGCTCGGCGTTTCCGCTCCACATACTGGAACGTGTTATAGAAATCACGCACGGTGGCATTGTATTGTCAGGTGAACGGCTGACGATGCTCCGGGAAACCGGTTACAGTTTTGACGTCGTGATCCATCCCGCCCGTGCTGCCTAGGAGGTCCGCGTGCTGCCCGACGCGGTACGAACTCAACTCGCCGACGAACTGGCCCGCGCCGAAGACGATCGCGTCGCCGTGTCGCCGCTCGTCGACCGGTTTCCCGATATCGACGTCGTCGACGCCTACGAGATCCAGCTGCTCAACATTCAGCGTCGGCTGAAGGCGGGTGCCAAGGTCGTCGGCCACAAGGTGGGGCTGTCGTCGAAGGCGATGCAGGAGATGATGGGCGTCGACGAGCCCGACTACGGTCATCTGCTCGCCGAGATGGAGGTCTTCGAAGACGTCCCGGTCGACACCTCGAAGTACCTGCTGCCGCGCGTGGAGGTCGAGGTCGGGTTCGTGCTCGGCGCCGACCTGCCCGGCGAGGACTGCACCGAGGCCGATGTGCTGGCCGCGACCGTCGCCTACGCGCCCTCGATCGAGCTGATCGACTCGCGCATCAAGGACTGGAAGATCGGCCTGGCCGACACCATCTCCGACAACGCCTCCTCGGCCGGTTTCGTGCTCGGCAAGGAGCGTGTCGCCCCGGGTGACATCGACATCAAGGCCATCGATGCCGTGCTGACCCGCAACGGCGAGGTCATCGCGGAGGGTCGCAGCGACGCCGTCCTCGGTGACCCGGTGATCGCGGTCGCGTGGCTGGCCCGCAAGGTTGCGACCTTCGGGGTGCGGTTGAAGAAGGGCGACATCGTGCTGCCCGGTTCCTGCACCCGCGCCATCGACGCCCGCCCCGGTGACGACTTCCTCGCCGAGTTCACCGGACTCGGTTCCGTCCGTTTGCGTTTCAGCTGAACCAGACTTCCCAAGGAGTACACCGTGACCAGCAAAGTCACCGCCGCGATCGTGGGGTCCGGCAATATCAGCACCGATCTGCTCTACAAACTGCTGCGCTCGGACAAGATCGAGCCGCGCTGGATGATCGGCATCGACCCGGATTCGGAGGGGCTGAAGCGGGCGCGCGGGCTGGGTCTGGAAACCTCCGCCGAGGGCGCGGACTGGCTGCTCGCCCTCGACGAGAAGCCGGATCTGCTGTTCGAGGCCACCTCCGCCTACGTGCACCGCGCGTACGCGCCGAAATACGAGGCCGCGGGCATCCGCGCCGTCGACCTCACCCCCGCCGCGGTCGGCCCGGCCGTGATTCCCCCGGTGAACCTGGACTCGCTGCGCGATGCCATGAACGTCAACATGATCACCTGTGGTGGCCAGGCCACCATCCCGATGGTCGCGGCCGTGTCGCGGGTCGTGCCGGTCGCCTACGCCGAGATCGTGGCATCGGTGTCCTCGGTGTCGGCCGGTCCCGGAACCCGTGCCAACATCGACGAGTTCACCAAGACCACCTCCAAAGGTGTCGAGACCATCGGCGGCGCGCAGCGCGGCAAGGCCATCATCATCTTGAACCCGGCCGAGCCGCCGATGATCATGCGCGACACCATCTTCTGCGCCATCCCCGAAGACGCCGACCGCGATGCCATCGCCGAGAGCATCTTCGCGATGGAGAAGTCGATCCAGGAATACGTGCCCGGCTACCGGCTGCTCAACGATCCACAGTTCGACGAGCCGTCGGTGATCTCCGGTGGCATGGCCAAGGTGTCGATCTTCGTCGAGGTCGAAGGCGCCGGCGATTTCCTGCCACCGTACGCGGGCAACCTCGACATCATGACCGCCGCCGCCACCCGCGTGGGTGACGTGCTGGCCGACCAGATCATCTCGGCTCGGGTGTAAGGAGATTCGACCATGAGCAATATCCTGAAGCCCTTCTCGGGCGAACTCGATGTGCGTGTCACCGACACCTCGCTGCGCGACGGCTCGCATCACAAGCGGCACCAGTTCACCGTCACCGAGGTGCGCGATATCGTTGCCGCCCTGGACGGTTCGGGCGTCCCGGTCATCGAGGTGACCCACGGTGACGGCCTCGGTGGGTCCTCGTTCAACTACGGTTTCTCGAAAACCCCTGAGCAGGAACTGATCAAGGCCGCCGCCGAGACCGCCAAGCAGGCCAAGATCGCCTTCCTCATGCTGCCGGGTGTCGGCGTCAAGGAAGACATCAAGATCTCCCAGGACAACGGTGCGTCCATCTGCCGCATCGCCACGCACTGCACCGAGGCCGACGTCTCGATCCAGCACTTCGGCCTGGCGCGCGAACTCGGCCTCGAGACCGTCGGCTTCCTGATGATGGCCCACTCCACCAC
>NZ_LPNR01000112.1 GCF_019266065.1 Nocardia sp. MH4 | reverse complement strand
GGCCAGCCGGCGCGGACCCGCTGCCGACGGCGCCGCCGGGCTCGCCGCCGAACTGGCCGCGCTCGGCGCCCGGGTCGACATCGCCGCCTGCGATGTCGGTGACCGGGACGCGGTGACCGCGCTGGTCGCCGCGATCCCACCCGAGCGCCCGCTCACCGCGGTGGTGCACACCGCGGGCCTGGTCGCGGACGCGCTGTTCGCCGAGCACACCCCCGACCACGTCGCGAAGGTATTCCACGCCAAGGCAGAGGCCGCCTGGCACCTGCACCAGGCGACGCGCCATCACCCGCGGGCCCAGTTCGTCCTGTACTCCTCGATCGCGGGTCTGCTCGGCAATCCCGGTCAGGCGAACTATGCCGCGGCCAACGGCTTCCTCGACGCACTGGCCCAGCACCGCAGGCAGCACGGCCTGCCCGCGACCGCCCTGGCCTGGGGGCTGTGGGAGCGCGGCACCGGCATCACCGGTCATCTCACCGAGCGTGACCGGCAGCGGATGCGCCGCGAAGGTCTCATCCCGCTCGGCGACGCGGACGGCATGGCCCTGTTCGACACCGCGCTGTCGACCGGCAGGTCGCTGGCGGTCCCCGCCCGACTCGATCTCACCGCGTTGCAGTCACTCGGCGACGTGGACGAGATGCCCGCGATTCTGCGGTCGCTGCTGCGCGGTCCGCGCCGGGTCGCCGGTGGCGGCTCTGACGAATCGGCGAAGCTGCTGGCCGCGCTGGCCGGCGTCGAGCCCGCCGAGCAGGAGCGGATCATCCTGGGCGTGATCCGGTCG
Source organism: Nocardia sp. MH4 (assembly GCF_019266065.1). GTDB lineage: Bacteria > Actinomycetota > Actinomycetes > Mycobacteriales > Mycobacteriaceae > Nocardia > Nocardia canadensis. The sequence continues at coordinate 522,799 of NZ_LPNR01000112.1, read as the reverse complement.
CACGCGGCGGCGGTACTCGGGCATGCCTCCGCCGAGGCGGTGCCCGCGGAGACCGCCTTCACCGACCTGGGCTTCGACTCGCTGGGCGCGGTGGAATTCCGCAATCGGCTCGAAGCCGCCACGGGGGCCAAGCTGCGCACCACCATCGTGTTCGACTACCCCAACGCCGCCGCGCTGGCTCAGTACCTGCGCACCGAGATCGCCCCGGTCGACGATCCCGCGGCGCGCATCGCCGCCCAGCTCGACGCGCTCGCCGCCGGGTGCGCCGGGGTGGACCTGCCGCCGGAACGGATCGAGGAGCTGCTCGGCCGGATCAACGACCTCGCGCGCGCCCTGCGCGGCGGCGGGGCCGAGGACTTCGTCGACAACATCGACGTCGCCGACGACGACGCGCTCTTCGACCTGATCGACCAGGTCCGTTCGGTCTGAGCCGACCAGAAAGCGAGACTCGAATGGCCGACGAAGCCGAACTGCGCGCCTATCTCAAGCGCGCCACCCGACAGTTGCAGGAAACCAGGCAGCGCCTGAGCGAGGAGCAGGAACGCGCCAGGGAACCGATCGCGATCATCGGCATGTCGTGCCGTTTCCCCGGCGCGATCACCACACCCGACGAGCTGTGGCAGGCCCTGATCGACGGGCGCGACCTGATCACCGAATTCCCCGCCGATCGCGGCTGGGACATCGACGGGTTCTACGACCCCGACCCCGACAAGTTCGCCAAATCGTATGTGCGCGAAGGAGGTTTCCTCGACAACGCGGGCGAGTTCGACGCCGGCTTCTTCGGCATCAGCCCGCTCGAAGCCGAGGCGATGGACCCGCAGCAGCGGTTGCTGCTCGAGATCGCCTGGGAATCGGTCGAGCACGCCCGGCTGGACCCGACGGCCCTGCGCGGCAGCGCGACCGGGGTGTTCGTCGGCTTCAGCGATCAGGGCTACGGCTTCGGCGCCACCCGGTCCTGGGACGGCGCCGAGACCTACTACTTCACCGGTAACCACGCCTCCATGGCGGCCGGTCGCGTCGCCTATCTGCTGGGGTTGGAGGGGCCCGCGGTGACCGTCGACACCGCGTGCTCGTCCTCGCTGGTCGCGATCCACCAGGCCGTGCAGTCGCTGCGGCTGGGGGAGTGCACGACGGCCCTGGCCGGGGGTGTCACCGTGATGTCGACCCCGATGCCGTTCGCCCTGTTCTCCCGCCAGCGCGCGCTGGCGGCGGACGGGCGGTGCAAGTCCTACGCCGCCGGCGCCGACGGCACGGCCTGGGGCGAGGGCGCCGGAATGCTGCTGCTGGAGCGTCTCTCGGATGCCCGGCGGCACGGGCACCGGGTGCTCGCGGTCGTGCGCGGGTCCGCGGTGAACAGTGACGGCGCGTCGAACGGGCTCACCGCGCCGCGCGGCATCGCCCAGCAGCGGGTGATCCAGTCGGCCCTGGCCAACGCCGGGCTGCGGGCCGGCGAGGTGGACGTGGTGGAAGGCCACGGCACCGGCACCGTGCTCGGTGACCCGGTGGAGGCGCAGGCCTTGCTGGCCACCTATGGGCAGCGCGACGGTGCGCCGCCGCTGGTGCTCGGCTCGGTCAAATCCAATATGGGACATACCCAGTCGGCCGCCGGGGTCGCCGGCGTCATCAAGGTCGTCGAGTCGCTCCGGCGCGCGATGGTCCCGCCGACCCTGCACGTCGACGCACCGACCCCGCACGCCGACTGGTCCGCCGACCGGATCCGGCTCGCGCGGCGTCCCCAGGTCTGGCCGGAAACCGAGCACCCGCGCCGGGCCGGGGTGTCGTCGTTCGGCATCAGCGGAACCAACGCGCATGTGATCGTGGAGCAGGCGCCGGAGCCCGAAAGCCTGGTGACAGAGCCGGATCGGCGCCCCACGGCGCCCGTCGCGTGGCCGCTGTCGGCGCGCGATGCCGCCGGTCTGCGCGCCCAGGCGGCTCGGCTGTACGCCGCGGTGGCGGACTCCGCCGACGACCCCGCCGGGATCGGGTATTCGCTGGCCACCACGCGCACGCGATTCGACCACCGTGCGGTCGTCGTGGGCCGGACCGGCGCCGAACTCCTCGACGGGCTCGCCGCGCTCGGCGCACCCTCGGCCGTGGCGTCGCCTCGCGGCGGCAAGCTGGCGATGATGTTTCCCGGTCAGGGCGGGCAGCTCGCCGGTATCGGCCGCGGACTCTACGACGCCTACCCGGTCTTCGCGCGGGCCTTCGACGAGACCGCCGCCGGCTTCGACGCCCACCTCGAGCACTCGCTGCGCGGGGCGGTGTTCGACGCCGACACCGAGCTGCTCGCGCGGACCGACTACGCCCAACCCGCCGTATTCGCCCTCCAGGTGGCGCTGTACCGACTGCTCGAATCCTGGGGAGTGACACCGGATTACCTGGTCGGGCATTCCCTCGGTGAACTCACCGCCGCGTATGTGGCCGGGGTGTTCTCGCTCCCCGACGCGATCGCGGTGGTGGCCGCCCGCGGCCGGTTGATGCAGCGCATGGAACAGGGCGCGATGATCGCGGTGCGGGCAGGCGCCGACGAGGCGCTCGCCTCGATCGCGGGGCGCCCGACGGTCTCGGTGGCCGCGGTCAACGGCCCGAACGCCACGGTGATCGCGGGCGATCCCACCGCGATCGGTGAGATCGCCCGGTACTGGCGGGGCCGCGGGCGCCGGGTCACGCGGCTCGGTGTCGATCGCGCCTTCCACTCCCCCCACGTGGCGGCGATCGTCGAGGAGTTGCGCGGGGTCCTGGCGTCGATCCGGCTCGACGAGCCCCGGCTCCCGGTCGTGTCCACACTGACCGGCGCCGAAGCGACCCCGGGCCTGCTGACCTCGGTCGGCCACTGGGTTCGCCAGGCCCGTGAACCGGTGCTCTTCCACGACAGCGTGCGCTGGATGCACGAAGCCGAGGTGGGTACCTATCTCGAGCTCGGCGCGGGCGACACGCTCTCCGCCCTGGTCTACGAGACGCTCGCCGCCAGCGGCAGCGTCACCGTCCCGCTGCTGCGACCCGGTGTCGACGAGGCGATGTCGGCGGTGCAGGCCCTGGCGAGCGCATGGGTCGGCGGCGCCGAGGTGGACTGGCGGGCGCTCCACGGCGACCGGGCGCCCGGGCTCGTCGACCTGCCGACCTACCCGTTCCAGCGCAGGCGCTACTGGGTACACACCGACAGCGCCGTGGTCGAGAACCTGATCGGCGCGGCGGGCAACGGCATCGTCGGCGAGGTGACGCCGTCCGCCGGACCGTCGACGCTGCGGGAACCGGCGCAGGCCCGCGAGCGAGCGGACCTGGCGGAGATCCCGGACGAGCAGCGTGCCGAGGTCGCGACGCGCTTGGTGCTGGCCCAGATCCGGGAAATCCTCATCGACCGCACCGACGACGACATCGACCTCGACGCCACCCTCCTGCAGATCGGGCTGACCTCGCTCAGCGCGCTGGAACTGCGCGGCCGGATCACCAGAGCCGCGGGTACCCACGTCTCGCTCGAGGATCTGTTCACCCATCCGACGCCCCGAGCGCTCGCGGATCTGCTCGTCGCTCGGATCTGGGCCGACACGACGACCCCCGAGGCGGTGCCCGCATGACGCTGTCCTCCGTGCCTCGCGGCACCGTCGCCTTCGAGCAGCTGGTACCGGCCGTCCTGGCGCACCGGCGCGGTCTGGCCGAGGTCTACGTCGCCGACACCGCCGTCGTGGGTGAGAGCGAATTCCTTGTCGCGGTACAGGTTCCGCGAGCGCACTCGCTGTGGTTCGACCGGCTGGTCGCCTATCACGATCCCTTCGCCGCGCTGGAGGCCGTACGACAGTCGCTGCTGGTCGTCGGCCAGCGGCACCTCGGGGTGCCCGCCGACGCGCCGGCGAGCCTGCAGACGATGTCGTTCCAGGTCGAAGACCTCAGCACCTTCCGCGACACCGAACGCGAACCCTTCGAGGGGATCGTGCGACTCCGCCCGGGGGCAGCGGGGTCAGGCCGCGGCTACTACCAGGATGTCTCCTTCGAGGCCGTGCTGACCGTGCACGGCGCGTCGGCGTTGTCGGTGCGCGGCAGCGGGATCGCGTTCCCGCGCGAGGCCTACGACGAATTCCGCGAACTCCAGCGGCGCGGTCGATCCGCGCGCGCCCCGAGCGGCGCCGACGCACCCCGACCGCTGGATCCCGCCCTGGTCGGACGGCGCGACCCACGCAATGTCGTGCTCGCCCGCGATGCCGCGGGCAGGCTGGTCCTGGTCGTGGATCGCGGCCACCCGAGCTTCTTCGACCACCAGTACGACCATGTCCCCGGCCCGCTGCTGCTCGAGGCGTTCCGGCAGGCGGCGGTCCTCGCCGCGACCGAGGCCGGTGCGCTCGACTCGCCGGTCGCGGCGGTGTTGGACGTGACGGCCCGGTTCAGCGACTTCGCCGAACTCGACAGCGAGATCACCTGCGCCACCACGATCGTGGGCGACCTCGCGATGGGCGAGATCGCCGTCCAGGTCGACCTGCACCAGTTCGGCAACACCATCGCCGTCGCTCGCCTCGAGCTGGCGCACTATCCCGCGTCCCGGGAACGACAGGAGCACACCGGATCATGACCACCCCAGCGACAGGATCGGGCAAGCGGTTCGCCGTCATCGGCGGCGGTCTGTCCGGTATCGGCGCCGCCTACCAGCTCCATCAGGCCGGACACGACGTCGAGGTGCTCGAACAAGACGCCGTGCTCGGCGGCCGCTGCGGCTTCGACACGCTCGGCGGCCGCCCGATCATGATGGGCGGCAAGAACATCGGACGGCGATATCACGAGCTGCGCCGGTTCATCGCCGCGTCGGGAGACCGGGCCTACGAGCCGTTCGGCATCAACAGCTCGCAGATCGTCGACGGCACGATGGTGACCCTCGACAACCCCGGCATCGCCGGATTCCTGCGTCATCTCCTGCGCACCGGATCGCCGGTGGACGCGGCGCGGATGCTCTACTACGGTGCGCGGGTGCGTTTCGACGAGCGCCATCGGTACCTGGGCTCGGACTTCTTCGGTGCCGTGGGCGCCCGCAACGACGACGCCGCGCTGAGCGCGCACTTCGGCCCGGACTTCGCGCGCACCGTGTTGCGGCCGTTGACCGTTCGGCTCAACGCCGCCGAGCCGGACGAGGTCTTCCTCGGCGCGTTCGGGGTGAGCCTGGGCATGGTGCAGGATCGCTACGACCAGCTCGTCGACGGAATGCAGCCCGTCCTGGACTGGTTCGCCGGACAGGTGCGGGTGCGGCTGAACACCCGGGTGGATCGCCTCGTCGTCCGCGACGGGCGGATCACCGGACTGGACGTGTCCGACAGCGGCGGCGCGGCGAGCTCCACCGGCTACGACGGGGTGGTGCTCGCGATTCCAGCGCACGCGGCCGCGGTCCTGCTGGAGCCGGTGGCACCCGCGCTGGCCAAGCTGCTGGGCGAGGTGACCTATCACCCGTCCACGGTGGCGGTGGTGCAGTACGCGAAGCCGTTCTTCGGCAGCACCGTTCGCTCGATCGCGTTCGACTCGGGTCCGTGCAGCGCCGCCGGCGTCTACGGCGTGCACGACCGCGACATCGTCCGCTACACCTTCAGCGGCCGCGCGGCCCGCCCACGACCCGACACCGTGCAGCTGAGCCGCTGGATCGACGAAGCCGAAGCGACGGTGCGCGGCCACCTCGGCGGGTTCATGCCGGCCCGCGTTCGCACCGAATCGCGCAGCTGGGCCGCGGCGCACTGCGCGTATCTGCCCGATCACGCCGCGTTCCTGGGGAAGGTGCGCGAACAGTCCGATGCCCTGGCCGGACTGGAACTCGCCGGGGACTATCTGCTGGGCGCGCAGCTCGAAGCGTGCTTCCGGTCCGGCATCGCCGCGGCGCGCGCGATCACGCGGTAGCGCCGATGCGGTGCGGTCGTCGGTGTCGTGCTCGACGACCGCCCGCGTCACGCGGCGCCGGTGGTGTTCTCCAGATCGTCGGCGAGCAAGGCGATCCGGGCACGCAGGATGCCTTCCGCCGTGGTGAGATCGAGATCGGTCAGACCACCCACCCGCCGCAGCCGGTAGTCGACCGTATTGGGGTGGACGTGCAGCCGGCTGCCGGTCGCTTTGCGATTGAGTCCGGTGTCCATGTAGGTCCGCAGCGTTTCCAGCAGATCCGGATGGTCGGCGAGCGGGGCGATCACCGCGGCGAGATGATGCCGCGCGGGCCCCGGCCGGGTGAGCTGATACTCGATCGCCACATCCGACAGCTGATACAGCCCTGCGGGTTTGGCGATGCCACGCACCAGATCCAGCAGTTCGTGCGCCTGCTCGGCCGCCGTCGGGATCAGGTGGGTCGGCGCGGGCACCAGCGTCGCGGTGAGCCCGACCCCGGCCAGCTTGCTGATCTCGGTGAGGACGGCCTCGGTCATCACCGGCTCGTCGGGTTGGTCGTTCGGGATCAGCAGGGTGCCGCCGTAGGTGCTCAGCAGCGCCAGCGAGCGCGAGGCGAAGGCATCGGCCAACGCCGCCTGTACCCGGCGCAGCTTGCGCCGGGCGACGACCTGGGCGTCGACCCGGGGATCGAGCTCGTCCGCGATCACCGGAATCATCAGCGCCACCACCTGATACGACGCGGCCACCCGGATGCCGGTCTGCCGGGTCAGGGCGCCGACACCGTGCCCGCTCAGCAGCGCCGACACCATCGTCTGGGCCCCGGTCTGATGCTCCTTGGCCACCTGGCGCTGCTCGTCGAGGTAGGCGCCGGTCACCGTCGCGTTGATCACCTCCAGCGTCTGCAGAAGCAGGCGGGTGCCCGCGATGACCTCGGCGAGATCGGCGGCGGTGACATTGCCGATGACCAACTCGAAGCCGATGCGGAAACCCTCGGCGTAGGCCCGCAACAGGGTCTCGACGGGCACCCCTTCGCGCGCGTGCTGGGCGGAGGCCGCGCGCAGCGCCACCAGCTGCGCCTCGGAGGGCGTCGTGCGCTTGTCGAGCATCTCCATCGCCAGCATCAGGCAGCGTCGGGTGAACTCGGTGACGTCGCTGCGCATCGCTTCACTCGGCAGGGCCTGACAGGGCATGACGTTCTCGGCGAAGTAGGTGACCAGCTGCGAGACCAGATCGTCGACGTTGCCCAAGAAGCTCGACACAGCACGGCCGTCGGTGGTGGTGATCGGATCGGGCGCCCGATCGATAGCGGAAGAAGTCATCGCGTTCACTCCATCGTGTCCTGTGTGAATGGCAACATAGCTAGCGCGCGAGCGCTGGCTCAGAGTCCAGTCACGCTGCCTGGGGTGCTCACGATCTTGTGCAATCGCCGCTGTGAGGGCTCACAGGGCGGGGAATCGGGAGTGTGCCGGGAGGTTTGCGGTGCAGGCCGGCGCGGTCGTAGAGCCGGCTGACCAGCGCGCCGAGCGTCAGCCCGATGGCGAGGCCGAGCAGGGTCATCCAGAAGCCGTGCGCCGGTCCCGCGCCCAGGTCGGCGTCGAAGAACGGGATCGCTCGCACCGCCGTGTACACCTGATGCATCGGTTCGAACGTCGCGAGCACACCGACGTAGCGCGGTGATACATCGTGGCGAGCAACGCACCCAGCATCGCCATCACGACCGTCGGAAACACCCGGATGCGCACGGTCGCACGCTGACAGCGCGAGCGCCCGGCGGCCGGGGCGTTGGAATCTGCCCGACGTCGGGCGCGCTGCGTTGGCGATCTGCCGATCGGCCGCCGCGGACTTCAGGCCGCCGCGGCCTCGGCGGCGCCGTTGAGCCGGGCGTAGCGTCCCGCGTCGTCGAGCAGCGTCGTGTGGTCGCCGAGCTCGACGACCCGGCCGTGATCGAGGACGGCGATCTGGTCGGCGTCGCGGATCGTACTGAGCCGGTGCGCGATCGTGATGACCGTGCGGCCCTGGGCCACCACATCGATGGCGGCCTGCACCGCGCGCTCGGTCTCGTTGTCCAGGGCGCTGGTGGCCTCGTCGAGCACCAGCACGCGCGGGTCGCGCAACAGGGTGCGGGCCAGGGCGATGCGCTGCTTCTCACCACCGGAGAACCGGTGCCCGCGCGCGCCGACCACGGTGTCGTAACCCTCGGGAAGCGAGGTGATCAGCTCGTGGATCTGAGCGGCGCGGGCGGCGCGCTCGATCTCGGCGTCGGTGGCCTCGGGCGCGGCGTAGCGGAGGTTCTCGCGGATGGTCGTGTGCAGCAGGTAGGACTCCTGCGAGACGACGCCGACGATGCGGGCGAGGGTGCCCAATTCGAGGTCGCGCACGTCGACGCCGTCGATGCTCACCCGGCCGCCGGTCGCGTCGTGCAGGCGGGCGACGAGCGAGGCGAGCGTGGTCTTGCCGGAACCGGTCTCGCCGACCAGGGCGAGCGTCGACCCGGGCGGCACGACGAGCGAGACACCGTCGAGCACATCGGGGCCGTGGGCGTCGTAGCGGAAGCTGACGTCGTCGAACCGGACCTCGCCCACGACATCGCGCGGGTCCAGGTCGATCGGCCGAGCGGGCTCGTCGATCTCGACCGGAAGATCGAGGTAGCCGAAGATCCGGCTGAACAACGCCATCGAGCTGGTGACTTCGACACCTACGTTGAGCAGGCTCATCAGGGGGCGGAAGAGCGCGGACTGCAAGGTGGTGAAGGCGACCAGGGTGCCGATCGTCATGGCGCCGCTGGTCGCGGGGAAACCGGCGGCGAGGTAGAGGACGGCGGGGATCGCCGCGAAGACGATGTTCATCGTGGCCATCCGCCAGCGGCCGGCGAGCTGGGAACGCACTTCGAGGTCGACCAGGTCGTGGGAGGTCTGTTCGAAATGCGCGGAGGCCACGGGCCCGGTGCCGAGCGTCTTGCCCAGCAGTACACCGCTCACCGAGAGTCCTTCCTCGACCTGACCGTGCAGGTCGGCGAGGTGGCGTTGACGCCGGGCGGTGATGTCGCGGCGCAGCAGGGCGACGCGGCGGGTCAGCCAGATCGCCGGGGGCAGCACCACCAGCGACAGCAGTGACAGCCGCCACGACAGCACCGCCATCGCGATCGAGGTGCCGACCACGGTGGTGACATTGCCGGCGATCGCGGTCGCGGTGCTGGTGACCACGGACTGCATGCCGCCGACATCGTTGATCAGGCGCGACTGGACCTCGCCGCCGCGGGTGCGGGTGAAGAATCCCAGCGATTGGCGCTGTAGATGGCGGAACACGTCGGTGCGCAGCGCGTGCATGACCTGCTGCCCGACGGTGGTGGAGATGAGTGTCTGGCCGACGCCGAGCACGGCGGTGAGGACGGTGACGGCGAGCATGCCGCCCACCGCCCACAGCAGCAGCGAGATGTTCTGCTGGGGGAGCGCGTCGTCGATCACCAGGCGCAGCAGGAACGGCGAGACGAGGCTGATCGTCGAGCCCGCCACGATCAGGACGATCAGCACGGTGAGCCGAAGCCGGTAGGGCGCGAAGAGCGCGGCGATCCGGCGCACGGACACGGGGGACTCGCGCAGCTGTGCGCGGTCGGCCGGGTCGGGGCGGCGGGTGCGGCCGCCGCGGGAAGAGTCTTGGTCTTTCACAGGCAACCCCCTTCGGGGGAATGGACGTATGCTGAGGTTCCCTCACTATCTGGCAGTGTAAACAACTGGAGAGGCCGGATTTATGCCCGACAACGACAGCGAGCTCCTGATGCAGGTCGCCAGGACGCTGCGCCGACGCTGGGCCGCGGCGTACGCGCCGATGGGACTGACCCCGCATCAGGCCCGCGCGCTGCGGGTGGCGGGCGAGCACGAAGGACTGCGGCTCTCGGCTCTCGCCGAGGCGTTGCGGATCAGCCCCCGATCGGCGACGGAGGTGGTGGACGTGCTCGAGCAGGCCGGTCTGGTCACCCGCGCGCCCGATCCGACGGACCGTCGCGCGACTCTCGTGGCGGTGACGGCCCTGGGGGCGCGGACACTCGACACCCTGTCGGAGGCTCGGACGAAGGAATCCGACGACTTCTTCGCCGGGCTCACCGACGACGAGCGTGCCACGTTGCGGGGCATCCTCGGCAAGCTCGTCGGATAGTCCACGACCCGGCAGCACGCCGGAGGCAGCCGGTCACCAGTCGAGGACGTGTTCCGGCTGGCAGACGTGCAGGGGGGACGGCAGGTAGCGGATCACGGCGTCCAGGAGCGGGGCGACATCGCTCCACGGCGCCGGATCGCACAGGACCGGCGCGGCGTCGCCGACATGGGTGAGGCGCCGGACGCGGTCGGAGACCTGTTCGGGGGAGACCTCCGGCGGGCCGGGGTCGTTGTCCCGGTGGTCGGTCACCGCCGTCACGAGCCTGCGATACCACTGTTCGGCGACCTGCCAATGGCTGCCGTAGAACTCGGCGCCCATCGGTGCCAGGTCCCCCATCGGGACCAGATCGATGACGCCGGCGAACCCGGCGCCGATGCCGTGGGGGATCTGCAGCGTCAACGGCACCGCTCCGTGGGTGCCCGCGATCGTGCGGACGCAGCGGTCGAAGTCCGCGGCGGGATGATCGAGCCCGGTCACCAGGCACAGCCGCGCGACCTGGTGGTCGTCGGCGACTCGCAGGATCGTCTCGAGCCGAGGGGCGCGCGGTGCCTCGGCGTTCATGACCGCGACCACCCCGTCGGCCACCCGAAGCGAGTGCTCCAGCGTCGCGAGGGGCTCCTGGCTCGACAGCTGGGTGAGTCGAATCGTGTGGTCGGTCCACCGGATCGTGGTCGCTGTGCCGGATCGGGGCCCGGCGGGACGGCGGGTCAGCCGGTGGACGACCCGGGTCGTCGCCTCGGGGTCCCCGATGATCGTGACATTGCGGATCGACTGCGGATCAATGACTTCGGTGCCCATCGCGTTGTGGTACTCCAGCTCGACTCGAGAATGGCGGCGCATCCTCAATCCGGCTTCACCGTACCTCCGCCGATGTGCCGGTGAAGTGGATTCCGGCCCCAAAGTAGAACGTGTTCCTATACCGTCGGGCTCGTGCAGAAAGAACAACGCCCTGCCGTGGCCGACTGGTTCACCGCGGACGACGGCACGGTGCGTCTGCAGGGGAGTCGCTGTACTGCCTGCGGCACACCGTATTTCCCACGGAACACGCTCGCCTGCCGGAACCCGCAGTGCGCGGGTCCCCGGGACGGCTCCGAACTCGCCGAGTACCTGTTCTCCACCCGTGGCCGGATCTGGTCGTACGCGGATGCCCGTTACAAGCCACCCCCGCCCTATGTCTCCGCCGAGCCGTTCGAGCCGTATGTCGTCGCGGCCGTGGAGCTCGAGGTCGAGCAGATGGTGATTCTCGGGCAGGTGGTGCGCGGCCTGACGGTGGACGACCTGGCGGTCGGCATGCCGGTGGAGTTGACCCTCGGCGTGCTGTACGAGGACGAGGAAGCGGAGCACACGGTGTGGATGTGGAGGCCGGTCGATGACCGAGACCAGTAATCGCGATATCGCAGTCCTCGGTGCGGGTATGCACCAGTGGGGCAAGTGGGGCCGCAATTTCGTCGAATACGGACTGGTCGCGGCCCGTGCCGCGCTGGCCGATGCCGGCGTGGACCACCGCGACGTCGACTACATCGCCGGCGCGGACACGATCCGCAACGGCTACCCCGGTTTCGTCTCGGGCGCGACCTTCGCCCAGGCGCTCGGCTGGACGGGGGCGCGGATCTCGAGCAGCTACGCCGCCTGTGCCTCCGGTGCTCAGGCCATCGCCAATGCCCGCGCCCAGATCCTGGCCGGGTTGTGCGAGGTGGCCCTGGTGGTCGGCGCCGACACCACCCCGAAGGGGTTCTTCCAGCCGGTCGGCGGCGAGCGTCGCGACGATCCGGACTGGTTGCGTTTCCACCTGCTGGGCGCGACCAACCCCATCTATTTCGCGCTGTACGCCCGTCGGCGCATGGCGTTGCACGGCGCGACACTCGACGACTTCGCCGCGGTCAAGGTGAAGAACGCCCGGCACGGCCTGAACAACCCGTATGCCCGCTATCGCAAGGAGGTCTCGGCCGAGGAGGTCGCCGCCTCGGCGATCGTCTCGGATCCGCTGCGCCTGCTCGACATCTGTGCGACCAGTGACGGCGGTGCCGCCCTCGTGCTGACGTCGATGGACTACGCGCGGCGTCACGGCATCGCCGATCCGGTCCGCATCCGCGCGCTGTCGACGGTCACGCCGACGTTCCCGAAAACGGTGCTCGACCTGCCGGATTTCGCGACGGATTCCGCGGTGGCGGTCGAGGCGCCGGCGCGCGAGTTCCGCTCCGCGGTGGCCTACGCCGCCTACGAGGAGGCCGGGCTCGGTCCCTCCGAGCTGTCCTTCGCGGAGGTCTACGACCTGTCCACCGCGCTGGAGCTGGATTGGTACGAGGACATCGGGCTCTGCGAGACCGGCGGCGCGGAGAAGCTGTTGCGCAGTGGCGCGACGACACTGGGCGGTCATGTGCCGGTGAATCCCAGTGGCGGCCTGGCCTGTTTCGGGGAAGCGATTCCCGCGCAGGCGATCGCCCAGGTCTGCGAGCTGACGTGGCAATTGCGCGGCCAGGCCGACGGTCGCCAGGTCGATGACGCGCGCGCGGGCATCGCGGTGAACCAGGGCCTGTTCGGCCACGGCTCGGCCATCATCGCCACTCGCTGAGCGGGGTTCGCGCTGCTCCGGTGCACATGAGCGGCCACCGCGAAGGTGGACGTTCTCCGGCATCCGACGGCGGCATCCGGCGGGTGGGGCACGTCAGGGACGCGGCCCCGCCCGGCGCTCGCTGTCGAGTCGGCCTCAGCCGATACCGGATTCGGTGCTCAGGTAGACCGCGAGGTCGCGCGGCAAACCGTGCGTGTCGTGCAGGTAGCGGTAGTCGTCGTCGGTCAGCGGTCCGGCGAATCGGCGGTGGGACAGCACCTGTCGTCCGCGCTGGAGGAGCAGATCGAATTTGTGTTCCTCGTCGAGCAACAGGGTGCGCACCGGGTGTGGGTCGACATGCTGCCGGAAGTGGTCGAGCGTGTGGTCGAACAGGTCGATCGGCAGGTCCGACAGAGTGCGGCTCGGATCGTCGCGCCACAGTGTGGTCAGGGTGCGGCGGATCAGGCGGCGCAGGATGTGTCCGCGCCCCGAGGGAGACGGGGTGACCCGGTCGCCGAGGATCACGATGCTGGATCGCAGGTGGTCCGACACCACGCGCAGCGACGATTCCCCCAGCGGGCCCCAGAGCCGGGGCAGCGTGGTCGACCAGGGCCGGAAGACGTCGATCTCGAAGACGGACGGCGTGTTCTGCAGGATTCGCCCGAGCCTCTCCAGGCCCATCCCGGTGTCGATACCGGGTCGGCGGACCGGTTCGAGACCGCCGTCGGGGTGCCGCACGTAGCGCATCGTGACGTGGTTCCAGATCTCCACCCACCGGTCGTCGGTTGTCGGTGTGCCCTGCGGATTCTCGCTGCCGGTCCAGAGGAAGATCTCCGAATCGGGTCCGCAGAGTCCGGTCGGCCCGTTGGACCACCAGTTCTCCTCGGTCGTCGGTTCGACCGGTAGGCCCAGGTCCTGCCAGGTACGCCACGACTCGTGGTCGGGTTCGACCCGGTCGTCACCGCCGAAGACCGTGCCGTGGATCCGGCGGGGGTCGATGCCGAATCCGTCGCGCAGCAGTTCGATTCCCCAGCGCAGGCTCTGCGGGCCGCCGTAGTCGCCGAGGGACCAGGAGCCGAGCATCTCGAACACCGTCAGGTGGGTGTCGTCGCCGACTTCGTCGAGATCGGTGGTGCGCAGACAACGCTGCACGTTCGTGAGCCGTCGGCCGAGCGGATGCGGGCGGCCAAGGAGATAGGGGGTCAGTGGGTGCATCCCGGAGGTGGTGAACAGCACCGGGTCCCCGGGCGAGGGGATGAGCGATCCGCCCGGCGTGAGTTCGTGCCCGCGGTCGCGGAAGAAGTCGAGGAAAGTCCGAACGGTCTGGTCTGTGGTGATCATGGTGATTGCTCCATCGAGAGAAATCGACCGGAAGCGACCGTCCATGGCAGGCCCGGATTCGAGACCGACGCGCACCGGCGGACCGTTTCCGGTCGCCGGCGGGGGAAGAAGAGGTCAGGCGGCAGCGACCGGCGAGCGGAGAGCTCGTGCGGCCGCGGCGGCGTTGCGTGGACTGACCATCATGTGGGCACGGTAGCAGCCGCGGGATGCGGGGCGCGACCGGATTTCGGTCGGTGCCGGTCGGCGAACGTGCACTGCTGGTTCACTGCGGTCGAGTGCTCTTGCGGGAGAGGAATACTCGTTCGAGCAGCGCGTACAGGGTGTCGCGGTCCTGCTCGCCGAGGCTGTCCAGGCCATCGCGGGTGACCTGCATCTTCGCCCGGATCGCATCGGTGACTCGTTCGCCCTCGGGCGTGATGACCAGATTGGTGACGCGGCGGTCGGACGGGCTCGCCTCGCGGCGGACCAGGCCGCGTTTCTCCAGCCGGTTGATGATCCCGGTGACGTTGGAGGCATCGCAGGCCAAGGCCTCGGCCAGGACCCGCATCGCGATGGGTCGGCGGCGCAGCGCCGTGAGCGTCTTGCCCTGGCTCGCGGTGAGGTTCTCACTCGCCGCCGCCGCCGTGAAGTCCCCGTAGTAGACGCCGAGGGACACCGAGAGCAGCTCCATGAGCTGGGCCGAGTCGACGTGGGGAGCTTCTGTCATGCGACCACCATATCCGCAGAAACTTGACCATCTCAAATATCTACCTCTACGGTGTGGCATATTGCTTGAAGTTCTCAACCATCGACATTGTCAAGTGACTTTGAGGAGCACCCCCGTGATCGTCACCGCGTCCGACGTCGCCCGCACGGCCGAGGTCTTGGCCCGCCCCGTCACCCTGAACGGCCTGACCGTCCCCAACCGCATCGTGATGGCGCCGATGACGCGCATGTTCTCCCCGGGCGGTGTGCCGGGGGCGGACGTGCGCTCGTACTACGCGCGCCGGGCCGCCGCCGGTGTGGGCCTCATCGTCACCGAGGGCACCTACGTCGGCCACGATTCGGCCGGGCAGAGCGATCGGGTGCCGCGGTTCCACGGCGCGGAGCAGCTGGCGGGGTGGGCCCGGGTCGCCGAGGACGTACACGCGGCCGGTGGCACGATCGTGCCGCAGCTGTGGCACATCGGCATGGTCCGCAACCAGGGCGAGCAGCCCTATCCCGACGCCCCGGCCATGGGCCCCTCGGGCATCGGCGCCGATGGCACCGAGGGCGCGGGCAAGGCGATGACCCAGGCCGATCTGGACGATGTCATCGCCGCCTTCGCCGAGGCCGCCGCGGCCGCCGAGCGCATCGGCTTCGACGGTGTCGAGCTGCACGGTGCCCACGGCTACCTCCTCGACCAATTCCTGTGGGCGCAGACCAACCGCCGCGACGACGGCTACGGCGGTGACCCGGTGGCGCGCACCAGGTTCGCGGCCGAGATCGTGGCCGCGGTCCGGGCGGTCGTCTCGCCCGAGTTCCCGGTGATCTTCCGCTTCTCGCAGTGGAAGCAGCAGGACTACCGCGCGCGCCTGGCCGAGACCCCGCAGGAGCTCGAGGCCATCCTGACCCCGCTCGCCGCCGCGGGCGTCGATGCCTTCCACGCCTCCACCCGCCGCTACTGGCTCCCGGAGTTCGACGACTCGGACCTGAACCTGGCGGGCTGGACCAAGAAGCTGACCGGCAAGCCGACCATCACCGTCGGATCGGTCGGACTCGACGGCGACTTCCTGCGCGCGTTCACGGGCGAAGGCGCCGAGCTCGGCACGATCGACAACCTCCTCGATCGCATGGAGCGCGACGAGTTCGACATGGTCGCCGTCGGCCGCGCCCTGCTCCAGGATCCGGAGTGGGCGGCCAAGGTGCTGGCGGGCCGAATCGACGAGCTGAAGCCCTACGACGCGGCGGCGATGAAGACCCTGAGCTAGCCGAATCTGTCTCCGGAGCACAGTTCGCAGCGGAAAGTTCATCGAATCATGCAGTGACAAACTCTCATTCGCGCATCGATACCGACTCGGACCCGGGTTGCGGGAGGCACCGGCGCCGACCCGCGCACGCCCGAGCCGCGGCGACGGAGATCCTCCTCGCGTCGAGATCGGCTGAGCCCCGGCCGGTCGTCTCCCCGGCGACCGGCCGATCGCGAGGTTGGCGCGTTCAGCCGGGGATTGGCGCGTTCCGTCCTTGTCGCGGTCCCGAGGTGATTCGAGACTTACGTTCGATAGGGATCAGTGTGCTACCGAGGGGAGCCTGCGTTGTCGGTGACGAGGGAGAGTGCCACCGCCTACGTGATTTCCGCACTGGAGGCGAAGGGAACGGCGACCCGGGACGATTTCGACGTCGCCGGGATCGTCGCCGCGTTCCGCGACATCACCGACGGGTGGGACTTCCACCTGATGGAGCGGGAGACCTTCTGGCGGATCGCCTCGACCTACCTCAGGGTGTGAGGCTGCACGCCGGTGAGGACCCCGACCAGCGCCGGGCGGCCCGGCGCAACGAGCCCGCGTCGGAGTAGCCGAGAAGTTCGGCCTGCCTGGTGCCGCTGAGCGATCCCGCGACCGTCACCTGTGCGAATCGGGCGCTGCGTGCCCGGTCCAGCTCCGCGCGCCAGGTGGTGCCGGCTTCGGTCAGGCGTCGCTGCAACGTCCGGGGGCTGACCGTGAGGATGCGGGCGACGCTGTGCAGGGATACCTCCCCGGCCTCGATCGCCTGGTCCAAGGCCTCGGCCACCCGTTGCGGCCAGGCCGAGGCGAGCGTCGGTGGCGGCGGCAGCGCGGCGGCCAGTGGTTGCAGGACCCCGGCCAGGACCGGATCCGCGGTCGTCAACGGCAGATTCAGGTCCGCGGAGCGGAAGGTCATCGAGTCGGTCGGCGCGTCGAACTCGACGGTGGCGGAACCGAACACGTCCCGGAAGCTGTCGATATGCGGGGGAGCGGCCTGGCGTAGCGCGACGCGGACGGGGTCGAGCGGACCGTCGACGACGCGGCGGGCCCGGCTCAGCACGGCCGACAGTCCCCACAGCTGGGTGTGGTCGCGTCCCCGGCCGTCGCCGTGGAGCATCTCGAGGTAGAGGGTGGATTCGTGCTCGGTCTCGGCGACCAGGTCGAAGCGGTGATTGGTGGTGACCGCGGTGACGTACGGCCCGCAGGTGGCCAGCCCGGCGCCCAGCGTCGGCGCGGAGGCGAACAGATAGTCGTACAGGCCCAGGCTCGAGAGTTTGTAGCGGCGGGCGACCTGCAGGGCGACGTCCGGGCCGAGACGATGTTCGCCGATCTCCCACAGCCGGGAGAACACCTCGCTCGGCAGATGCACGTCTTGGCCGGTCATCGACCAGTCGGGGACCCCGGCATCGCGGATCAGCTGCGCGCGATCGAGCCCGGCCGCGTCGAACTGCGAGATGACGAAACGATGTAGCAAGCTCTGGTCGGTAGCCATGACGTCTCCTCGTGGCGGCAGGCCGATCCGCGGACCGGTCGCGGCTACGTCAGCCGCCGTCGTCGACCGATTCGGCGAATCCGAGCTGGGCGGGATTTCTCCATGGAGGACGATACGCTGGGACGCGGCGGCGGGCGTCGATGCGGTGACCTTCCCCGCCTCCTCACCCGAGCATCGCCATCAGCGGTGGCGTGGTCGCGGCGGGTACTCGCGTGCCGGCCATCACGGGAAAGACCTTGCGCGACAACTCCGGTCCCGCCGCCGATCGCTTGCTCGCCAGGCCGCTGGCGGCTCCGTCGCGAAGCCGCACCCGTCCCGCCCGCACCGGCGCTACCGTGGAAGTAACCGTGGGGAGGAACACGATGGTGTCGGTGAGTACCGCTATTCGTTCGATTTCCGCTATCGCTTGAACGACCGGCAGCTGGCGGGTTTCGACCCGAGCCGGGCATATGTCGAAGCCTATGCCGTCGATACACCCGAAGGCCGGGACGAGCGTGGGTGGACCTGTATCGAACGGAGATCGGCACCCGCGCTTCCCGGCTACCCGCGGAGCATCGAGGTCGAGGCCACCGCCGACGACTCCGCCGCGTGGGCCCAGGCCCGGACTGTCGCGCTGGAGGCGCTGTGGATCGCCGAACAGCAACTCGTCCACGATCTCGGTATGCGGATCGAGGGCGGCTTCTCACCCGGACTGCGGCGTGGAGCCGGCTGGTCGGCGGCACGCCGCCGCAGCCGGGGCGCGTCACGGCGGGCGTTCGACGGACTCGAACAGCGGCTGCACGACATCGCCGAGCGCTATCGCCGGGTCCGCGAGCAGATCGAGCTCCGCGTGCACGAGGCCGACGCACGCGCGCAGGAGGAACAGGCACGACTCTGGAAAGCGCAGCGCGAGCGGGAAGAACGCGACGACCGTTGCTCCGAGCTGGCCGCCCGCACCCGATGGAGCTACCGCGTCACCGAGTCGGACAGAACCGTCCATGTCTTTCGCGCCGAGGACTCGACCCTGACCACCGGCGAATTGGTCGACGAGCTTCAGCGCCCCACCCATCACCTCACCGGCTATACCGTGCACTGGGCCGCCGCCGATCGCGCCGAGATCGAGCGCGTCAGCGGTGTGGATTTCACCGCCTGGTGGGCCGTGGTGGCTCCGCGCCACTGGAACGATTCCCGGCGCGTCCCGTCTCGCCCGCCGACCCGTTCCGGCCCCTATCTCGGCGGCCACTCCAGTGAAGGTGGCCATTCCGGCCACGACAGCTTCTCCTCCTGCGGCGGCGGTTTCTGATGCGACGGTCGTCGACGAACTCGTCGATTTAGCGATACCGCGCTGGTGATGCTCGCGCCGAGCAGAGTGTGTCGACGTGCTCGGCCGGTCGGCGGAGGTGGCGGAATCGGTGGGCGCCGACGAGTCGAGTTTCGCCGCGATCGCCCGCGACCTCACAGTATGCGGACGCCGCGGTCCTCGTCGGCTGAGGTAACGGGGCTTGACACGGTCGCGGCCACGGCTTTGACTGACTTGGAAGCTGGTTTCACCTTGTTCGACACTGTCTGAGGGGTAGAAATGCGCGCCATGGTGTGGGTGGGTCCGGGGTGCGGGCGGTCGACTGTCCGGCACGGGTTCCTCCTGATGGCGGCCCTGATCGGTGCCTGTCTGCTCGCCGTGACGGGCACCCAGACGGTATTCGGACAACCGGTGGCGAACGGTGACGGCACCGGCTTCTCGCTGCCCTACTCCGGCGCCCCCGCCTATGAATACGTGGCACCACCGCAGATGACGAGCGCGGATCAGCTCAACCAGCCGCTCGGTCAGGAGCGGGCCGATACGATCGCCGGTCGGATCGGTCTCGGGCGGGGTGACGCGCTGACCGAACAGCAGTATCTCGATCTCACGTCCGGGGGTGGCGTCGGCGGGAACCTCGACGCGGCGGGGGTGATCGTCGCCTGCGTCGAGATCCTCACCAACACGGTGGGCCGACCCGTCTACTCCGAGATCGACGGGCGGCCGGTGTCCTCGGTGTTGGGCAGCTACGGGCTGTATGTGAACCCCAGTGGCTTGCTCGAGAGCCCGGCCAACGCCGACGCACCGACCAGGCAGGTGAACACGCTCATCGCGCCCGGCGGGTTCGTCGGCAATTGGCTGCGGGACAACGGTGCGGTCCACACCCTGGTCGCGCTCTATCGGTCGGCCTATACGGTGCAGGCCGCGTATGGATTCGTGGCACAGCAGATGTCGGGCGCGGCCCAGCTGGTGACCACTACCAAGGGCGGGGTCAGCGCCGAGGTCGGGATGTCGATGGCCCCACCGCTGTGGATCGTGAACTTCGCCCTGATCTACGTCCTGAACCCTGTCCTGGCGGCCGGGATGCCGGCCTACTGGGCGCCGATTCCGCCGCAGGTGGCCGCGGCGATCAAGGCGAGCCCCACCGGCCAGGTGCCGTTCGGCGACTACGCGGGCTACTTCGGCTGACCGCGCAGGGGTGCGCCGACCCGATGCAGGTGCGTGAGCGCCTCGCGGTACGAGGAGATCAGCCCGGTCTCGTGGTACGGGACGCCGATTTCCGCGCAGTAGTCGCGGACGATCACCTGGGCGTGGCGCAAGTTCGGCGTCGGCATGCTGGGGAACAAGTGGTGCTCGATCTGATAGTTGAGCCCGCCGAGCGCGAGATCGGTCACCGCGCCACCGCGCACGTTGCGGGAGGTCAGGACCTGGCGGCGGAGGAAGTCGGGGCGGTTCTCACCGGTCAGGGTCGGCATGCCCTTGTGGTTGGGGGCGAAGATGCAGCCCATGTACAGGCCGAAAAGGCCCTGGTGGACCGCGATGAAGGCGATCGCCTTGTCGGCGGGCAGCACCGCGAAGACCGCGGCCGTGTAGACGGCGAAGTGGCCCACCAGTAGCGCGCCCTCCAGTCCGCGGTGTTTCATCGATCGATTTCCGAGCGCACGGACACCGGCCAGATGAAGATTCAACCCCTCCAGCAGCAGGAGCGGAAAGAACAGGAATGCCTGCGCCCTGCCGAGTAGGCGAGGCAGACCGCGACTGGACCGCGCTTGCTGTTGTGACCAGACCAGAATGTCGGGCGCGACGTCCGGATCGAGTTCTTCGTGGTTGGGATTGGCGTGATGGCGGGTGTGCTTGTCCTGCCACCACCCGTAGCCCAAGCCGATGCCTGCGTTGCCGACGATGCGCCCGACCAGCTCCGTCGGCTGCCTGAGCCGGAAGACCTGCCGGTGGGCGACATCGTGCATGACGAGCGCGACCTGCGCGAACGTCACGGCGAGGGCGACGGCGACCAGCAGGGTCCACCACGAATCACCGACGAGGACGAAGGCCGCCCAACTCGCCACGAACGCGGTCGCGACGAGGCCGAGCCGGACGGCGTAGTAGCCCGGGCGCCGGTTCATCAGCCCGGCGTCGGAGATCCGGCGCAGCAGCCGGGCGTAGTCACCATCGGCGCCGCGCCGTGGTGTCGGTGGAGCGGAAGCGGGGACCAGGGAGGGCGTCGTCATGATTCCGAAGCTATCGGCGGAAATCTCGCCCTTCGTAATCCTGCGGTATGACATCGAATAGGACTGCGGAGTGATCTTTCGACGCCCGCGCAGCGCACGATTCGACAACGGCGGCCCCGGATTTCCGCCCGGACGGGAAATCCGGGAGTAACTTTACAGCTAACCTTTCTTCCCTCGGCAACAGTGAGGTTCGACATGAGGACAATCCGCACTATTCCCGCCGTCCTCGCGGCCTTGCTGTCGGTGGCAGCGGTGTCGGCCGGATGTTCGGTCTCGGTCGGCACCGCCACCGTCGACAAGGAGGCAGTGGCCGAGCAGATCAGCGCCCAACTCCAGGCCCAGGTGGGGGAGACGCCGGACGAGGTCACCTGTCCTGAGGATCTGAAGGCGGAGCAGGGTGCCACGATGACGTGCACCCTCACCGAACAGGGCGCCAGCTACGACGTGAAGGTCACGGTCACCTCGGTGGAGGGCGACAACACGAAGTTCGACATCGAGGTGGCCGACGCACCCAACTAGGGCTCAGTCGGCCGCGTGATCGGCCGCGCGCCCGGCGACGTACTCGGTGGCCCAGCGGTAGTCGGGTTTGCCGCTGGGGGAGCGGGAGATGGTGTCGACCACCCAGATCCGTTTGGGCACCTTGTATCCCGCGAGGTGGGTGCGGATGTGGGCGCGCAGTGCGTCGAAATCCACGGTCGCGTCGGGGCCGGTGGCGATCACGGCGGCGACCTGCTGGCCCCACCGTTCGTGCGGGACCCCGACGATGACCGCGTCGTAGACCGCGTCGTGAGCTTTCACGACGGCCTCGACCTCCTCCGGGAACACCTTCTCGCCGCCGGTGTTGATCACCATGTTGCCGCGCCCGATCAGGGTGATCGAGCCGTCCGTCTCGGCGCGGGCCCGGTCGTCGGTGACCACGACGCGTGCGCCGTCGACCGTCTTGAACAGCCGCGCGGTGCGTTCGGGGTCCTTGTAGTAGCCGAGCGGCACCGCGCCGGTCTTGGCCAGCCAGCCCTCCTCACCCGGCGCGACCGGTCGCCCGTCCGCGTCGACCACCACCGCGCCGCGACCGGTCTGGACCCGGGGACCGCGGGCGGGGTTGTCGTCCTTCTGCGCGAAACCGATACCGCCGAAACCGGTTTCGGAGGATCCGATCGAGTCCGAGACCATCGTCGAGGGGAATTTCTCCAGCAGCGCGTTCTTCACCGGCTGCGACAGCAGCGCCGCGCCGGAGGCGATGACCAGCAGCGAGGACGCGTCCACCGGGGCGGTGTCGAAGGCGTCGATGAGCGGACGTGCCATGGCGTCGCCGGTGATCACCATGACGTGCGGGTGGTGGGTGCCGACGGCCCGCCACACCGCGTCCGGGTCGAAACGCGGCTCGAACAGCACCGCGTTGCCCGACCACAGGGCGGTGAAGGTCGGCATCATCGCCGCGGCGTGGATCAGCGGGGGAAGGACGAACCAGATGGCGGGCACCCCTTGCGCGCCGGTCGCGGACTGCTGGTACTCGTCGCGCACCGGCTCGCCGGTGTAGAAGTCCACGCCTCCGCCCAGCACCCGCCACATGTCCTCCTGCCGCCACATGACGCCCTTGGGCAGGCCGGTCGTGCCGCCGGTGTACATCATGAACAGGTCGTCGCCGGTGCGATGGACGGTGGGACGGAACGGTTTTCCGGTCTCGACCAGCGTCTCGTACGCGAGGACGCCGGAGCCGGCAGCGCCGGACACCCGGTCGTCGTCGACACAGATCGACTGCCGCACCGACGGTGTGCGAGACAGCGCCGCGCCCACGGCCTCGCCGTAGCTCGCGTGATACACCAGCACGTCGAGGTCGGCGTTGCCGTAGACGTAGGCCAGCTCGGCAGGCCCGTACCGGTAGTTGATGTTGATCGGGACGGCGCCCAGTTTGAAGCAGGCGATCAACGTCTCCATGGTCTCGATGCTGTTGTGCATCTGGAACCCGACGTGCGTGCCGCGGCGCACCCCCGTGCTGGTCAGCTGGTCGGCCAAGCGGTTGGCCCGGATGTCGAGCTCGCGGTAGGTCAGCGAGCGATCGCCCTGGATCAGCGCGACCCGATCGGGCATGGCGTCGGCGGAGTGCTCGAACAGGTCGGCGAAGTTGTTGGCCATCTCAGTCCATCTCTGTGCGGTCCGCTCACACGACGGTGAGCGGCAGGGGTTTCCCGCGGTCGGTGAAGGCGAAGCTCGCGCCGGTGCTGAAGCGGGTCACGGCCACCTCCGAGGCTTCCCGGAACGGCTGTTCGGCCAACGTGATCTCGGCGGTCCAGCCGTGTTCGTCGATCGCGCCGACTCGCGCGGCGAACCGGGGGTTCACGCCACGGACCAGCGCATCGAGCGGGCGCAAGTCCGCCGGGATCAGCAGGGCGGGCCACGCGCCGTCGTTGGTCGCCGGGCTCACCGCCGGAAAGCGCACGCGCACACCGGAGCTCGTGACCGTGCTGTCGATTCCGGTGTAGCTCAGCGGATTCAGCGCGGGATGGATCCGGAGCACCAGGGCGAGTGCGTCGGCGTCGTCACCGAGTGACAGGCAGCGGCGGAGGCGCTCCGAGGTGAGTCCGGCGATCCCGGCGAACTGTTTGCGCGCGATGTCGGCCGCGACCGCCGGCTCGGCGCGTTCCCGGAGGGCGACCAGGAAGCCGAGCGTGAGCAGATGGTGCTGCAGGCTGATCTCGTCGGCCAGCCGGCGCAGGGCCGACCGGGAGAAGTCGCCGAAGCGCAGATCACTCAGCAGTGGTCCGGCGTAGTCGCCCATGCCCTCCTCGCCCGGGTCGATCGGGGCCAGCACGAGCCCCGCCGCCTCGGAGTTCGCCACGAGGGCGGCGTTGCGTGGGGCGGCGGGCGGAACATGGGACCCATCGATGACGACGGTCCACGCGCACACCGGGGTGCGGTCGGCGGGCACACGGGGTGGTCGGTGCACGGGCCGCACCTGGGCGTGCGGGTTGGTGGCCAGCGCCGTCGCGTCGAAGGTGGGGTCCTCGATGTCGTGGCACATCGCGACCACGAATTCCTCGCCCATCGGTTCGACATCGGCCAGCGCCCCGCAGTGGTCGAGCCAGAACTCCCCGTGATCGTGGTCGTCGACCCGGAAGCGGAAGTCCATGAACTGGGGCGGTGCGCCGATGTCGAGTTGCAGGCCCTTGAAGATCGTCTCGACGCCGTCG
This sequence comes from Nocardia sp. MH4, assembly GCF_019266065.1. GTDB lineage: Bacteria > Actinomycetota > Actinomycetes > Mycobacteriales > Mycobacteriaceae > Nocardia > Nocardia canadensis. The sequence goes on along the minus strand of NZ_LPNR01000112.1, from coordinate 498,766 downwards.
CCGGTGATGCCGAGCGCGCGCCGGATGCGCCGGGTGTAGACGGGACTGGCCAACTGCCACTCCTCGATCGCGACCTCGGTCATCCCGGCGCGCCCGAAGGCGGCGATCGTGTGCGCCATGCCGGATCGGTCGATGAGATGACCGCTCAGCAGCAGTTCGGGAACCAGCACCGCCAGCTGGTCCCTGGACAGTGCGTCGTATCCGCTCACCGGCGTCACCACAGGGAGGCGGGCGATTCGCCGATGCGGTACCAGCCCGGCAGCGGCTCCTTCGACACCGAGCGCTCGATCCGCTTCTGCATCCCGGGTGAGAGCGCCCGATCGGTGATCATGTCGAGGAACATCGCCGAGACATTGCCGAAGTCGAAGAAGTCGCGCTGCCACGACCACTGGAAGTCGCCGCCGTAGCGGAACCAGCTGCCGCCGATTCCTTCGGGGGAGTAGTGGCGGCCGTCGGCGCGCGTGCCCTCGTTGATCTGCTTCCAGAATCCGATGACGGTGCCGCTGCGATCGTCGACGACGAACTCCTGGTACGGATAGGTCCAGCCCTCGAGCCCCGCCATCTCCTGGCCGAGAGCCAGTTCGCGGATCTCCGCGCGCCCTACCGCCATGAATTCCTGTGTGGGGCCGTAGTTCCAGCCGTAGGTCGCGTCGATGGTGTACATCTCGGCGAGGGGCTTCCAATCGCCCTTCTCCTCGCACCGCTGGTTCTCCACGACCCAGCGCCGCACCATCTCGTCGAGTTCGGCGCGCTCGAAACCTGCCATCAGTCCGTGCCTTTCGGTGGGGAGTCGGCATCGTCGGCGATCGACAATGCTCGGGTGGGACACCAGCGGATCGCGGCCTGGACGGCACCGTGTTCCGACGGGGCGGGCGTGGGATCGGTGATCTGGACCGTGCCGTGCTTGGGCACGGTGAAGATCGTGGGCGCCTCGTCCTGGCACACGCCGTGCCCTTGGCACAGGTCCGCGTCGACCACGATCCTCATGACGCGCTCCCGCCCTCGGGCAGCGGCCGCAACGGCGCTTCCGGTTGCACCTCGACCAGCACCATGTGGGCGCCGCGTGGCACCGAGATCACCGTGGCGACGGCGTCGGCCAGATGTTCGGGCCGCAGCATGTACGGATGCCGGGCGAAGCCCCAGTCCTTCCAGTCCTGCAGCAGCGGGCCGACGACCTCCGGCGTCGAATCCATGCCCATGCCGGTCAGTGTCGGGCCGGGGCGTACCAGTGACGCCCGGATCCCGCTGCCCTCCAGCTCCATGCGCAGCTGCTCGACCATCGCCTCGAGCCCGTTCTTGGCGGCGCTGTAGGCGCCGCTGCGTGGCCGGGGGTTGTCCGCGCAATCGGAGCTGATCACCACGAGATCGCCGCGGCGCCGGGTCGTCATCCCGGGGAGCACCCGGTGGATCAGGCGATGCGCGCCGACCAGGTGCACCTGCACCTGCCGCAGGAACCGTTCCGGGTCCATCTCGCCGACGAGCGCGAATTCGATGTCGCCCGCGCCGGAGACGAGGATTTCGGTCGGTCCGAGGGCGTCCTCGGCGGCGGTGACGAACGCGTCCACGGACGCGCGATCGGTGACGTCGAGGTGATGGGCGAAGGCCTCGCCACCGTCGGCGCGGATCTTGGCGGCGAGGTCCTCACACCGCTGCACGCGGCGCGCGCCGAGGGCGACCGGGTGGCCGAGAGCGGCCAGGGCAACGGCCGTCGCGGCACCGATGCCGGACGACGCGCCCGCGACCAGGGCCGGCCTGCGTTCGGGGTTGGGTTCGAATCGGGGCACTAGCGGACCTCTACTGTGATGGGAAGTTTGGCGAAGCCACGGACATTGGTCGAATGCACGCGTTCGATGCCCCGCGGGTCGATCCGGTAGGCCGCCACCCGCCGCACGAACTCGCCGAGCACGACGCTCGCCTCGAGCCGGGCCAGATGCGCGCCGAGGCAGAAGTGCACGCCCGCACCGAAACTCGCGAGGGTGCCGCCGCCGCTGCGGTCGATCCGGTAGGTGTCGCCGTCGTCGAACGCCGCCGGATCCCGATTGGCCGCGCCGATCAGCAACAGCACCTTCGCCCCGGCCGGGATGGTGCCGCCGTGGTAGTCGAGGTCGACCGCCGCGGTACGGGCGACGAGCTGACTCGAGGTGTCGTAGCGCAGCGTCTCCTCGACCCAGTCCGCGACCAGGTCGGGATCGGCGGCGACCTTGGCGTACTCCACGGGATCGACCCCCGCCCAGTAGAGGGCGTTGCCGAGAAGCTTGGTGGTGGTCTCGTTTCCGGCGACCACCATCAGGAACATGAACCCGATGATCTCGTCGTCGGTGAGGGTGTCGTCGTCGATCTCGGCGTCGAGCAATGCCGAGGTGAGGTCGTCGCGGGGGTCGGCCCGGCGCTGGGCGACCATGTCGGCGTAGTACCCGAACAGCCGGATCGATGCGTCGATCGCGTCGGCGGGCACATCGAGAACACCTTCCTCGCGGTGCACCACCAGATCGGCCAGCCGCCGGATCTCGGCGCGGTCCGGCTCCGGCACCCCCATGAGTTCGGAGATGACGTCCATCGGCAGCTTGCCCGCGACGTCGTCGATCCAGTCGAAGCGCCCCCGCGCGAGGGCGGGTTCGAGGTGCTCGAGGGTGATCTGGCGGATCCGGTCTTCCATCTCGGCGACCCGCTTCGGGGTGAATCCCTTGTAGACCAGCCTGCGCATACGCATGTGCCGGGGATCGTCCATCGCCAGAAACGACATCACCCGATGCGCGTGTGGTCCCCACGCCGCCGGGTCGAGCGAAACTCCGTTGGCGCTGGAGAGCCGATTGTTGTCGCGAAATGCCGCGAGGACATCGGAATGCCGCGACAGCGCCCAGAAATCGAGATCCGGGTTGTGATAAAGCGGCGCCTCGGTGCGCAGCCGGTGATACGTGGGATACGGATCCTCGTGGAATCGATAGTCGTACGGATCGAAATACACGGGCTCCACAGCGGCGCTGGTCATCGCGAACACCCCGGTTCCGATCGGATGTCTCCGACAGCGTCGGGTCGGTCGAGACCCGAAGGAGACAGGTAGCTGGACATGTGTCTGGACGGTATCACCGACGCGCACCGGGCACAACGCTTTCGCGGACGATCGCGACGACGACGTGCCCGGCCCGCTTGGCGAGATTCGCCTCAAAGATGCTGGTAATCAACATTTTCGGACCGCATGGTCGGGCCCGATCCGGGTCTGGGAAGGCTCGGCGGGGAGCTGGTCAGGAATCTGGAACAGTGTCTGGAATGTGGTCTAGATCATATGGTACGGTCACCCGCATGGCACGCGTAGACGGCGAAGTCGCACCGGCCGGCGGCGGTGCGGTGGGGGTCGGTGGCCTGGAATTGCCGGAGCCGAAACAGGCCGGTGCCGCACAGATCCTGCGCCGGAATTTCTCGGTCACCGTCCTATCCAGCGTGGCCACCCTCGGCCGGGCCCTGCGCATCGGCGCGAGTGCCGTGTCGCTCGGCATCGTGGACGCGGTTCGATGGCGATTCCAGATTCACGAAACACTCGCCCAGGCGTGGTTTCTCATCCGGGTCACCGCGGTGCCGAGTATTTTGATGGCCATTCCGTTCGGCGTCATCGTTTCCGCGCAAGTCGGCAATATCGTGTCCGAACTCGGCGCCGATTCGATGATCGGCGCGGCGGGCGGGCTCGGTGTCATCAAACAGGGCGCGCCGATGGCCACCGCGATGTTGCTGGGCGGAGCGGGGGCGGCCGCGATCGCCGCCGACCTGGGCGCGCGGACCATCCGCGAGGAGGTCGACGCGCTGCGGGTCATGGGCGTCGACCCGGTGCGACGCCTGGTCGTCCCGCGGATCGCGGCGATGATGCTGGTGGCGCCGCTGCTCAACATCCTGATCATCGTCGTCGGCGTCGCGTCCGGATTCGTGGTCGCGGTGTCGGCGCTGAACGTGACACCGGGCAGCTACTGGTCGTCGTTCGGCGCCTTCACGACGCCGATCGACCTGTGGGTCTCGTTGGTCAAGGCGCTGCTCTTCGGATTCCTGGTCGTGGTCATCGCCTGCCAGCGCGGGCTGGAGGCTACCGGCGGGCCGCGGGGTGTGGCCGACGGGGTCAATGCGGCGGTGGTGATGTCGATCGCGGCGGTTGTCGTCCTGAACACCGTGATCACCCAGGTGGTCACGCTGTTCTTCCCGGTCAGGATGGCGTGATGACGGCGGCTTCGTACTATCCCGTCGGGCTGCGCTGGGTGGGGCGGCTGCGGCGTGCCCGCGTGCACCCGCTCGCCCCGATCGACTCGCTCGGGTTCGTCCTCGGATTCGTTTGGCAGGTCGTGTCTTCGGTGCCCTACACCCTGCTGCGTTACCGCCGCCAGACGGTGGCGACGGTGACCGACATGACCTGGGGCCGCGGCTCGGTGATCATCGGTGGCGGGGTGGTGCCGCTGATGCTGCTGCTCGGTGCGGCCATGGGCGCCTCCATCGGCATCGAGGCCTTCAGCGCGCTGAATCTGCTGTCGCTGGGTCAGCTCAGCGGCCTGATCTCGGCCTTCGGCGTGACCCGCGAACTCGCGCCCATCGCGGCCGGGATCGGCTTCGCGGCCCAGGCCGGGTGCCGGATGACCGCCGAGATCGGGTCCATGCGCATCTCCGAGGAGATCGACGCGCTCGAATCGCTCGGTATCCGGTCGGTGCCCTTCGTCGTGACCACCCGGGTGATCGCCGGGATCATTGCCGTGGCACCGGCGTTCGTGGTCGCGCTGATCCTGAGCTACGCCTCCTGCGCGCTGATCGTCACCACGATCCACGGCACCCCCTCGGGGACCTACGACCACTACTTCGACCAATTCGTGGTGGGCTGGGACGTCGTCGCCGCGACCGTGAAGGTGATGGTGTTCGCGATGGCTGTCGTCCTGATCCACTGCTACCAGGGCTATTTCGCCACCGGCGGCCCGGAGGGGGTCGGCATCGGCTCGGGTCGGGCGATCCGCGCCAGCCTGGTGGCGATCATCGCCCTCGACATGGTCGCCACGATCCTGCTGTGGGGATTCCAGTCTCCCGTGACCTTCACCGGGTGATGCCATGCCTGCCTACGCCTTGCCGGGAACCGAGGTCGGACCTCGCCGTGCCCGCGCTCTCGGTGCGGTCGCCGTCATCGTCGCGTTGCTCGCTCTGCTCGCGTGGCGGGTACTGCCCGAGGACCGGCCCGACGGGGAGATCCGGGTCGAGTTGCTGGTCGAGCAGGTAGGTGCCGGTGTCGGTCCGGGGACCGAGGTCCGGCTCGACGGCGTGCGGGTCGGGTCGGTCGGGACGATCGACTCGGCGGGCCGGGGGATACAGCGAATCAGCCTGACGCTGAACGGCTCTCAGCTGTTCGGGCTGACGAACACGCTGAGTGTGGACTATGCCCCGGGCAATCTCTTCGGCATCAGCGCCCTCGAACTCCACTCCGGCGCCGGCGGTGTCGCCCTGACCGAGGGGTCGACCGTCGACCTGACCGTCGGCGCCGCCGACCGGGTGCGCGACGCCACCCTCTCGGCCCTGCTGACCTCCACCGGCGCGCTCACCGACGAGGTGCTGACGCCCCGGCTCGCCGATCTGCTCGCCACGATCTCCCGCGACCTCGCTGCCTTCGGTCCCCTCCTCGAAGCCATCGGCGCGACCGCGCGCTCGTTCGCCGAAACCCAGCGGCTGCCACCGTCGATGCTGTTCGACCAGTTCGGGTCGGCGCTGTCCGGTCTCCCACCGATGCTGACCGGCAGCCTGACCCTGCTCTACGCCGACTACACCAACGAATACCTGAGCACCCCTGAACATCTCGCGAAGTTCGGCCGGATGTTCTCCGATATCCAGTACCAGCTGTTGCCGACCGTCACCGCGTTGCTCGGTACCTCGCGGCACTACTTCGGCGGCCTGCTACCCATGACGAGCCTCGTCCTCGATCAGCTGTCCGGCTCGATCAGCGCGCCGGAACGGTCCGGGCGGCAGCTGAGCGAACTGCTCGAGCGGCTGGACTCCGCCTTCGTCGACACCCCGCAGGGCCCCGTGTTGCGCGCCGCCGTCGACCTCGACGTGGTGCCGGGGCTGGCCGGGCCGCTGGCCGCCCTGCTGCCTGAGGGTGGTCGCTGATGAGCACCCGATCCCTGCTCCTGCGGGTGCTCTCGGCGACGGCCGCGATGGCCCTCGTGCTCGTCGGTGTGCTGCGGGTGATCGAACGCCCGGTCGACGGCGAAACCTACACCTACACAGCGCTGTTCACCGATGCGAACGGCCTGCGCCGCGGCGACGACGTGCGCCTGCACGGCGTGCAGATCGGCAAGGTGGGTGAGGTCGAACTCGACGGCGCGCTGGCGCGGGTGCGTTTCACGGTGGTCCGGGACCGCGCGCCGGCCACCGGCACCACGATCGCGATCCGCTACCAGAATCTCACCGGATTCCGGTACCTGGAGCTCCGGCCGCCCGACTCACCCGGCCGTCCGCGCGACCCGGCCGCGGTCTTCGGGACCGCGGAGACGGTGCCCGACTTCGACATCACCCGACTGTTCAAGGGTTTGCAACCCGTCCTGGCGCAGCTGTCGCCCGAGGACCTGAACCGGTTCGCGACCAGCATTCTCGCCGTGATCCAGGGCGACGGCTCGGGCATCGGCCCAGCGCTGGGCGCCATCGACACGCTGAGCCGCTACGCCTCCGATCGGCAGGCCGTCCTGTCGACACTGGCCGCCAATCTCGCGCAGGTCGCCGATCACCTGGGCGGAAAGTCGGGCAACGCGATGCGGCTGCTGACCAATCTGACCAACCTCTTCGTCACCATCACCGAGAAGCTGCCCGGACTGGTCGATTTCGCCGCGGGAATCCCGGTGGTGCTCCAGCCGCTGCGCAGCATGCTCACCGTGCTCGGCGTCACCGGCGAACGCGACCGCGATCTCGACGCCGCCCTCCAGCGCGCCTTCCCCGACCCGGCCGACGCGGTGGCCGCGTTCGAGAACCTGCCCGGGCTGATCCAGGCCATGGCGCAGGCCGTTCCGGCGACCGGGCCCGACCTGGTCTGCACCCACGGTGCGACCGAGGCGCCGGAACCGCTGCGCGTACTGCTGACCGGACAGGGAGTCGTGCTGTGTCATCGATAGTGTCGCGCGGGCACCGTGTTCGGCGGTGGGCTCGTGACCCGCAGGCCGCGGATCTGCGGTGGGGGATCGCGGGACTCTGCGCGGCCGTGCTCCTGCTGATCGCGATCGGCGCGGTGTATGTCACCGGAACCTCGCCCGAGCGGACCTATGCGGCCGAGCTCGCCCAGGCGGGTTCGGTCCGGCCGGGCGACGATGTGCGCCTGGCCGGCATCCCGGTCGGCAAGGTCAGGTCGCTGACGCTGCTCACCGACCGGGTCCGGATGGAGTTCACCGTCCGCGCGGACGCCTTCCTCGGCGACCAGACGACCCTCGACATCCGGATGCTGACCTTCGTCGGCGGCTATTACGTCGCCGTCCTGCCCGCCGGTACCCGGCCGCTCGGGCCGGCCGTCATCCCCCGGGAGCGAGTCATCGTGCCCTACAACCTGACCCAGGCCTTCCAGGACGCGATCCGGCCCGTCCGCCGGATCGACGGCGGCGTCGTCCGGCGGGATCTCGCGGCACTGTCGACCGCGATCGAACAGAGTCCGGAGGCCGTGCGCGCGGCGGTGCGCGCGGCCGGCGACGTGGTCGAGATCCTCGACGAACAGAATGCCGACATCTCCCGCACCCTGGCCATCGCCGACGAGTATCTGTCCGCGCTCGACACGAATGCCGGGGTGCTGGCGCGGCTGCTGATCACCTTGGGCACGCTCGAGCAGATCATCCAGACCAACAAGGTGCAGGTGGCGCAATCCCTGCGCGATCTCGCCGTGGTGTTGCACGACGTGACGCCGCTGGGGCGGGCGTGGGACGCCTCGCTGAAGCAGCGCGTCCAACCGCTGGCGGACGCGATTCCCCCGCTCGAGCAGCTCGGCGCCCGGCTCGGCGCGCTGCTGGATGCCGTGCGCGCGCTCCAGCACCGGCTGGCACCGCTGCTGCCCGCGGGCGGCGGGATCACCATCGACCAGTCCACGGCCACCCTTCCGGTTCCCGCGCTGTGCATTCCGCTGCCAGGAGGCGCGTGTTGACGAAGTCGATCCTGGGGTCACGGGGGCTGATGTCGGCCGCGGTCGTGGTCGTCGTGGTGCTGGCGGGGGCGCTCGGTCTGCGGCTGAGCACACCGCATCCGCCGATGCGCGCCTACTGCGCCGACCTGCCCGACAGCATCGGGCTCTACGAGGGCAGCGCGGTGACCGTCCTTGGCGTGCCCGTCGGTCGCGTCACCGGGATCAGCGTCGTCGGCGTGTCGGCGCGGGTCGAGTTCACCGTGCGCGCCGATCGCACACTCCCGGCCGACGTGGGGGCGGTGACGGTCAGCGACACCCTGATCGCCGATCGGCGGCTCGCCCTCATCGGCGACGAACCGGCCGGACCCGGCCTGGCCTCGGGCGGCGCGTGCATCACGAAAACCCTGACACCCAAGAGCCTCTCGCAGACCTTCGACGCCCTGGCCGGCCTCGCCGATCAACTCAACGGTTCGGGTGATCCCGCCCAACGCACCGCTGTCGGCGCCGGACTCGACGCGCTCGATCGCGCCACCACCGGCACGGGCGACCAGCTCAACGACCTGATCCTCGCGCTGAGCCGGGCGCTGTCGGCACCGGACGCGGCCATCGGGCACCTCGGACAGCTGCTCGACGCCCTCAGCGCGCTCGCCCAGCGGGCACGCCACGGCTGGGCGCAGGTGGAGACCACGGTGTCGGGGCTGCCGCAAACCTTCGACGACATCGTCACCATCGCGTTCCCACCGATCATCCAGATCGTCGCCACGCTGGCCGAGCTCTTGCCCCAGCTCAACGACGTCGTCATGATGTTCGGTTCGCCCGCGCTGCGCGCGCTGGACTCCGTCCCCGAGCTGTCGCGCATGATCGCGGCGGGTGTCTCCTCGCTCGCCGAGGTGATCGCGCGGACTCCCGTGCTGGCCGGCGGATTCGCCGGTGCGGTCGACCCGGTGAGCGGACAGCTGACCATCGGCTACGCGCCACCGAAACTCGCACCGGCCCCGCCGGACTCGGCGCGGATCTGCGCGGCGGTGCAGGCCGTCACCGGGCAGGGTTGTCAGACCTCGGCCGAGGGTGTGGTGACGATTCCGGCACTGCCGGTCCTACTCGCGGGGGTGAGTACACGATGACACGCATCCGGCGCCGGGTCCTCGGCGTTCTGTTGGTCGCGGGAATGACGCTGGCGGGCAGCGGATGTGGCTTTCAGCCCGCCGACCTGCCGGTGCCCGGCACCGGCGTCGGCGGCCCGACCTATCACCTGCGGATCGAGTTCGCCGATGTGCTGAATCTGCCGCAGGGCGCCGAGGTGATCGCGGCGGGCGTGCGGGTGGGCAGGCTGACGGGGGTCGCCCTGGTCGACCCGGTGGCCGCCACCCCGGAGATGGCGGCGCGGCCGGGGTACGCGGTGGCCGATGTCGAGATCCGGCAGTCGGTCCGGCTGCCGGTGGGCACGACCGCCGTGCTGCGCCAGGAGACACCGCTCGGCGACGTCCATATCGCGCTGGGCGAGCCGGGCGGCGACACCGCGGGCACGCTGACCGACGGCGCGACCATCCCCCTGGCCGACACCACTCAGGCCCCACCGATCGAGGACATCCTGGCCGGTCTGTCGACGTTCCTCGGCAGCGGCGCGGTCACCGACTTCCAGAGCATCCTGCGCACCGCGAACGGGCTGCTGCCCGAGGATCCGCGCGACACCGCCCGGATCGCCGGGGTGCTCGGCGCCGACCTGTCGGATCTGGGCGCGCACCTCGACTCGGTCGACGCCCTTCTCGACGGGATGGAAGCGACGGTCGAGGACGGCCTGCGACAGAACCTGCCGATGCTCGACGAACTGCTCACCCCCTACGGCGTCGACCACACCACCGACGCCGTCAACGCCCAGATCGGCGTCATCTTCGTGCTCACCGCGCTCGGCCCGGTCGCGCCGAGCGCGCAGTGGCTCGGCCCGCTGCTGTCCTCGCTCGACGACACCACCCGGGCCGTGGTGCCCGTGCTGTTCGGCAGCAGCCCCCTCGACACCGCGTCGCCGTCGAACATGCAGACCCTCATCGATCTGATCAATACCGAGCTCGTGCCGTTCGCGACCCGCGGCCCGAAGGTGGACCTGGTCGACGTCGGCGTCACCGGGGCGCCCGGCCTCACCTCGGGCGATCGCACCGGCCGCATCGTCGACACCCTGCGGATGATCGGGGCGGTGCGATGAATCTGCGTGCGGTGGTATCACTGTCGGCTATCGCGGCGGTGCTGATCCTCGGCGTCGCCTACATGTCGTTCGGCGTGCTCGGCTTCGACCCGCGACGGGACTTCCTCACCGCCGAGATGACCCTCGACAGCGCGGGCGGGTTGGTGCCGAACGCGCCGGTGCTGCTCGCGGGCGTCCGAGTGGGCCGGGTCGAAGCGGTGCGCAAGCAGGCCAGCGGTGTGCGGGTGGCGTTGCGGATCGACAGCAGCCGGCGGATTCCGCTGTCGAGCACGGTCCGGATCGAGCAGTTGTCGGCGCTCGGGGAGCCCTATCTGGTATTCGCGCCGGACTCCGGTGCCGGGCCGTATCTCGAGGACGGACAGGTGATCCCGACCGATCGGATCCACCTGCCGATGACCGTCACCGCCCTGTCCGCGAAGCTGGTCGACCTGCTCGCACAGATTCGGCCCGAAGTGATCGCGCGCCTGGTGGACACCTTCGACCGCGCGCTCGCGGGCACCGACGCGGCGCGGCAGACGCTGCACCGATCCTCGAATCTGCTCGCCGCGACACTGCTCAGCCGCACCGACGCGATCCGGGGGCTGTTCGCCGACATCCAGGCTCTCGGCGGCGACATGGCCTGGCTGGGACCGTCGTTGGGCGCCGCGGGCCCGAAGTTCGGTGAGTTCGGCGTCACCCTGAGCGCGATCGTCGAATCGGGCTCGGCGCTCGTGGAAAGCCGTCCGCTGGACGACTACGTCACCGGCGACGGGCTCGTCCCGTTCCTGGCCCGTCTCACGGAGCTGATCACCGAGATCGGGCCGAGCATCGAACCCTTGGGTCAGGTGCTCGACCCGGTGGTGACCGACGCCGTGCACCGTGCCCCCGCGATCGACGTCAGCACCCTGATCGACCAGGCCCTGCAGAGTGTGGGCCCCGACGGCACGGTGCACTTCCGCATCGCCGTCAAATAGCGACGAAGGACAGCGCATGAGCACAGCGACAGCGGAACCCACCACCACCGACGGCGGTCGGCAGGCGCCGCGGACGGTATCGCTGCGGCTGTCCAGCATCCTGGTGGCCGTCGCGATCGGCGGACTCACCGTCGCGACGATCACCTTCGCCGTGCTGTACTTCTCGGCCCGGTCCACGCTCGCCGACCGCGACGCCCGCGCGGCCGACGAGCGGCACGCCGAGCGCATCGCGATCGACTACGGTGTCGGCGCATCGACGATCGACTACCGCGACCTCACGGCGTGGTTCGGCCGGTTGCGCGCGGGCACCGCGCCGCAGCTGACGGCGAAGTTCGACGCCACCGCACCGCAGCTCGAACAGATCCTGCTGCCGCTGCAATGGACCTCCACCGCGACTCCGCTCTCGGCGACGGTCGTTTCGGAGTCCGGGGGGATCTACAAGGTCAACGCCTATTTCACGGTCGTCTCCACGAGCGCCCAGAATCCCGGTGGCGCGGCCGCCACCGTCACCTACTCGCTGACCATCGACCGCAACGCGGGCTGGACGATCACCGAAGTGGGCGGGTTGCAGAACAGCTTGCCGAAGAAGTAGCGCGGTCAGTAGGCGATGAAGAGGATCTCGTCGCGCGTGTAGTCGTGGTCGGGATGATTTTCGGCCAGATGCGCCTGCGTCCGGGCGACCAGGTCGTCCTCGTTGTCGGCGTTGATCTGGGTACCGCAGGGGCAGTTGAGGCGAGTCTTCATCACGGTTTCTCCTGTGCCGGTCACCGCCCGGCGATCTGCTGGACAGTAGTCCGGAGTCTATTCCAATCGCTGTGTTAGCGTGAGTCATGGGACCCGTAGACGAGCTCTCCGCCGAGGCCGGTGCGCTGTTCGCGCTCGCCGAGCAGGCCACCGGATTCATGCCGGCGGACGAAGGGCGCGCGCTGTACACCGCCGCCCGCGACTACGCGGGCACGGGAACCATTCTCGAAATCGGCACCTACTGTGGCAAGTCGGCGGTCTATCTCGGCGCCGCGGCACGCGAGACCGGCGCGACCGTCTTCACCGTCGATCATCATCGGGGCTCGGAGGAGCACCAGCCGGGCTGGGAGTATCACGACACCGGTTTGGTCGACCCCGAGACGGGCGTCTTCGATACCGTGACGGCCTTCCGGCGCACCATGATCCGGGCCGGCCTGACCGACACCGTCATAGCGATCATCGGATCCTCCGCCGCGGCCGCCCGCATCTGGCGGACCCCGCTCAGCATGCTCTTCATCGACGGCGGCCACACCGAGGAAGCCGCCCAGCGCGATTACGACAACTGGGTGCACTGGGTCGCGGGCGGTGGACTGCTGGCGATCCACGACGTCTTCCCCGACCCCGCCGACGGTGGGCAGGCCCCGTTCGGCATCTACCGCCGGGCCCTCGACAGCGGCAAGTTCCGCGAGCTCTCGGTGACCGGCTCGCTGCGCGTCCTCCAGCGGATCGCCGCCTGCGGCTGAGCTCGCCTCAGCAGTCGACGGCGTCGCGGAAGAGGCCGTTGGCGGCGGTGGTGCGGCTCAGGGCGTCGGCGGCGAGCACGACGGCGGCCGCGGTCCAGGTGGTGCGTTCCTCCGGCCAGCGCTTACCGTCGGTGAACACCAGACCGGTCCAGTAGGACCCGTCGAGATCACGCAGGTGCTGCATCGCGGTGAACAGCGCGGTGGCGGTGGCGGTGTCGCCGTCGGCGTCGAGGGCGAGGACCAGTTCGCAGGTCTCCGCACCGGTCACCCAGGGCGCGTCGGCGACGCAGCGGATGCCGAGGTCGGCGACCACGAATTCGTCCCAGTGCCGCGCGATCCGGGCTCGGGCGGCCGGACCGCGCAGTGCGCCACCGAGAATCGGGTAGTACCAATCCATCGAGTAGCGGCTCTTGTCCAGGAAGACTTCCGGATGGTCGCGCAGGGCTCGGCCGAGCCTGCGGCGCGCGCGGACCCAGTCCGGGCGGGGATCACCCAGACGCTCGGCGAGGATCACCGCACAGCCCAGGCTGTGATAGATGCTCGAGCACCCGGTCAGCAGTGCCTCGCCGGAGGTGCCCGATTCGTTTGCCGACCAATGGATCTCGCCGTGGGCGCCCTGCTGCAGACCGAGCACGAAGTCGATGCCCGCTCGGACCGTCGGCCACAGCTCGGCGGCGAAGCCCGCGTCACCGGTGACGGTCAGCGCGTGCAGGACACCGGTGGCGAGATAGGCACAGAAGTTGGCGTCGGCATCGTGGTTCTCGACGACCCCACCGCGCGTCTGCATCGGCCACGACCCGTCCGTGCGCTGGGTCTTGGCCGACCAGATGTAGGCCTCGCGGGCCTGGTCCCACAATCCGGCCACGGTCAGCGCCATCGCGGATTCGACGTGGTCCCACGGATCGGTGTGACCGCCGGTGAACCAGGGGATCGCCCCGTCGGGTTCCTGTGCGGCGGCGATGGTCTCGGCGGTGCGCCGCAGCTCGCGCGCCGAGACGACGCCCGCGACGGCCGGCAGGACCGCCGTCATCGCCGCACCGCCGGCTTCGTGAAATAGAGGGCGACGGACTTGCCGACGAGCGGGTTCAGCAGGCGTTCGGCCGTGCGGGTCAGCGTGGGCGCCGACATCATGTCCCACACCAGCAGGCGGTGATACGCGCGCACCAGCGGATTGTCGTCGTCGCGCACGCCCACCGCGCATTTGAGCCACCAGTAGGGCGAATGCAGCGCGTGCGCGAATTCCCGGTGGACACAGCGCAGTCCGTGCGCGGTGACCTTGTCGCGGAGCTCGTCGGCTCGGTAGATCCGCACGTGGCCGCCCTCGTTGGCGTGATACTCGTCCGAGAGCGCCCAGCAGAGGCGTTCCGGCAGCCAGCGCGGCACCGTGACCGCCAGCGCGCCACCGGGTGTGACGATGCGGGCGAGCTCGGCGATCGCCCGATCGTCGGCCGGGACGTGCTCGAGGATCTCCGAGGCGATGACCACGTCGAATTCGCCGTCGCCGTAGGGCAGGTCGAGCGCGTCACCACGCACGGTCTCGGCCTTGGCGTACTCGGGTGCCTCGCCCGCCGCGGCCATGGCCTCGAACATGGCGTCCACCTGCGCCAGATCCTGCGCGTTCTGGTCGAAGGCCACGACGTCGGCGCCCCGGCGGTAGGCCTGGAACGCGTGCCGTCCCGCTCCGCAGCCGACATCGATCACCCGGGAACCGGGTCCGACGCCCAAGCGGTCGAAGTCGACGGTCAGCATGGATCCTCCTGCGAATGCCCGAAATCGGGGGAGTGGAAGCGGTCGATCGCGCGCTCGTAGACCGCGACGGTCTGCGCGGCGACGGCGGCCCAGCTGAACAGGTCGACGGCACGCCGACGACCCCGCTCGCCCATCCGCCGCCGACGTGCCGGATCGGCGAGCAGTTCGCCCAGGACCCGGGTCAGCGCATCGATGTCGCCGGGCGTGATCAATTCCGCGCAGTCGCCGACCACCTCGGGCAGCGCACCGGCCCGGCTGGCGACCAAGGGCGTGCCGCTGGCCATGGCCTCGACCGCAGGCAGCGAGAACCCCTCGTACATCGAGGGAATGCAGGCGATCTCGGCCGTGGCGAGCACTGCGGCGAGTCGGTCGTCGCTGAGTCCGCTGACCGGGGTGACGATATCGGCGAGACCGAGTTCGGCGATGAGTTTCTCGGTGGGCCCGTTCGGCTCCAGCTTGGCGACCAACCGCAGCTCGACCTCGTGGTGATGGCGCAGCCGCGCCAGCGCGTGCAGCAGGTGCGCGATGCCCTTGAGCGGCTTGTCGGCGCTGGCGACCGCCACGATCCGGCCACGGACTCGGGGCGTCTCGCGCGGCCGGAACAGCGCGGTGTCCACGCCGAGGGGGACCGTGCGCAGCTGTGCCGGGACGACGCCGAAGTCGGCGGCGATATCGGCGGCCGACGATTCCGACACCGTGATCAGGTCCGGAATCCGGCGGGCCACCCGCTGCTGCATGCCGAGGAATCCGTACCAGCGCCGGACGAACGGGCGCCGCCGCCACGGCGCCGCGGCCAGATCCACCGCGCGATCACGGGTGATCGGATGATGGATCGTCGCCACCAGCGGCCGCAGGCGGGCGATGTCGAGCAGTCCGTACCCGAGGCACTGATTGTCGTGCACGACATCGAAGTCCGCTGCGCGGGTCGCCAGCAGCCGGGCGGCGCGCAGGCTGAAGGTGCGCGGCTCCGGGAACCCGGCCGTCCACATGGTGGCGAGTTCGAGCAGGTCGATCCGGTCGCGGATCTCGCGCGGGTGCGGCGTGCGGAAGGGATCGTCGTCACGGTAGAGGTCCAGGCTCGGTACCTCGGTCAGCCGGACCCGGGGGTCGAGGTCTTCCGGATAGGGCTGACCGGAGAACACCTCGACCTGATGCCCCAGCTCGACGAGCCCCTGGCTGAGATATCGGACATAGACCCCCTGGCCGCCGCAGTGGGCCTTGCTCCGGTAGGACAGCAACGCGATCCGCATCAGCGCACCCCGGTCCCGTAGTCGACCTGCCAGTGTTTGATGCCGTTGATCCACCCCGACCGCAGCCGCTGCGGCTCGGCGACCTGGGTCAGTTTCGGCATCACCTCGGCGATCGCCCCGAAGACGAGATCGATCTCGAGCCGGGCCAGATTCGCCCCGACGCAGAAGTGGGCGCCGGTGCCGCCGAAGCCCAGATGCGGGTTGGGGTCGCGCAGGATGTCGAAGGTGAACGGCGAGGCGAAGGCGTCCTCGTCGAAATTGGCCGAGCTGTAGAACAATCCGACCCGGTCACCGGCCCGGATGCGCTGCCCGCCGAGCTCGGTGTCGGCGGTGGCGGTGCGCTGGAACACCGTCACCGGTGTCGCCCACCGGACGATCTCGTCGGGCGCGGTGGCCGGGCGGCGCGCCCGGTAGAGCTCCCACTGATCGGGGTGGTCGACGAAGGCCTTCATACCGTGGGTGATGGCGTTGCGGGTGGTCTCGTTGCCTGCCACCGCGAGCAGGATGACGAAGAATCCGAATTCGTCGGAGCCGAGCGCCTCACCGTCGAGGTCGGCGTGCACGAGCTTGCTCACGATGTCTTCGCGCGGGTCGGCCCGGCGCTGCTCGGCCAGGTCCCAGGCGTAGCCGAGGATGCCCGTCGCGGCGGCGGAGGAGGCGTCGGTGGTGGTGGCGTCACCGTATTCCGGGTCGTCGTAGTTGAGCATCTGATTCGACCAGTCGAACAGCTTGCGGCGGTCCTCCTGGGGCACCCCGACGAGTTCCGCGATGGCCTGCAGCGGTAGTTCACACGCCACCTGCTCGACGAAGTCACCGCCACCGGTCTTCGCGGCCTCGTGCACGATGGCGGCCGCCCGCTCGGCCAGTGCCGCGCGCAACCCCTCGACCGCGCGCGGGGTGAACCCCTTGGCGATGATGCGCCGGATCTTGGTGTGCTTGGGCGGGTCCATGTTCAGCAGCAGCGCGCCGGTCAGCTCGATCTGCTCGGGCGTCACTTCGCCGGGCAGCCGGATGACCGAACCCTTGCGCTGTGACGAGAACAGGTCGGGATTGCGCGAGATCTCCTTGATGTCCTCATGTTTGGTGACGACCCAGTAGCCGCCGTCGCGGAACCCGCCCGACTGCGCGTCGGTCTGCGCGTTCCACCACACGGGCGCGGTCCGGCGTAGTTCGGCGAATTCCTGGACGGGGTTACGGTGTTGCCAGAGAGCTGGATCGGTGAAATCGAATCCGGTGGGTAGCGACGGTGCTGACACGGTTCCTCCTGGATGCCGACAGCGGTGTGGGCCCGGGGCGGTCAGCGATGCCGGCGACGGTAGCGGACGCGACAGGGCTGTTGCAGCTGAACGACCATCTTCGAATGGTCGTTGCGATAGGTCGACGACGGCTGGGCCAGTTCGAACTCCCAGTCCCGCAGCAGGATCGAGAAGATCGCCTTGAGTTGCATGAGCGCGAACGGCGCCCCGACACAGCGGTGCCTGCCCGCGCCGAAGGGGATCCAGGTCCAGCGGTTGACGATGTCGTCCTGGCGCGGATCGAGGTAGCGGCCGGGATCGAAGGCGTCCGGGTCGGGGAAGTCCTCCGGGATCCGGTTGGAGACCGCGGGGGTGGCGGCGACCATGTCGCCCGGTGCGATCCGGTGCCCGCACACCTCGAACTCGCCGCGGGCCACACGCATGAGCACGATCAGCGGCGGGTGCAGGCGCAGGGCCTCCTTGAGCGCGGCCTCCAGCCGCGGGATCCGGCGCAGCGCATGGTGACTGACCTCCGCGCCGTCGGCGAACAGCTCGTCGAGCTCGGTGACCACCGCGCGCAGTGTCTCGGGATGGCGCAGCAGTTCGATGATGGTCCAGGCCGCGGTGCCGGAGGTGGTGTGGTGGCCGGCGAACATCATCGAGATGAAGATGCCGGTGATCTCGGTCGCCGGGAACCTCGGGGCACCGTCCTCGTCGGTGACGGACATGAGAACGTCGAGCATGTCGCGGTCGCCCTTGCCCGCGGGCGGATTCTCCGCGCGCTGATCCATGATCGCCTGCACCAGCTCGACCAGGGCGGCCCTGGCGGCGTCGCGCCGGGCGAAACTCTCGATCGGCGCGTACGGATCGACGTAGGCCAGCGCGTCGGTGCCCTGCTCGAGCTCGTGATAGAGGTGCGCGAAGCGCGCGTCGAGCTGGTCGCGGAACTTCGGTCCGATCAGGCACGCCGAGGAGGTGTAGATGGTGAGCTCGGCGAAGAATTCGAGCAGGTCGATCTCGCCCTCGTCGTCCCAGCTCGCGATCATCCGGTCGACCTCGCGGGCGATGGTGCCGGCGTGACCGCGCATGTGGTCGGCCCGCAGCGCCTGGTTGTGCAGCATCTCCTTGCGCCGCTCCGGTGGCGCGTCGAAGACGACGCCCTCCCCGAAGATCGGCTTCATGAACGGATAGGCCGCGCCCTGATCGAGGTCGTCGTCGGCGGCCCGGAAGAAGAACTCGTTGGCTTCGGCACCGGAGAGCAGCACGACGTTGCGTCCCGCGAGATCGAAGGTCCCGACATCGCCGCATTCGGCGCGGACGCGGCGCATCAGCGCGATCGGATCGGTACGGAATTCGGTGAGGTGTCCGTGGCCGTCGTCGCCTCCGGACACACGGCGCGGTATGGCCGGCGTCATGGGGAATCCTTCCCGGAATACTGTCCAGACATCAGATGGACATGTGTCTGGACAGTACTACGGTTACCGTCGCGCGACAAGGAGGAACTGTCAGTCGCCCGGTGCCGGTTCGGCCAGCATGCGGCGCGCGCAGACCTCGAGCAGGTCGGCGACCTCGGCGTAGGAGAGCAGTCCCATGCCGCCCTGTAACAGCGCGCCGGAATACAGGAGTTCCAGCGCCGCGAGTTGTTCGGGGTCCTTGGTGCCCAGGGCCAGCGCGAGCCGGTGGCGGATCTCCTTGCCGATGCGTAGTCGCAGGTGTCGCACATCGGGATCGTCACCGAGCAGCGCGCTGCTGACCGCGCCGGCGAGCGCGGGCTCGTCGGCCACCAGCATCGAGACCCGGCGCAGCACGGCGACTACCCGCGTCGTCGGGTCGGCGTCCTGGTCGTCCAGGTACGGCAGGGCGATGAGGCGTCGCCAGAACACCTCTGAGATCAGGTGTTCCTTGGAGGAGAAGTAGGTGTACGCGGTCGCGGTGCCGACGCCGGCCGCGGCGGCGACGAGCCGGATGGTGGTCCCCGAGTAGCCCGCCCTGGCCAGCACCTCGACCGCGGCCACGGTCAGGCGGTCCACGGTGTCGGCCTGTTTCTCCGTCAAGCGTCGTCGAGTTGCTTCGATGCCGGTAGGCGCGGGTTCGGACATGTGTCTGGATGCTACTACAGCTGGGTGTATGGACGAATGACGCGCATTCCCTTGCGGCCGTTCCGGAATCCGAACTATATTCCGTACACCTGTCCAGACAAGTATCGGAGACCTGCCATGAACGGCCTCGTCCCTGCCGGCGGCACGCCCCTGCTGATCGGCGGCAAGCTGATCCCGGGTGGCTCCGGCGTCTTCGCGACGATCAATCCGGCGACCGAGGAGGTGCTCGGTCACGCCGCCGACGCTTCGGCCGCCGACATGGACGCCGCGATCGGCGCGGCCCGCGCCGCTTTCGACGAGACCGGGTGGTCCCGCGACCCCGCGTTCCGCGCCCACTGCCTGCGTCAACTGCGCGACGTGCTGGGCGAGCACCTCGAGGAGTTGCGCGAGATCACGATCGCCGAGGTCGGCACCCCGGTCATGCTCACCAGCGGACCGCAGCTGGAAGGCCCGGTCGCCGATCTGACCTATGCCGCCGAGCTGGCCGAGAACTACACCTGGGAAACGGATCTGGGCACGCGGGACCTGATGGGGGTCGCCTCCCGGCGGGTGATCCGCCGCGAGGCCGTGGGCGTCGTCGGCGCCATCACGCCGTGGAACTTCCCGCACCAGATCAACCTGGCGAAAATCGGCCCCGCCCTCGCCGCGGGCAATACCGTGGTGCTCAAGCCCGCGCCGGACACACCGTGGTGCGCTGCGGTGCTGGGCCCGCTCGTCGCCGAACACACCGACATTCCCGCCGGCGTGCTCAATATCGTCACCTCCGCCGATCACGGCCTCGGCGCGCAGCTGGTCGACGATCCGCGCGTCGACATGATCACCTTCACCGGCTCGACGCGCACCGGCCGCTCGGTGATGGCGGGCGCCTCGGCGACGCTCAAGCGCACCTTCCTCGAGTTGGGCGGCAAGTCGGCGGCGGTCGTGCTCGACGACGCCGATATCGCCGCGGCCGCGAGCTACACCGCGTTCACCGTCGCCGTGCACGCGGGCCAGGGCTGTGCCCTCACCACCCGGTTGCTGGTGCCGCGCGCGGCCTACGACGCCGCGGTGGCCGCGGCCGCCGCGACACTGTCGGGGCTGGCGGCGGGAGACCCGACGAACGCCGCGACCGTGTGCGGGCCGGTGATTTCCGCGCAGCAGCGGGCGCGGGTGGAGCGCTATCTCGAGCTCGCGAAGGCCGAGGGCGGACAGATCGTGGTGGGTGGTGGCAGGCCCGCCAACCAGGAACGCGGTTTCTTCATCGAGCCGACGCTCATCGCCGGCCTCGGCAATTCCGCGACCGTCGCGCAGGAGGAGATCTTCGGGCCGGTGCTCGTGGTGATCCCGCACGACGGAGACGACGACGCGATCCGACTGGCCAACGACTCGCCCTACGGTCTGTCGGGCTCGGTCTGGGGCACGGACCCGGCGCGGGTGGAGCGGGTGGTCGCGGGCGTGCGGACGGGGACGCTGAGCGTCAACGGCGGGCTCTGGTACCACGCCGACGCACCGTTCGGCGGCTACAAGCAGTCCGGCATCGGCCGGGAGATGGGCGTCGCGGGCTTCGAGGAATACCTCGAGACCAAGCTCGTCGCCACCCCCGCCTGAGCGCACCGACCCCTACACAGGAGCTGAACAACCATGGCACGTTTCACCGGTCGCACCGCGATCGTCACCGGCGCGGCACAGGGCATCGGCGCGGTCTACGCCGCCGCGCTCGCCGCCGAGGGCGCCAATGTCGTCGTCGCCGATCTCAACGCCGAGCGCGGCGCGGAGGTCGCGGCGAAGATCGTCGCCGAGGGCGGCACCGCGGCGTTCCACCGGGTCGATGTGGCCGATCCCGAATCCGCCACGGCGCTGGCGGAATTCACCGTCGCCGAGTTCGGGGCCATCCATCACCTGGTGAACAACGCGGCGATCTACGGCGAGATGAAGCTGGACCTGCTGCTCACCGTCCCGTGGGACTACTACAAGAAGTTCATGGGCGTGAATTTCGACGGCGCGCTCAATGTGACGCGTGCGGTCTGGCAGCCCATGGTCGCGGCGGGCGGCGGTTCCATCGTCAATCAATCCTCCACGGCGGCCTGGCTGTACTCCGGGTTCTACGGGCTGGCCAAGGTCGGCATCAACGGACTCACCCAGCAGCTGGCGACCGAGCTCGGCGGCTCGAAGATCCGGGTCAACGCCATCGCGCCCGGCCCGATCGACACCGAGGCCACGCAGACCGTGACGCCGGGGAATCTGGTGAAGGACATGGTGTCCCGGATCCCGATCAGGCGGATGGGCACACCGCAGGACCTGGTCGGCGCCTGCCTGTATCTGCTGTCCGACGACGCGAGCTGGGTCAGCGGGCAGATCCTGAACGTCGACGGCGGGCAGATCATCCGATGACGACCGCATCGGATGAGCTGCCGGTCGGATTCGTCGGGCTGGGCAATATGGGCACGCCGATGGCCCGGCGCCTGCTGGACTGGCCGGGCGGGCTCACCGTCTGTGACGTCCGCGCCGAGGCCACCGTGCCGTTCGTCGAGGCGGGGGCCCGGACGGCCGCCGATCCGGCGGCGCTGGCGGCGCAGGCGCGGGTCATCTGCGTGACCGTCGTCGACGACGCGCAGGTGCGGGAGGTGCTCACCGGTCCGGCGGGCATCCTGCGCACCGCGGTTCCCGGCACCGTCGTCGCGGTGCATTCGACCATCGGTGATCGGACCGCGGACGAACTCGCCACGCGCTGCGCGCAGCACGGGGTCGAGTTCGTCGACGCGCCGGTCAGCGGTGGCGCGCCGGGGGCCACCCACGGCAGCCTGGCCGTGATGATCGGCGGCAGCGCGGCCGCCGTGGATCGGATCAGGGCGCCGTTCGGCTGTTTCGCCGACCTGATCGTGCACGCCGGGGACGTCGGCGCGGGCACCCGAATGAAGTTGGCGCGCAACCTGTTGCACTTCATCTCGTTCACCGCCGCGACCGAGGCCCAGCGCCTGGCCGACGCCGCCGGGCTCAGTCTCACCGCGCTCGGCAAGGTGGTGCGCCACTCCGACGCGGTGACCGGGGGGCCGGGCGCGATCATGCTGCGCGACACCACCGCCCCGCTGGACCCCGACGACTTCTGGTTCCCGATCCTGGGCCATGTGCGCGATCTCGGTGAAAAGGACCTCGCGCTGGCCCTGGAGCTCGGCGACCGGCTCGGCGTCGATCTGCCGCTCGCGCACCTGGCCATCGCCCGGCTGGCCGACGGGCTCGGCGTCGCCGGGGCCGTTCTCGACAAGGAGACATCATGAGCACCACCGACGACGACCTCAGGCAGCGTGGCCTGGCCAAGATGAGCGAGGTCTACGGCTGGGACTTCACCGACGGCCCCGGTGACTACTTCGCGGTCACCGCGGATCACCTGTTCGGCGAGATCTGGTCGCGCCCCGCGCTGACCGTGCGGGAACGGCGGCTGCTGCTGCTCGGCGCGCTCACCGCGCAGGGCCATCTCGACATCGCCGAGATCCAGATCGGGGCGGCGCTGCGCAACGGTGAGCTGACCGAGGAACAGCTGCGCGAGATCGCGCTGTTCCTCTGCCATTACGTGGGCTGGCCCGCCGGGACCAAACTCGACGGCGCCGTCGGCAAGGTGGTCGCGCAGGAACGTCGCAAGACGTAGCCGGGAGCCGACACCCGGGCGTGGTCGGCGGACGGGCCGCGCCCGCGGAGTAGCATCCAGACGCATGTCCGAAAGCAATTCCATCAGCCTCGAGGCGACCCGGCGGCGGTTGACCGACAAGCAGGCCGACACGGTCGACCGGCTCACCAAGGCGGCACTGCGGGTGCTGGCCCGAGATGGCTTTTCCGGCATGACGATCCGGCTGGTCGCGGCGGAGGCGGGCGTCGGCACGGCCACCGCGTACACCTATTTCTCGTCCAAGGAACACCTGGTGGCCGAGATCTTCTGGCGGCGGCTGCTCGCCTCGCCCTCACCCGCCAGCGACGACCCCGACCCGTCGGTCCGCGTGCTCGCCGAACTGCGCACCATCGCTCTGCTGGTGGCCGACGAGCAGGAACTGTCCGGCGCGGTCACCAGCGCGCTGCTGGGCGGCGACCCGGATGTCGAGCATCTGCGCACCCGCATCGGCATCGAGATCCGCGGCCGGATCTCGCGCGCACTCGGCCCCGACGCCGACGAGGAGGTCGTCGAGTGGCTCGAACTGATCTACGCGGGCGCTCTGGTCCGCGCCGGGATGGGCTACGAGTCCTACGAGAAGATCGCCGACCGTATCGAACGCGCCGCCCTGCGCATCCTGCGGGTTCCGTAGCCGCCGATCCGATCCGCTTGTAGGTATCCATGACAATTCCCCGAGTTTCTACGGAGAAAGTCAAGAACCTTCATGAAGTGCCGTCGCCGCGATCTGACTGTGATCTGATCGAGATGTCCCCGAGATGGGGGCATGTCGAAAGAACGCAATCGAGGTTGACTGTATGAATTCCAGAACTGCCCGTCCGCTCGCCGTCGCCGTGCTGGCGCTGTCCGCCTGTGCCCTGGGCGCGGGAACCGCCACGGCGGCCGCCCCGGCCCCGGTCATGGGGTCGGTCGAGGTGTGCCTGCCCCTGCCGCTCGGTCCGCTCGAGGTGAGCTTCTGTTTGTAGTCCGCTAGCCGGAGTGCCGCCGATGGTGGTGGAACCGTCCGCGAGGAACGGGATTGCGCGGTTCCGTCGGGAGCCGCCACCATCGGACGGTGGACGCGCTCGCCGGATTTTGGGGGAACCCCTGAACATTTCGGCATTCCCTTACCGCCGATCACAAGCGAAGCCGGAGCGGTGGTTTGTACTTCACGGTAAGTTGGGAGCTTGCCCAGTTGCCTGGGTGGGAAGGATTTGTTATGGCTGGCTCAGCATCCCGCACGCCGTTCTTGACCGCCGCGGGACGACCGGTATCGACCCCGTTGAAAGATGTGCGGGCGATATCCCGCCAGATGGTGGGCCATTTCATCGAGAACGTCATCCCGTGCGCGACCCTGCCCACCGAAGTCCTCGACGGCGATGTCACCACCGTGACGCGGGTGTGCCTGGAACTGACCGGTGGTGTCCTCGACGGCCGCGATCTCCCCGGACGCCTGGAGCGGATTCAGGCCGCGGCCGCGGGCTGGGCGCGGGAGGGTATTCCGATCGACACGATCCACAACGCGGTACACGAGGGTTTCAAGCTCGGGTTCGACCTGGTGATCGCGAATGTGACCAACCACGACCACGCCACGGTCGTCGGCGTGGCCCGGCGATTGACCGACGTGCAGAACACCATCACCTCGGCGGTGTCGGCGGCTTATGTGCGGGAATTGCGTTCCGTGGTCAGTGAGCACCACACTGCCGTGCACACCTTGACCTCGGCGCTGCTCGGCGGGCAGAGCACCTCCACGATGGCCAGGGAATGCGGCATCGAGATCGCCGACCGCTATCACGTCATCGCCCTGGCGCTGCCGCCGCACGCCGAGGAATTCGATCCCGCGCTGGACGCGAATGTGGTCGCCCGCCGCAAGCTGCGACGAGTACAGGCCGAGCTGGCCAACCGCTGCGTCGGCAAAGTGCTGTCACTGCTCAGCGTCGACGGCGGGACCCTCCTGCTGCCCACCGTGGAATTCTCCGAACCGGACCTCGACGACCTGGTCGCCGGATTGTCCGCCGCGGCCCAGGTGCCCGTACGCGCGGTGACGACAGCCGCGACGCCGGCCGACATCCCGCGCGCCGCCGAACAGGTGCACGAACTCGTCGAAATAGTGCACCGACTGGGTGGGCCCAGCAAGGTGTACCGCCCGCACGAATTGGCCTTCGAATATCAGCTGACCAGGGAAGGCGCGGCGCGCGACTATTTGAGCTCGGTCGTCGATTCCCTCGAAGCGCACCCGGAATTGCTGCGCACGCTCGAGGTCTACATCGCGTCGAATCTGCGCAGGACGAATACCGCGCGCGAATTGTTCGTCCACACCAATACCGTCGACTACCGCCTCAAGCGCATCAGCCAGCTGACCGGCTTCGACCTCAACGACGTCACGGGACTGTGTTATCTGCGCGCGGCACTGCTGATCCGTGCCCACCGCGGCCTGAACAGGCCCGACGAGGGCCACCCCGACGACGAAACCCGCTCCCGCGCGGGCTGATTCGTCGGGGCGGGCTCGCTCCTACGCGGCGTGGGTGAGTCGGCTGGCGGAGGCCCCGATGGCCGGGCGGTCCCCGACCAGGGTGCGCATGAATCGGTCCTGTTCTCGGGCGCCGCGAGTGGCCGCACGGTCGAGGCCGCCGGGGAGTACGCGGGCGGCCGAGCGGACGAGGTTCGGGGGGATCCGGATCGCCGGGTACCAGGGGATGATCACTGTCGGGAGACCGAGCGCGCGCATCGTGTGGCGACCGAGGAAGGTGCCGGTGACCGACAGGTGCTGGGCGTAGGCCAGGCGTCGGCGGACGGTGGGGAGCCGGTCGTAGTTCCACGACAGCGGATCTCGGGACATCGGGATCGCGAGCCGGCGGGTCGACTCGTCCGGGTCGGCCAAGGCCGACAGGGTGTGCACCAGCACGCGCACGCCGTCGCGGAACGAATGCGGCAGCCACTGCTCCTCGACGCCGAGCAGGCTGCCGACGTAGCGCACGAGATGTGCGACGGCGTCGGCTTCGGACGGGGTGAGCAGCACGCCCATCCCCATCGCCCCGATCGCCGGCGCGATGAAGGCGCCGACCAGCGTGGCGGCCATGTCGGTCTGGTTGATCGGCAGGCCCCAATCCTCGGTTTGCCAGTCCGGCATCGCGGTGACGTGGCGACGCACGAACGCGTGGATGAGCCGCACCCGGATCGTGGACCGATAGCCGAGCCCGAGCGGGGACAACCCGTCCTCGGACAGCACGTCCATGGCCCACTGCATCGTCTCGGCCCAGCGCTGATTGGACCCCTTCTCCAGGGCGCCCGTACGCAGGAGGGTCTTGTTGAAACCGGAGAACTGGTAGCCGCCAAGCATGGCGACATCGCGTGCGATGTACATGCCGTCGGCGCCGCTGCTGAGCAGCACCTTGGCCCCGCGTACCAGCTTGTCGTGATCGACCCACGTGGGCACCGTCTCGACCCGGGCGAAGAACTCGCGCAAGGGTTCCGGGGCATCCGGCACCGCGGCGATGCCGTGGGTGAGCGCCCGGTCGAACAGCGGGCGCAACTGTTTGCTGCCCGCGGTGACCATCCACTCGACCAGCCGATCCATCGGTTCGTCCCCGACGAGCAGTCCCTCGCCGAGGCGCCGCCACTGGTCCGCGTCGGGACTCCGGACACCCAGTGACGCCGCGAAACCGCCGACGATCGCCGGGGTGCGGTGGGGTCGGTCCGGGTGTCGGGTGGGAACGGTACGCATCGGCACTCCTCGTTGAGCGTCGGAAACTGGATAACAACTGATATCCAAAGTAGGTCGCCTGCTAAAGTGCTGTCAATGGCGCGTGCGGAGGTGGTCCGGCCCTATCGGGGGATGAGCGCGGCGAACCGACGAGACGAACGCCGCGACAAGCTGCTGGCCGCGGGTCGGCAGGTGTGGGGCGAAGTCGGCCTGACCGAGGTCACCGTGCGCCGCGTGTGTGCCGCGTCGGGGTTGACGCCGCGCTACTTCTACGAGCAGTTCGCCACCAGGGACGCGCTGGTACTCGCGGTCGCCGAGCAGGTGCACGAGGAGCTGGCCACCACGCTGGTCGAGGCCAGTCAGGCCGAGCCGGGTGGCCTGAAACGCAAGCTGGCGCGCGCGTTGACGGCCTATCTCGACGCCATCGCCGCCGACCCGCACCTGCACCGCATCCTCACCAGTGACACCCACGGCACCGCCGGCCTCGAGGAACTGCGTGCGCGCTCGGTCGGCATCGTCACCGATCTCGTCGTGCAGTACAGCGCGGAGTTCCTCGACACCCCCGCCACGCCGGAGAGCCGGCGCCGGGAAGCGCTGTTCGTCGTCGGCGGGATCAATCAGCTCATCGATGCCTGGCTGCGCGACCCGCGTCAGTCGAGTGCCGAATTGGCCTCGCTCTGTACCGAACTCGCCCTCGCCGTGGCGACGCGAGCGGGCTGACCGGCGTTCGCCGGTCCGTGGGTTGCGGCACGCAGGGCCGTGTGGTGAACAGCCTCGCGCTCAGCGGACGCGCTGGCGCCGGTAGGCCGAGGGTGTGGTGCCGGTCCAGCGCTTGAACGCGTGGATGAACGGTGTCGCCTCGGCGTAGCCCAAGCGCACGGCGATGTCGTCGATCGACAGCGGGGTGCCGGTGAGCATCTCCTCGGCCAGCGCGCAGCGGACCTCGTCGACCAGCGCTCGATAGCCGGTGCCCGCTGCGGTGAGGCGCCGTCGGAGCGTGCGGGGGCTCGTGCCCAACTCGCGCGCGACGACCTCGATGGTCGGCGGGGACGGGATGAGCGCGGTATCCCCGCCGGGCAGAATCAGTGCGCGCACCTCTGCGGTGATGCCGGTGCGCGCGGTGCGTTGTTGCAGGAGCTCGGCGCACTGCGCCACGCACAGGCTCCAGGTCTGGGCATTCGCCTGGGGGAGTGCCTGGGCCAGGATCGTGGGGTCGAGGGTGAAGACCGTGTGCGCGCGGCCGAATTCCGGTGCGACGCCCAGGATCTCGTGCAGGCGGTCGGCGCTGTCGCCCGTCTCGAAGTCGAACTCGATCCGCGCGACGGTGAGTTCGTGGCCGAGCAGATCGCCCAGCACCCGATGCATCGCGACCACGTCGCGTTCGACGAGGAACCGCGCCACGTCGGCGGGAACGAGGTCGTGGTGGATCCAGGCCAGCACGCCGTCGTCGCCGGATTCGACGACGGGGGTACAGAATCCGTAGCCCAGCTGATAGTAGCGGAGGGCCAGCGAGATCGCTTCGCGCAGTGTCGGACTGGTGACGCAGGCGAAGCCGAAGATGCCGAAGGTGGAGAGCCGGTAGCGGCGGCCGACCTGCGCGCCCAGCGCGGGCACGTCGGCGAGTTCGCGCACGAGATTGCGCACGACGACGAGTTCGGTCACGGCCGGCACCTGCAGCTCGGGAGAGGTCAGGGCCGCCGGGGCGAGGCCGGTGCCCGCCAGGACACGATCGGCGTCGACACCGTGCTCGGCGGCGAAGTCCGCCATCACCGCGATGCTGGCGATGCCGCGCGGAAAGTCCCAGGTCCGGATGTCCGGCTCTTCGACGGTGCGCATCCGGCCATTATGGCCGAAAGTATTGATTCTCTGGCCGTCGTTGTTTGTGCTCGGTGTTCACGCGGGTCGTAGCGTTGACGGTGGCATCAGCGACAGAGGAGTCCTGGCATGAGCGCGCGCACCACCCCCTCGATCGTCATCATCGGGACCGGCTTCGGCGGCCTCGGCATGGCCATGGAACTGCAGAAGGCCGGGTTCGACGACGTGACCCTGCTGGAACGGGCGGCCGACGTCGGTGGGGTGTGGCGGGAGAACACCTACCCGGGCGCCGGGTGCGACATCCCGTCGCCGCTGTACTCCTACTCCTACGAACCCAGGACCGACTGGCCCAAGCGGTTCTCCGAGCAGCCCGACATCCAGGCGTATCTGCGCGGGGTGGCCGAGAAGCGGGGGCTGATGTCGAAGATCCGGTTCGGCGCCGAGGTCACCGCCGCGGAGTTCGACGATGTCAGGGGCACCTGGACGGTCAGCACCGCCGACGGCGCGACGATCAGCGCCGATGTGCTCGTTCCCGCGGTGGGTCAGCTGTCCCGCCCGGCCTGGCCGACGATCCCGGGGATCGACGACTTCCAAGGCGAGTCGTTCCACTCGGCCGAGTGGAATCACGACGTCGAGCTGACCGGCAAGCGGGTCGCGGTGATCGGGACCGGTGCCAGCGCCATCCAATTCGTGCCCGCCATCCAGCCGAGGGTGCGGCAGCTGACGCTGTTCCAGCGGTCGGCCGCGTGGGTGCTGCCCAAGCCCGATGTCGAGTACCGGCCCTGGCATCACACTGTGTTCGCGCGCGTGCCCCCGGTCCGGCTGGCGGAGCGATTCGCGTTCTGGGCACTGTGCGAGTTCCTGTCGCTGGGCATCGTCGATGTCCCCGCGATCCGGCCGCTGGTGACCGGTATCGCCACCCGGCACCTGGAGAAGCAGGTGCCGGACCCGACGTTGCGGGCCGCGCTGCTGCCCGACTATCCGGCCGGATGCAAGCGGGGGCTGTTCTCCAACAACTACTTTCCGGCGCTCACCCAGCCGAACGCGCATGTCGAGACGAGCGCCATCAGTGAGATCGTGCCCGAGGGCATCCGCACGGCCGACGGCGTCGTCCACGGCGCGGACGTGATCATCTACGGCACCGGGTTCAAGGGCACCGAATTCCTGTGGCCGATGCGGATCGTCGGCCGGGGTGGCCGCGAGCTCGAGGACGCGTGGGACGGTGGCGCGCGCGCCTACCAGGGCATGTCCGTGCCCGGGTTCCCGAACATGTTCCTCGTCTACGGCCCGAACACCAATCTCGGCGTGGGGTCGATCGTGTACATGATCGAATCCCAGGCCCGCTACATTCGGCAGGCCGTCCAGCAGATCGCCCGCCATCCCGGGCGGGTGCTCGACGTGCGGCCCGACGTGGCCGAGGAATACGACGTCCGGGTGCAGCGACGGCTGGAACGGACACCGTGGACCCGCTGTTCGAGCTGGTACCGCACCGCGGCCGGGCGCGTCACCAACAACTGGCCGGGCACCGTGACCAGCTACCGCCGCCGCACCCGCACCTTCGCGCTGTCGGACTACCGGGTGGTCCCCACTGCGGGTGAGCGCCCCAGGCAGTGACGAACAGCCGATCGGCGAGTACCCGATCGACACCCCGGAGCAGGTGCGGGGAACGCCTCGGTGAGGCGCGCGTGGGACCGAAGGTTTCTCCAGCAGCACCGGCGTGGTCCCGGGCACGGCGCCGCCGACCGTCGAGTGGACGGCGGCGAACCGTAGCGTCGTCCGGCGTCGGGTCGGGTTCCTGCACGGGCGGGAGCGCTGAGGACAGCGCGCGTGTCAGACTGACGGCGTGAGCGGGCCGGTGAAAGAACCCAGTGTGGCGCAACCGAGCGGAAAGTCGCCGCGTGATCGCGGGGACGTGATCGGGGGCGGGCTGCTGTGGCTGGCGAAGTGGTCGCTGTGCATCGTGGCGATCGCGGCGGGCGCGTGGGTGCTGGGTTCGATCGCCGCCCGCCTGTGGGTGGTGATCCTGCCCGTCGCGCTGGCGACCGTGGTGGCCACGATCCTGTGGCCGCCGACCCGCTGGCTCACCAGGCACCGGTGGCCGCCCGCGCTGGCCGCGACGGCGACCCTGCTGGGATTCCTCGGGTTGGTGGCCGGGGTCGTCGCGCTGATCGTGCCGTCGGTGGCCGAGCAGGCGCCCGAACTCGTCGACAAGTCCACCGCCGGTGTCAATCAGGTCCGTGACTGGATTCAGGGACCGCCGTTGCGGCTGCGCGACGAGCAACTCGATTCCGCGGTCGACGCGATCGTGGCGCGCCTGCAGTCCAGTGGCTCGCAGATCGCCAACGGCGTGTTCACCGGCGTCTCCACCGCGACATCGTTCCTGATCACCGTGTTCTTGGTGCTGGTGCTGGTGTTCTTCTTCCTCAAGGACGGTCCTCGGCTGCTGCCGTGGATGCACGGGGTGTTCGGACAGCGCAGCGGCCGCCATGTCGAGGCTGTGCTCGAGCGGGTCTGGGCGACGCTGGGCGGATTCATCCGGACCCAGGCGGTCGTCAGCATGGTCGACGCCCTCTGCATCGGCACGGCGCTGTTCATCCTCGACGTCCCCCTGGCGCTGGTGCTGTCGGTGATCACCTTCATCGGTGGCTTCGTACCGATGGTCGGCGCCTTCGTCGCCGGTGCGCTCGCGGTGCTGGTCGCGCTGGTCGGCAACGGGTTCACCACCGCCGTGATCGTGCTCGGCATCGTCATCGCGGTGCAGCAGCTGGAAGGCAATGTGCTGCAACCGGTCCTGCAGAGCCGCAGCATGGAGCTGCACGCGGTGATCGTGCTGCTGGCGGTCACCGCGGGCGGCTCGCTCTACGGCATCACCGGCGCGTTCCTCGCGGTGCCGGTCGTCGCGATGGTCGCCGTGGTCATTCGCTACATCGGCGAGCAGATCGACGCCGCCACCGGATCAGCGCGGGCGGCGGCCGCCGAAACGGACAGCGACGCGCCCGTGCCCGAACCGGGTACCTGAGCGGATTCCTGGGCGATCAGCGCGCGGACCTGCGCCGGATCGCCGGGTTCGTGACTCGACACCGGCTCGCCGGGGTTCACGACAGCGACCACCTGGTCTACGGTGAAGGTGTCGCCTGTGGAGACGTCGTCACGGATGACTGTGCCGCGGTCGCGGTGGGAAGTACCTCGTCGAATCCCTGCAAAGGAGGCGGGCGGTGGGCAGGCACGCGGACGTACTCACGGTCGGCGTCGAAGAGGAATTCCTGTTGACCGACCCCGGCACCGGCGCCCCGGCCGCGAAGAACAGCCAGGTCGCCGAGACCGCGCGGCGGGCCGGGATCGACCTGCAACTGGAGCTGACGCGCTGCCAGGTCGAAACCAGCAGCCGGGTGCACTCCGACATCGGGGAATTGCTGGGGGAGTTGCGCACATCCCGGCGCCGGGTCGCCGAGTGCGCGGCGGAGCACGATGCGCGGCTGCTGGCGGTGGCGATCCCGCCGACCGTCCCCGACCGGTTCCCGGTGACCGACACCCCGCGCTATCAGCGGATCGCGCACGCGTTCGGGATGATCGCCCACGAGCAGGGGCTGTGTGGTTGCCATGTCCATGTCGGTGTGCCCGACCGCGAGACCGCGGTGCTCGTCGGTAACTACGTGCGGCCCTGGCTGCCGGTGCTGCTGGCCACGACCGCGAACTCGGCGATCTATCGCGGCGCCGAGACCGGCTACGCGAGCTGGCGCAGCATCCTGTGGCGACGCTGGCCCAGCGCAGGCCCACCGCCCTATTTCGCCTCGCTCGAAGACTTCGAGTCGATCGTGGCGATGATGCGGGCCAGCGGCAGCATCCTGGACAACAAGATGGTCTATTGGGACATCCGCCCCTCGGAGTCGTTCCCGACCGTGGAAGTCCGGGTCAGCGATGTCCCGGCCACCGCGGCGGAGTCCGCGCTGCTGGCGGCGTTGATCCGGGGGATCGTGAGCTCGGGACTGCGGTCGATCGCGCGCCATGAACCCGCGTTCGCGGTGTCGGGGGAGGTGCTGCGGACGGCGTACTGGAACGCTGCGCATTCCGGCCTGGACGGCAACGGGCTCGATATGGCGAAGGGCCGGGTGGTCCCGCATCTGGAGTTGCTGCATCGGCTCGTCGACCACATCGCCACCGCGCTGGACGACAGCGGGGACCGCGAGTTCGTCGTCGAGGCGATCGACGCGCTGGCCGGCCGCGGCAACGGCGCGCGGCGCCAGCTCGAGGCGTTCCGCGCTCGGCGCGACGTCGCCGATGTGGTCGCCGCATCGGCGCGGGCGACGCTGGAGGGATGCTGACGAGGTCCCGGCGCACGGGTGTTTGTCGCGACGAGACCCGGGTATCGCGGCAAGTGGGTCCCCAAGACGGCCCACGGTCACGATGTGGCCGAGCGAACGTCTGAAAGGAATGCCGCGATGAGCTTTGCGGACAAGGCGAAGAACAAGGCCGAGGAATTGGCGGGTAAGGCCAAGGAGGCTGCCGGCAAGGCCACCGACGACCGGGACCTGGAGAACGAAGGTCGCGGGGAACAGGCCAAGTCCAACCTGAAGGACGCCGGCGAGAAGGTGAAGGACGCCTTCCGGAACTGACGCACCTGCTCTCTCCCGCGGGGGCACCGGCTCGACTGCCGGTGCCCCCGCGGCGCGCGGTGGGCGCCGCTGATCGCCGGTTTGCCGAAACCGCAACTTCGCGTGCCAGATCGTGGTGGGCGTGGCGAAACTGGGAGAGCGCGGGCCGATGCTCGCGACGAAAGGAGACCTTCGTGCCCACGCCGCGCCGCACCCGCCGCAGGGACACCCCGCCGCCGCGAACCGGTGGCGACGAGAAACAGGTCCTGCGCGGATTCCTCGACTATCTACGGACCTCGATCGCCGCGAAAGTCGACGGCGCCCCCGACGCGCAGGCGCGCACGCCCGCGGTGCCGTCGGGCACGAATCTGCTCGGCCTGCTGGCGCACCTGACCTCCGTCGAACGCGCGATGTTCCTCGGCGACACCGTGACCGACTGGCCCGCGACCTTCCACGTCGCTGCCGAGGACAAGGTGGACGACGTCGTCGCCCGCTACCGCGCCGCGGTCGAGCGCGCGAACGAGATCCTCGACGGCTGTACCGATCTCGGCGCGCCGGTGCCGCGGGCCGGGCGACCCGCTCCCAGCGTCCGCTGGGCGCTGACCCACATGATCGAGGAGACCGGCAGGCACGCGGGCCACGCCGATATCCTCCGCGAACTGATCGACGGCACCACCGGCCGCTGACCTTCCGGGCAGAGATCGGATGGCCCCCGCCGAGGCCGGACGGCTACCGGCCGCCCACGCGGGCCACCGCCCGGACCGGCGCTCCGTCCGCTGCGCTGAGACGCAGGGGGAACAGCGAGACCTCGATGGTGGCGCCCGCCGACTGAGCGGCCAGCAGCCGGTCGAGACCGGTGAGGTTCTCGGCGATCACCGCGTGCGCGCCGCACAGGATCCGGTGCGCCGGGAGGGCGAGATCTTCGGCCTCGGACGGATCGATGCTGGGTGCGTCGATGCCGACGGTGCGGATTCCCTTGTCCACCAGCATCTGTGCCGCTGCGGGGTCCAGAGAGGGGTGGGTGAGATAGGCGTCGGTGCCCCAGCGCGACGACCATCCGGTGGCGATCAGGACGACGGCGCCCGGCACCGGATCGATATCGAAGAGCTCGACCCCGATCACGCCGCGGGCGGGCACGGACCCGGCGTCGACGATGTACGCGGGCCCGGTGAAGCGTTCGAGCGGGAGTTCGTCGAGCGTGGGCAGGCTGTCGTCGAGATGAGCGGGCGCGTCGACATGGGTTCCGGATTGCGATCCGAGGTGGACGCGCAGCACGTTGACCCCGTCGGTGGCGACCCGAAGGGCCGGTTCCAGGCGGACTTCCGGGTCGCCGGGAAACACGGGCATCCCCGTGTGGATCGGCTGGGTCAGGTCGATCAGGCGCACACCGGGAGCTTACGAACAGGTCCGGCGCTTCGCCGGTGCGGCACGCGCGCCGAATAATCATTAGCCCGCCACATCATTGCCCGATAGCCTGGTGAGACCCGCGGATGAGCTCTGGGGAGGAGCGAAACGATGTGGAACTGGGGAAAATCCGTCGCCGAACACGCGGCGGCCGCCGCCTGGACGACCTGGCCGCCCGCCGAGACTCGACCGACCATCGTGGACCCGCCGTCGTGGGGATCCGAGCCCGGCATCACCGGACCGAGCGCGGACAAGTGAGCGGCCGAGGTCGAGCCGGCCGTTTTCACTGTGCTGTCACGGCTCGCGGCCGGGATCGGCCAGACCGGACCCGGTGACGAGCGGAAGGTCGAGCGTGGTGCGGATGCCCGGCGGTGCGGCGACGACGGCCGGAATGGCATTGACCACCCGCATCGCCGTGCCGACCAGACTGGCGTGATTGTGGTCGCCGCGGTCGCTGAACATCGCCAGATCCAAGGTGTAGTTCGGCTCACCGGTGATCTCGACGCGGTAGGACCCGCCGGCCCGGGCGGGCTGCGGCCAGTCGGGGGCGAGGTCGGCGCGCAGCCGGGTGACATGCTCGAGCACGGTGACGACCCGGTCGCCGACCATGCCGCGGACCTCGAACCGCAGAGCCGCGGCCGTGCCCGCGGGGATGGTGCCCGAGTCGATGTCGA
Source organism: Nocardia sp. MH4 (assembly GCF_019266065.1). GTDB lineage: Bacteria > Actinomycetota > Actinomycetes > Mycobacteriales > Mycobacteriaceae > Nocardia > Nocardia canadensis. The sequence goes on along the minus strand of NZ_LPNR01000112.1, from coordinate 463,885 downwards.
AGGTCTCCGGCGCGGGCAGTCGCTCGAAACGCTCGGTGACGCTGTCGAGTTCGATCGCCAGCCCCGCGGCGAGCTGGCGCACCACGCTGCCCCAGGCCAGCGACAGCACGCCCGGTTGCAGCAGCAGGGGAGTCTCGTCCATCGGCTTGCCGAAGCCCATGATGTCGAACATGACCGCGGGATTGTCGTAGGTGGAGTAGTCGACGATCTCGAGACAGCGCACCTGCTCGACGTAGCGGCAGGTGCCCAGCAGGGCCAGCGGCAGCAGATCGTTGGCGAAGCCGGGGTCGATGCCGTTGACGAACAGCGACGCATCGCCCTGCGCCGCAGCCTGTTCCACCGGCGCCAGCAGGTCCGTCGGCAGCACCTGCCACGGATACTGGAGGAACACCGGGGCGCTGGCCACCACATTGATCCCGGCGGCGAGCAGGGCGCGCAGATCCGCGAGCGCCTCCAGCAACCGGTTGTCGGTCATGGCGGTGTAGACCACGCAGTCGGGCCGCAGCGCCAAGACGTCGGCGAGCTCGGTGGTCGCGAGGATGCCGGTGGGCGTGGATGTTCCGGCGAGTTCGGCGGCGTCGCGCCCGGCCTTGTCGGACCCGGACACGTGCACACCGACCAGCTCGAACCGGGGGTCGGCGAGCACTCCCGCCAGGGCGTGCCTGCCGACATTGCCGGTGCCCCAGTGCACTACACGATGAACCATGGTGTCGTCCTCACAGATCCGGCAGGGGAATGGTCAGATTCGGCGCGATGAGCCCACCGTCGACCTCGAGCACCTTCCCGGTGAGGAAGGCGCCCGCGGGCGAGGCGAGAAACAGCGCGGCCGCGGCGATATCGCCGGGCTCGCCGAGGCGCTGCAAGGGCGTCGCCTGCTCCATCGCCGTGCGCATCTGCTGGTTGCCCGCGACGATGTCGAGCGCGGAGGTCAGAATCGAGCCGGGCGCGATCGCGTTGACCCGGATGCGGGGGCTGAGATCCATGGCGGCGCTGCGGGTGTAGTGGGCCAGCGCGGCCTTGGCGGTGGCGTAGGCGGCGAAGGCGCGTCCCGGCAGTCTGCCCATCGTCGAGGTGATGTTGATGATCGAGCCACCGCCGGCGGTGTCGAGCATTCTCGGCACCGCGGCACGCACCAGGGCGTGCGCCGTCCCGACATTGAAGGCGAAGGCCTCGGCGAGATCGCTGGGGGAGGTGTCGAGCAACGGTCTCGGCAGCGCCCCGCCCACATTGTTGACGACGACATCCAGTCGGCCGAACTGCGCGGTCGCGGCGTCGGCCAGCGCGGTGACGGCGTCCGGGTCGGCGAGGTCGGCGACCACGACGTGCGCGCGCCGACCGGCCGCCTCGACCTGGTCGGCGACCCGCCGCAGGTCGGCCTCGGTGCGCGCGGCGATCACCACGTCGGCACCGGCCTCGGCGAAACCGGTCGCGATCGCGGCGCCGAGGCCACGCCCCGCCCCGGTGACGATGGCTACCCGGTCGTTCAGACGGAATTGGTCGAGGATCATGAGCACCTCTCGTGCGTCGAATATTCGACTAATATGTGGCGAATAGTCGAAGCAGTGTAGGGCGGGCCGTACCCGCAGACAAGAGGGTGTCATGCCGGAATCCGCGTCGCCGCCGACCCGTCGGGTCATCGAGGTGATGGAACTGCTGACCCGCAGCGACCGCGCGCTGACCGTCTCGGAGATCGCGTCGGCGCTCTCATCGGCGCGTGCCACGATCACCGCCGTGCTGACCGAGCTGACCGAGGCGGGCTGGGTGCGCCGCGACCGCGATCGTCGGTTCGGCCCCGGACCCGCGCTCGCCGCGCTCGCGCCCGCCGACCCCGAGATCCCGGCTGCGGCGGTGAGTGCCGCGCTACGGGAACTGGCCGCGGCCGCGCACTGCGGTGTGACACTGAGCCGGATCGCCGACGGGCGGCTCACCGTGGTGGCCAAGGAATACGCGGCGGGCGCGCGCATCGTGCCCGGACTCGCTGTGGGACAGTCCATTCCGCTGTCCTATCCGGCGGGCGCCGCCGTGATGCCGTGGCGCGGGGAGCCCGAACGCCGGACGTGGCTGGCGACGGCGACCGGCCCGGCGCGGCGGAGCGCGCCGGCGCTGCTGCGGTTCGTCACCACCCACGGCTGTGCGATCTTTCGCCCCGATTCCGACGACGCCGGCGTGGTGGAGGTGCTCGCGGAGTTGCTCGGCGCGGTCGGCGGCGAGGTGGTCCAGGCGGAACTCCGTGCCCGGGTGCTGCGGCAGCTGGCCCGGCTGACCGCGCGTCCCTACCGGGAAGCCGACCTCGCGGACGAGGAGGCGCTGCCCGTGGGCTACCTGTCGGCGCCGGTGCTCGCCGGTGCCGGCGCGCCCTACGAGGTCCAGATCGGTCTGCTGCGCTCCGCGGTCGGCCAGGCCGATCGCGCGCGATACGTCGACATGATCCGCACCGGCGCCGCGGCGCTGTCGGCCGCGCTCGGACGGCGGGCCTGACCAGCGCGGCGGAGCGCGTCCGCGGCTCAGGTCCCGACCGGCTGATTACCTTTCGCCATTGTGGCTATGCCCCCTGTGTCGGGCTCTAGCGGCTCGGGTACGCCCACAGGAACGAGAGTGATCATGTATTTGCGAGCAACGATCGTGGCGACAACGCTGATCCTGGCCATGATGGGCGGGACAGCGGGATGCGCCGAAGTGGAGAAGGCCGTCAACAAGGGCGGTGACACGAGGTGCAGCGAGTACGTCGCCCAGGATTCCGCCAAGAAGCACACCACGGTGACGAAAATGCTCGAAGAAGAGGGCCGGGAGAGTACGGCCTCGGACCAGAACGCGGTCGACCTGGCGGTCGCCGCCGTCAACCTGATGTGCGAGGCGCAGGCGAACCCGGACACACCTATCCGCGACGCGGATCTGACCGGGATCCTGGTGCCGAAGTGAGACCCGCCGACAGGCTTCGGCCTGCCCGCGCGCGGTGAGCTGGTCGAAGCGTCGGCATTGCCGGTCGTGCCCGGCGGCGCGGAGCTCCCAGGCGCGTGTCCCACTCGCCGGTCACCCGGTATCGACCCGGGGTGATTCCGTGGGACTGTGAGAGGTCGAGAACCATCGATCTCAGGAGGTCGCCGGGCATGCGGGGAATCAACCACATCGTCCTGTTCGTCGCGGATCTGCCGCGCAGTATCGCGTTCTACGAGGATGTGCTCGGATTCGAGCGGCTCGCCGAGGGATTTCCCGGCGGCGCGTTCCTGCGCCACCCCGGTTCGGCCAACGACCACGATCTCGGGCTCTTCCAGGCCAGGACCGCCGCGGCGGGGCCGGGCTCGGTCGGGCTCTATCACGTTGCGTGGGAAGTGGATACGTTGTCCGAGCTGGCCGCGGTGCGCGACGGCCTGACTGCCGCGCACGCGCTGACCGGGGCGAGCGATCACGGGTCGACCAAGGCGCTCTACGCCCGCGACCCCGACGGCATCGAGTTCGAGGTGTGCTGGCTGGTGCCCGACGAGCACGTCGAAGACGCCCTGGCTCCCGGCACCTCGCTGACCGCGCCCCTGGACATCGATGCCCAGATCCGCCGGTACGGTGCCGACACCCCGGGCGGTCCACGGACCGACCCCGCAGTGTGGGCACGCGTCGCGGCGCGCCGGGCGGCGCTGTCCGCAACGGCGGGGAGGCACTCATGACCCCGGCACCCGCAGATCTCGCGGCACTGCTGCGGCGCGTGGAGCTGATGGAGGACAAGTGGCAGATCCTGGAGCTGATCGCCGCCTACGGTCCCGCCGTGGACAGTGGATCCGCCGACGGCACGGCCGCGCTGTGGTCCGAAGACGGTGAGTACGACGTGGATTCGGGAATGCTGCGCGGGCGCGCCGAGGTGCGCGCGATGGTCGGCAGCGCGCCGCATCAGGGTTTCATCACCAACGGCTCGGCGCATCTGATCGGCCTGCCGCACGTCGAGGTCGACGGGGATCGCGCCGTGGCCATCGGACATTCGCAGCTGGTGCTGAAGGTTCCGGGCACGACAGCGCAGTTCCACGTCGCCCGGATCACCGCGAACCGCTGGGAACTGGTGAAGACCGGCGGTCGCTGGCAGGTACGGCGCCGCGTGGCCCGGTTGCTGGACGGCAGGCCCGAGGCGCGTGAGCTGCTCGGTGGCGTCGTCACCGGATCCGAGGGGCGGGACTGAGACCCATGGACATCGACAAGTACGGCCCCTGGGCGGTGATTGCGGGCGGGTCCGAAGGTGTCGGCGCTGAGTTCGCCGAGCAGCTCGCCCGGGCGGGTGTGCATCTGGTGCTGCTGGCGCGCAAGGAAGAACCGCTGCTGGCGACCGCCGAGGTCTGTCGCGCCCACGGCGTCGAGGTGCGCACGCTGTCGGTCGACCTGCTCGCCCCGGACGCGCTCGACCGCATCGCGGTACTCACCGACGACCTGGCCGTGGGCCTGCTGATCTACAACGCGGGCGCCAACACCTACGGCCACGAGTTCGTGACCGGTGACCTCGACCGATTCCGGGCGGTCATCGACCTGAACATCACCGCTCAGCTGACCCTGGTGCAACACTTCGGCGCTCCCATGCGGGAGCGGCGTCGCGGTGGCATCCTGCTGGTCGGTTCGCTCAGCGGATACCTGGGGTCGGCGCAGATCAGCGTCTACGCGGCGGCCAAGGCGTTCCTGCGCACCTTCGCCGAAGGGCTGTGGCTGGAAATGCGCGACCACGAGGTCGACGTGGTGCACCTGGTGCTCGGCGTGACCCGCACGCCCGCGATGGCCAGGGCCGGACTGCGGTGGGACCGGCCCGGCCTGCGGGTCTCCGAACCTCGCGAGGTCGCCGCGCAGGGGCTGGCGAGCCTGGCGAACGGCCCGGTGGTCGTGGTGGAGGAGTTCGCGGCGATCGCGGCCAAGCACAGCGGAACCGATCGGGCCGAGCTGCTGCTGGCCGCGAGCGCCGGGGCCGGGAAACTGCTGCCGCCGCCGGGTGCCCGGACGGTGACCGGATGAGGATCGGCATCGATACCCCGGTGGTGACACGGGTGCCGGGCGCGCACAGCCCGTGGGAGGAGTCGGCAGGCATTGCCGACCTCGCGCGGATCGCGGTCGCCGCGGACCGGCTCGGGTTCCACCATCTCACCTGCAGCGAGCACGTCGCGGTTCCGGCCGCGGTCGCCGCGGTGCGCGGGGCGACCTACTGGGATCCCCTGGCCACCCTCGGGTATCTGGCCGCGCGCACCGACCGGATCCGGCTGGCCACGAAGGTGCTGGTGCTCGGCTACCACCACCCACTCGAGATCGCCAAGCGGTACGGCACTCTCGACGTCGTGAGCGGCGGACGGTTGATCCTGGGACTGGGTGTCGGCTCACTGCGGGAGGAATTCGAGCTCCTCGACGTCGCGTTCGACGACCGCGGCGCGCGGGGTGACGCGGCGCTGATCGCCCTGCGCGCGGCGCTGTCGCAGCGTGTCCCGCACCACGAAGGTCCGTATCACCGGTTCACCGACATGGTGGTCGAACCGCACGCCGTTCAGGAGTCCGTGCCGCTGTGGATCGGTGGTCGCACGGCGCGCTCGCTGCGGCGCGCGGTGGATCTGGCCGACGGCTGGGTCCCGTTCGGGCTGACCTTCGACGAGATCGGCACGCTGCTGGCCCGTCGGCAGCCGCCCGCCGGCTTCGAGGTCGTCCTCTCGGCCGGCTCGCTGGATCCGCTCGGAAACCCCACGGGGACAAGGGCGAAGCTCGCGGCCGCGGCCCGCGCGGGCGCGACGGTGATCGGCGCCGCGTTGACGGCGACCTCGGCCGGGCACTACTGCGATCAGCTGGGCGCGCTGGCCGAGATCCGCGACGAGGACTCCGGGGCGGACGCGGTCCCCGGCAGATGAGCATCCATCCACCGCAGCATCCGATCGACCGAGTCGGCGCAGTCCGCACCCGCGTCGGACTCGGCCCACTCGATCAGGGCCGCGAACGTGGCGGACTGATAGGCGGTCGCGAGTGCCCGGCAGATGGCCGCGGGGGAGCCGGGTAGCCGACGGGCCAGATAGCCCGACAGCGTATCGATCCAGGGCTGGTAGATCCGGGGAGCGGTCGCGGCGAGTTCGGGCTCCGAGGAGATCAATCGCAGCCAGGCCGGTGCCAGCTCGTGGATCCGCGGATCGCGCGACACGGATTCGACGATCGCCGTCCGGACGACGAGCGCGGGCGGCGCGTCCTCGGCCGCGCCGGTGAGCACGTCGCGCAGGCGGTCGGTCGCCGGCGCGACACCCAGCCACGCGATCTCGGCGCGGGAAGAGAAGTGCCGCAGCAGGGTTCGCGTGCTGATTCCCGTGGCCTCGGCGAGGTCGTTCCAATTGGTGGTGGCGAAACCGCGGTCGGTCCATAGGCGCAGCGCACCCGCGGACACGGCCCGGGTGTCCAGCACCGAGGGGCGGCCGGGGCGGCGGGGAGCGGGCTGCGTCACGGCGAAAGCCAACCAGTTTTGGCGAAGTGTGTCAATATTGCGGCCGAGCACGAGTCATCTCATCGAACAGGAGTTACGGGTATGGATTTCGTCAATGCGTCCGCGATCGTCACCGGCGGTGCGTCGGGTCTCGGCTTGGCGACCGTGCGGGAACTGCACGCCCAGGGCGCGAAGGTCGTCATCGTCGACCTGCCGTCGTCCGACGGGGCGACCATCGCCAAGGAGCTGGGCGAGGGCGCGGCCTTCGCGGCGGCGGACGTGACCGACGAATCGGCGGTCGCTGCGGCCCTCGACGTCGCCGAATCGCTGGCACCGCTGCGGATCGCCGTGAACTGCGCGGGCATCGGCAACGCGATCAAGACGGTCGGCAAGAAGGGCGCGTTCCCGCTCGCCGATTTCACCAAGGTGATCAACGTCAACCTCGTCGGCACGTTCAACGTGATCCGCCTCGCCGCCGAGCGCATGGCGGCCACCGAGCCGGTCGGTGAGGAGCGCGGCGTCATCGTCAACACCGCGTCGGTCGCCGCCTACGACGGCCAGATCGGCCAGGCCGCCTACTCCGCGTCCAAGGGCGGCATCGTCGGCCTGACCCTGCCGGTCGCGCGTGACCTGGCGAGCTTCAAGATCCGGGTCGTCACCATCGCGCCCGGCCTGTTCCGCACCCCGCTGTTCGAGACGCTGCCCGAGGAGGCGCTGCAGTCGCTCGGCGCGCAGGTCCCGCACCCCTCGCGCCTGGGTCAGCCCACCGAGTTCGCCGCGCTGGCCCGCCACATCGTGGAGAACCCGATGCTCAACGGCGAGACCATCCGCCTCGACGGCGCGATCCGCATGGCGCCGCGCTGACCTGATCGACACTCCAGGGCTTCCGGCCGGGCACGATGTCCGGCTGGAGGACCGGGTCCGGCGGTACGCTCGCCGGTCCGCCACATTCTCCGCGCGAGTCGCGCACCTCGGCCGGATAGGTTGTCAGGGTGTTCGAGCAGACGCGCCGGTTCGCGCTGCCGCCGATCAGCGCGGCGGTGACGATGTTCGTGGCAGTGATGGTCGGCCTGCATCGTGGCTGGGTGGTGACGCAGCTATGGCTGCTCGCCCTACCGGTACTGGTGCTGGTCTGGGTCGTGGTGATCGTCGTCTTCGCGGTCGCGATCGGGCGAGCCCGTCGGTTCCCGCGGCGGTGGCCCGTCGTGGTCACTGCTGTCTTCGCGGTGATCGGCACAGGTGGGCCCGCGCTCTTCGTCGCGGAGCCGGAGGTCGGGGTGTTCACCCGATTCTGGCTCGAGCGGCCTGCGTTCGCGGCGGTGGCGGCGACGTCGGTGCCGGCGAGGCCCGACGACTATTACGGGAGCCCGCTACCGAGCCACCTGTGCCTCGTTTCGGCGAATTGCCGAGTCGCGGTCATCGGCACCAGTGGTGGACACCCGGTGCGGTTCGTCCCCGACTACGTCGGAATTCCCGATGGCGCAACGGGGTACGCGCACTTTCGCGGTGCGCCCGGTCCCGGACCGTACGACGGATTCGGCGACCCGATCTGTCCGAAAATCGAGCTGTCCGGCGGTTGGTGGTGGCTCGGCGGCTGCACGTAGGTGTACTCGGCGGAGCAAGACCCAGCCGGTCAGACGACGTGCGCGACGTCGGCGGCGAGGAAGTCGCGGATCGCCGCCCAGCTGGAATCGCGGGCACCGGGGCCGGCGATGATGCCCAGATGGCTTCCGTCGACCTCGGCGAAGCGCACCGGCGCGCCGACGAGCACTTCGGTCCCGGCCGCGACGGAGGCGGCCGAGGCGAGTTTGTCGCGGCGGCCACCGATCAGCAGGACCGGGACGGTGATCGCGGCCAGCTCGATCGCGTGCGCCGGGCTCAGATGCACTGTGCCCTTCCACATCTCGTTGCGCACGATCAGCCGGCGATAGACCTGCCGATAGAACCGGCCGGGATACCCCGGCATCTCGTCCATGAACCGGTCGACGGCCTGCATCCGGGCCAGCGCTTCGACATCGCCGGCATTGCGGGCGATGTACCACGGTTTGGTCAGTTCGCGGTCGAGCGCCTGGGCCCGGAAACCCATGCGCACGGCATGTTTCGGTATGCCGCCGAGAAGTCGCACGGGTTCGGTGACCAGCCGGCCCGAGGTCAGCCGGGCGACCGAGCGCGCCAGCGCCATCGGGCCGTTGCGGCGCTGGTCGAACGGTGTGCCGACCGCGGTGATCGAGGCGAGCGGGAGACCGGGGTCGGCGGCCGCGGTGAGCAGGCTGATCGTGCCACCGAAGGACCAGCCGATCACGTCGACCGGGGCGTGCGCGTGCTCCGCGCTGACCCGGTGCACCGCGGTGGGCACGATGTCGTCGACCCATTCCTCGAATCCCAGGTTCCGGTCGGCCCAGCCGATCTCGCCGTAGTCGATGACATAGACGTCGCGGCCCAGGTCCAGGAGATACTCGACCAGGCTCTGGCCGGGTCGCAGGTCGTAGCAGGAGATCGTCACCGCCAGCGGCGGCACCAGCAGGATCGGGTTGCCGGTGCCCGCGCCGGTGCGGCGGTAGCGTCGCAACAGCCGATGCGGCTGGTCGTAGACGACCTCGGACGGGGTCGGGACATACGGCTCGATTCCGGGGCCGAACAGCGCGCCCACATTACGCACCGCGTTGTCCCAGCTGACCATCACATACCTCCACGCCCGTGCCCACCGCACATTTTACCTGGACATCGTGTCCGACTTATCGCCGGCAGGCAAATCGCCGCCGACGGTCGGGCGCCGGGTTCCTCGCGCGGCCGCCCGCCTCCCGGTCTCCGTGTGGCCACCAGGTCAGCATGCGAAACTACTAGTTTCGTATGAAGCATCGGGCAATTCGGGGCGCGCCGGACAATGCCTCAATTCGGCGTGGCGATCAGGTGAAAGAACCTCGCCGTGTAGATGTAGGGCGCGCGGGAGGACATCGCGAGTTCCAGCTGTTCGAGTCGGGCGAAGAAGTGCGGGTCGGTCTTGCGCTCGTCGTCGACGATCAGGTCGCAGACGCTGCGAATTCCACGGTGCGCCAGCACCCGCAAACCGGCATCGGTGAGGCCCTGTGCGACGTCGTCCGCGTAGCAGGCGCGGGTGCTTTCGCTCGGCTCGGGTCGTTCCCGGCGCGCGGTACGCCGGTCCGTTCGACCCTAGCCGGGTCCGGGGTCGCCGCGGTTGTGGCTAGGGAGCCGGGGTGAGGAAATCGTGGAGGAGGGGTGATATCGGATTCGGCGGGAGGAGGTCGTCGAGATTCGTCAGGGCCGCCGCGGGCGGCAGGGTTCGATCCGGGGTGTGGGACGGGTTGTCGATGTCGGCGGCCGCGGCGGCGATGCCCTGGTCGATCGCGACGGACAGGTCCGCCGGGAGGGTGTCGGTTCTGCTGGGGTCGAGGGGTTGATCGACATGCAAGGGGGTGGGGGCCGCGTAATCGGTGCGGTCGTATCCGGTTTCGATCACTACGCGCAGGGCCGGTTCCAGGAGGGCGGCGACGGGTTCGGTGACGTCGGTCCGGTTCAGGTGGTGTCCGACCGCGCGCAGGGGATACAGCAGGGGCAGGGTGCCTTCGGGGCTGGGGATCGTCTTGTAGGTGGTGTCGCCGTGGACCTGGCAGTTCGCGGGATGGTCGTCGCAATTCTGCTGTGCGAGGTAGTCGGCCGGATCGGGGTAGCCGTAGATCGCCGCGCCCGGCTTGGGGTGGCTGCCCGCGCCGTCGCCTTTCGGCTGCAGATAGGAGGGGTGGATGAGCAGGGTGCCCAACAGGGCATTGGCGTCGGCGACGACATTGAGCGGATAGGCCGGGAAGTCGGAAATGCCGTCGTACTGCATGGCGATATCGGTTGTCGCGATGCCGGTGTCGGTCGGGGTGGGCGGTCCGAAACTGATGTCGGCGATCAGGATCTCCCCGAAACGTACCGGCCGCTCGATGATTCCGCCGTTGGGGCGATTCGGGTTCGCGATGAGGACGAAGGCCAGACGATCCTTGTCCGGGGGTGTCAGGCCGGCCAGGGCGGCCTTCTGCGCACTGGCGACCGTCGCGCCCTGCGAATAGCCGAAGACGACGATGCCGCCGTGCGCGGGAGCGTCGATCTGTCGGGCGGCGAGCGCGCCGAGAGTCGTCACACCGTCGGCCACCGAGGGATTCCACTTCGCCGAGGATGCCTCGGGACCCTTCGACGAGATGACCGGCCACAGGGACGCGTCGTACGGGACGGGAACGAAGGCGACACCGGGACAGGAGTTGTCCGTACAGCCATCCGCGCCGGGGGCGACGAAGTTCTGGTAGGCATTGCTTTCGAAGTTGTGGGCCACCGACGGGTCGCTGGTGTCGGTGCCGGGAACGACCAGCACCGTCGTCGCGGCGAGAGCGACCGCGCCGACACTCTGCACCTCGAGCCACACCACACCCAGTGCCGTCAGAATCGCGGCGGACACACTGCCGCGTGCGGCCGAACGCCGCCTCCGTTCTCCCGCCTTCATCGCCCGACCGATTCGTCGCGTCGTCGATGTCTGCGGCATGGACTGCCCCTTCAGCGGGAGGGAAGAGCGAGACCTCGGCAATTTCAGAGCAATTCTGCCAGCGGTTGTGCTGTGCGACAAGGACGCAACGCGGAGAGAATGGCAGCCCCTGCATCATTGCGCGCGCTGATCGAGGCAACGCCACCGTTGCGGCAGCGTTGCGCGGAGTCGGCGGAGAAGCGGAGATCGGTGGACGTGCGCGGACCGACGACGCGGATCGGGAGTGATCGAGACGTCATCAGGGAAAAGAAGGAGCGTGGTGGTCAGTGGGTGAGTTTGAGCCCGACCACGCCGGTCACGATCATGGTCAGGAAGACGAGCTCGGCCACCGTGACGGGTTCCTCGCCGGTGGCCATGGCGTAGGCGACGGTGAGGACCGCGCCGATACCGACCCAGACCGCGTACGCGGTGCCCACGGGAAGTTCGCGCATCGCGACGGCCAATCCCGCCATGCTCGCCAGGAGCGCGGCGAAGAACACCACCGAGGGCACGAGCCGGGTGAAGCCTTCCGATTTGCCCAGAGCCGTTGCCCAGACGGCCTCCAGAAATCCGGACACGACCAGCAGAATCCACGACATGAGAGCCCTCCTCGGGCCGTCTTGTCGCACTCCGGGTACGGCACCCCTCGTCCGGAAGCCCGAGGTCCGGGCTCACTTCCACCATGGCACGCCGGTTACCGGGCGGCAAGCGATGGTGGTTCGGCTCACCGCCCGACCTGTCGGTGAGTATCCGTAAACTCCTACCGGTGGGGAGGATTCGCGAATTCGCCGGTGGATTTCTGCTGACGCTGCCGAGCCTGACGCTCAATGGAGTGCTGGTGTATGTGGTCGGGGTCGGTATGGGTTACTGGGCGGCGATGATCGTGCTCGCGCTGTGGTTCGTGATCGGTTGCGGTGTGGCGAGTGCGTCGTGGTTCCACCCGAATCGGGCACAAGCGGCGGCGGCGTACGGATTTCGTCCACCGGTCGGCGCGGAGCCGGACCTGCTCGCGTCAGCCTGGTCCGAGGTCACCCGCGCGGCCGGCGTCGACGGTTGGCCCTATTCGCTGTGGGTGCAGCAATCGGCCGCCTTGAACGCCTTCGCCGCCCCCGCCCGGATGGTCGCGGTGACGAGCTGGGCGCTCGGGTCGCTGCGGCCACGGCAATTGGCCGCCGTGCTCGCCCATGAACTCGGCCATCACCTCCTGCTCGATCCGCGGCTGCGGCTGCTCGACGACTGGGCCTCGCTCCCGGCCCGCGTGGTCCGCGCGATCGGCAAGATCCCTGTCCGCGCGGCGCGGGGTCCCGGTGTCGTCCGCCTGCTGATCCGGTCGGCGATCTCGGCCGCGCTCCTGGTGGGTGCGGCGACGGTGCTGACGCCGCGCATCGGCGCACCGACCGTCGCGGTCCTGATCACCCTGCTCGTGCTGGAACCGCTCAGCGCGGCGGCGCGCTCGCGGCGAGGGGAGTTCGCCGCCGATCGGATGGCGGTCGACTTCGGGTACGGCCGCGATCTGCACGGCGCACTGCGCAGGTGGCTGCCGCACGAGTCGACTCCCGCATCGCCACTGCTCGCCGCGCGTGCCCGCTGGCTCGGCACCCATCCGCCGACAACCGAACGGCTGCGGGCGATTCGGCGAGCCGTCGCGGCCTGACCGCCCGCGCCGTGGGAAGGGGGCGCACCCGCCGGAGGAACAGTCGGCGGGTGCGCCGGATCAGGAGCGGTCGCGTCCACGGCGCGATCCGCACCGCGAGGGCAGCTCGGCGGTGCGGTTCCGCGGGGCGCGAGGAGCCGCCGCGGGTGTCGGGTGCGCTCGGTCGGCGAGACCGGACACGGCCGGAACCTGATCGCTGCCGATACTGCCGTCCGCAGCGTGAGGATTTCGTGAGCCGCCCACCCCCGCCAACCCTGCTCGTCGGAGGTGTCGGTGGGAATCGGTAGCGTCGTGTGCTGTGGAAACAGGGGAACGTATCCAAGAACTCGCCGATCGCATCGTGGCGCTGCGCGACGCCTACTATCAGGGCGAGCCGCTGGTCGCCGATGCCGAGTACGACACGATCGAAGACGAGTTGCGTGCGCTGATCGCGGCGCACCCCGAGCTCACGCCCGAGCCGAATCCGCTCGACCAGGTCGGCGCCCCCGCGGTGCTGCACGCGCCGGTGCGGCACTCGCGGCCGATGCTGTCGCTCGAGAAGGCCACCAAGCCAGAGCAGGTCGAAGCGTTCTTCCAGCGGTTTCCCGGCCAGCCGGTGGTGGTCATGCCGAAGCTCGACGGTTTGTCGCTGGCACTGGTCTTCGAGGACGGCCGGTTGGTGCGGGCCGTGACCCGGGGCGATGGCACGACCGGTGACGATGTGACCATGCTGGTCCGCGCGCTGGTCGATGGTGTACCCGACCGGATCGAGCTCCCCGGGCGGGTGGAGGTGCGCGGCGAGGCGGTGATGCTGCGCTCGACCTTCACCGCCTACAACGCGGCGCACCCGGACAAACCCCTGATCAATCCGCGCAATGCGGCGGCGGGCACACTGCGGGCCAAGGACCCGGCCACCGTCGCCGAGCGTCGCCTGCAGTTCTTCGGCTTCGACCTCGACACCTCCGATGACAACGCCGCGCACGACCTCGGCGCGGGCCTGCACGCGCTGGGCGTGGAAGGCGCGCGGATGCGGCTGTGCGCCGACGCGGCACAGGCGCAGGCCGCGATCACCGAAATCGAACAGGGCCGCAACGACCTGGACTACGACATCGATGGGGCCGTGCTGCGGCTGGCCGACCGGGATGCGTACGCGGCGGCCGGAACCCGCTCGAACTCGCCGCGCGGCGCGCTCGCGTTCAAGTTCGCCGCGGAGGAGAAGACCACGCTGCTGGCCGACGTCGTGTGGGACGTGGGCAAGACCGGCAAGATCGTGCCGGTCGCCTGGCTGGAGCCGGTGTTCGTCGGCGGTACCACCGTCACCAAGGCGACACTGGCCAACCAGGAGGTGATCCGCGCCCGCGACATCAAGATCGGGGACACCGTGCTGGTGCGCCGCGCGGGCGATGTGATCCCGTTCGTGGCGGGCGTGCTCGACGCGGCCGCGCGCACCGGCGAGGAGCGCGAGATCGTGCCGCCGACCGCGTGCCCGTCCTGCGGGCAGCCGGTCACCGAGCAGGGCAACAGCCGAGAGCTGTTCTGTACCAATGTGGCCTGTCCGGCCCAGACCGTGCGCCGGCTGATCCACTGGGCCTCGCGCGCGGCGGCCGACATCGACGCCATCGGGCAGGTGTGGATCGAACGCCTCGCCGAGGCGGGCATCCTGGAACGCCCGTCGGACTTCTACACCCTCACCCAGGAGCGCCTGCTCGAATTCGACCGCATCGGCGAGGTGTCGGCCGCGCGGATGATCGAGTCGATCGACGCGAGCCGCCAGGTCGGCCTGCGTCGCGCGCTGATCGGCCTGGCCATCCCGATGGCCTCCGACGGCACCGCCGCGCGACTGGCCCGCGCGGGTTTCGGCTCCCTGGAGGAGGTCGCCGACGCGGGCGAGGAACGCCTCGTCGCGGTGGAGGACATCGGCCCTAAGGTCGCCGCCTCCCTGGTCGCGCACCTGACCCGCCTACGTCCGGAGCTGGAGCGGTTGCGCGCGGCCGGTGTCAGCCTGGACGTGCGCGAGGAGGACCTCGCGCCGGTCGTCGCGGCGGGTGCGCCACTGGCGGGCAAGACGGTCGTCATCACCGGCGCCATCAGTGATCCGCGGTCGGGGGAGAAGGTTGCCCGACCGACCTTCCAGCGCCTGTGCGAGCAGGCGGGCGCGACGGCGGCCTCCTCGGTCTCGGCCAACACCGACCTGCTCATCACCGGCGCCGGCGTCGGTGACAGCAAGCTGGCCAAGGCGGAGAAGCTCGGTGTCGAGGTCGTCGATCAGGGCGCGATCTGGACCATGCTGATCAGCGCCAAGGTGGTCTAGACCGCCCGTTCCCGGCGGCCCGCCGCAGCGGGCCGTCGGGAAGGCCACGGCGTCGCCGTCATTCGTCCGGGGTCAGGATCTCCACGTAACCGTCGGCGCCGTTCACGCGGATGCGCTGCCCGTCCCGGATCAGCGAGGTGGCATGCTCCACCCCGACGACGGCGGGCAGTCCGTATTCGCGGGCGATCACCGCGCCATGGGTCATCAGGCCGCCGACTTCGGTCACCAGGCCCCTGATCGCGACGAACAGCGGAGTCCAGCTGGGGTCGGTGTAGGCGGTCACCAGGATGTCTCCCGGGTCGAGGTCGGCCTGCCCGATGTCGGACACGACGCGCGCGCGACCTTCGATGATCCCCGCGGAGACCGCCATGCCGGGCAGTGCGCCGGACGGTAGATCCTCGCGCCGGTACGCCCCGCTCAGCGCCTCGCCGTCGGAGGTGAGCACCCGAGGTGCGGACAGCGACTGATACGCGCGGAAGGCGTCCTTGCGCTCGTCGATGAGTTCGGCACTCACCCGGCGGGTGCGGACCACCTCGCCGAGTTCGTCGAACCGGAGGTAGAAGATGTCCTCCGGCGCGCGCAGGACGCCGTCGCGGACGAGCCGCCCGGCTTCGCCGAGCAGCGCCTGCTTGTAGACGAAATAGCGGCTCACCATGCCGTACTTCGGATACTCCCGATAGCCGGAGTAGGTGCGCAGGCGGTCGATCATCGCCGCGGTCTCCTCGGCCTTCGCGGCCCCGTCCGGCAGGGCGCGCACGCGGTCCAGGAGCTGATGCTCGGCCTGTTCGGCCGCACGCAGGCCCTCGTCGAAGCGCTGCGTGCCCGCACCGGGCCCGAAGTTCTCGATATTGCCCAGGATCGTGGGCACGAGCGTGGTGGGACTCTCGCTCCAGCGCGGGCGGGTGATGTCGATCTCGCCGACGCAGCGCATGCCGTAGCGGGCGAGAAAACCCTCGATCGCGGCGCGGGCCTCGGGACCCCCGGAACGGTCGGCCAGCTCGACCAGGAAGCCGTCCGGCCCCGGGCCCGTCTGCTCGACCTGCTCCAGGTAGGCGACGACATCCGGGTGCGGACGGATCGCGTCGGCGACGTCGAGCAGTGCCAGACCCATCTCCGAGGTCACATTGCCCGGAACCGACTGCAGGAGCACGTCGGCGGCGTTCTTCTCGCCGAGCCACTCCCACAGCCGGTCGTTGAGCCACTCGGTGGCCTCCATCGCCGACATGATCGCCTGCAGGCTGCGCGGCGCGAACACCGTCCGCTGCAATTCCTGGATATCGGCGCGGAGGAAATCGATCAGCGCCGGGCCCGTGTAGTTCGGGATCTCGCGCTGCAGCGTCGCGATGGAGGAGTCGATGTCGGCGACCAGCTCGGCGACGAGGTCGGGGTCGGCCTCGATCGGCGTGCGCGCCGCACCGGGCGTCGGGACACCGGCGGGTGCGCGGACCTCGGCGTCCTCGGTCGCCGGGCGGAGGAAGTCGCCGCGCTCGACCACCGACCGTAGCGCGTCCCCGATCAGCGGATCGGACTTGCCGAGCCCGTCGATCAGGCCGGTGCGGACCGCCGGCGCGGACAGCATCTCGGTGACGTCGACGAACAGGCGACCGCCCGCGTCCCGCATCGGCGCGCGACTCGTCAACTGCCACAGCGAGATTCCCAGTGGCTTCATCGCATCGGTCATCATCTGCTGGTGGCCCACCGACACGTAGACGCGGTTCTGCCCGTCGGCGGCCACCGGAATCGGGAACAGGGTGGTGATCGGTCTGCTCTGCACGATCCGCGGATCCGCGCCGTCCAGACACCACTCGATGTCCTGCGGACTGCCGAAATGCGCTTCGATCCGGCGGCCGAGCCGAGCCAGCCGCAGCACCTCCGCATCGGTGAGCACCGGGTCGTTGCGCTGCTCCTCGGTGATCTCGCGTACCCGTGTGCCGCCCGCGGGCGCCGGCTCGACGGCGAGTTTCTTGGTGGCGATCGTCCGGTCGACGACGGTGTCGTCGCGGACCCGGTAGATGTCGGCGTTCACGAGACCGGAGACGAGCGCCTCGCCGAGGCCGAAACCGGCATCGATGGAGACGATCCGCCGGTCGGAGGTGACCGGATCAGCGGTGACGAGAATGCCCGAGGCACGCGGGAACACCATCCGCTGCACGACCACCGCCATCCGAATCACTTTCTCGCCGAACCCGTTGCGCAGCCGGTAGGTGACGGCGCGCTCGGTGAACAGCGAAGCCCAGCACCGGCTGACGTGCTCGAGGATCGCCGGGGGTCCCACGATGTTGAGGAAGGTGTCCTGCTGGCCCGCGAACGACGCGGTCGGCAGGTCCTCGGCGGTGGCGCTGGACCGGACCGCGTAGGCGCCGTCCACGCCGAGCCGGGCGTGCGCGGCGAGGATCTCGGCCGCGACGTCCTCCGGGACGACCAGGTCCTCGATCGCGTGCCGCACCCGGGCGCTCACCGCGGCGATCGCCGCACGGTCCTCGGCCGCCAGGCGCGACAGTTCGTCGAGCAGGTCCTCGATCGCGGGTGCGCCCGCCAGCGCCCGGGCGAAGGCGTCGGTCGTCACACAGAAGCCGTCCGGCACGTCCACACCCTCGATGCGCGCCAGCTCACCGAGGTTCGCGCCCTTGCCGCCGACGATCGCGATCCGGGTGCGATCGATCTCCCCGAAATCCAGTACATAGGCCATCCCCGCTACTCCTCACCTGGTGGTTTCGGTATTTCGCGAGCGATTATGGACCACAATTCCGCGCCTCATGAGGGCCCGGATTCGTGTATACAGTAGAAGGGGGAGGCAAGCAGTCGGAACGTGCCGCGACCGGCAACGGCCCGTCGACGGCGAGGATTCAGCGACCACCCGGGCGATCGGTGCGTAACCGGGCATGCAGGTGCATGTCGTGGCAGCCGTCGCGGTGGCGCCCGGCGCCGCGCAGGGTGCCTTCCAGAACGAATCCGCACTTGGCCGCGACACGGCACGACGGCGCGTTGTGGACCGAGTGGGTGAGCTGGATGCGGTCGAAGCCGATGTCGTGGAACGCCCACCGGGTGAGGACCCGGGCGGCGCGGGGTGCGACAGCCTGGCCCCGCCGGGCGGGTAGCGTCCAGTAGGCGAGTTCGGTGTGGCCTTCGCCGAGGTCGGTGCGGCGCAAGCCGATTCGTCCGGCGACCTCGCCGTCCACGGTGACGGCCCACTGCCCGTTGCCGGTGGACCAGGTGCCACGCCAGCGCTCGATCCACTCGCGCACCTGGCCGACGGATTCGGCGCTGCGGACGTGCCAGCGGCTGATCGCCGGGTCCTGGAACGCCCGGTACACGACCGGTGCGTCGGCCGCGGTCCACGGGCGCAGGATCAGGCCGTCGATCCCGGGAAGCGTCGGTTGGGGTGTCGCGGTGAATCGGTCGGCATCCACCACGGGTGGCAGCAGTTCGGGCATGCCGATATTGTCCGCTCGCCCCGGTCCCGGTGGCGGACAGTCGGTCTCACTCGATCGGCGGTACCTGCTCGGCGGGCAGGGGCGGCGGCGGCGGGGTGCCGTCGCCGAACGGGCGCCCGCCCAGTTCCTCGCGGTGGTGCGGTGTCAGCCAGTTCGACAGGTCCGGGCCGGCCGGGATGATGCCGGTGGGGTTGATGTCGCGATGCACGACGTAGTAGTGCTCCTTGATCTGGCCGAAGTCGATGGTGTCACCGAAACCGGGGGTCTGGAACAGGTCGCGGGCGTAGGCCCACAGCACCGGCATCTCGGTGAGTTTGCTGCGGTTGCACTTGAAATGGCCGTGGTAGACGGGGTCGAAGCGGGCGAGGGTGGTGAACAGGCGCACGTCGGCTTCGGTGATGGTGTCGCCGACGAGGTAGCGCTGGGTGCGCAGCCGCTCGGTCAGCCGGTCCAAGGCGTCGAAGAGGCGGACGTAGGCGGCGTCGTAGGCGTCCTGAGCGCCCGCGAAACCGCAGCGGTAGACGCCGTTGTTGACGTTGCGGAAGACGTCGAGGTTGATCTCGTCGATCTGCTCACGCAGCGGTTCCGGATACAGCTGCGGTGCGCCGGGGCGGTGATAGGCGGTCCACTCGGTGGCGAAGTCGAGAGTGATCTGGGCGTAGTCGTTGGTGGCGACCTGACCGGTCGGGATGTCGACCACGGCGGGCACGGTGATGCCGCGCGGATAGTCCGGGAACCGGGCCAGGTACGCGTCGCGCAGATGATGGATGCCCAGCACGGGGTCGACCCCGCCAGGGTCCAGGTCGAAGGTCCAGCTGAGCTTGTCGTGGGTGGGGCCGCACAGGCCGAGCGAGAGCACCGGTTCCAGGCCGAGCAACCGGCGCACGATCAGCGTGCGGTTGGCCCACGGGCAGGCCCTGGCCGCGACGAGCCGGTAGCGGCCGGGCTCGACGGGGTAGCCGTCGCGGCCGTCGGCGGTGATCCGCGTCGTGATGTAGTTGGTGTCGCGACGGAATTCGCCCGGTTCGACATAGGTTCCCGCATCGGCATCGCTCACCGTCCCAGTCTCGCAGACTCCGCATCCGCCGGTTCCGGGACCGGATGCGGCGCGTCGGCGGCCGCGAGCGCCCGGCGCACGCCGACCGGACCCATCCCGCGCGACAACCCGAGAATCAGGGCGGCACAGCCGAGTCCGGACAGCACCAGGCTCGTCGCGAACAGGGCCGAATAGCCCGCCAGATCACCGACCACCCCGGCCGCCATGCCCGCCACACCCTGGACGACGACGACGGCGCAGGCGAGCAGCGTGTAGTCGCTGCCCGCGTGGTCGGTGTCGGCGGCGTCCATCATGAGCGCGAACACCGCGACCGTGGCGGCGCCACCGAAGACGTGCTCGGCCAGGCTCGCGGTGACGAGCAGCTCGAATCCGCCGATCCCGTGCGCGGCGAGCAGATACAGCACGATGCCGGCGGTCTGGGTGACACCGCCGATGAGCAGTGCGTGCCTGCGACCGAAGCGGTAGGCGAGCCAGCCGCCGAGGCCGGCTCCGGCGAGCGCGCCCGCCGAGGACAGCACTCCCTTGATCAGCGCGATCTGGCCGAGATCGAGCCCCGCGTCGGACAGGAACGGACCGGTCAGCGCGGACGCCATCGAGTCACCGAACTTGAACGCGCCGATGAGCGCGATGAAGGCGAGAATGCCCGGCCGACGCAGCCGGGTCCACCAGGTACCGAGCAGGCGCGCCGGATGCCGCGGCGGCGGGCGGTCGGCGACGGGTTCGCGTAGCAGCCATACCGGCACCGTGGTCAGCACGATCAGCACGGCCATGGCCAGGAACAGCATCCGCCACCCGGCCAGGGCGAACAGCCACAGCAGGGCGCCGCCGCCGACGATCATGCCGACGCGATACGCGCCGACCTGGATGCCGTTGCCCAGCCCGCGCTGGCGCGGACCCAGCAGACGCACGGCGAGCCCGTCGGTCGCCACGTCCTGCGTCGCCGAGAACAGATTCACCACCACGATGCCGACGAACAGCCACCGCAGCGACGACGACAGGTCCAGGCACGCGAGCAGCATGGCGACCGCCGCCGCGGACAGTTGCAGCACCAGCAGCCAGGTGCGCCGGGTGCCGTACCGGTCGACATAGGGCGCCCACAGGAACTTCAGCGCCCACGGCAGGAACAGCACGCCCGAGGCGCTGATCACCACCAGCGAATAGCCCGATTCGCGCAGCACTACCGGCAGCGCCTGGGTGAAGAAGCCGAACGGCAGACCCTGCGCGAAGTACAGCGCGGACAGCAGAACCAGCGTGCCGGTCGTGACAACACCCGGTCGGGTGGCGGTGCTCATGCCGACATCGTCGCAGAGACCCCGCCGGGCCACAGGCCCCCGGCTCGGCTTGATCGCAACACGCCGCCGCGGGCTTTGCGATCCCGCTGCGCGCAACCGGTGAGCATGCGGCCTTGCGGCGTCATGGTGGGGGAATGACTTCCACAGAGACGAAACGCGCGGCCGATTCCGAACTGGACGACGTCTTCCGTCCCCTCTTCGATCGCATCGCCGAGGGCGCTGTCGCCCGCGAAACCGACCGCGAACTGGCACACGCCGAGATCGCCGCCCTGCGCGCGGCCCGCTTCGGCGCGCTGCGGGTGCCGGTGGAGTTCGGCGGCTACGGCGCGAGCGTGCGCCAGCTGTTCCGGCTGCTCATCGACCTCGCCGCCGCCGAATCGAACCTGCCGCAGGCGTTGCGTGTGCACTTCTCCTTCGTCGAGGACCAGTTGCTGGCGGCCGCGGGGCCTGCACGCGAGCGGTGGCTGCGCGCGGTGACCGAGGGCACCCTGGTCGGCAACGCCATCACCGAGCCCGGGGTCGGCGCGGTCGACCGGTATCGGACCCGGCTCACTCGCGACGGCGAACACTGGCGGCTCGACGGCACCAAGTTCTACAGCACCGGCTCCCTCTACGCCGACCACATCCTCGTCGCCGCCGACCGGGACGGCGAACGGGTGGGTGTGCTGGTCGGCGCCCACGCCGACGGGGTGCGTCAGCACGACGACTGGGACGGTTTCGGGCAGCGGCTCACCGCCAGCGGCACCACGGAATTCACGGCGGTGCGGGTCACCGAGGAACAGATCCTCGGCCCCGGCTACGGCGTGCCCGGCCCCACCTACGCGACCTCCTACCTGCAGCTGGTCCAGCTCGCGGTGCTCGCAGGCATCGCCCAGCGCGCGGAAAGCGATGTGCGGGAATGGGTCTCGCGGCGAACGCGCGGCTACACCCATTCCGCCGCCGACCTGCCCCGCCACGATCCGCTGGTGCAGCAGGTGATCGGCCAGCTGTCGGCGGCCGCGTTCTCCGCGCGCGCGAACGTCCTCGCCGTGGCCGACCTGCTCGACGAGGTCCTCGCCGCGGGCGCGACCGATGAAAAGGCGCTCACCGCTGTCGAACTCGCCGCCGCGCAGGCCCAGCTCGCGGTGATCGACACCGTGCTGCCCGCGACCAGCCTGCTGTTCGAGGTGGGCGGCGCGTCCATCGTGTCCGAAGGGCTGCGCCTGGACCGGCACTGGCGCAACGCGCGCACCATCTCGGTGCACAACCCCGCCATCCAGAAGGCCAGAGCGGTAGGCGATCACCTGCTCAACGGCACCGACCTGCCGTTCGGCTGGAGTGCCGGGGAACGCGTCGCGGCCGACGGGCCCACCCGATGACCCGCCGGATCCGGTTCAACGCCTTCGACATGAACTGTGTGGCGCACCAGTCGCCCGGCCTGTGGCGCCACCCCGACGACCAGTCGCACCGCTACAAGGAACTGAGTTACTGGACCGAGCTCGCCCAGCTGCTCGAACGCGGCCGCTTCGACGGCATCTTCATCGCCGATGTCCTGGGCATCTACGACGTCTACGGCGGCAACGATCTCGCCGCCCTGCGGGAGGGCGCGCAGGTGCCGGTGGCCGATCCGCTGCTGCTGGTGACGGCGATGGCCGCCGTCACCGAGCACCTCGGCTTCGGCATCACCACGGGCACCGGCTTCGAGCACCCCTTCCCGTTCGCCCGGCGGCTGTCCACGCTGGATCATCTCACCGGCGGCCGGGTCGGCTGGAACGTCGTGACCGGCTACCTGCCCTCGGCGGCTCGCAATCTCGGCGCCGACGATCAGCTCGACCACGACGACCGCTACGACCAGGCCGATGAATACCTCGAGGTGCTCTACAAGCTCTGGGAGGGCTCCTGGGAAGACGACGCGGTGGTGCGCGATGTGGATCGTGGCATCTACGTCGACCCGGCGAAGGTGCACCACATCGGCCATCGGGGACGGCATTTCACCGTGCCGGGCATCCATCTGTCCGAGCCCTCGCCGCAGCGCACCCCGGTGATCTACCAGGCGGGCGCCTCCCCGCGCGGCGTGCGCTTCGCCGCGGAGAACGCCGAGGCCGTGTTCGTGGCAGCGCCGTCGAAACGCGTACTCACCCAGACGGTGTCGCGGGTCAGGGACGCGCTCGAGGCGGCGGGTCGTGACCGGTACGCGGCCCGGATCTACGCGCTGGCCACCATCGTCACCGATGCCACCGACGCGGCCGCCCACGCCAAGCACGAGGAGTACCTGTCCTACGCGAGCGTGGAGGGCGGGCTGGTGTTCATGTCCGGCTGGATGGGGATCGACCTGTCGCGCTACGACCTCGACGACCCCATCGGCGACGTGCAGAGCAATGCCATCCAGT
Organism: Nocardia sp. MH4; assembly: GCF_019266065.1. Classification (GTDB taxonomy): domain Bacteria; phylum Actinomycetota; class Actinomycetes; order Mycobacteriales; family Mycobacteriaceae; genus Nocardia; species Nocardia canadensis. Next base: position 440,864 of record NZ_LPNR01000112.1, on the reverse strand, counting down.
CGGCGGTCGCCGCGTTCCAGGAGTTCGACGACGACGGCCGCGAATGGACCGTGCGCGACATCGGCCGCTGGGCCGGCATCGGCGGCATGGGCCCGGTGTTCGTCGGGTCGGGACAGACCGTCGCCGACCAGCTCCAGGACTGGGTCGCCGAGACCGATCTGGACGGGTTCAACCTGGCCTACGCGATCACCCCCGGCTCGTTCGAGGACATCGTGCGTTACGTGGTTCCGGTGCTGACCGCCCGCGGTGTCTATGCCGCCGAGTACGAGCCCGGCACCCTGCGGCACGCGCTGTTCGGCGCGGGCGACCGGCTCCCGGACGACCATCGCGGCGCGAGCTACCGGGTGGGCGGCCGGAATTCGACCGTCCTGCCGGACGCGGAGTCGAGGCCGGGCTCGATCGTCGCGGCCATCGATTCTCGCTGATCGCAACCCTGCTGCGGCGGAACGGAATCCAGCACCATAGCCGATATGACATCGCAGAATCCCGCTTCACGTTCCACGCGTTCGGCCGCGATCGTCGGCGCCGGACAGACCGGCGTCACCGCGGCGCTAGGTCTGCTCGACGCCGGCTTCGAGGTCACGCTCTACAGCGACCGAGACCAACAGGCCCTCCGCAACGACGTTCCCGCCACCGGCACCGCCCTGGAATTCGGGGTGACCCAACAGGCCGAGCTGGCCCTGGGTCTGGACACCTACACCGCCAGGGCGCCCCGCCACACCGGACTCAGCGTCCGCATCGCCGACCCCGACCGCAACGAGCTGATCGCCTTCGACGGCGAGTTCGACGGCTACGTCGGCGTCGCGGTCGACACCAGGCTCAAGGCCGACGAGCGACTCACCGCGTTCCGCGAGCGCGGTGGTCGGTTCGTCGTCGAGCAGGTCACCCCGGAATCCCTCGACGGGATCGCCGCCCAGCACGACCTGACCCTGGTCGCGACCGGTCGCGGTGGCCTGTCGGAGCTGTTCCCCGTCGACCCCGAGCGCACCGTCTACGACGCGCCCCAGCGCTCGCTGCTCACGGTCACCGTCACCGGTCTCGGCCACGACCCCGGTGTGTTCGCCCATCGCAGTCCGGCGGGCGGCGGCCACAGCGGGTTCTCCATCTTCGCCGATCAGGGCGAGGGCTGGTGGGGGCCCTATCTGCACAAGGACGCCGGTCCGAGCTGGGCGTTCCTGGGCTGGGCGCGGCCGGGCAGCGACTGGGCGGCGCGGTTCGGCGCGGCCGATTCGGCCGCGTCGGCGCACCGGATCGTCACCGAGCTCTACCGCGACTACATCGACTGGGATCTGCCGGAGGTCCTGGCCACCCAGGTGATCGAGGACGATCCGCACTCGTGGCTCGAGGGCGCCGTGCGACCGGTGGTTCGCGCCGGTGTCGGCCGGACCGCGAGCGGGCACCCGGTGGCCTCGCTGGGCGACACCTCCGTCGCCTACGACCCGATCGCCGGGCAGGGCGCGCAGAGCGGGCTGATCCAGGCGCAGCGCCTGGTCGCCGCGGCCGCCGTCCACGACGGCGCCTTCGACGAGGCCTGGATCGCCGCGCGCTACGGGGAGTTCCTCGCCGCGCGCAGCGATGCCGCCGCCAAGGTGACCCGGTTGTTCCTCAGCGATCCGGAGTTCGCCGACATCGGCGGGCAGTTCTTCGCCGCCGCCGCGGTGGAGCCGCGGTTCGCGAGCGCGCTGGTCGGCCTGCTGCACCATCCGCAGCCGTTCCTCGGGATCGACACCGTCGAACAGGCGGGCGCCTACATCGAGGAGATCACCGGCGTGCCCGCGACCGAGGTGCTCGCCCGGTTCCAGCCGGCGGGCAGATTCGCCCGGTCGGAGTACGCGGGCGCGCTCACCCGCGCCTGAGCTGCCACCACCCCCGTCCGCCGCGGCCGATCCTGCCGGCCGCGGCGGACTACTGCGCTGTGCGCACGAATTCGAAGGTGCCCGGCTTGTGCGGTGCGTTGGTGGTGAGCGTGCCGGTGATCCGCCCCGGTCCGGGATCGAACGAGATCTGGGTACCGCCGGTCCCGGCGACCAGTTGCCGCACGGTGCCGGTGGCCCCGGTGTCGAGATTGCGCCAGTCGACGGTGACCTCCACCGCGCACGGGCCGATCCCGTGCAGGGCGCTGATCAGGCCGAAGTAGGGCGTGTTCGGTCCGAAGACCGTCGCGAAATGGATGTGCCCGACGCACAGACCACCGCTGGTGAGGGTGATCGCGTCGTCGAGCAAGCCGCGATCGGCCGTGGCCACCGGCGCGAACGCGCACAGCGGTGCCGCGACGACGGCCGCCGCGATGAGGGCCCGAATGGTCGTACCGCCGAGATGCATGGCAAGCCTCTTCGTGTCGGTTGGCTGAGAACCCGGGCGAGGTCTGGGCGACCCCGCGATTCGACCCTAGCGCGACGAGGAAACTCCCATTATTCCGGAAGTTCGGAACAGTTCCGCTATGCGCACCGTAGATGCGTCGAATACACTCCCTTCGTGTCGAATCTGCGGATCAGTGAAGTAGCGGCGTTGATGGGTGTCAGTGATGACACCGTCCGCCGGCACATCGATCAGGGCAGGCTCACCGCGATCCAGCTCGACAGCGGCCGCAAGGGCATCGATGGGCGCGAGCTCGCCGAGTTCCTGCAGCAGAACAGCGAACCGGCCCCGCCGGGCACCACCGTCGCCACCTCGGCCCGCAACCGGATGCGCGGGATCGTCACCCGCATCGTCAAGGACACCGTGATGGCGCAGGTCGAGATCCAGGCGGGACCGTTCCGGCTGGTGTCGCTGATGAGCCGGGAGTCCGTCGACGAGCTCGGGCTCGACGTCGGCAGCATCACCGTCGCCTCGGTGAAGTCCACCCATGTCGTGGTAGAAATCCCGGAAAGTTGACGAGGTCGACGATGATGCGCAGTATCGGCGTGGCACTGACGGTCGGCGCGGTGGCCCTGACCGCGGTCGGCTGCGGCACCGACACCGACACCGCCGCCGACCAGGCGCAGGGCGGCACGGTCACCGTCTTCGCCGCGGCGTCGCTGACCGGGACGTTCACCGAGCTCGGCAAGCAGTTCGAGGCGGCCCATCCCGGGACGAAGGTGGTCTTCGGTTTCGGCGCCAGCTCCGCGCTGGCCGAGCAGATCAAACAGGGCGCCCCCGTCGACGTGTTCGCCTCGGCGGCGCCGAAGAACATGCAGCAGGTGGTGGACGCGGGCGAGATCACCGCGAAGCCGGTGACCTTCGTGCGCAACCGCCTCGAGATCGCCGTGCCGCAGGGCAACCCGGGCCGGGTCACCGGATTGGCCGACTTCGCGAAGCCGGAGGAGAAGATCGCCCTGTGCGCCGAGCAGGTGCCCTGCGGTGCGGCGGCCAAGACGGTGTTCGAGGCCGCCGGGATCACCCCGCAGCCCGATACCCGCGAAGCCGACGTCAAGGCGGTGCTGACCAAGGTCACGCTGGGCGAGGTCGACGCCGCGCTGGTGTACCGCACCGATGTGCTGGCCGCCGGCGACAAGGTGCAGGGGCTGGACTTCCCGGAGTCGACCACGGCGATCAACGACTATCCGATCGCCGCGCTGGCGAAGGCGCCCAACGCCGCGGCCGCGGCGGCGTTCGTCGAGTTCATCGGGTCCGACCAGGCGCAGGCCGTCTTCGCCGGAGCGGGGTTCGACACGCCGTGATCGGGGCGACGCGACGACGGGCGGTCCGGGGACGGCGACCGCTGATCCTGGTCGTGCCCGCCGTGTGCGCGCTGGCCTTCCTGGTACTGCCGATGATCGGGCTGCTCCTGCGCGCGCCCTGGCGCACCCTGCCCGAGCGGCTGACGAGTGCCGAGGTCGGCCAGGCGTTGCGGCTGTCGCTGGTGTGCGCCACCTCGGCGACCGTCGTGTGCGTGGTGTTCGGTATTCCGCTGGCCTGGCTGCTGGCCCGGGGTGAGGTGCGGGGGCTGGGCATCATCCGGGCCCTGGTGACCGTCCCGCTGGTGCTGCCGCCGGTCGTCGGCGGTGTCGCGCTGCTGCTGGTGCTCGGCCGGCGCGGGGTCCTCGGGCGCTATCTCTACGAGTGGTTCGGGTTCTCCCTGCCGTTCACCACCGCCGGTGTCATCGTCGCGGAGGCCTTCGTCGCCATGCCGTTCCTGGTGATCTCCGTCGAAGGCGCGCTGCGGGCGGCCGACCCGCGCTACGAGGAAGCCGCCGCGACGCTGGGCGCGTCGCGGTGGCTGACCTTCCGCCGGGTGACGCTGCCTTCGGTCATGCCCGGCGTGATCGCCGGTGCGGTGCTGTGCTGGGCCAGGGCACTGGGGGAGTTCGGTGCCACGATCACCTTCGCGGGCAGTTTCCCCGGCACCACCACGACGATGCCGCTGGCGGTCTACCTCGCGCTCGAAACCGACCCCGAGGACGCCATCGTGCTCAGCCTGGTACTGCTCGCCGTCTCGGTGGCCGTGCTGGCCGCCCTGCGCGATCGATGGACGCGAGGACCACTGTGACCCTGGATGTCGCGCTGCGGGTGCGCCGATCGCGCTTCACCCTCGACATCGCGTTCGAGGTCGCTGCCGGGGAGGTCGTGGCGCTGCTCGGACCCAACGGCGCGGGCAAGACCACGGCGCTGCGCGCGCTGGCCGGGCTGGCCCCGCTCGACGACGGTTTCATCCGGCTGGGCGATCACGTCTGGGATATCCCGCCGAGCCGATTCGTGCCCGCCGAACAGCGCGCGGTCGGTGTGGTGTTCCAGGACTACCTGCTGTTCGCGACCATGAGCGCGCTGGACAATGTCGCGTTCGGGCTGCGGGCGCGCGGCGCGCCGCGCCGGACCGCGAACGAGCGTGCCACGCGCTGGCTCGAGCGCGTCGGCCTGGGCGAGCAGCTGGCGGCCAAACCCCGCTCGCTCTCGGGCGGCCAGGCCCAACGCGTCGCGCTGGCCCGCGCGCTGGCCACCGAGCCCGCGCTGCTGCTGCTCGACGAACCCCTGGCCGCGCTCGACGCCGCCACCCGGCTCCAGGTGCGCGCCGAACTCGCCCGTCATCTCGGCGAATTCACCGGCCACACCGTCCTGGTGACCCACGACCCGCTGGACGCGATGATCCTGGCCGACCGCCTGGTCATCATCGAGAACGGCCGCGTCGTGCAGGAAGGCGTGCCGCGCGAGGTCGCCCAGCGACCACGCACCGACTACGTCGCCCAGCTGGTGGGGCTGAACCTCTATCGCGGCACCGCCGACGGCACGACGGTCCGGCTCGACGGCGGCGGTGCGCTCACGATCGCCGAACCCGCTTCGGGCGCAGTCCATCTCGCGTTCGCCCCGCACGCGGTGAGCCTGTACCCCGAGCCGCCCGTCGGCAGTCCGCGCAACACCTGGCAGACCACGGTGACCGGGATCGAACAGCACGCGCACCTCACCAGGGTGCGGCTCGACGGCGCGCCCCCGGTGCTGGCCGAGGTCACCCCCGCGACGGTCGCCGAATTGCGCCTGCACGGCGGGACGACGCTGTGGGCCTCGGTCAAGGCGACCGAGATCCGCACCTACCCGGCCTAGCCGATCCCGCCGGGCCCGCGTCGGCCTGCCGATAGCATCGGGCTGGCCGTCACGTTCCGCGTCCTCAGGAGGTCACCGTGCCCGACTACGATTCCCACGCGGGTCAGCGGCCCGCGGCATGGTACGAGAACTGGACCGAGGGCCCCGATTCCCCGTGGCGAGACCGGCCCGACCCCGGTGCCGAGCGGGAGTACCGCACGCTGACCTACGAGCGGGACGGCCGCATCGCGCGCATCACCTTCGACCGGCCGGACAAGGGCAACGCGATCACCCCGGATACGCCGGTGGATCTCGCGCACGCCGTCGAGCGGGCCGATCTCGATCCCCGCGTGCACGTCATCCTGGTCTCCGGCCGCGGCAAGGGTTTCTGCGGCGGATACGACCTGGATATGTTCGCCGAACAGGGTTTCGCGAGTGCCGGCGGTTCCGACGAGGTCACCGGCACCGCGATCGATCCGGTCGCGCAGGCGGTCAACCACAATCCGTGGGGCACCTGGGACCCGATGCTCGACTACGCCATGATGAGCCGGTTCAATCGCGGCTTCGCCAGCCTGCTGCACGCGAACAAACCCACGGTGGCCAAGCTGCACGGCTTCGCCGTGGCAGGCGGAACCGATATCGCCCTCTACAGTGACCAGATCATCTGCGCCGACGACACCAAGATCGGCTACCCGCCCACCCGGGTCTGGGGCATCCCGGCCGCGGGCATGTGGGCGCACCGCCTCGGCGACCAGCGCGCCAAGCGCCTGCTGTTCACCGGCGACTGCCTGACCGGCAAGCAGGCCGCCGAATGGGGCCTGGCGGTGGAGTCCTGGCCCGCCGACCAACTCGACGCGCGCACCGAGGAACTGGTGGAGCGGATCGCGCGAATGCCGGTCAACCAGTTGATGATGGCCAAGCTGGCCCTCAACTCCAGTCTGCTGGCCCAGGGCGTCGCCACCTCCGGCATGGTCAGCACCGTCTTCGACGGCATCTCCCGGCACACCCGCGAGGGCTACGCCTTCCAACTCCGTTCGGCCACTGTCGGATTCCGAGAGGCCGTGCGGGAACGCGACGAGCCCTTCGGCGACCACAAACGAGGCACGCCCGGGCATCAGGACTGAGCCGCGGACCGGGGATCACACAGGGCGCGCAACGCCGGGCCCGCGGTGTGGCGAACGAAGTCGCAGTCCGCCAGGTGCTCGGCGTTGCCCAGCTCGACGGTCAGCTCGACGGATTCGGTGAATCGGTAGGGGCGACTGGTCAGCACGGCGCCGAGCACCCGCCGCAACCGGGAGACCTCCGCCCGGACCGCGACCGCGTGGTCCGGATCGCCGAACAGGGCGTTGCTCAGCTGGAGCACCGTCATCCCGTGTCGGCCGGACAGGTGCAGGAGTAGCAGGATCTCGGCGTGGCGGGCCGAGAGCGCACTGCGCCACCCGGATTCGCCGCCGTGCACGCTGATCGTCGGCGGCCCGGACAGATCGAGTTCGAGCCGGGTGCTGCGGGAGCCGGAGTCCGGCCGGATCAGCCAGCCGTCGGCGAGCTGTTCGGCGACGCACGGGCCGAGCCCAGGGACGGTGATCGCGCGCTCGGCGTGCGGTGCCGCGACCCGGCGGGTGGCGGTGACGCCGATCGCCTGGGCGACCCAGCCGTGCTCGTCGACCAACACGGCGGGCCCGGTGAGGGCGACCAGGGCGGGCGCGGCGGCGGCGCGCAGCCGGGCGAGCCGGTCCTCGTGATGACGCCACAGCTGTGCCTCCGCGAGCCGCACGCCGGTGGCGACCAGGGCGGTGACGGCCGGATGCAGGGTCAGGGCGGGGCCGCTGATGTCGACGATGCCGAGGAGTTCACCGGTGCGCGGGTCGTGGATCGGTGCCGCGGTGCAGTACCAGGGGTGCTGGAACTGCTCGAAGTGTTCGCCCGAGAACAGTTGCACCGGAGCGGCTTCGGTGAGCGCCGTGCCGATCGCGTTGGTGCCGACCGCCTCCTCGGTCCAGCGTGCGCCCTCGCGGAACCCCAGCGAATCCGCGCGATGGCGGACCTTCGCCGAACCGTGCCGCCACAGCACCACGCCCTCGGCGTCGGTGACGACGAGCATCAGCTGCGAGCTGGCCTCGGCCAGGCACGACACCGTCTGCGTCAGCTCCGAGATCACCGTGGTGAGCGAGGATGCGCGGCGCCGCCGTTCGACGTCGTCCACGCCGAGCATCGTGCGGGCCCGGGGCCGATCGGGCACGAGACCGGCCGCCAGTACCCGCGACCACGAGCGCGCGACCAGTGGCCGCGGCCGCAACGGCGAGCGGCCGCCGCCGATGACGGCCTCGTGCATCCGGATGAGATCGCGCGCGTAGCCCGACAGATCGGTGCCGGGTTCGACCGCGCCGAAATCGCTCACGATTCTCACCCCTTCATCCGGTCGAGCGGCGGTGCAACGCACTGCAACGATTGTGCCACCAGCCCCCGGTGGCGTGTGCTCTAGGTCACAGAATGTGGAGGAGGATTCGATGACCCAGACACTCGATCCCGCGGTGTGCGGATCGGACGCGGCAGATCCGCGGCAGCGGGTGGACGCCTGGCTGACGGCGTTCGAGGCGGCGCTGGCCGCACGCGATATCGATACGGCGGCAAGCATGTTCGCCATCGACAGCTTCTGGCGCGACCTGGTCGCGTTCACCTGGAACATCAAGACCGTCGAGGGCCGCGCCGGCGTGGCCGACCTGCTGCGGGCCCAGCTCGCCGATACCGATCCGTCCGGATTCCACACCACCGAACCGCCCACCGAGGCCGACGGGGTGATCAGCGCGTGGATCGGTTTCGAGACCGGCGCTGGCCGCGGCGTCGGTCATCTGCGACTCACCGACGCGGGCGCGTGGACGATGCTGACCGCGTTGCAGGAGCTGAAGGGCCACGAGGAGGGCAAGGGGACCCGCAGGCCCAAGGGCGTGCGCCACGGCGCCGACCGGGAGCGGGTGACCTGGTCCGAGCAGCGCGAACGCGAAGAGCGGGAACTCGGCTACACCCGGCAGCCGTATGTCCTGATCGTCGGCGGTGGACAGGGCGGCATCGCGCTCGGCGCGCGGATGTGCCAGCTCGGCGTTCCCGCGCTCGTCGTCGACAAGCACGACCGGCCCGGTGACCAGTGGCGCAAGCGCTACAAGTCGCTGTGCTTGCACGATCCGGTCTGGTACGACCATCTGCCGTATCTGCCGTTCCCCGACAACTGGCCGGTGTTCGCGCCCAAGGACAAGGTCGGCGACTGGCTCGAGATGTACACGAAGGTGATGGAGGTGCCCTACTGGACCAAGACCACCTGCACCTCGGCGCGCTACGACGACGCCTCGGGCGCCTGGACGGTCGAGCTCGAGCGTGACGGCGAACCGGTGGTGCTGCGCCCGCGGCACCTGGTGCTGGCCACGGGCATGTCGGGCAAGCCGAACATCCCGGATTTCCCCGGCAGGGAACGCTTCCGCGGCGACCAGCACCACTCGAGCGGGCATCCCGGACCGGACCGGTACGCGGGCAAGCGCGCGGTGGTGATCGGCGCCAACAATTCGGCGCACGACATCTGCGCGGCGCTGTGGGAGGCCGGCGCCGAGGTCACCATGGTGCAACGATCGTCCACCCACATCGTGAAGTCGGATTCGCTGATGGAACTCGGATTGGGCGACCTGTACTCCGAGCGGGCGCTGGCGGCCGGGATGACGACGCACAAGGCCGATCTCACCTTCGCCTCGCTGCCGTACCGGATCATGCCCGAGTTCCAGATTCCGGTCTACGACGCCATCCGCGAACGCGACGCCGACTTCTACGCGCGGCTGGAACGCGCGGGGTTCGACCTCGACTGGGGCGACGACGGCTCCGGGCTGTTCATGAAGTACCTGCGGCGCGGCTCCGGCTACTACATCGACGTCGGCGCCGCCGAACTCGTCGCCGACGGCGAGATCGGCTTGGCCCACGGCCAGGTCAGGGAACTCACCGAGGACGCGGTGATCCTCGACGACGGCACCGAACTGCCCGCCGACCTGGTCGTCTACGCCACGGGCTACGGCTCGATGAACGGCTGGGCCGCCGATCTGATCGGCCAGGATGTCGCCGACGCCGTCGGCAAATGCTGGGGATACGGTTCCGGTACGGCCAAGGATCCCGGACCATGGGAAGGGGAGCTGCGCAATATGTGGAAGCCGACCCAGCAGCAGGGCCTGTGGTTCCACGGCGGCAACCTGCACCAGTCCCGGCACTACTCGCTGTATCTGGCGCTCCAGTTGAAGGCCCGCTTCGAGCAGATCCCGACACCGGTGTACGGAAAGCAGGAGGTTCACCATCTGAGCTGATCGACCCCGCCGGGACTGCTCGGCCGACACCGGCCGGGCAGCCTCCGGCTCCGCCGAACGTTCTCGCGGTACACCGGAACAGTTCAAGTTCCGGCCACCGCGGACCGACGCCCCAGCGGTACGGTTCCCGGCTCGGACGTCGTCGTGCGGAAGGAGAGTCCGAGCGGATGGTTCGCCGGAACGAGGGCATCAGCCGGCGCGGTGCGCTGATCGCGGCGGGCGCCGCGATCGGTGTCGGGGTGCTGGGTCAACCGCCGCGGGCGGGCACGATCCGGCGTCCCGCGACCGTCGGTGCGGTCGGGGCCGGGCAGCGGGCGGAGCTGGCGGAACGGGCGATCGTGGCACGGCACGTGCGCTCGCTGTGGGGGGTGCCGCGGCGGAGCCTGGGCGCGCTGGTGTGGCCCGCGTCGCCGGTGGAACAGTCGTTCGGACGCTGGTGCTACTGGTGGCAGGCGCACCTGGTCGACTGCGCGATCGACGCCGCCCACCGTGATCCGACGCCGGCCCGCAAGGACCGGGTCGCGGCCCTCGCGCTCGGGATCCGCACCCGCAATGTCACCGGCTGGACCAACCGGTACTACGACGACATGGCGTGGCTGGCGCTGGCACTCGAGCGCGCCGACCGGCTGCTCGACATCCGGTTCGGCCACGCGGTCGACGACCTGCGATCCGCCCTGCTCGACGGCTGGAACGCCGAGCTCGGCGCGATCCCGTGGCGAGCGGGCGACGGCTACTACAACACCCCGGCGGTCGGCCCCGCCGGGATCGCGCTGGCCCGGCTGGGCGATCTCACCCGCGCGCGCCGGCTCGCCGACTTCCTGCACACCCGCCTGCGCGATCCTGTCAGCGGCGTGACCCTCGACGGCGTCCACGAGCCCGACGGACGGGTCGACCGGACCGTCCACACCTACTGCCAGGGCGTGGCGATCGGGCTGGAAACCGAATTGGCGGTGCGCACCGGCGACGCCGCGCACCGGGACCGCGCGGCGGCACTGGTCGCGGCCACCGGCACCGAGCTGACGGACGGAGGCGTGATCCTCGCGGCCGCCGCGAACGATTCCGGGTTGTTCATGGGTGTCCTCGCGCGCTACCTCGCCGAAACCGCGCTCGCCCTGGGCGATACCACCGCCGCGGCCATCGTGCACGCGTCGGCGCGGGCGGCCTGGGAACACCGCGCCGAGGTCGACGGGCTGCCGCTGTTCGGCATGGACTGGACCCGCCCGATCGCCGAGGTGCGGTATCCGAGCTCGCTGCTGCATCTCGAAGGGCCCGAGACCGCGTCGGCGGCGAACCTGAGCCGCGATCTGTCGGTGCAGCTGAGCGCGTGGATGCTGCTCGAGGCCGACCACCAGCTCACCGCCGCCGGACGGTGACCGCGCTGTGTCGGACCCCGATGCGAGACTCGGCACGTGCGATGGGCAGTGGCGGAGACGGGTGAGGGTGGCGCGCGTCTGTGTCCGCTGGACGCCGACGGCAGACCCGCGGGACCGATCGTCGACGAACCCTCGTTGATCGAGGCCGTGCGCTCGCGCCCGGACGTCGAGCGGTGGGTGTGGCGATCGACCGCCGAGATCTACCGGCCCCTGCTCGCCGCCGGGGTGCGGGTCGAGCGCTGTTACGACGTGGAGGCCGCCGAGGCGCTGCTGATCGGGCACGAGGAGGGGCAGGTCGGGCAGGCCCGGTCGCTGGCGGCGGCGTGGGCCCGTCTGCACGGGCTGGCCGTCCCGCCGGACGCTCCCGTGCGGGCCGCCGAAACCCAGCCGTCGCTGTTCGATTCGGGCCCGGTGCCGCTGCCGCCCGGCACCGACGAGTTCGCGGCGCTGGTGGCGGTCTACGAGCGACAGGTCGCCCGGACCGCGCGCACCGAGCACCCGGATCGGATGCGGCTGCTGCTGGCGGCCGAGTCGGCGGGCATGCTCGTCGCCGCGGAGATGGGCCGGTCCGGGATTCCGTGGCGGGCCGACATCCATCGGGCGCTGCTGGACACGATGCTGGGCGAACGGTTTCCGGGCACGCTCGAACCCCGCCGGATGGCGGAACTGGCCGACGAGGTCTCGCGAGCCTTCGGCGGCGGAGTCCGGGTGCGGCCCGATCTGCCCAACGACATCATCAAGGCGTTTTCCCGGGCCGGCATTCTGGTGTCCTCCACCCGGAAGTGGGAACTGCAGCAGATCGACCATCCCGCCGTCGCGCCGCTGCTGGCCTACAAGTCGCTGTACCGCGTGCACACCGCGCACGGCTGGTCCTGGCTCGAGCAGTGGGTGCACGGTGGCCGCTTCCGGCCCGAGTATCTGCCCGGCGGCACGGTCTCGGGCCGCTGGACGACCAATGGTGGTGGCGCCCTGCAGATCCCGAAGGTGATCCGGCAGGCGATCCGCGCCGACCCGGGCTGGTCGCTGGTCGTCGCCGACGCCGATCAGATGGAACCGCGCATCCTGGCCGCGATCTCGCGCGACCCGGCCCTGATGGAGGTGGCCGGTCGCGGCGAGGACCTGTACGCCGATCTGGCGGCCCGCGGCTTCGGCGGTGACCGCGCCCAGGCCAAACTCGCGCTGTTGGGCGCCATCTACGGTCAGACCTCCGGCGATGCCCTCACACACATGGCGGCGCTGCGCCGGCAGTATCCCGCCGCGGTCGCCTACGTCGACGACGCGGCGCACGCCGGGGAGGAAGGTCGTCTGGTGCGCACCTGGCTGGGCCGCACCTGCCCGCCGGTCGAGGCCACCGCCCCGGATTTCGCCGAGAACGGCGCGGGCTTCGCGGGGACACCCGCGGCGCGAGCACGCGGCCGGTTCACCCGCAACTTCGTGGTCCAGGGCAGCGCCGCCGACTGGGCCCTGCTGGTCCTGGCCGCCATCCGCCAGACGATCGCGCAGGCCGGGCTGCGCGCCGAGATGGTCTTCTTCCAGCACGACGAGGTGATCGTGCACTGTCCGGAGGAGGAGTCCGCGACGATCGTCGCCGCGATCGCCGCGGCCGCCGACACCGCGGGCCGACTGGCCTTCGGCCCGACGCCGGTGCGCTTCCCCTTCACCACAGCGGTGGTGCAGTGCTATGGCGACGCCAAGTAGGACATCGCGCGCTCACCCCGCCGAGAACCACCCGCCGACCGCCGGTGCGGTGTTGTGCCAGAGGTGTTTGGTCTCCTGGTATTCGGCCAGGCCGGTGGGTCCGAGTTCGCGGCCGATGCCGGAGCGGCCGAAGCCGCCCCATTCCGCGGCCGGGGTGTAGACACCGAAATCGTTGAGCCACACCGTGCCGTGCCGCAGGGCACGGACCACCCGTTCGCCACGGGCCGGATCGGCGGTGCGGACACCGGCGGCCAATCCGTAGGCGGTGTCGTTGCCGAGGGCGACGGCCTGGGCCTCGGTGGTGAAGCGCTCCACGGTGAGAATGGGCCCGAAGGTTTCCTCGCGGACGATGCGCATCGACCGATCGCAGTCGTCGAAAATGGTGGGCGGGTAGTAACTGCCCGCGGCCAGCGCGGGATCGTCCGGGCGCCGGCCACCGGCGATCAGCCGCGCGCCCTCCGAGAGGCCCAGCGCGACATACGCTTCCACCTTCGCACGATGCTCGGGGGAGACCAGCGGGCCGATCTGTGACGACGGATCCCTGCCGGGACCCACCCGGATCGCGGACGCGCGCCGGGCGAGCTCGGCCACGAACTCGTCGGCGATCGACGCGTGCACGATGAGCCGCGTGCCCGCCGAACACACCTGACCGGAGTGCAGGAAGGCACCGGTGAGTACCGCGTCGACGGCGCTGTCGAATTCGGCGTCGGCGAAGACGAGGTGCGGGTTCTTGCCACCGAGCTCCAGCGCGACGCGCGTGATGTGCCGGGCCGCCCGGCTCGCGATCCCCGCCCCCGTGCTCGCGCCGCCGGTGAACGAGATCAGGTCGACGTCCGGGCTGTCGGTGAGCGTGGCGCCCACCACATCGCCGCTGCCCAGCACGAGATTCACCACGCCGGCGGGTACCCCGGCCCGGTCGAGCAAGCGCACCAGCGCGATCGTCGACAGCGGGGTGACCTCGCTGGGCTTGACCACCACGGTGCAGCCGGCCGCCAGCGCGGGCGCGATCTTCCACGACAGCTGCAGCAGCGGATAGTTCCATGGCGCGATGAGCGCGCACACCCCGACCGGCTCGTGCACGACGCGGCTGATCACCGCCGGGTTCCCGGTGTCGACGAGACGGTCGGTGTCGGTGGTGACCAGGTGCGCGTAGTAGCGGAACACCGCGATCACGTCGTCGATGTCGAGGTAGCTCTCGCGCAGGGTCTTGCCGGTGTCGGCCGTCTCGATCCGGGCCAGGTCGTCGCGATGGGCGTCGAGCAGTTCGGCGACGCGCACCAGCAGCGCGGAGCGCTCGGCTTTCGGGGTCGCGGGCCACTCGCCGGTCGCGAAGGCGGCGCGGGCCGCCGCGATCGCCGCCGCCACGTCCTCGGGGCCCGCTTCGTCGACGATGGTGAGCACGCCGCCGTCGGCCGGATCGTGGACGGCCCTCGTGCCGCCGTGGACCGGCCGCGCCCAGCGCCCGTCCAGGTAGAGGCCGGGGGAGCGCAGGAGCGGCTCGTCGGTGAGGACCATTCGGGAGTCTTGCCTCTCGCTCGAGCCGGGGTGCGCGGACCAAGGTACGCGACGCCGGAAAGAGCCACGTCCACGGGCTGTGGGCGAGCGATACGGGTTCTGCTCGCGCTGAGTTCAATCCTGGTCGCGCCGGTGCGCGGATGGTTTCGTGTGATCCGGAACGTCCCGGTTCGAGCGAAAGGCCTCCGTATGTCCGTCGATGACGCAGCCGTCCCCGCGACCGGGGTGCGGGTGGTCAAGCTCGGTGCGCACCTGGGGGCACGGATCGAGGGCGTGCGGCTCGGTGGCGAGCTCGACGCCAGGACCGTCGCGACCGTGGTTGCCGCGCTGCACGAGCACAAGGTGATCTTCTTCCGCGGTCAGCACCACCTCACCGAAGACGGGCAGTACGAGTTCGCGCAGCTGCTCGGCACCCCGACCACGCCGCACCCCACCGTCACCTCGGCGGGCGCGAAGAGCCTGGCCATCGACTCACATCAGACCCGTTCCAACGTCTGGCACACCGATGTCACCTTCGTCGACCGGGTGCCCAGCGCCTCGATCCTGCGTGCCGTCGCGCTGCCCAGCTACGGCGGCTCGACCACCTGGGCCTCGACCGTCGCCGCCTACGACGCGCTGCCCGCGCCACTCAAGCTGCTGGCCGAGAACCTGCGCGCGCGGCACACCAATCGGTACGACTACGCCGCCGACATCGAGGACCGGCCCGACGACCGGGATCGCACCTACCGCAGCGAGTTCGAGTCGACCTACTTCGAGACCGAGCATCCGGTCGTGGAGGTCCACCCCGAGACCGGCGAACGCGCTCTGCTGCTCGGCTGCTTCGTGAAGGAGATCGCCGGGCTGTCGAGCTCCGAATCGCGGGCGCTGTTGCGGATGTTCCAGGATCGGGTCACCCGCCTCGAACACACCACCCGCTGGGACTGGTCGCTCGGCGACGTCGCCATCTGGGACAACCGCGCCACCCAGCACTACGCGGTCGACGACTACGACGGCAGCGAGCATCGCAGGCTCACCCGCATCACCCTGGCCGGCGCGGTCCCGGTGGGTGTCGACGGCACGACCAGCACGGTGATCGCGGGCGACGCCGCCGACTACGCGAGTGCCCCGCCGAAGCGCGCGGCCTAGGAATTGGCCGCCACCGCAACACCTCCAGAGCTGCGGGTCCCCGGCCGAACGCAGGTCATGGATTACCCTTCGACGGCACGTACGTCCGGTGATCACGCGCGCACAGGCCCTGACCGGCCCGGCCCGACGATGGGATTCCCGTGAACCTGTGGAGTTATGTCCGGGGGCGGGGGGAGGTGCTGACCTTCCTCACCTACCAGCACGCCTCACTGGCCTTCCAGACCGTGCTGGTGGGTACCGTCGTCGCCGTCCTCGTGGCGGTGGCCGTCTATCGCCTTCCGCTGGCCTCGGCGCTCACCCTCACCTCGAGCCGGGTCGCGCTGACGATTCCCTCGCTGGCCCTGCTGGCGCTGCTGCTGGTGCCGTTCGGGCTCGGGGTCGTGCCGTCGTTCATCATGCTGGCGTTCTTCGCGGCGCTGCCGGTGATCGGCAACGCCATCGTCGGCCTGCGGTCGGTACCCCCCTCGGTGATCGAATCCGCGCGCGGAATCGGGTTGTCGCGCTGGCGGATCCTGCTGACCGTCGAATTCCCGATCGCCTGGCCGGTGATCCTCACCGGCATCCGGGTCTCGACCCAGATGATCGTCGGCGTCGCGGCCATCGTCGCCTACGTGCTCGGCCCGGGGCTCGGCTCGCTCATCTTCAACGGCCTGTCGCGGCTCGGCGGGGCCAATGCCCTGGAGATGGCACTGACCGGCACTCTGCTCATCGTCGCGATCGCGTTGGTGTTCGACGCGCTCCTCGTCCTGCTCGGACGGCTCACGATCGCCAAAGGACTGACATGACCGATGTGACCAGCCAGCCCGCCCCGGTGACGCCGGAGCGCAATGTGACCGGGGCGTCGATCACGCTCGACGGGGTCGTCAAGCGATACAAGGGGCAGGACAAGGCCGCGGTGCAGCGGCTCGATCTGGAGATCGACGCCGGCGAGATCGTGGCGTTCGTCGGGCCCTCGGGCTGCGGCAAGACCACGACGCTGAAGATGATCAACCGGCTGATCGAGCCGACCGAGGGCCGGATCTTCATCGGCGGCCGCGACGTCACCAGGGAAGACCCCGACAAGCTGCGCCAGTCGATCGGCTACGTGATCCAGTCCGGTGGCCTGTTCCCGCACTGGTCGGTGGCCAAGAACATCGGCGCCATTCCCCGGGTGCTCGGCTGGGATAAGAAGCGCATCGCCGAACGCACCGAGTACCTGCTGGATCTGGTCGGTCTCGACCCCGCCACCTTCGCCGACCGGCTGCCCAAGGACATGTCCGGCGGTCAGCAGCAGCGCGTCGGTGTGGCCCGTGCCCTGGCCGCCGATCCGCCGGTGCTGCTGATGGACGAACCGTTCGGCGCGGTCGACCCGATCACCCGGGTTCGCTTGCAGGACAGCCTGATCGCGATCCAGCACGAACTCGGCAAGACCATCGTGATCGTCACCCACGATTTCGAGGAAGCCACCAAACTCGGCGACAAGGTGCTCATCCTGTCCGAGGGCGGGCACGTCGAGCAGTACGCGCGCCCGGAGGAGATCCTCACCGATCCGGCGACACCGTTCGTGGAGGAGTTCGTCGGATCCGGCGCGAAGCTGGCGTATCTGACGGTCTCGCGGGTGCGTGATGTCGACTACGACCCGGTCACCACGGCACGGATCGGCGAACCGGCGCAGACGGTGATCGAGCGGGCGAAGGCGGCCGGGCACACCTGGGTCGTGGTCGTCGACGCGGCGGGCCGCCCGCGCTCGTGGCCCTCGCTCACCGAGGTGGCCAGCAAGCCCGAGGTCTCCGACTATCTGGATCGCAGACTGCCGGTGGTCGCGCAGTCCTCCACCCTCAACGACGCGCTCGACGCGATGCTGGCCGCCAGTCAGGGCGCCACGCTCGTCACCGACGGTCGTGGCGCGGTCGTCGGGTCGCTGAGCATCGGGTCGGTGACCGACGTGATCCAGACCAAGCTGGCCGAGAACCACGCCGCGGAGGCCGCGCCGTCCTACGAGACCTATGTCGACGGGTCCGACCCGACACCGACGCCGGTCGTTGCCGCCGCCGACGACACCGCGACGGCCGAACCGTCATGAGCCGGCTGCGCCGCGTGCCGATCGACGTGTGGTTCGAACCGATCATCATCGTGGTGATCGGCGTCGGCTATCTGCTCTGGTACCGGTCGACGACCTTCACCGCCACCGAGCAGGCCTCGCTCGGCTGGTCCAATCTGCAGAGCACCATCGGTGCACACATCCGGCTGACCGTGGTCGCCACGGTGATCGTGGTGGTGGTGGCGATACCGCTCGGCATCGCGCTGACCAGGCCGGCGCTGATGCGCTTCGAGCCGATCGCGGTCAATATCGCCAATATCGGTCAGGCCGCGCCCGCCGTCGGCCTGCTCGTGCTGTTCACGTTCTGGCTCGGCACCGGGTTCCGCACGGCGATCGTGGGTTTGGTGGTGTACGCGGTGCTGCCGATTCTGCAGAACACGATCGTTGGTCTGCGGCAGGTGGACCAACGCACGATCGAAGCGGCGCGCGGCATCGGCTTGTCCGCGGCGCGCACGCTGGTCCAGGTCGAGCTGCCGCTCGCGGTGCCGGTGATCCTCAACGGCGTGCGCACCGCGCTGGTCATCCTGGTCGGCACCGCGACGCTGTCGACGTTCATCGGCGCGACCAGCCTGGGCACCCTGATCACCACCGGTGTCACCCTGTTCCTGCCCAAGCTGCTGATCTCCGGCGCGATCCTGGTCGGGCTGCTGGCGCTGATCATCGATTGGCTCGGCCGGCTCGTCGAACTGGCCGCGACCCCGCGAGGTATCTCATGAGGCGACGGCTGGTCCCGATGGTGTCCGCGCTCGTCGCGACGCTGGCCCTGCTCGGCGGATGTGGGCTGGTGAGCTCCTCGGGCACCTTCCACGACGCCAGTCTGCCCGGCGGCGAACGCCCGCTCGACGGCGCCGCCATCGTGGTGACGTCGAAGAGCTTCACCGAAGGGGTCCTGCTCGGCAAGATCACCGCGACCTACCTGGCCGCGGCGGGCGCCTCGGTCACCGACCTGACCGGCGCGCCGGGGTCGGCCTCGTCGCGTCAGGCCCAGCTCAACGGTGACGCCGATGTGCTCTGGGAGTACACGGGCACCGGCTGGGTGAACTACCACAACCAGACCGAGACGATCGCCGACCCGCAGGAGCTGTGGCAGCGCGTCCACGACATCGAGAAGCGCGACTACGACCTCGAATGGCTGGCCCCGGCCAACTTCAACGACACCTACGCCTTCGCCGCGTCCGCGCCGACCGCCCAGCGCTTGGGTGTGCGGTCGCTGAGCGACGTCGCCGCCCTGCCCGTGGCCGAGCGCACCTTCTGTGTCGACGACGAATTCTTCAGCCGCTCCGACGGTTTCCTGCCGATGCTGCAGAAATACGGGATCCCCTACAACGATCCGAACGGCGTGCCCTCGGGCAATGTCACCAGGATGGACGCCGGCGTCGTCTACACCGCGACCGCCAAGAGTCAGCCCTGCAATTTCGGGATGGTCTACACAACCGACGGCCGCGTCAAGAACCTGAACCTGACCGTCCTCGACGACGACAAGAAGTTCTTCCTGCCCTACAGCGGCACGGCCGTGGTCCGGGGCGTGGTCATCGAGAACCATCCCGAACTCCGCGCCCTGCTCGGCACCGTCTCCGAGCGCCTCACCGACGAGCTGATGCAGGAGCTCAACGGTCGCGTCGACATCGACGGCGAGGACCCGGCCGATGTGGCCTACGACTGGTTGAAGAGCGAGCGCCTGATCGAGTAGCGCAGTCGCCGAGACCGGCGGGTGGACTCTCGCGCGAGCGGCAGGTCGACGCCCTGTCGTGTGTCCTGGTGCGCGCACCGGCATTCGATGCGACAAGAACGATTCCGTACGGCGGCACGCTGATGCGCCCGAGGCCGCGGGGCGGTCGATCGGCCCGGTGTCCTGCCCGGCGACGCGGCGATCGGTGGGCGCTGGGTGACATTCGACGAGGTACTGATAACTGTACCTAATGGTATGGTCGCCCGGCGGTGCGTGCGACGGTGCAGCCCGGAAAGGGCTCGGCCATGGGATATCCGATCGAACGTCGTGGGTTCCTGCGTGCCGCCGGGGCGGGACTGCTCGGCGCGGCGCTGTTCGAGACCTCCGCCGCCGCGACCCCGGCGCCGGCGCGTGGTCCGCTGCTCTTCGCGTCCCCGGCGGTCGAGCCGTTCGTGGACGAGCTGCCCCGGTTGCCGGTGGTGCGTGGTGACCGGCTCGACGTCGTCGCCTCGACCACCATCCATCGCTTCCATCGCGATCTGCCGCCGTCACCGGCGCTGGGCTACAACGGGATGACCTATCTGGGGCCGACTGTCGAACACCGGGCGGGCACGCCGCTGCGCCTGCGGTTCGCGAACCGGATGACGACCCATCCGCTGGCCGCCGACATGGACACCACCCTGCACGGCGTCGACGAGAGCTTCCGGACCTCGCCGCCGTCCTCGCTGCACCTACACGGTGGGGTGACCCCGCCCGACAGCGACGGGCATCCGGAGCAGCTGGTCCATCCCGGTGGCGACCTCGACCACGATTTCCCGCTGGCGCAGGACGCCGGACACCTCTGGTATCACGACCACGCGATGGGCATCACCCGTATCAACGTCTACGCCGGACTGGCCGGATTGCTGCTGCTCCGAGATGAATTCGACACCGGTGCGCCCGGGAACCCGCTGGGCCTGCCCGCCGGGGAGTTCGAGGTGCCGCTGGTATTGCAGGAGAAGCTGTTCACCGCCGAGGGGCGCCAGTCGGTCCGGTCGACGCCGGTCGTCCCGCAGGGGGCCTGGGAAGGTGGGGCGGTCGGGGACGTCGGGGTGGTCAACGGCAAGATCTGGCCCCACCTGCCGGTCGCCCGCGGTCTCTACCGCTTCCGGCTGCTCAACGCGGCGTCGTTCAGTGTGTGGAATCTGTTCTTCGGCAACCGGATGCGGTTCTGGGTGATCGGGAACGATCACGGACTGCTGGACGCGCCGGTCACGGTGCACGAGCTGCGCCTGGCACCCGGTGAACGGGTGGACGTGCTGGTCGACTTCGCCGGGCTCGCGCCGGGGGAGACCGTCGAACTGCGCAACGACGAGGCGCCGGTCTTCCAGGCGGCGATCCTCGGCGAGGTCGCGATGCCGGTGTTCTGTCAGTTCCGCGTGCAGGATCGGCCCGGCTTCACGGGCGGCGTGCCGGAACGGTTGCGCGGCGGCCCCGTTCGGCCACCGGTGCTGCCGCCGCTCGCCACACCGACCGTGCGCCGCGATGTCACGGTGAGTCAGCCCTACGAGCTGCGGGTGCCGCCCGCGATCATGTCGCTCAACAACCTCACCTTCGCCAGCCCGGAGATCGAGCGTCCGCGGCAGGGCACCGTCGAGCAGTGGAACATCATCAACATCACGCCCGACCCGCACCCGATCCACCTGCACCTGGTGACCTTCCGGATTCTCGGACGCGCACCCCTGCGCACGGTCGACTATCAGCTGGCGCATCCCCAGCCGCCGATCGGGCAGCGGTGGGCGCCGGCGGCCGACGGGTTCCTGGCGGGTCCGATGGTGCCGCCCCAGCCGTGGGAGGCGGGCTGGAAGGACATCGTGCGGGTCGACGGCGGCACCGTGACCAGCATCATCGTCCGATTCCCGACCGCGGCGGAACTCGGCTTCGATCCCGACGCGACCTTCCCCCGCCGGATCGCGACCGAGTTGCGCGGCGCGGATTCCCACGGCGGGCACCGCACCGGTGACCACGCGGGCCGCTCGTCCGCGGAGTTGCAGGGCTACGTGTGGCACTGCCACCTGCTCGATCACGAGGACCACGACATGATGCTCAAATACCGCATCGTGCCGTGACGCCCCGCTTTCCATACTTTCGGGTACGGAATAATGTTCTTCGTAGTATGGTCGGCCTGTCACGACACACGGTGAGCGAGTTTCACGTCAGGAGACCGGCATTGGCCGAATTCGTCGAAAGTCGGGTCCGGCCCGACGCGTCCCGGTCGGCCGAGCAGCCACCGGTGCGGTGCCCCACCGCCTTCCGCTACTGGGAGGCGCGCGGCACCGCGACGGTGCGCCGGATCGAGCGTCTGTTCACCACGGTGACCCGACAGTCGCTGTTTCCCAGTGACGAACAGGCCGCGGCGCTGTGCGCGGACCTGTTCGCCGGAGACCCGGTGGCCGAACGGTTCGTCGCCGAGGTGATGCACGGCGAGATCGGGGCGAAGGCCGGGCGCCGCATGCTGGAGCAGGCGCTGGCCGAGGGTATCGACGCGGTGCCCGATGCCCCGGACTCCATGCGCGCGCTGTTCGCCGAGTTCGAGACGGTGCCCGACTGGGTGGTACCCGAGCTGGTGGAACAGGGCGCGGCGATCTGGCGGCGCTGGGGCACCATGCTGTTCAGCTTCGCCGGCGCCGAGACGCTCGAGATGTACACCGAGGCGGCGGTCGCGACCCCGCTGTCGCTCGCGGGCGGCTACGCCGGCGACAGCGCCCTGCGCCGGTTCCTGGAGACCACCCGCTTCTGGATGGATGTCTCGGCCCGCGACGCGCTGCTGACCCCGGGCTCGGCGGGCCGCGCGACCGCGCTGAAGGTGCGGGTCATGCACGTCTCGGTGCGGGCGAAGGTCGCCGCGCACCCCGAATGGGACACCGAGCGGTGGGGTCTGCCGATCAGTCAGACCTACCAGCTGCTGACCCTGCTGGCCGGCAGCGTGACTCCCGGCCTGGGACTGTGGGCGCTGGGCTACCAGACGACTCCGTCGGAAATCCGTGCGCTGCTGCACTTCCAGAAGTACATGGGCCACCTGCTGGGCGTGCGATTGCGCTGGTACCCGGAGACCGTGCGGGACGCGCTGCGGGTGCTGGCCATGACGATCGCCTCGCGGTCCTACGACGCGGGGCAGCACGGAACGGAATTGATCGAGTCCTATCCGGCGGCCTTCGCCCCGCGCGATGGTCATCGCGGTCTGACCCGGCTGCGCGAAAGGTACAACTACCGGATCAATTCCGTGTACTCCGCGATGTACATGGCGCCCGGCACCCGCCGTCGTTACACGATGCCGCCGGCGTTCCCGTGGATCGCCATTCCGATCGTCCGGTTCCCGCTGATCACCGTCATGGAACTCGCGCGCCGCCTCTGCCCCCCGTTCGCGCGGGCGCACGAGAAGCTGATGTTGTGGCATCGCGA
Organism: Nocardia sp. MH4; assembly: GCF_019266065.1. Taxonomy (GTDB): domain Bacteria; phylum Actinomycetota; class Actinomycetes; order Mycobacteriales; family Mycobacteriaceae; genus Nocardia; species Nocardia canadensis. The sequence continues at coordinate 418,136 of NZ_LPNR01000112.1, read as the reverse complement.
GAACTGGTATCGCGCCCAGATGCAGGGCCGGGAAGCGGCCTTCGACGCCAGCGGCGCTCTGCGCCGATGAACCGACCGAGAGCAGCCATGAGTACCGACATCGTCGAAGTGTGGAACGGACCGGGACGCCGCGACGGTGTCCTGACACCGGTCGAACCGCGGCACAACGGATTACATCCCTCGCCCAGCAGGCTCGCCTTCGAACACTGGTACTTCGACGCCCACCTCGACACCGGGCACGTGGTGATCGGCTTCCTCACCAAACGCAGGCCCGAGGACCTGCCGACCGCACGCCCGTGGGTGGAGATGATGGTCTACGCCCCCGACGGCACCCGCCGCCAGGTGTCGCGGCGCTATCCGCGCTCCGCGACGTCGTTCTCGGCCGACGCCTGCGACGTGCGTGTCGGCCACAACACCGCGCGCACCGAAGCCGGTGCCGACGGCCTGCCGATCCATCACCTCTGGATGGCCGAGGACGGCATCGTCTTCGACCTGCGGTTCCACAACGAAGTGCCCAGCTGGATGCCGGGCAAGGGCGAAACCCGCTTCGGTGCCCGGGATTCCTTCGGCTGGATGGTCGGCGCCCCACGCGCACGGGTGAGCGGGGCGATCGAGCTCGACGGCGTGCGTCACGAGGTCACCGGACGTGGCTACCACGACCACAACTGGGGCGTCGGCGACATGAAGAAGATCATCGAGCGCTGGCACTGGGGACGGCTCTACGTCGAGGACTACTCCCTGCTGTTCGCCTCGGTCCTGACCCAGCAGCGCCGGGGCGGCCACGAGATCAGCCCGCTGATGCTCGCCCACCACGACCAGATCGTGCTGTCCACCGGCGAAACCGTCCTCACCGAGGGACCTGCGCGCTTCGACGCCACCGCGGGCCGGACCTACCCCGAGTGGGTGGAGCTGACCGTGCCGGGCAGCCTCGACCTGCGCCTGGACGTCGTGCGCGTCATCCACGCCCACGACCTGCTCGACGATGTGCCGGTGGCGCGCTCACGGCTGATCAAACCGCTCGTGCACCGGCTGGTCGGGCACCCGGGCTACTTCCGGTTCGAGTCCACCTTCGCGCTGACCGTGCGTACCCCGTCGGGAACGCAGCGCCGCAGCGGGACGACCCTGCACGAACTGGTCGCCTTGGCCTGACCCGGCCTCAGTCGCCGGACTCCTTGCTGGTGACGAATCGGAAGAACTCCCGGCGCTGATCCTCGGTCGGCACCGGGAGATTCTGGTTGCCGTGCACGAAGCCGATGCCGGCGAAACACATCAGGCCCGCGCGCATCTCGGCCTGATCGGCGGAGAATCCCATGTCGACGAGGGTGTCGGACAGCGCGTGAAAGATCCGCTGATCCAGCGCCTTGACCGCCTCGGCCACCTTGGCGTTGGTGCGCGCCCAGTCCCGCACCGCGAGCTCGATCTGCCACACCCGCTCCGCGGTGAGCAGCTCGCCCATCCGCGCCAGCCGCTCCCGGGGCGGCAATTCCTCGAGGCCCTGGAACCCGCGTGCCGCGTCGTTCTGATCGGCGCACCAGAATTGCGCCGTCGTCTCCAGCAGCTGATCGATGCCGTCGAAATGCCAGTAGAAGCTGCCCTTGGTGACCCCGAGTTCCTCGCACAGCTTGGCGATCGTGATGCCGGCGACCCCGTCGCGCAAGAGCACGCCGAGCGCCGCGTTCGTCCAGTCCTCGACCCCGAGCCTGCGTGCCGCGCGCCCGGCCGCCGCCGCTTTGCGCTTGGACACCGGCGCGGTCGGTCGCGGGTCCTCGGCCCTGGGGGTCATGGTCGCCTTCCTGTCGCCTGCACGCGTCAGCTTATCGTCTCGTCGACCGCGGATCGGGCGTCGTCCCTGGTTGTGCCCGCGGCGCGCGCGTAGGGTCGCAGGCATGGCCTGCCGGATCACCGAACTCGTCCTCGACTGCGCCGATCCGCAACTGCTGGCGGACTTCTGGTGCGAGGTGCTCGGCTTCGTCGAACTCGACCGAGACGAGGGCGATATCCAGATCGGCGCTCCCGGAACAGTATTCGGCGGACCCCAGCCCACCCTGTTGTTGAGCCGCAGCACGGAACCGAAACGCGAGAAGTTGCGCCTGCACCTGGACGTCAATCCGACCGACCGCGATCAGGACGCGGAACTGCGCAGGCTGCTCGCCGCGGGAGCGCGTCCGGTCGAGATCGGGCAGACCGGCGAGGAGTCCTGGCATGTCCTGGCCGATCCCGAAGGGAACGAATTCTGCCTGCTGCGCCGCCGCATCGAGGCCGCGCGGAGCTGACGCGCGCTCAGGCGGTCCCGGCCACGCCCTCCGGCGCGGTGGCGAAGATCGCGCCGAAGTAGCGGGCGAGATCGTGCGACGACGCCGGAGACGCGGCATACCCGAGATAGCCGTCGGGCCGCACGACATACACCGCGCCGGGGCCGGGACGGTACTGCCGGGCGAAGTCGCCGTCGCGGTCGTGGATCACCGGCAGCACGGTCGGTCCGATCGCGGCGCCGGGCGCGGCGACGAGGTAGGCGTCGAGCCGGTCGTCGCTGAGTTCCCGGAGCAGGTCGACGCGGCTCTCGATCTCGTCGAGCGTCGCGGCGTCGCAGGTGCTGTCCGCGTAGCACAGCAGCGTGTGGTCCGGGCCCGCGAGCAGCGGGAACAGTCGGAAGGGTGAGGCCACCGCGTCGCGGGTCAGGCCGGTCGCGTCCGGAGCGCGACTGCCCGCGGTCGGCGCGGGGGAACCGGCGGGAGAAGCGAACACCAGGGGACTGTCCCGATAGTCGATGAGCAACTGGGCTTCGCGCAGCAGTGCCCGTTCGGGGTCGGGGTCACCGGCGCCGATCCCGTCTCGGGCATGACGCACGGTGCGGCCGACGACCTCTTCGCCGACGGGTCGGCGCTCGGCGTCGTAGCTGGCCAGCAGTGGCGAGGCGGCCAGCCCGGCGACCGCCAGGGCCAGTTTCCAGGCCAGGTTGTGGGCGTCCTGGATGCCGGTGTTCATGCCTTGCGCGCCGGTGGGCGGGTGGATATGGGCCGCATCGCCGGCGACGAAGACCCGCCCGCGCCCATAGGCGTCGACGATGCGGTGGCTGATCCGGAACACCGAGGACCAGCGCAGGTGCGAGGCCGTCGTCGGCTCCGGCGACAACCGGTCCAGCACCGCCTGGAGGTGCGCCAATTCGGGGGCCGGACCACTGCCGAAGCCGTGTGCCACGCCGTCGCCGCCCGTGCCTATCTCGAGCTCCGGCGGCACCCGCATGGAGACGCGGTACCGATGACGGCCGGGCAGCGGGATGCACGCCAGCGTGTCGTCGGTGACGCCGTCGGTCTGGTGCATCGCCCGGATGGCGTACCCGCGCGGCTGTGACCAATCCAGTTCGACATCGCCGAGCATGTACTGGTCGGTGAAGGCCGCGCCCTCGAAGGTCAGCCCGAGGGTCTTACGGACGATGCTGTGCGCGCCGTCGCAGCCGACGAGATATCGCGCCCGCACGGTGTCTTCCCCGTCCGGTCCGGCGAGCACCGCGTCGACCCCGTCGTCGTCCTGGGTGAACCCGGTCACCGTGACCCCGCGTTCGACGTGCGTGCCCAGCGATGCCAGGCGGTTCCACAGGATGCGCTCGGTCTCGTACTGGGGGAGCCCGACGAACCCGAACGGCACCTCGGGGGGCAGCGTGAGATCGAGCCGGCCCGACTCGACACCGTTGACGAAGACGAGCTGGCCGCGCATCAGGATCGAGGCGTCGAGAACGTCGCGGAGAATGCCCATCTGCTCGAACAGCTCCAGCGTGCGAGGCTGGATGCCGACCGCTTTCGCATAGCGCGGCGGGTGGGCCTGCGAATCGACGATCCGGCAGCGGACCCCGCGCCGGACCAGTTCGACCGCGGCCGCCGTGCCCACCGGACCGGCGCCCACGACCAGGACATCCGTCTCGACCATGCGACATCACCTCGTTGGACTACCCCGCCTCAGTGTGTTTGCTGATCGTACGCCCGGGCGTCGAAAAGCTGAATCGCCGGCGGCTGGAACCCGGCGTGCCTACCCGATGCCGCGGATGACAGCCCGGCAGCGCCATTCCAAGAGCCGGACGGCCAGGCCGAAGGAGCGGAAGGCCGGGTTGGTGGTCTGGCGGTGAGAATAGCGGTAGTAGATCTGCTGGCAGATCACCGCCAGACGGAACAGGCCGAAGACTTCGTAGAACGCCCATTCGCGGCCGGTGAGACCGATTCCGGCATGGCGGCAATAGTATTCGACCACGTCGTCGCGGGTCAGCATGCCTGGGGCGTGCGTCGGCTGGCGCCGGAAGAACTTGACGGCGAGGTTGTCGTCGGCCTGGACTCAGTAGGCGAGGGCGGCGCCGAGATCCATGAGTGGGTCGCCGATGGTGGCCATCTCCCAGTCGAGCAAACCGATCGGCCGGGTGGGGTCGGTGGGGTCGAGCACGATGTTGTCGAAGCGGAAATCGTTGTGGATCAGTACCGCTGGGCGATCGGGCGGCTGGTGGGCGGCCGGCCAGGACATGATGGGCGCGCACGCGCGGTGGTGTCCAGCAGGATTCGGGTGGGAGTTCCCTGCGGGGGATTGTTCCGTCGAGCCGTTCCATCAGATAGAACGGCGAACCGAGGACCGTCTAGTCCTCGCACAACGCCACCGTCGACGGCGCGTAGTCGAATACCGGGCCGAGGGCGGATTGCACGCGGTACTCGCGGGCCATGTCGTGTGCGCCGTCGGCCCGATGGCCGCCGCGCGTGCCTTCGCACGCAGCTCACCGAGCACGGGCAGGGGATCCCACGGATCGCCGCCGGTCTCGCGCAGCGTGGCCACGCTGCGGTGGTAGTCGGCCTCGATCGGGGCGATCTCCTCGGCGACGAAGGCGCGCACTCGGGCGACGAGATCGGTGGCGCGGGCGCTGGGAGCGAAGTCCATGGCTGTGCTTTCGGTGGAAGGGTGACGGCGGCAGGCGATAGCCGGGTTCAGGACGGGAGGTGGGTGAGTGCGATCGCGGATTCGTCGAGGCTGCCCAGCACCAGGGTGCCGTGCGCCTCGGCGACGCCGGTGACCATCGCGTAGTCCGCGCCGTCGCGCTGTAGATCGTGGACGACGGTCCCGTGGTCGTCGACGGCGAGCACCCAGGCGGTGCGGACGGGGCGCGGCTTGAGCCGATCGGGTATCCGCCACAACAGCTTTCGCGCGAGAGTCGGCATGGGGAGCAGCAGATCGAGCAGGGGATTGCGGGGCGAGGCCAGCGTGACCCAGATCAGTCCGTCGGAGCCGAGGGCGAGGTTGTCGGGGAAGCCGGGCAGATTGTCGATCAGCACCTCGCACGTGCCGGCCTTCGGGCCATGCAACCAGTAGCGGCTGAGCCGATACGCGGCCGTCTCGGCGACGATCAGTGATGCCTGATCGGGCGCGAACGCGACACCGTTGGCGTACTGGAGGCCATCCAGCAGGGACTCGGTTCGGCCGTCATGGGAGTACCGGAACAGCCGACCGGTACCGGAGTGCTCGAGCAGATCGCCCATCCACAGGTCCAGGGGCCAGCGACGCGACGAGGCCGTGAAGTAGACGGTGCCGTCGCGCGGATCCTCGACGACATTGCTGGCCATGTTCAGGGGTCCGTCGTCGACGGCATCCACCAGGACCTCGACGTCGGTTCCGGACCAGCGCAGCAGGCCGCGATGGGCGTCGCAGACGAGCAGCGAACCGTCGGCGCCCGCGCACAGACCCAGTGGGCGGCCGCCGGTATTCGCGACCGTTTCGACGGCCCCGGTGGCGATGTCGACCCGCAGGATCCGGCCATCGGCGATTCCGGTGTAGACGAGGCCGTCGGCGCCGATAACCACGTCCTCGGGACCGACGCCGGGCAGTTCGATCCGCCGTACCGCGGGCATCGGCGGGGTGCTGCGGCGTTGCCCGGCGCGCGGTGTCGCTGTCGGCGGTGACCAGCGAACCGGCGTCATCCGGGGACCGGACCGACCACCGACGACCATGCGTACCTCCCAGCGATCGAGCGCCGCTCACTGCAGCGCTTCCTGTGCACATGCCATTCTGCTGCCCGGTCGGCGGCGTTTAAATGGGAGCGCCAACCGAGTTGACTGTGCGCATGCACACCAGCAGGCCGGTGCCCGCGCTCGAGCTGATCCGCCGCCGCGCCGCCGCGCACGGGGTCAGCGCCGGCGAGATCGACGAGATGCAGGACCTCACCTGGGAATGGGCGACCGCGTCCGCTACCGCGGTCCACCGAGTGCTGCAGGAGCGGGCGATGGCGGGGGCCGCGCACCGCGCCGATTTCCTGCGCAGTCTCGTCGACGGCACAGTCGCGCCCGCCGTCCTGCGCGCAGAGGCCCGCAACCACGGGCTCGACCCCGAGCATCGCTACCGGATCGCCTGCGCCGCGTGGAACGGCACCGCCGCCGCGACCGACCTGCTCGCCGCGCTGCGCGCCCGGGGATCGACAGCAAGGCTGCCGGTCGTCGACACGGTCGTTGACCAGCATCTGGTCGCCCTGCTGCCACGCACCCCGGACGCGCTGCCCACGGGCAGCGTGGTCGCCGTGGGATCGGCGATGCTGCTCGGTGACGCCGCGGCGTCGTATCGGCAGGCGCGTTCGATCTCGCGATTCGCCACGGCAGATCGGGCCTGGTCGATCTCGGGTCGCTGGGTCCGCTGCCGCTGCTCGCGGAGGCCGAGGACATTGCGCGACTGCTCGCCGACAGGCACCTGGCGCCGCTGGGCAACCGCAGCGGCGCCGAGGAGATCCTCGGCACCGTCGCGACCTACCGCGATTGCGACCAGCGCATCGACGACACGGCGGCCACGCTGGTTCTGCACCGCAATACCGTCCGCAATCGGCTCACGCGCTTCGCCGAGCTCACCGGCCTCGATCTCGGCCGAACCGACGATCTCATCGTCGCGTGGTGGCTCCTGCACCGCGACTCGCCGCCGTCACGCTGACCTGCCAAGCGGCGACGGTCCGGTGCCGACGGGCGCATCATGGACAGATGGACGACGCAGACCAGCGGGCCCGGCGCGCGGCGGCGCAGGCCGAAGTCGGCAGACACGGTCGGCTGATCCGCCGCCGGCGCGACGGCAAGTGGCTCAGCGCGGCGATGCTGCCGTGGTTCCGGCTGCGTGTTCCGCGCGGCTACGGCATCCTCACCACCACCGGGCGCAAGACCGGTCTGCCGCGCCCGAAGTGCGTGCGGGTGATGCGGGCGGGTGACCGGGCCTATCTGGTGCAGTTGATGCCGCCGCAGATCGCCCTCGACCAGCCGCAGGCGGTCAACGCGTGGCTGCGCAATATCCGGGCCGATCCGCGCGTCACCCTGGAACTGCGCGACGGGGCGTTGCACGGGACGGCCAGGGAGATCACCGATCCGGCGGAACTCGCCGTCGCCCGCGCGCTGCTGTGCGACACCGTCGTCCCGGTCGATTTCGGTGAGTGCGCGATCCACCTGCGCGGGGTGCCCTCCCGCGCGAAGATCCGTGCCCTGCACGACTACTGGTTCCGCACGGGGCGGGCCGTCGCGATCGACTTGGACATCTGAGCAGCTCGGCCGAGGCGCGCGGTGCCGCATACGCTGAGGGGCACCGACTCCCGACCGAAGGTAGCGATGGCCGACTCCCCGACTCCGATCATCCGCTGCGGCGAACGGGTGCGCGCCCACACCGATGCGCACGACCGCGCGGGCCGCCTCGCCTCGGCCCTGCTCGCCGCCGGCGTCGGGCGCGGCGACCGCGTCGCGGTCCTGGCCCGCAACGACATCGAATTCCTCGAGGTCTCACTGGCCATCGCCTCGGCAGGGGCGAACCCGGTACCGATCAACACCCGCTGGCGCGCGGGGGAGATCGCCCATGTGCTCGCCGATTGCGCGCCGCGCGTGATCTTCGCGCACACCGAGTTCGTCGCCACCGTCGAGGATGCCCGCGACCGCGCGGGCAGCTCAGCCCGGATCGTCGAGATCGCCATGCCCGCGCCGACACTCGTCGAGGCCGGGCTCGACCAGGCCCTGTCCGTGCCCACGGGGCGGCATCCGCTCCTCGAGGAATGGATCGCCGACCAAGACGAGCCGGTCGGCTATCTCGAAGGCGCGGTGGCCGATTCGATGGGACTGATCTACACCTCCGGCACCACCGGGACTCCCAAAGGCGTACTGCGGGAACGGATGACGCCACATCAACTGCTGTCCATCGCGGGCGGCATCGCGCGGCGGATGGGGTTGGCGCCCGGTGGGCGGATGCTGGTGGCCGGGCCGATGTATCACACCTCGCCGAACGCGGTGGCGGTGCTGGCGCTGCGGATGGGCACCGACATCACCATCATGCCGCGCTGGGACAGTGAACGGTTCCTGCGACTGGTGCATCAGCACCGGATCCAGCAGGCCAAGATCGTGCCGACGATGCTGTCGCGGCTGCTGTCGCTGCCCGCCGAGGTGCGCGAGCGCTACGACACCGGCAGCCTGACCCATTTGATCCATTCGGCGGCGCCGTGCCCGCCCGCGATCAAACGAGCGGCGATCGACTGGTTCGGCGACGCGGTGATCGAGTACTTCGGCAGTACCGAGACCGGCACCATCACCTGGATCGGCGCCACGGAATGGCTGGCGCGGCCCGGCAGCGTCGGGCGCCCGGCCGACGGGTCCGCGGTCGCGATCCTGGACGAGGACGGCGCGGAATTGCCCGCCGGGCAGCCCGGGCGGGTGTTCGTCCGGGGAGCCGACTACTGGCCGCGCTTCGAGTACCTGCACCGGGCGGGCTCGGCGGTCACCCGCGGCGATCTGCTGTGGGTCGGCGACACCGGCTACCTCGATGCCGACGGGTACCTGTTCCTGACCGGGCGATCGAGCGAGGTGGTGATCCGCGGCGGAGTGAACATCTACCCGGCCGAGATCGAGAACGCGGCGATGGCGCTGCCCGGGGTGGAGGACGCCGCCGCGATCGGCGTGCCCTCCGGCGACGACCTCGGCGAGGCACTCGAGCTCTATCTCGTCGCCCGGCCCCGCCACGAGCTCGCTCCCGATCAGGTCGCGGCCGCGCTGGCCGAGCAACTCGCCGCCTACAAACTGCCCTCGCGGATCAGCATCGTGGCCGAGCTTCCGCGCGACGACTCCGGCAAGCTGTACAGGCGGGAACTGCGCGCCGCGCCGTGATCGACCGGATCAGCCCGCCTGGGCGGCGCCCACCCGCGCCAGGGTCCCGATGACACTCAGATCGGCGGCGCCTCGCGCATTGGCCAGCGAACTGACCGTCGTGGTGCCGAACACCCCCTTGCGGTCGTAGACGGCGGCCGTGCCGATCGCGATGCCGTCCTCGGCCAGCCGATCCAGACAGATCAGCCCGGCCTCGTTGCCCTCCGGCAGGCGGGTCAGCGTGAGGGTGGCGTCGGCGTTGATGTACTCGAGGCCGTTGCTGCCGAGATGGGCGATCACATTGGTCACGTCGGCCAGTCCAGCGACGAACTGGAACGGCGTCGGTTCCTCGTCGGCGACGACCGCGATCGGATGATGCCAGATCCCCGTGCGGCCCACGTTGTGGTGAGTGCGCGGGTCCGGCCCCCAGCCCGCGTCTTCACTGAAGTACACCCGATCGCGACCGGGTTCCGGGAGCCGGTCGATCGGCGGGGGATCGGCGGTGGTGCCGGGCGACCAGCAGACGCCCGCCGGATCGGCGCCGGGACGGAGGTACAGCGCGCCTGCGCGGGCGACCGGTCGATCGTCCTGGATCAGGACGGCGTCGAAGAGCGCGAGCCTGCGCCCGTCGCGCACCACGGTGACGCGAATCCGGCAGGGGCGCAGAAAGACCGGGCGGAACATGTCGAGGGTCCACCGGACCGGGCGCAGGTCGGCCCGGCCGGCGGCGGCGACCTCGCGTTCCACCGCGCGTGCCAGCGCCGCGCCGACGGCCATCCCGCGCAATTGGCCGCCCTCCCAACCGGCGACCGCCTCGGGCTGCGGCAGCAGGATCTCGGTCTGCGTTCGTGGATCGACTGTCGTGTGAAAGAATGCTCGGCTCACCGGCGAACTCCCTTGCGGCATAAGCGATCTCGCTCCAGCGCGGCGTCGGTGGCGCTCGACTCCCGGACCGTCCCGGTGGGCGAGTCGGCGGTCTCCTCATCTTTGCGTCCGGCACGCGGCGTTCGCTACCGCGGCTCTCGGATGTCACGTGAATGTTTCTGTGCCGAAACACTATTCGGTCGGGATGCGGGTGAGCAGCGGCAGGACGACGTCGTCGACGATCTCGGTGATCATGATGTCGGCGACCGGGCTGCCCTCGGTCAGGAAGCGGAACATCACCAGTTCCGGGCCGCGGGTGGCGGCCGGGGTCGCGACGGCCTCGGCCCGGATCTCGCCCGCGGCCGCGGCGCGCACCAGTGTGCGCAGTTCGGCGGCGCGGGGATCGAAGAGCGACTCGCGCAGGGCCGCCAGGAGGGCGGGACGGCGGTGGGTCTCGCTCAGCACGGCGCGCAGGACGCCGCCGCCGGGGGACCGGCTGTGTGGCATCCATCCGGTCGAGACTATCCCCGTCCCGACCGGCAGAGTGGCTGGTGCGGCGTGTCGCTCTGCCGGTGCGGCGGGGGAGTGATCAGGGTTTGCGCGCTACGGCGCCGTAGGCCGAGATCGGCAGCACCTCGCCCACCTCGACGGTGTCGGGGCGCCACTGGGTGATCGACACGAAGCCGGGGTCGACCAGTTCCAGGCCGTCGAACACGGCGCGGATCTGCGCCTGCGGGCGCGGGATGTACGGGGTGCCGCCGGTACCGGTGTAGTTCTCGCACAGCGTGACGTAGGCCTGGCTGTCGTCGGTGCCGTCCCACATGATCAGGTAGCTGCCCGAGGGCACCTCGCCGACCACGGTGCGCACGATCCGGAGCAGGTCCTCGTAGGTACGGGCATGGCCGAGCACGCCCATGAACATCACCGCGATCGGCTCGTTGAAGTTGAGGACATTGCGCGCGTCGGCGACGATCTGCTCGGGGTTGTGGAAGTCGGCGTCGATGTAGGTGGTGACGCCTTCCGGGGTGGTGCTGCGCAGCAGGGCGCGAGCGTGGGTGAGCACCAGCGGGTCGTTGTCGACGTAGACGATGCGCGCGTCGGCGGTGATGCTCTGGGCGACCTCGTGGGTGTTCTGCATGGTCGGCAGGCCGGTGCCGATGTCGAGGAACTGCCGGATGCCGCGTTCGCGGGCGAGGAAGCCCACGGCGCGGATCAGGAACTGGCGCGATTGCACGGCCATCGTGGAGATGTCGGGGTCGACGGCCAGCCCGGCGTCACCGGCGATCTGGTCGATTTCGTAGTTGTCCTGGCCACCCATCCAGTAGTTCCAGATCCGGGCCGAGTGGGGGATATCGGTCCGGATCACCGGGGTGTCGGTTTCGGTCATGAACCTGGCTCCTCAGCAGAGTTCTACGGCGTCAGCTACCCGGGGCGAGCGGTGCTGGCAGTGGGCAGCTGCTGATCTGTTGTGACAGTACAAGATTCACTCCGGTCGGTGGCCTCCTACGGCCGAGATCAGGCATCGACCACCAGGAGTGGGTCGCGGGAACGCGACACGCACGGGTGGAAGATCCCCGCGACGTTCGCCGGGACGTCGGTGCGGTGGTCGGGGCACCCGGCCTCGACGCGGAGAACACAGCTGCCACACAGCCCGTTCTCGAACGATCCGGGGGCCGAGGGAACTGCCGTGCGCGGGGCGTCGAGGGCGCTCGTCGTGGCGGGGACGTGGACCAGGCGACGGGTGCGCGTCAGGTACAGGTCGAACTCGGTGGCGGGTGTGTCGTGACGTTTGGGCGGGGTGAAACGTTCGAGATGCAGTGCGGGTCCGGCCTGTTCGGCCATGGCCTCGGCCAGGCTCGCCGGACCGCAGCAGTAGACGGCGGTGCCGTCGGGTTGATCGGCGACGAGCCGGGCGAGGCCGGGACGCGGGGTCGTGTCCGCGGGCAGCACGCTCACGCGGGCGCCGTAGCGGTGGAGCAACTCCTCGGCGAAGGGCATGGTGGCGCGGGAGCGGCCGCGGTAGATCAACTGCCAGGGCAGGCCGAGCTCGTCGAGGTGGGCGATCATGGGCAGGAACGGGGTGATCCCGATGCCGCCCGCGACGAACAGATACGCGGGCGCGTCGACGAGGGGGAAGTTGTCGCGTGGGGCGCTCACGCGCACCGGGTCGCCCGCCACGAGCGCGCGTGGATCTCCCGGGAGGCGCCGCGTCCGTCGTCGTCGCGCAGAACCGCGATCTCGTACCCGGTCCGGTCGGTGGGGTCGCCGCACAGGGAGTACTGCCGGGTCTTGCCGGAGGGCAGTACCAGATCGATGTGGGCGCCCGGTGCCCACGGCTCGGCCGCGCAGGCGATGCGCACCCGGACGACCGCCGGCGTGAGTGTGGTGACCCGCTCGATGGTGCAGGCGCGCGTGTGCTGCCGCGCAGCCGCGGGCCGACCTGTCCGCCGGGAGCGGACGCTCCGGGTGATCAGGGCGATCACCAGGACCGACAGCGACACGATCGGCGTGGGACGACCCAGTGCGACACCGGTTCCCACGTCGGCGAGCGGCGCGAGGACTCCGAGTGCGTACATCGGGATGTCCCTGAGAACGGCCCTACTCGGTGTCCTCGTCGGCGGTCGGCGCCGGCGCCTTCGGCGCCCGTTTCCGGCGCGAGGCCGTCTGCTCGATGCGCGGATCCTCGGTCACCGCATAGTGTTTGACGTATTCGGACAGGAAAGCCTGTACCGTCGCGGTGGCCGGGATCGCCAGCAGCGCCCCCACCGCGCCGAGCAGCGCACCACCGGCCAGGACCGCCAGCAGCGCGATCGCGGCGTTCACATCGACGGTGCGCGCGGTGATCCGGGGCTGGAGCAGATAGTCCTGGAACCACTGGTACAGCACCGCGAACACGATGATCCAGACCGCGTCGAGCGGGTCCACCGTCAGGGCGACGAGCACCGGGAGGATCGCGGCGATGTAGGTGCCGATGGTCGGGATGAACGCGGAGATCACGCCGAACCACACGCCGAGGGCGATCGGATTCGGGATACCGAGGACGGCCAGGAAGACCCCGTGCGCGATCGCCGAGACGATGGCCAGCAGCACCCGCGAATACAGGTAGCCGCCGGTCTTGTCGATGGCGAGATCCCAGGCGTGCAGGAAGGTCTGCTGGCGCGACGGTGGCAGCAGCGAGCACACGGTCCGCCGGACCCGCGGTCCGCCCGCGGTGAGGTAGATGCTGAACAGCGCGATGGTGAGGAGCTGGACGAGCCCGCCCAGCACGGTGGTCGACACGCCCCAGACATTGTCGGCGGCGGTGCGGGCGTAGCCCTCGATCAGGTCGGACTCGCGCAGGAGCCGCTGGCTCAGATCGTGCATCGTGAAGTGCTGGCCGAAGGCCCGGTTGACCCGATCGATGCCCTCGTCGAGCAGCCGGGGGGTTTCGTGGGCCAGGTTGGTCGTGGTTTCCACGAGCAGGGTCACCAGCGCCGCGAGGAAGGCCAGCACGCACGCGAAGGTGCCGAGGAAGACCAGCGCGGTGGCCAGGCCTCGTGGCACACCCCGCCGGGCCAGCGCGCCGACGGCCGGTTCCATCGCCAGCGAGACGAAGAACGCGACCAGCAGGACGATCAGCAGTCCGAGCAGCCGGCGAAACGCCCAGTCGGCGAGCAGGAACAACCCGAACAGGACGAAGGCCAGCACCATCGCCCGCGGTAGCCACTCGGGCATTCTGGCCCGTGCGGTCGACGGCGCGGCAGTTCCCGGGGAGTCGGTGTCCACGGATCCCAGTGTCGCCCCGCGGGTGCCCACAGTTCGGCACCGACGCGGCCCGACTCGTGTCCGGCTCCGGCCGCCCACTGCACCGGGGTGATACCGGCATCGGCGTTCTAGCGGCTGTCGGGGTGGCCTGTTACGTTGCGCGCCATGAGAGTAGAGGTCGAACACGGTGTCGGTCTGACGCGACGGGTCCTCGACGTGGTGCGGTCGGATCCGGGCCGGTCGATGTTCGAGCCGGTCGCGTGGGTCGGTCACACGCCGTGGGTCGACGGTGCGCCTCGACCGATGTCGGCGGACGCGGTGGCGGCCACGGTGTTCCCGTCGGGACGTCCGCTGTCACCGAGCCTGCGGGCCTGGCTGGCCTTCGACCGCGGCCTGTTCGAGCGGCACGGGTGGTTCGCGGCCGACGGCGGCTTCGCCCCGCGCGGTCTGGACCAGCTGGTCGACGACGAACTGGGACCACCGTGGGGAGAGCTCTACGAGCCGCTGGCCGGGCAGTTCCCGGAGTGTTTCCTGCTGCCCGGCGGCTCGGATTCCCGGCGCGTGCTGGCGGTGGGTGAGCCGGATTCGGTGGGCGAATACCCGGTGCTGGCCCTTGACGTGGACGACATGCCCTACGCCGGGCTGATGTTCCCGGGATTCGACGTCTACGCGGCCGAGGCGGCGGGCCTGGTGCGATGTGCGTTCGAGACCTACACCGACCTGGCCGCCGACCCGGTCTACGGGCGGCGCATGCGCGAGCACGCCACGCGCAGGTTCGCGGGCGAACTGTGCGTGGAGTATCCCTTCTGATCGACCTCGGTTATCCGTGTGGCGCGGCGGCGGAGGCGGAGGACAGTGCGCCGCGAGGCTAGGTAGTGCTGCGCGAAGCGAGCGGCGCGGCGTCGGGCGGGCGGTCACGATGTTCCGGCGGACGGACCCGCGAATTCGACCGTGCCCGAGGCGCCGACGGTCAGGGTGCCCGCGGTGTCGGCCCTGGCGATCAACTGGTCGAGCAGGGCGCGGGCGACCGTGTCGGCCCGGGACTCCTGCGCGGTGCTCCAGACGGTGCGCGACAGCGCGCGCCCGGCGGTCGGGGAGCCGCGGAACGAGCGCACGACGACCGCGTACTGTTCCCGGCCGACCCGGCCACCCACCACGCGGCCGGTCTTCACGACCGCGATCTCGGACACCTCGTCGGCGCGAATCGCACCCGATCCGAGCAGAATCCACAACGATCCCATGACCTCCAGTGTGCGCGCCGGACAGCGAACTCCCGGCTACGACGCGCCACACCCGGCTCTCCGCGCCGTCGGCGACCCGGATCGGGACCGGATCACGATTCGGAGCAGCGTCGCAGCGGATCCGGCGGCGGCATCGTCGCCGGTCGTACAGTTTCAGGTGTCCGTGCGGGGACCTGCTGGTCCTGCGTTCCGGTGAACGTGTAGCACCTGCGCTAGCCGGTGGTCGCTGATCGAACCGTAGGGGACACAGATGAATTCCACGCCACGAGGACACGGTTTCGGTGGGCTGACCGGTGCGCTGATCCTGGTGTGGCTGTCGTTGACCCCGTCGTTGTTGCCGCGCGGGCCGCTGTTCCAAGGCGTCGTGTCCGGCGCGGCGGCCGCGCTCGGTTACGGGCTCGGCGTCGCGCTCGCCGCGCTGCTGTGGTGGGTGCTCGAACGCGAACCGGCACCGATGCCGGGCCCGCTGCGCTGGGGTCTGGGGATCGTGGCGCTCGCGGGCACCGTGGTGGCACTGATCTGGTACGCGGACTGGCAGCGGGAGCTGCGCGACCTGATGGGTGTGGCGGGGTTGTCGTGGTCGGCCTATCCCATCATGGCGGTGATCGGGGTGCTCGTCTTCGGGGTGCTGCTGGGGGTCGTGCGTGGGGGCCGGGCGCTGGTGGGCTGGGCCGGTGGTCTGCTCGGCCGGGTCCTGCCGGCACGGGTGGCCGCGCTGCTGGGCGGAATCGTCGTCGTGGCGGTGGTGATCGCGCTGCTCAACGGTGTGGTGGCGAGCGCGTCGATGTCGATGCTGAACGCGACGTTCGAGGCGGTCAACGACGAGACGTCCGCGGACACACCCGAGCCCGCGTCGCCGGAGCGGTCCGGCGGACCCGGCTCACTGGTGAGCTGGGATTCGCTCGGCAGGCAGGGCCGGATCTTCGTGTCCAACGGCCCGACCGAGGCCGACCTGACCGCGTTCAACGGCCGGCCCGCGCGGCCACCGATCCGGGTCTACACGGGGCTCGATTCCGCTGAAACCGTCGAGGCCGAAGCCGAACTCGCGGTCGCCGAGCTGCGGCGGGCCGGCGGCTTCGAGCGGGCCGTGCTCGGGGTCGCGACCACGACGGGCACCGGGTGGATCAACGAATCCACCGCCTCGGCCCTGGAGTACCTCGCCAACGGCGACAGCGCGCTGGTCAGCATGCAGTACTCGTTCCTGCCCAGCTGGCTGTCGTTCATCGTCGACCAGGAACGGGCCCGCCATGCCGGACAAGCCCTGTTCGAAGCGGTGCACGCGGTGTGGGACACGCTGCCGCCGCAGCGGCGGCCGAAGCTGGTGGTCTTCGGCGAGAGCCTCGGATCCTTCGGCGGTGAAGCGGCGTTCTCCAGCGTGCAGGACATGGCCGCCCGCACCGACGGCGTGCTGTTCGTCGGACCGACCGCCACCAACCCGGTCTGGCGTGACGCCACGATGCGCCGTGACCCCGGCTCGCCGGAATGGCTGCCGGTCTACCGTGACGGCCACACCGCGCGCTTCGTCGCGAGCGCGCCCGATCTGACCCGCCCCGACGCGCCGTGGCCGTCCGCGCGGGTGGTCTACCTGCAGCACGCCTCCGACCCGATCACCTGGTGGACGCCGACACTGCTGTTCCGGCAACCGGATTGGCTGCGCGAGCCGCGCGGACCCGATGTCCTGCCCAGCACCCGGTGGCTCCCGGTGGTGACATTCCTACAGATCTCGGCCGACATGGCGGTCTCGACCGACGTGCCCGACGGGCACGGGCACACCTTCCAGGCCGACATCGCCAACGCCTGGGCGGCGATCCTCGCACCGCCCGGCTGGACCGCGGCCGACACCGAGCGGCTGCGGTCCGTTCTGCGCGACGGGAAGTGAGGTGCGGGCGGGCAGCCGCCCGCACCGGGTCACAGCGGCAGCAGGTGGTGCTTGCGCGGGTAGCGCACGACCTTCTTGTCCCGCAGCAGGTGCAGGGCGCGACGGATCTCGAGGCGGGTGGTCGACGGCTCGATCACGCGGTCGATGTAGCCACGCTCGGCCGCGATCCACGGCGTCGCGATCGTCGCGTTGTAGAAGTCGATCATCTGCTGACGGATCGCGCCGCGCTGCTCCTCGGGCGTCGCCTCGAGCACCTTGCGCTGGGTCAGGCCGACAGCGCTCTCCGCGCCCATCACCGCGATCCGCGCGGTCGGCCACGCCAGGTAGGCGTCACAGCCCAGGGCCTTGGCGCCCATCACGGCCCAGCCGCCGCCGTAGGCCTTGCGGATCACCACGGTCACCTTGGGCACGGTGGCCTCGACGTAGGCGAACAGGAACCGGCCACCGCGCTTGATCACGCCCGCCTTCTCCTGCTCCACGCCGGGCAGGAAGCCGGGGGTGTCGACGACGAGCACCAGCGGGATCTCGAAGGCGTTGCAGATGTGGATGAAGTGCGAGGCCTTGTCACTGGCCTTGGCGTCGAGCGCGCCGGCCAGCACGGTCGGCTGGTTGGCGACCACACCGACGGGCCTGCCGTCGACGCGGGCGAAGCCGGTGATGATGTTCTCGGTGGCGGCCGCGCCGATCTCGTGGAACTCGCCGTCGTCGAAGATCCGCAGCAGCACATCGTGCATGTCGTAGACCATGTTGTCGGAGTCGGGGACCAGCTTGTCCAGCATGAGGTCGGACTCGGTGATGTCCGGCTCGAGGCCGGGATTGACGATCGGCGGGAGCTCGGTGGAGCTCGACGGCAGGTAGCTCAGGTAGTTGCGCACCCACTCGAACGCGGCGGGTTCGTCCTTGGCGATGTGGTGGATATTGCCGTAGGCGGCCTGGTTGTAGACACCGCCCAGCTCCTCCATGTCGACCTTCTCGCCGATGGCGTCCTCGATGATCTTGGGACCGGTGACGAACATGTGCGCGCTCTCGGTCGCGACCACGACATCGGTGCAGATCGGCTGATACACCGCGCCCGCGGCACAGTTGCCCAGGATGAGCGAGACCATCGGCACCGCGCCCGACAGCGGTTCCATCATGGTCGCCAGCTCGCCGTACCAGCGCAGCGAGGACACCGCCTCCTGCACGCGCGCGCCGCCGGAGTCGTTGATGCCGACGAGGGGACAGCCCATCTTGCCCGCGAGGCCCATGATGGCGGCGACCTTGCGGCCGAACATCTCGCCGATGGTGCCGCCGTAGACGGTCTGGTCGTGCGAGAACACCGCCACCGGCCTGCCGTCGACCAGACCGTGTCCGGTCACCACGCCATCACCGTAGAGAGCGTTCTTGTCGGTAGGGTTGCGCACGAGGGCGCCGATCTCGACGAAGGTGCCCGGGTCCATGAGCATGTTGATGCGGTCGCGGGCCGAAGGTATGCCCTTGCGCGCTCTCTTGGCGGCTCCCGCCTCTCCGGCCGGTTCCTGCGCGAGCTCCAGCTTCTCTCGCAGGTCGGCAAGCTTTTCGGCAGTAGCACTCATCGATTACATCCAGGTTGTCGCAGTGGAACGCCGGCACCGCGTCCGGTGGGCGCTAGTCACAGTACCGGTGCCCACCACGCACCGGTGGTGTCCGGGTTTGTGATCGACCACGAAATGCCCTCCGACCGTTGGGTACGCGAGCCGCCGAGACCTTCGTGGCAGTGTCTGCACTCATGCACTCCGTGCAAGGACATTGCGCCGTCGAGACGGGTAGCGTGCCGGAGATGGAAACGGTGGGGGAGTTCGTCGTCGGGGTGGATGTCGCCGCTGTCCAGCGGTCGCGCGCATCGATGCTGACGCTGTCCGCGGTGTCGGCCTGGGTGGAGGTGGCGGTCGCGGTGTTCGTCGCGGGCATGACCGCACTGCTGGTTTGGCTGGCGGGGCCGATCGGTCTGATGGAGTTGCCCGTCGTGCTGATCTTCGGTGTCGACGGGGTGCGCAGACTGCGTCGCCTGCGCGAGATGCGGACGACTTGGCAGGCCCAGGGGGTGCCATCGACATCGATGCGGCTCTCACCCGCCGGACTGCGATTGAGCATCGACGCCGCGGCGGATTCGGTCTTCTTGCCGTGGGACACCGTCCAGGGATTGCGCCTGCACCGTCGGATGGGTCACGACCTGCTCGTGGTCGATCTGTTCCCGGGAGTGGGGCCGCAGACCGTGGGAGTGCGCGGGCTCGACCACCCCGATGTGCAGCGCATGCTGCGCAAGAAGGTCGCCGGCACGCGGGGATTGCGGACCGCCGTGCGCATTCTCGATCAGCCGGTGGCGGCGATCGACCATGTCGCCGCGCGACTGACCGGCGGGCGGGTGCGCGTCCACGGATAGGTGCGGGGAACCCACCCGGCCAGATTTCTAGAACACGTTATAGTTGGGTCGGACGGTGACGACGGGGTCGGCGTCGGCTCGGAAGGTGGACTGGTGCGGGCTTGGGACTGTGCGGCCGATGTCGTGGTCGTCGGGTACGGCGGGGCGGGGGTGGCCGCGGCGCTGACCGCGCGGGAAGCGGGCGCCGACGTACTGGCGATCGACCGGTATCTCGGCGGTGGGGCGACGGCGCTGTCCGGCGGCATCGTCTACGCCGGTGGCGGGACCTGGGTGCAACGCGACGCCGGCATCGATGACGACGTCGACACCATGCTCGCCTACCTGGAAGCCGAGGTCGGGGACGCGGTGAGCGCCGCGACCCTGCGCCGCTTCTGCGAGCAATCGCCGGCGATGATCGACTGGCTGACCGGGCACGGCGTGCCCTTCCAGGCGTCGCTGTGTCCCTTCAAGACCTCCTACCCGTCCGACGACTACTACCTGTACTACTCCGGCAGCGAGAACTCCGGCGGATACCGGGATCTCGCGAAACCACGTCAGCGTGGTCACCGCGCTCACGGTCCCGGTGTGTCGGGCAAGGCGTTGTTCGGGCCGCTGGCCGCCTCGGCGGCCAGGCACGGTGTGCGCGTCCGGACCGGAACCCGGGCGACCCGGCTCGTCGTCGAGGACGGCCAGGTGACCGGCATCGAGGCGGTCACCCTCGACGGTGCGCCCGCGGCCGTGCGCCGCCGCTTCGCCGCCCTGGCCCGGATCTCGGCGAAACCCGGCGTGTACCACCCGGGTCTGCGCAACGCGATGGAAGCGCTGCTGGCCCGGATCGAACGCAAACACGGCACGCCGGTGCGGATCCAGGCGAAGTCCGGCGTCGTGCTCACCACGGGCGGATTCATCGCCAACGGCGCGATGGTCGCCCAGCACGCCCCCGACTACCCGTGGTCGCAGGGCCTGCCGCTGGGCACCGCGGGCGACGACGGCAGCGGCATCACCATGGCCCAGGCGATCGGCGCCGCCAGCGGCAAGATGGACGCGCTGTCGACCTGGCGCTTCATCGCCCCACCCAGCGCCCTGTTCGGCGCGATCGCCGTGAATGCGCTGGGTCAGCGCATGATCGACGAATCCCGCTACGGCGCCGCGCTCGGCGCGGCCGTGGCCACGAGTCCCGGCCACCGGGCATGGCTGCTGGTCGACGCGGAACTCGAAGCCGAGGCGCGCGCCCAGATCGGACCGCAGTCGGTGTGGTTCCAGCGCATGCAGACCGAGCGATTGCTGCGGATGGGGCGCGCCCGCGGCCGGACCGTCGAAGAGGCGGCCACCCGCGCGGGCGTCGACGCGGCCGCGCTGCGCGAGACGGTAGACGCCCACAACCGCGCTATCGACCACGATCTGCCCGATCCCCTCGGGAAGCCCGACGACATCCGCCGCCCGCTCCGCACCGGACCCTTCACCCTGCTCGACATCTCGTTCAGCGCCCGGCTGACCTACCCGATGCCGATGCTCACCCTCGGCGGCCTGCTGGTCGACGAGGACACCGGCGCGGTCCGGGCCGAGGCGGGCGGAATCGTGCCGGGTCTGTTCGCGGCGGGACGCGCCGCGGTCGGCATCTGTTCGAACTCCTATGTCAGCGGACTGTCGCTGGCCGACTGCGTCTTCTCCGGTCGCCGCGCGGGCGTGCACAGCGTGGCCCTGCGGGGGAGCTGACGCGAGGGGTCAGTCCCGGCCCAGCGCGTGGGCCAGCTGCTTCTTGTTCATCTTCGAGCGGCCCTCGATATTGCGGTTCCGGGCTTCCTCGTAGAGCTGATCGCGGGTGAGCCCGCGCGGTCCCTTCCGGTGCGCACGCTGACCACCGCGTCGCCCGGAGGACATATCCGTCCGGGACAGTCTGCTCGACGTCTTCGATTCCCCCGCGCGGGCGCGCTCCTTGTTGACGGTGCGGGCGGCGACCTCCTCTGCCCTGTCCTCGCCGACGCCACGGTCGCGCTGGGATTGCTTGATGTGCTGGTACTGGCGTTCGCGCTTGTCGCTCCACGCCTGCTGCGGCATGACCGCTCCCTCCTGCGGTGAGGTCCGATCTCGTTCATCGTGGCCGTACCCGGCGTCGGGAGGGGGAAACAGCGCGTGGCCACGGATTCCCGCGCGGGACTCCCGTGCTCGGGTCATCGATGCCTTCGTGACCCGGCGAAGTACTTCGCGTGATCCATCGCGATTGAGGTCGGCGGTGGTGGGTACGCGCGCCGTATGGAGGTCCTGCTGATCATTGCGCTCGTTGTCGTCGTCGCGGTAGTTCTGCTGAACCGAAGACGGTCCCCGAAGCGGCCCGACGAACCGGAGTCGACCGGGAACGACCCGAAGTGATGCCCGGATTGTCCTGTGCGAGAAGGGCAGCGGACGCGGGGTAGTCTGCGACCATTCGGTGGAGGTGTGCGAGGGAGGCGGCGCGTGCGAGACGAAGATCGTGAGACGACGCCGCGATCGAGAACGGTCGGATTCCAGGTCCAGGCCGAACTCGATCAATTGACCATGGCGCACGCGCTGGCCGAGACCGTTCTGCTCGTCGAGGGTTTCGCCCTCGACGAGATCACCGATCTGCTGCTGGCGGTGGACGAGGTGGTCACCGCCCTGGTGTTGGTCGCCGCGCCGGCGGCCGTCATCGAATGCACGCTGACCGGCGGCGACGGCGCGCTCGGTGCCCGCATCGCCACCCACGCCCGCACCCCGGTGGCGATCGACGAGAACGCCTTCGGCTGGCACGTCGTCGCCACCCTGACCGACGCGCTGAGCACCCACTACGAAGACTTCGATCCGCGCGGCAACGGCTACCCGACCGCCGTCGAATTCGGCTGGATCCGCCGGGTGCGCGGACCAGCGGCGTCCTGATCCACGCATAGTTTCCCGCCGGAAGGGGTATACCGGAGATATCCGAGAACACCGCCCGGAAGCGAGGCAACTGGCGATGACATTGGAAGCCCCCACAGCCGAACACTCGACCGCCCAGCGATCCCATTCGCGTGGTGACAGCTACGACAACATCGAACCCTGGTTCGAGAAGATGCGAGCACTGCCGCCCGGTGACGAGAACTACGCGGCCGTCCGGGCCGAAGTCATCCGCCTGTGTCTGCCGCTGGCCGATCACATCGCCCGGAAATTCACCGGCCGCGGGGAGCAGTTCGACGATCTGGAGCAGACCGCTCGGGTCGGACTCCTGCTGGCTGTTGACCGGTTCGACGTCACCCGCGGCTATACCTTCCTGTCCTTCGCGATCCCCACGATCATGGGGGAGGTCCGCAGGCATTTCCGGGACCGCACCTGGGCCGTGCACGTCCCGCGCAGGCTCAAGGAGATCCAGCAGCTGATCGGCCCGGCCACCGAGGACCTGTCCCAGCGCCTGGGCCGCGTCCCCAACGCCCAGGAGCTCGCCGCCGAACTCGATGTCGACCTCGTCGAGGTCACCAGGGCGCTCGTCGCGAGCAACGGCTACCAGACCAACTCGATCGACGGGTTCACCCAGGACGATCGCGACAACTCCGCCCAGCCGATCACCGACACCCTCGGTGCCGACGAGCCGTGCTATCAGCTGACCGAGGACGCGATCGCGGTCCGCCCGCTGATCGCCGCGCTGCCGAGCGAGGAGCGCCGCGTGCTGGTGATGCGGTTCTACGAGAATCTGACGCAGAGCGAGATCGCGCGGCGCCTGGGGGTCTCCCAGATGCAGGTCTCGCGAATCCTCGCGCGCACCTTGGGGTCGCTGCGAGAGCAGGCCCTCGGCGAGGAGCCGATGCCCGCGCAGTGACAGCGGTGCACGCGCGTGCCAGAATCAATCCAGGTTGAGACGTCCAGCCACCCCGGTCCGTCGCGGAGCCTCGCGGCGGTCCGTAATGCCCTCTCGAGCGGGAGGCCCCATGGCTGTCGTCGCTGGTCGTCGGCATGCGAGCCGGTTGCGCTGGTACCTCGGATCGTCGCGTGGGTGGGTGGCGCGGCGATTGCGACGTGCCGGTCGGCCCGGCTGCTGGGTCCTGTTCGCCGGTCGTGAGCTCGATGCCGCCCATCGACCCCACCTGCGGGCACTGCTGGATCGCACGCGGAGTTCCGGAACCCGGGTGATGGTCCTCGATCTGCGCGAGACCGAATTCCTGAGCATTCGCGTCGCCGCCTCGCTCGCCGAGATCAAAGCCGACGCCTGGCGGCACGGGATCGAACTGCGCCTGGTCACCGGCGGTGCGGCGGCCGAACGCGCACTGGAACTGGTCGGTGTCCGCCAGCTGTTTCGCTACTACACCTGCGTCGACGACGCGGTCAGGCCGCCGATCGACTGATCCCGCCCCGCGATCAGCGATGTCCGCTCCGCCGCCCAGCAGCTCAGCACGTGGTCGGCGAAGCGGTCCTCGAGCAGCGAGGTCGCCTGGATGCCGAACACGACGACGGCGGCGGCGTCGGGTTCGGCATCGAGCAGCGCGCCGATGACGTCGTGGCGCATCACCTGCTCGTGCACGGCGTCGGCTTCGACATGCTCGGCGTAGAAGTGCGCGCACGCGGGGTCCGGCAGCAGGGTGCGGGCGAGCTCGGCGAAGCGGCGCGAGGCCGGCGACGAGGTGATCTCGGCGGTCGCGAAATGCCCGATCGAGGCGGCCCGCAGGCCACGATGCAGCCCGAACAGCGACATCATGTCGACCAATGCCAGCATCGGCGCGGGCACCACATCCAGGTAGTGCAGATAGCGGGGATCGAGCCCGGCGCCGGCGAGCAGGTCGGCGTAGAGCCGCGCGTGGACGCGCTCGCCTCGGCCGCCGCCGAACTCGTCGAACTCCACCGCGACCAGCGCCGCCTTCGCCGTCCCGCGCAGCCGCGGGATCACCCAGGCGTAGGGGTCGGCTTCGATGTGGTGGTAGATCGAGCGGTGGACGAAGTACTCGCGCAGGTGATCGGCGGTGCCCTGCTCGGCGAGGAATCCGGCGATGCCGACGCCCTCGGGTGACGGTTCCAGGAGGCGGTCGAGTTCGCCGGTGACATCGGCGCCGCCGGGAACATCGGCGCGCAGGGCCGCGAGCAGGTCCGCCTCCAGGGTCGCGCGCAAGCGCAGCAGGCCCGGATCCCACTCCCAGTCGTCGTCGACACCGGCGAAGCCGTGATAGTGCAGTTCGTAGCAGGTGTGCAGGGCCAGCAGCAGATCGTCGCCGTAGGGGTCGTGCCCGGCGCCGGTCGGCGCGGTGGAACCCGGTGGGAGTGTCAGCAATTCGACGACCCCGGCGGAAAGGTCACCGCGCGGTGCGGGCAACTGGCGGTGGGGCGCGACGTCGACGGTCCTCACGCCGAGTCCGCCTGTTCGCGCCGACGGCGCAGGCGATGGCTGGTGTCGCACAGCGGGTAGATCGAGGAGCGCTTGCACAGGCACAGCGCGACCCGGAACCGATCGCAGTGCAGCACGCTGCCGTCGGGGGTGACCAGATCGACCGGACCGTCGATCAACGCGGGGCCGCTGTCGACGAGGACGACGCGCCTCGGCTCAGGAGTGGTCACCGACGGGACACGATGTTCGGTCGACACGGATCACCACCAATTCCTCGTGACGCTGTCCGGGCGCGAGATGGCCCTGCGCGGCCAGCCAACCGGCGCGCGAGCGCAGGACCGGCCCGAACGGGATGGTGTCGGAGGTGACCACCCTGGCATCGACACCGCGATCGCGCAGCTGCGCCAGACTGCGGTCGGTATCGCTCATCACCGAGTGCACGATCAACCCGACGCCGCGTTCGGTGAGCAGATCGGGCAGCGTCGCGCACAACCGGTCGAGCACATTCCTGCCGTCGGGTCCCGCGTCCCAGGCGAGCGCGGCGCCGCGGGCGGTGTGCGCCGCGGAGGGGACATACGGCGGGTTGGCCAGCACGAGGTCGAATCGCGCCAGCCGCAGTGCGGCGGTGAAATCGCCGTGCAGCAGTTGCACCGTGACGCCACGGAGGCGACAGTTCAGCCAGGTCGACATCAGCGCGGGCCAGGACAGGTCGACCGCTGTGACACTGTGCGCCCCCGCCGCGGCGGCGGCCAGGCTCAGCACGCCGGTGCCGGCGCAGACGTCCAGCACGCGTCCACCGCCCACCGGTGACAGCTCGCGCAGCGCTCGGCACAGCAACCAGGTGTCGGCCTGCGGGCGGTACACGCGCGGAGCGCGCACAACCAGCACGTCAGCGCTCCGCGACGGGTCGGCGAATTCGGGTCATGTGGACCGAATGCCCCGAGAGCGCCGGGGTAATCAGCACAGGACGGCTCGGTCCGCTGCCGCCACAATTTTGCACACCTTTGCGCAGATGTGGGAGGGTGGTGGGTGAAAGGACGTACGTGACTGCGACGACGCACTCGACCACCGCAGGCCTCGGGCCGCGCGCACTGGCCAACCGGCGACGGATCATCGCTGTGGCCGGGGACGAGTTGTTGCGTAATCCGCTGGCGAGCATGGAAGACATCGCCGCCGCCGCGGGCATGGTCCGGCGCACCCTCTACGGTCATTTCCCCACCAGGGAAGCGTTGATCGACGGCATGCTCGACGAAGCCTTCGAGCAGGTCGATCGGGCGCTGGACAGTATCGACACCGCGCAACCGCCCGCCAGGGCGATCGCCGATATGGCGGTCGCGCTGTGGGCCGTCGGTGACGGGTTCCAGCTGCTGCTCCGCCTGGAGGAAGCCGGGTCGCGGGCGCGGATGACCGACCGGCTCGCGCCCGTTCGCGCCCGCCTGGTCACCTTGATAGCCGCTGGTCAAGCCGACGGAACCTTCGCCGACCACCTTCCGCCCGCGGCGGTGTCCAGGGTACTCACGGCGCTGGTGCTCGCCTTGCTGAACGCGCACAGCGACGGTGAGTGGGTCGATGCGGACGCCGCGCGGGACGCGGCCCTGGCGTGCCTGCTCGCGACGGGCGTCGATCGCCGCGCGGCCGCCGAGATCGCGCACATCGCCGCGCGGCACTGACCGCGGTCTCGCGGCAGCGATCGCACCTCGAAACACGCTGTCCGCGAGGAGATCCGGGTGTGCTGTCGGGCACGCAGCCGGGGGTCTGTGAGTCCCCCCACGACCGCTTGCACACGCTTGTGCACCGGGCGTATTTTCACAATAGCGTGCAATTGCACGCAGGTGTGAAAATGTCGAAGGAGCGGATATGACCAGCCAGGTGGCAACCGTGCGCATGGCGTACGCGACCCAGACCTCCACCACCGGGGGAGCCCCCGTCGATGTGCCCTCGTGGACGCTGCGCGGAGTGGGCGCGATTCGCGTCCTGTACGGCATCGTCCTCTTCGCCGCGCTGATCCTGGGAGCCGACGTCGGCACCGGAATGGCCGTTCCGGTCTTCGTCGCGGCCGGGCTGGTATCGGTCCTGCTGGGCCTGGCCACCGTCGCGCTGACCCCGCGCCTGCTGGACCGCGATGATCTCGTGCTGGCCGCGGTGGTCGTCGACGCGGCCGTGGTGATCCTGGGTGTGGCCGCCCTCATGGTGGGCTGGGCGCAGTTCGCGATCTTCGGCGCGGCGGTCGTCCTCGCCGGAGTCGTGATCGCCGCGCTGTCCGCGGCGGTGGTCGCGATCGTCACGGCGGTGCGCGACGCCTGATCGGCCGACGCGGTAGCGGCACGGCGCCTCCGGAATTCGGAGGCGCCGTGCCTGTTTCGCTGTCAGGCGTCGGCGGCCGCCCGGCCCGCCGACCGCCCGGAGAAGATGCACCCGCCGAGGAAGGTGCCCTCGAGGGCGTTGTAGCCGTGCACGCCGCCACCGCCGAAGCCCGCGGCCTCACCCGCCGCGAACAGGCCGGGGATCGGGGTGCCGTCGGCGCCGAGTGCCCGCGAGTGGAGGTCGGTCTGGATGCCGCCGAGCGACTTGCGCGTCAGGACATGGAGTTTCACGCCGATCAGCGGCCCGGCCGCCGGATCGAGGATGCGGTGCGGTGCGGTGGTGCGGGTGATCCGGTCGCCGAGGTAGCGGCGCGAGTTGTGGATGCCTTGGATCTGGGCGTCTTTGCTGAAGGCGTTGTCGACCTGCAGATCCCGGGCGACGATCTGCTCCCGGAGTCGGTTCGGGTCGAGCAGGGGCTGCGCGGTGAGCGTGTTCATCTTCGCGACCAGCTCGTCGAGAGTGTCGGCGACCACCCAGTCCGCGCCGTGCTCCTTGAACGCCTCCACCGGCGCGGGCGCACCCTTGCTGAAGACGCGCTCCCGGATCATGCCGACCCGGTTCTTCGCGGTGATGTCGGGATTCTGCTCCGACCCCGACAGCGCGAACTCCTTGGCGACGATCCGCTGCGTGGTGACGAACCAGGAATGGTCGTGCGCGGCCAGGTCGGGGGTGGTGCGCAGGTAGCGCAGCGTGCCCAGGGTGTCGTAGCCGGGCAGGTAGGGAGCGGGCAGGCGCCGGCCCAGCGCGTCGAACCACAACGACGACGGACCGGGCAGGATCCGGATCGCGTGCTCGGGCCAGACCGGGTTCCAGTTGCGGATGCCTTCGGTGTAGTGCCACATGCGATCCCGGTTGACCAGCCGGACACCGGCGTCGGCGGCGATGTCCAGCATGCGCCCGTCGACATAGGCGGGCACGCCCGTGATCATGGTCGCCGGCGGCGCGCCGAGGCGCGTGGGCCAGTGTCGCCGGACGGTCTCGTGGTTGCCGCCGATGCCGCCCGTGGCGAGCACGACCGCGGCGGCGCGGAATTCGAACTCGCCGATCACGTCGCGGTTGGACGGTGCGCCGCGGTCGGCGTCGTCGTCGGCCAGGATCGCCCCGCGCACGCCGGTGACCGCGCCGTCGGTGCACACCAGATCGTCGACGCGGTGCCGATGCCGGAAGGTCACCAGTCCCTGGTCCGCGGCGCGCAGCGCGGACTCGGTGAACGGCCCGACCACGCCGGTACCGGTGCCCCAGGCCACGTGGAAGCGGGGGACCGAGTTGCCGTGGCCGTCGGCGCGCAGATCGCCGCGCTCGGCCCAGCCGACCGACGGCACGAATCCGATACCGAGATCGGTGAGGTACGAACGCTTCTCGCCCGCGGCGAACTCGACGTAGGCGCGGGCCCAGCGGGCGGCCCAGCTGTCCTCGTCGTCGAGCCGGTCGAATCCGGCGCTGCCGGACCAGTCGTTCCAGGCCAGCTCCAGCGAGTCCCGGATGCCCAATCGGCGCTGCTCGGGACTGTCGACCAGGAAGATCCCGCCGAAGGACCAGAATGCCTGCCCGCCGAGGTTGGCCGCGTTCTCCTGGTCGACCACCAGGACGCGCTTGCCCCGGCGCGTCAGCTCGTGGGTCGCGACCAGACCGGCCAGGCCCGCACCGACCACGATGACATCGGCATCCATCCGGACTACCTCCACTCTCCGCAAAAGCTTCACTGCTGTATCCGATACGCTAATGCATCGGATGATGAGAGGTATCGTCAATCCGTGAACACGACCGAGACGGCCAAGCCACCCCGCGTGACCCGGCGCCGGGCCGAGACCAGAGCGCGCCTGCTCGAGGCCGCATTCGCCGTGTTCGCCGAGAAGGGTTTCGGGCTGGTCCGCATCGAGGACGTGTGCGGTGCGGCGGGATACACCCGGGGTGCGTTCTACTCCCAGTTCGACAGCCTCGAGGAGCTGTTCTTCGTCCTCTACGACCAGCGCGCCACCTTGATCACCGAGCAGGTGCGCGCCGCGCTGGCCGCGGTCGACGATCCCGCCGACGTGCGCGGGTTCGTCGACCGCCTCGCGGCCACCCTGCTCCTCGACCGCGACTGGCTCCTGGTGAAGACCGATTTCCTCACGCACGCCGCCCGCCGTCCTGAGATCGCCGCCCGGCTGATCACCCACCGCGCCCAGCTGCGCGCGGCCATCGCCGACAAACTCGCCGCGAGCGGATTCACCGTGCCCCCGGAACTCGGCTCGATCGCCGAACTCGCCCACTCGGTCGTCGCCGCCTACGACGGCGTCACCGTCCAGCTCCTGCTCGACAACGACCAGCCCGCCGCCCGGGACTGGCTGTCCCGCTTGATCATTCGTCTCGGCGTGACAGGCCGGGACTCCGCCGGGTGAGGTGACCGGCGGGTTGCGACGATCAGGGGCAGTTGGCGTAGGGCCAGGTGGGCTTCAGGATCAGGCAGGTGACGGAGTTCAGTAGGTCGCTCGAGCCGGTGGCGCTGCCCGAGGAGGGCGTCTGGGCGGCGGCCGGGGCGCCGAGGGCGGTCACGACGGCGGCGGTGAGGATCAGGGTGGCGCTGAGGTGGCGATGGATCACGCCTTAAGTGAACCAGGGTGATTCCAGTTCTGGTGGGGTTTGCCCGCGACTAGGTCCGGGTACGGCGGCGGACCATTTCGGTGATCCAGATCGGGGCGTAGGGGGAGGTGCAGTGGGGCGGGGTGGGGTAGTCCTCGAGGACGCGGAGGGTTTCGCCGATGGTGATGGCGCGGGGGCGCAGGTCGGGGTGGTGGATGCCGATGGTCGCCAGACATTCGTTCATGGCCCACTGGAGGCGGTCAGGGGCGTCCTTCATCTGCTGCTCGATGAGGTCGAGCAGGTGCGGGAGGTCGAGTCCGTCGGGGGTTTTCGCGACGCGGTCGCTGGTCAGCGCCCAGCCCGCGGCGGCGACGACAGGGTCGGGGTCCGCGAACCAGCGGGTGCGCAGTTCCTCGACGTGAGGATTCTTCTTCACGATGTAGTTGACGAGCCAATCGCGCACCTTCGGGACGCGGGCGTCGCGCAGCATGGCGTCGAGCTCGGCCGCGGTGTAGGCCTTGGGGCGGCTGATCAGGATCGCGACGAGCCGGGCCGCGGTGTCGCCGGTCGCCCAGAGGTCACCGGCTAGCTCGTGCCGGGTTTTGAGCGCCTTCGCCACCGCGCGCAGCTTGGTCAGGTTGACCGCATGATCGTCGCCGTGCCGTTCGTTGACCGCGAGGATCTTCGGGTCGGCCAAGGTGGCCAGCTCGGCCAGCACCTCGTCCACCGTGGTCTGGGGCGCCGAACTCGTCGTCACGCCGGTCTCCTCCGCTGGTCGGTCCGTCCGCGCACCCAGCGTACGTCGGGCGGCGGCGGTCCCGACCTCGGTGTGCGAGGTCGGGGCCGTGAGTTACCGGCCGCCCGCGCGCACTCGCAGATCGCGCGCGAGATGGTCGCGTTGTTCGACCACCAAACGGCGCAACGCACCCGGCGCGTCGGCGTTCGCGGCCAGCCAGGCGTCGACCTGGTCGAGAGAGTCGGTGGCGGGGAACAGGCCGAGGACGATGCGCCGAGCGATCTCGATGCTGCGCTGCTCCCAGACCTCCCGCAGCACCGCGAAGTACTCGGCGTCGTAGCGGGCGATGAGATCACGGCGCTGCCCCGCGCGGAACCCGTCGATGACGGCGTCGAGGTGATCGTTGGTCAGCGTGGTGTCGCCGAGCGCCGCGGCCCAGTCGGCGGCCTTCACCTCCGGTTCCGGGCGGGCGGCCAGGGCCCGGCGGTGCGCGGTCCGGCCCGAGGCGGTGCCGTCGCTCGCGAGTTCGGTGTCCAGGTCGGCCTCGGTGGCGTCGCCCGTGGTGGCGAGTGCGGTCCACAGCAGCCAGCGCAGGTCGGGATCGAGGGCCAGACCGTCCGGTGCGGGCGTCGCCCCGAGGAGGATGCCCCGGATGTCGGCGGCACGGCGCCCGTCGACGGTGGCGGCGGTGGCGGTGGCCCGCGCCCAGGCCAGCTGGTCACCGGAACCCGGTGCCGCCGAATGCAGGGTGGCCCAGCAGGATTCGAGCCAGTCACCGCGCCATCGGTCGCGGTCCGCCGCGGGCAGGTAGTGGCCGATGGCGAAGGACGCGTTCGCCAGCACCGCGGCGAGCAGTGCGGTGTTCGACTCGGCGGGCGCGAAATCGCGGGCCATCCGCAGATACCGCTCGACCTCGAGCTCGCCGTCGCGCGCGGCGTTCCACAGTGCCGACCAGATCAATCCGCGGGCCAGCGGGTCGATGACCCGGTCCAGTGACCGTTCCACGGTGGCCAGCGATTCGGCGTCGAGACGGACCTTGGCGTAGGTGAGATCGCCGTCGTTGAGCAGGCGCAGCGGCGCGGGATCGAGGGTGAGCGGCGTCCGGTCGGCGACGATGTCGAGCTCCACCCGATCGCGGCGCACCAGATCGCCGGCGACGTCGAAGTCGTAGAGTCCGACGGCGAGCCGATGCGGACGCGGGTCGGTCTGCACGATCTCGCCGCCGTCGAGCGTCAGCGTCGACATCCCGGTCGTCTGCAGCCAGGCCCGGGCCCAGCCGGCCAGATCGCGACCCGAATCCGCGGACAGTTCGGTCAGCAGCTCGGCCAACGTCGTATTGCCGAACGCGTGCGTGCGGAAGTACCGGCGCACGCCGGTGAAGAACTCCTCGCGGCCGACATAGGCGACCAGCTGCTTGAGTACGCTGGCGCCCTTGGCGTAGGTGATGCCGTCGAAGTTGAGTTTGGCGGCCTCGAGGTCGCCGATATCGGCGACGATCGGGTGCGTCGTCGGGAGCTGGTCCTGCGAATACGCCCACGCTTTCCGGCGATTGGCGAAGGCCACCCAGGCGTCGGTCCACTCGGTGGCCTCGGCACTGGCGAGCGCGCCCATGTAGTCGGCGAAGGACTCCTTGAGCCACAGGTCGTCCCACCACACCATCGTCACGAGATCGCCGAACCACATGTGCGCCATCTCATGCAGGATCGTGTTGGCCCGGCCCTCGTACTGGGCGGCGGTGGCCGCGCCGCGGAAGACGTAGGCCTCGGTGAAGGTGACCAGGCCGGGGTTCTCCATGGCGCCGAGGTTGTATTCGGGCACGAAGATCTGGTCGTACTTGCCCCAGGGGTACGGGTAGCCGAAGTGTTCGGCGAAGAAGTCCAAGCCCTGCTCGGTCACCTCGAGGATCGTGTCGGCGTCGAGGTGGCCTGCCAGGGAGGCGCGGCAGAGGACGCCGAGCGGGATCGTGAGTTCGTTTCGCGTCCACGAGGATTCGACGCGGTGATACGGACCGGCCGCGATCGCGGTGATGTAGGTGGAGATCGGCAGGGTGGGGGAGAACTCGACCCATTGCCAGGACTCGCCGTCCTCGGTCGCGGCGATCGGCCGGTTCGACACCACTTCCCAGCCGGCGGGCGCTGTCACCACGAAGGTGAAGGGCGCCTTCATGTCCGGCTGTTCGAAGCACGCGAACACGCGACGCGCGTCGGCGGGCTCGTACTGGGTGTAGAGGTAGGTCGCGCCGTCGGCCGGGTCCAGGAATCGGTGCAGGCCCTCTCCGGAGCGGCTGTACCGGCCCGTGGCGCGCACGACGACCGTATTCGTCTCGGCGAGATGGCCGATCACGAGCCGGGCCCCGTCGTAGTCGACGGCTGCGTCCTGCCCGTTCACCGTCACCGATTCGACCGAGGCGCCGAGGAAGTCGAGCCAGGTTGCGTCCACGGTCGCGTCGAACTCGACGGTGGTCGTGGTGGCGAAGGTGTCCCCGGCGTGGTCGGTGGCGCCGGACAGGTCGAGGTCGACGCGGTAGTCGCGGACGGTGACCGCGGCCGATCGCGCGGCGGTCTCGGAACGGGTCAGGTTCGCGGTAGTCACGCGTCGATCCTGCCAGCCCGAGGCCCGTGACGCCGCCGGTCGGTGTCACGGGCTCGATCAGCTCCGGGTGTCAGAGGAAGCGGGCGATGAGGTCTTTCATGACCTCGTTGGCGCCGGCGTAGATGCGCGAGATGCGGCCGTCGGCCCACATCCGGGCGATCGGGTACTCCTCCATGTAGCCGTAGCCACCGTGGAGCTGGACGCAACGGTCGATCACCTGGGTTTGCTGATCGGTGGTCCAGTACTTGACCATCGCGGCGGTCTTGACGTCCAGCGCGCCGCGCAAGTGCTTCTCGACCGCGGCGTCGACGAAGGTGCGCACCACCTCGGCGATCGTCGCGCACTCGGCCAGCTCGAAGCGGGTGTTCTGCATGGCGAACAGCGGCTTGCCGAAAGCGTTGCGCTGCTTGACATAGGCCAGCGTCTCGGCGACGGCGGCCTCGATCGCCGCGGCGGCCGCGACGCCGCAGATCAGCCGCTCCTGGGGCAACTGCTGCATGAGCTGGATGAAGCCCTCGCCCTCGGCGCCGAGCAGGTTGGCCTGCGGCACGCGCAGCCCGTCGAAGAACAGCTCGGTGGTGTCCTGGCCCTTCTGGCCGATCTTCTTGAGCAGCCTGCCGCGCTCGAAGCCGGGGGTATCGTCGGCGACCTCGGCGACCACCAGGGACACGCCCTTGGCGCCCTGGGTCGGGTCGGTCTTGACGGCGATGATCAGCAGGTCGCAGTTGCGGCCGTTGGAGATGAACGTCTTGGCGCCGGTGATGACGTAGTCGTCGCCGTCCTTGACCGCCTTGGTGGCGATGTTCTGCAGGTCGGAGCCGGTGCCGGGCTCGGTCATGGCGATGGCGCCGATCCACTCGCCGGAGGCGAGCTTGGGCAGCCAGCGCTTCTTGTTCTCCTCCGAGGCGTAGGCGAGGATGTAGTGCGGCACGATGCCGGTGTGCACGCCGAGCTGCATGGCGGAATCGCCGCCCCTGACCTGCTCGGTGAACAGCACGGCCTCGTGGGCGAAAGTGCCACCGCCGCCGCCGTATTCCTCGGGAATCGACATGCACAGCAGCCCGAGTTCGCCGGCCTGCCGGTAGACCTCCCGGCTCGGGAAGCCCTGCGCGGCGAACTCCTCACGATGCGGCGCGACGGTGTTCGCGAAGAAGGTGCGGGCCAGTTCGGACAGGCCTTGCAGCTCCGACTCGGCGTCGGTGCCGCGGTCGGTTTCGGCGGTGGTCATCGGGTTCCTCTCCCTGATGTCGATGGGCTGCGCACCAGAGTGAGCAGTTGTTGGCGTTCTGTCAATAGAACGATCAGATGTTGACAAACCGCCAATAGTGCTGCCATGGTATCAATTGATTGGACATCCAACTATTGGAGCTCCTTT
This sequence comes from Nocardia sp. MH4, assembly GCF_019266065.1. GTDB lineage: Bacteria > Actinomycetota > Actinomycetes > Mycobacteriales > Mycobacteriaceae > Nocardia > Nocardia canadensis. The sequence goes on along the minus strand of NZ_LPNR01000112.1, from coordinate 383,987 downwards.
CACCTGCGCCCCGGCGCACCGACCCACGACAAGGACTGGCATGGTTCGCGAACTCACCCACTTCATCGACGGACAGCACGTCAAGGGCGCCTCGGGCGCGTTCGGTGAGGTGTTCGATCCGAACACCGGGCAAGTGCAGGCCACGGTTCCGCTGGCGAACACCGCCGAGGTCGAGGCGGTGATCGCCAACGCGGCCGCCGCGCAGCCCGGGTGGGCGGCGTTCAACCCGCAGAAGCGCGCCAGGGTGCTGATGAAGTTCCTGACCCTGGTCAACGACGAGATCGACAGCCTGGCGGCCCTGCTGTCGTCCGAGCACGGCAAGACCATCGCCGACGCCAAGGGCGACATCCAGCGTGGCCTCGAGGTCATCGAGTTCGCCGTCGGCATCCCGCACCTGCTCAAGGGTGAGTACACCGAGAGCGCGGGCACCGGCATCGACGTGTACTCGATGCGGCAGCCGCTCGGCGTCGTCGCCGGCATCACCCCGTTCAACTTCCCGGCCATGATTCCGCTGTGGAAGGCCGGTCCGGCGCTGGCCTGTGGCAACGCCTTCGTGCTCAAGCCCTCCGAGCGCGACCCGTCGGTGCCGCTGCGCCTGGCCGAGCTGTTCCTCGAGGCGGGTCTGCCGCCGGGGGTGTTCAACGTGGTCAACGGCGGCAAGGAAGCCGTCGACACGATCCTGCACGATCCGCGGATCAAGGCCGTCGGCTTCGTCGGCTCGACCCCGATCGCGCAGTACATCTACGAGACCGCGACCGCCAACGGCAAGCGTGCCCAGTGCTTCGGCGGCGCCAAGAACCACGCGATCGTCATGCCCGACGCCGACCTCGACGATGTCGCCGACCAGCTGATCGGCGCGGGTTACGGCTCGGCGGGCGAGCGCTGCATGGCGATCTCGGTGGCCGTGCCGGTGGGGGAGGAGACCGCCGATCGGCTGGTCGCGAAGCTGACCGAGCGGGTGCACAAGCTCAACGTCGGCCGCTCCGACGACCCGGGCGCCGACTTCGGCCCGCTGGTGGGGCGCGACGGCGTGGACCGGGTGAACAATTACGTCCAGATCGGTGTCGACGAGGGCGCCGAGCTGGTCGTCGACGGCCGCGGCCTGGTCGTCGAAGGCGCCGAGGACGGCTACTTCGTCGGCGCGAGCCTGTTCGACAGGGTCACCGCCGACATGCGGATCTACCGGGAGGAGATCTTCGGTCCCGTGGTGACCGTGGTCCGCGCCGAGGACTACGAGGAGGGTCTGCGCCTGGCCAACGAGCACGAGTACGGCAACGGCGTGGCCATCTTCACCCGCGACGGCGACACCGCCCGCGACTTCGCCGCGCGCGTGCAGGTCGGCATGGTCGGCATCAACGTGCCGATCCCGGTGCCGATCGCCTACTACACCTTCGGTGGCTGGAAGCGGTCGGGCTTCGGCGATCTCAACCAGCACGGCCCGGACTCGATCCGCTTCTACACCAAGACCAAGACGGTGACTCAGCGCTGGCCCGCGGGGCTGAAGGAGTCCAACGCCTTCGTCATCCCGACGATGGACTGAGCGGCCGTGTTCACTCTCAACGACGACGAACGCGCGATCGGCGAGACCGCGCGGCAGTTCGCCGACGAGTTCCTCGCGCCGAACGCGCTGGAATGGGATGAGCGCAAACACTTCCCGGTCGACGTGCTCCGCAAAGCGGGCCCGGTCGGCCTGGGCGGCATCTATGTGCGCGAGGACGTCGGTGGTTCGCACCTGCGCAGGCTCGACGCCGTGCGGATCTTCGAGGAACTGGCCACCGGGTGCCCCGCGGTGGCGGCCTACATCTCGATCCACAACATGGCGACCTGGATGATCGACGCCTACGGCACCGACGAACAGCGGCACCGCTGGGTGCCGGGTATGGCGTCGATGGAGCTGCTCGGCAGCTACGCCCTCACCGAACCGGGGGTCGGATCCGACGCGGCGGCCCTGAGCACCAGAGCCGTGCGCGACGGCGACGACTACGTCCTCAACGGTGCCAAGCAGTTCATCTCGGGTGCCGGCGCCAACGACGTGTACGTGATGATGGTGCGTACCGGCGGCGCGGGCGCGCGCGGCATCTCGGCGCTGATCGTCCCGGCCGACACCCCCGGCCTGACAGTGGGGCCGAACGAGCGCAAGATGGGCTGGAACGCCCAGCCGACCCGCCAGGTGATCCTGGAGGACGCCCGCGTGCCGGTGGCCAACCGGCTCGGCGCCGAGGGCGACGGCTTCGCGATCGCGATGAACGGGCTCAACGGCGGCAGACTCAATATCGCCGCCTGCTCGATCGGCGGCGCGCAGGCGGCGCTCGACAAGACCGTGCCCTACCTCGCCGAACGGCACGCCTTCGGCAAGCCGCTGGCGCGCAACGAGGCCCTGCAGTTCGACCTGGCCGACATGCGCACCGAGCTCGAAGCGGCACGGACTCTGCTGTGGCGGGCCGCGGCCGCGCTCGACGCCGGGGCGCCGGACAAGGTCGAACTGTGCGCGATGGCCAAGCGTTTCGCCACCGACGCCGGCTTCGAGGTCGCCAACAAGGCTCTGCAGTTGCACGGCGGCTACGGCTACCTGCACGAATACGGCCTGGAGAAGATCGTCCGCGACCTGCGGGTGCATCAGATCCTCGAGGGCACCAACGAAATCATGCGGGTGGTCGTCGCCCGCACCCTGACAGGAGCGGCATGACCGACGAACCCGAAGTGCTGATCGCCGTCGCCGACGGCCTCGGCCTCATCACCCTGAACCGGCCCAAGGCCATCAACGCGCTGAATCATCCGATGGCACTGGCCATCACGGACGCCCTGCGGGCATGGGCCGACGACGACGCGGTGCGCGCGGTCGTCGTCACCGGCGCCGGTGAGCGCGGTCTGTGCGCGGGCGGCGACATCGTCGCCATCCACGCCGACGCGCAAGGCGGTGCGGCGAATGCCGATTCACCGACCGGGGTGTTCTGGCGCGACGAATACCACCTCAACGCGCTGATCGGCCGCTATACCAAGCCGTACGTGGTGATCATGGACGGCATCGTGATGGGTGGCGGTGTCGGCCTGTCCGGCCACGGCAGCCACCGTATCGTCACCGAGCGGTCCCGAATCGGCATGCCCGAGGTCGGGATCGGTTTCGTCCCCGATGTCGGCGGTACCTACCTGCTCTCGCGAGCACCGGGCGAGATCGGCACGCATGTCGCGCTGACCACCGCGCGGATGAGCGCGGGCGATGCGATCGCGGCCGGCTTCGCCGACCACTACGTCCCGTCCGGCGCCCTCCCGGCGCTGCTCGACGCGTTGCGCACGACCGATGTCGACGCCGCGATCGAGAAGTTCGCCGAACCGGCGCCGTCGTCGGAGCTGCTCGCCCAGCGGAGCTGGATCGACGCCTGCCACAGCGCCGACACCGTCGAGGAGATCGCGGCCCGCCTGCAGACCGCCGACTCACCCGAGGCGACCAAGGCCGCCGAGGAGATGCTGGCCAAATCGCCGGTCTCGCTGAAGGTCACGCTGCGCTCGCTGCGAGCGGCGCGGGATCTGCCGAGCCTCGAGGCGGTGCTCGATCAGGAGTACCGGGTCTCGATCGCCTCGCTGCGCTCGCACGACCTGGTCGAGGGGATCCGCGCCCAGGTCATCGACAAGGACCGCAACCCGCGGTGGCTGCCCGCGACCCTGGCCGAGGTCGACGACGCGCAGGTCGCGGCGTACTTCGCCGAACTGGGCGACAAGGAACTCGGCGCGACCACGCAGGAGGCACGGCGATGAGCAAGAAGATCGGTTTTCTCGGACTCGGCCACATGGGCGCGCCGATGGCGGCGAACCTGGTGCGCGCCGGACACGACGTGCTCGCCTTCGATCCGGTGCCCGCCGCGCAGGACCAGGCGCGCGCCGACGGCGCGACCGTGGTCGAGCGCGCCGCCGACGCGGCCGTCGACCGGGACGTGGTGATCACCATGCTGCCCAACGGCAAGCTCGTGCTCGACGTGTACGCGGAACTACTGGCGGCCGCGGCGCCGGGCACGCTGTTCATCGACTGTTCGACCATCGACGTCGCCGACGCGAAAGCCGCTGCCGCGCAAGCGGTGGCGGCCGGTCACCGGCCGTTGGACGCCCCGGTCTCCGGTGGTGTGGCCGGCGCGACGGCCGGCACGCTGACCTTCATGGTGGGCGGTGCGGCCGCCGACTTCGCCGAGGCGCGCGAGGTTCTCGACGTGATGGGCGGCAAGGTCGTGCACTGCGGTGACGCCGGTGTCGGCCAAGCCGCGAAGATCTGCAACAACATGCTGCTCGGCATCTCGATGATCGGGCTGTCCGAGGCGCTGGTGCTCGGTGAACGGCTCGGCCTGAGCCATCAGTCGTTCTTCGACGTGGTCTCCACGGCGTCGGGCCAGAGCTGGGCGCTGACCAGCTACTGCCCGGTCCCCGGCCCGGTTCCCGCGAGCCCGGCCAACAACGACTATCAGCCCGGTTTCGCGACCGCGCTGATGTCGAAGGACCTCACCCTGGCCGCGAACGCTCTGCGCGCCAACGGTATCGACGGACAACTCGGCGAGCTCGCCGCCGCCATCTACGAGCGGTTCAACCAGACCGACGCGCGCCGGGACTTCTCGGCGATCGTCACCGACATCCGGGAGCGTTCCGGGGAGGGCACCGAATGACCACGTACGAGACGATCCTGCTCGAGCGCAAGAACCGGGTCGGCTGGATCACCCTGAACCGGCCCAAGGCCCTCAACGCGCTCAACACCCAGGTCCTCGACGACATCGTCGCCGCCCTGGACGAGCTCGAACGCGACGACGAGATCGGCGCGGTGGTGATCACCGGCTCGGCCAAGGCGTTCGCCGCGGGCGCCGACATCAAGGAGATGCAGCCCAAGTCCTACATGGACATGTTCATGGACGACTTCTTCGCCCGCTGGGACCGGCTGGCCCAGTTCCGCAAGCCCACCGTCGCCGCGGTTGCGGGGTACGCCCTCGGCGGCGGCTGCGAGCTGGCCATGCTCTGCGACATTTTGATCGCCGCCGACACCGCGCAGTTCGGGCAGCCCGAGATCAAGCTGGGCGTGATCCCCGGCATCGGTGGTTCGCAGCGCCTCACCAGGGCGGTCGGCAAGGCCAAGGCGATGGACCTGGTGTTGACCGGTCGGAACATGGGCGCCGAGGAGGCCGAACGGGCCGGACTCGTGTCACGCATCGTGCCCGCCGACGACCTGCTCGGGGTCGCCGCGGAGGTCGCCGAGACCATCGCGGCCAAGTCGCTGCCGGTCACCATGATCGCCAAGGAGGCGGTGAACCGGTCCTTCGAGACCACCCTCGCCGAGGGTATCCGCTTCGAGCGCCGCGTCTTCCATTCGCTGTTCGCGATCGAGGACCAGAAGGAAGGCATGAACGCCTTCGTCGACAAGCGCACCGCACAGTTCACCCATCGCTGACCTGTCAACGACGACACAGTTTCGAGGAACCATGACCGAGGCATTCATCTACGACGCGATCCGCACCCCGCGCGGTCGCGGCAAGAAGAACGGCGCCCTGCACGGCGTCAAACCGCTCGACCTGGTGGTCGGGCTCATCGAGGAGCTGAAAGTCCGGTACCCCGGGCTGGATCCGGCAGCGATCGATGACATCGTCCTCGGCGTGGTCTCCCCGGTCGGCGATCAGGGCGCCGATATCGCCAAGACGGCCGCGCTCGCGGCCGGACTGCCCGACACGGTCGCCGGCGTGCAGCTCAACCGATTCTGCGGTTCGGGTCTCGAGGCGGTCAACACCGCGGCGCAGAAGGTGCGCTCGGGCTGGGAACAGCTGGTGATCGCCGGTGGCGTGGAATCGATGTCGCGGATTCCGCTGGGCTCCGACGGCGGCGCGTGGGCGATGGACCCGGTCACCAACTACAGCACCTACTTCGTGCCGCAGGGTGTCAGCGCGGACCTGATCGCCACCATCGAGGGCTTCACCCGCGAGGATGTCGACGCGTTCGCGGTGCGGTCGCAGCAGAAAGCGGCCGCTGCCTGGTCCGGCGGCTACTTCGCCAAGTCCGTCGTGCCCGTGCGGGACATCAACGGCGCCGTCCTGCTCGACCACGACGAGCTCATGCGCCCGGACACCACGGTCGAGAGCCTGGCCGGGCTGACCCCGTCGTTCGCGGCGATGGGGGAGATGGGCGGATTCGACGCCGTCGCCCTGCAGCGGTACCACCAGGTCGAGAAGATCGATCACGTCCATCACGCGGGCAACTCCTCGGGCATCGTCGACGGGTCGGCACTGGTGCTCATCGGCAGCGAGGCCGCCGGTGCCGCAGCCGGTCTCACGCCGCGCGCCCGGGTCGTCGCGTCGGCCGTCAGCGGGAGCGACTCGACGATCATGCTGACCGGCCCGGTCCCGGCGACCGAGAAGGTGCTGGCCCTGGCCGGACTCACGGTCGACGACATCGACCTGTTCGAGCTCAACGAGGCCTTCGCGTCGGTGGTGCTCAACTATCAGAAGAAGCTGGCCATCCCGGACGAGAAGCTCAACGTCAACGGTGGCGCCATCGCCATGGGCCACCCGCTGGGCGCCACCGGCGCGATGATCACCGGAACCATGGTCGACGAGCTCGAGCGGCGGGGAGCCCGCCGCGCGCTGATCACGCTGTGCATCGGCGGCGGCATGGGCATCGCCACCATCATCGAGAGGATCTGACCATGACCGACACCATGATCGCCTGGGACCTCGGCGCCGACCGGGTGCTCGTGCTCACCATCGACGACCCGAACCAGTCGACCAACACCATGACCGAGGCGTTCGCGCGTGACCTCACCGCCACGGTCGACCGGCTCGAGGCCGAGAAGGACACCTACGACGGCGTGATCCTCACCTCCGGCAAGGACACCTTCTTCGCCGGTGGTGACCTGAACCTGCTGATGAACGCCACGCCGGCGACCGCGCCCGACATAGCCCTCGGCCTCGACACCTACAAGGCCGCGTTCCGCCGGCTCGAGACGCTGGGCAAGCCGGTGGTCGCCGCGATCAACGGCACCGCGCTCGGCGGCGGCTTCGAAGTCGCCCTGGCCACCCACCACCGCATCGCGCTCGACGCCAAAGGCAGTCTGCTCGGCCTGCCCGAGGTCACCTTCGGGCTGCTGCCCGGCGCGGGTGGCGTCACCCGGACCGTGCGACTGCTCGGCATCACCGACGCGGTGCTCAACGTCGTCGGCCAGGGCCAGCGGATGAAGCCCGCGAAGGCCCTGCAGGTCGGGATCATCCACGAGATCGCCGCCACCCGCGCGGAGATGTTCGACAAGGCCCGCGCCTGGATCGCGGCCAACCCCGAGGCGGCGCAACCGTGGGATGTGAAGGGCTACAAGCTCCCCGGCGGCACCCCGTCGAGCCCGGCGCTGGCGGCCAACCTGCCCGCGTTCCCGGCCAACGTCCGCAAGCAGCTCAAGGGCGCCCCGATGCCGGCGCCGATCGCGGTGCTGGCCACGGCCGTCGAGGGCGCGCAGGTCGATATCGATACCGCGTTCGCGATCGAGACCCGCTACTGCACCAACCTGATCTGCGGCCAGATCTCGACCAACATGATCAAGTCCCTGTTCTTCGACCTGGGGACGATCAACAAGGGCGGCAGCCGCCCCGAAGGCTTCCCCGTGCGCACGCCGGAGAAGGTCCTCGTGCTCGGCGCGGGCATGATGGGCGCGGGCATCGCCTATGTGCAGGCCCGCGCCGGCATGCAGGTCGTGCTGAAGGACGTCACGATCGAGGCGGCCGAGCGCGGTAAGGACTACTCGCGCAAGCTGCTCGACAAGGCGCTGCGCAGGGGCGCGATCAGCCAGGACGAGTACGACCGGATCCTCGGCCGCATCCACCCGAGTGCCGACCCGGCCGACGCCGCGGGCTGCGACTTCGTCGTCGAGGCCGTGTTCGAGGATCCGGGCCTGAAGCAGAAGGTGTTCGGCGAGATCGAAGCGCTGGTGAACCCGGACGCCCTGCTCGGCTCCAACACCTCCACGCTGCCGATCACCGATCTGGCCACCGGCGTGCAGCGGCAGCAGGACTTCATCGGTCTGCACTTCTTCTCGCCGGTGGACAAGATGCCGCTGGTCGAGATCGTCGTCGGCGAGCAGACCAGCGACGAGGCGATCGCCAGGGCCATCGACTACACCCTGGCGATCAAGAAGACCCCGATCGTGGTGAACGACAGCCGCGGCTTCTTCACCAGCCGGGTCATCGGCCAGTTCATGGACGAGGCGATCGCGCTGGTCGCCGAAGGCGTGCACCCGGCGTCGGTGGAACAGGCCGCCACCCAGGCCGGTTATCCGGTGGGCGCGCTGGCGCTGGCCGACGAGATCAATATGAAACTGGCGCAGAAGATCCGGCGCAGCCTCGAGGAGAACCTGCTCGCCGAGGGCAAGCGCTGGACCGAGTCCAGGGCGTATCCGCTGGTCGACGCCATGGTCGACGACTTCGACCGGCCCGGCCGGCTCGAGGGTCGCGGCTTCTACGACTACGACGCCGAGGGCAAGAAGCTGGGTTTGTGGCCGGGCCTGGTCGAGAAGTACACCCGCGACGATCACGGCATCCCGTTCGTCGACATGCAGGAACGGATGCTTTTCGCCGAATCCCTCGACACTGTGCGGTGTTTCGACGAAGGCGTGCTGCGCACGGTGCCGGACGCGAACATCGGCTCCATCTTCGGCATCGGGTTCCCGGCGTGGACCGGCGGCGTCGTCCAGTACATCAACCAGTACGCGGGTGGGCTCGCCGGGTTCGTCGCCCGTGCCGACGAGTTGCGGGCCGCCTACGGCGATCGGTTCGAGGTGCCGGAGTCGTTGCGGACCAAGGCCGCCGCCGGGGAAACGCTCGGCTGAGCGTCATGACGACGGACACGACTTCCCGGCCTCCGGTGCTGCCGGGCGCGGGGGTGACCTCCGCGCGCGGGGTGCGCGGCGACGGCAGACGCGCGCACCGCAGGCGCGCGGTTGTCGCCGCGGCTCGGGACGTGTTCGTCACCAACGGCTATCACGGCGCGCGCATGGCGGAGATCGGTGCGCGCGCCGGGATCAGCAAACCGGTGCTCTACGACCACTTCGCGAACAAGCTGGACCTGTATCTGGCGGTGCTGCAACAGTATCTGGACCGGATGGTCGACGGGGTCCGCGCCGCGGTCGCGGCCGAGACCACACCGCGCGCCCGGGTGCGGGTGGCCGTGTCGGCGTACTTCGACTTCGTCGACGAGGATCCCGGCGGCCACGTGCTGGTCTTCGAGTCACCGGTGCCGAGCGAACCGAGTATCGAGTGGCGGGTGCGCAGCGCGATGCGCGCGTGCGCCGATCTCGTCGCCGCCGAACTCCGCGCGGTCGGGGTCGGCGCCGCACCGGCCGATATGTATGCCTGGAGCCTGGTGGGCTCCAGCCATCTGGCTGCCCGCCACTGGCTCGACGCGGGCAGGCCGATACCCAAACAGGACGCCGTCGAGGTCGCCGCCGCCCTGTGCTGGACCGGATTGGCCGGGTACGAGCGCAGGCTCGACCGGGCGAACACCCACTACGACAAGCGATCGGCGTGAGCGATCACCGTCGCCACCGACTGAACGGATCGAACAGCTATGTCACCGTCCTTTGCCCTGCACGAATCCGATGACACCTTCCTCGCGACGGCCACCGACCGCTACGTGCACGTGGTCGACATCGCGGCGCCGCCCAGCGCCGTCTGGCGCGCGCTGACCGCCGACGACGCGCTGGTGTCGTGGTCGGCGGCCGTCACCGGGATGCGTTGGATCTCCCCGCCGCCCTTCGGTGTCGGGTCCACCCGGGTCGTCACCCTCGCGGGCGCCGCGGCGCTGACCGAACGTTTCTACCGCTGGGACGACGAGCGCCGGATGACCTTCACCGTCGACGCGGCCTCCATTCCCGGCCTCCGCCGCTTCGCCGAGGACATCCAGCTCACCCCCACCGCCACCGGTACCAGGCTGACCTGGACTTTCGCTCTCGAAGGCGGCCCCGCCCTGCGCCCGCTGCTGCGCCTGTCCGGCCCGATCACGACCCGCCTCACGGGGTCCATCGCCCGGGGCATCGTCGGGAAGGTCGAAGCCCAGGTGCACTGACTTCGTTGCTCCGGCTGCCCGCATCTCGCCGACGGAGGGGCGGCAGCCGGAGTGGCTTCGAATTCCTCGTGCGAAACTGCGTGTGCCCGACGTAACGTCGTCGCGGTGATCGACGGGGAAAACGAGGCACAGTCGCCGGCCACCGCGTTGTCGGCCCTCGACGAGGCGTTCGCCCGGGTACCTGCGCCCGCGTCGATCGCGGCGTGTCCGTGCTGCCGTCATTCCGGCGACTACGCGATCCTGCTGCGTCGTCGGCGCCGTGACCTGACGGGATCGGATCTGGGCGCCTACACCTACCGCGCTCTGACGACGGTGGGCTCGGCGACGGACTTTCGGTACCTGGCAGGGAGAATCCTGCAGCTCTCGCATACGCACGACGCGGCGATGCCGGACCTGGAGGTGGTCTACGGGAAATTGGGCCGAGCGGGCTGGCAGAGCTGGCCGGAAGCGGAAGCGATCACCGCGGTGATGGATGCGCTGTGGCGGGACCAGTTCACCGATGGCAGGCCGGAGGTGTCGATCGGCACTGTGCTGTGTGCGCTCGGGTCGGCACAGGGCACTGTCGCGGCTCGGTTGATCGAGTGGGGTGAACTTGCGGGCCATGCGGGGGTGCAGCGGCTGCACGAATTCGTCTCGCAGCACTGCCGGAGGAAAGGTGATGTCACGGTTCCCTCGAATGCCTACTGGGACAAGGGGTCGGGGGATTACGGCGAGCTGGTCGACTGGCTCAACGGTGGTGCGGCGCTCGGTGCCGTTGTCGCGGCCTTCGAGCGCGCGGACGATCCGAACACTCTGGAGCTTCTCTCGGAGATCCATGCGGTGCTCGATCGCGGTTGACCGAATGCGGGGGCGGGGGAGGGGTCGCCGGTGAGTCGACAAGACGGTGGGGGAGCGGAGCGAGTGCGAGCCACCGACGGCAGGCGAGGGGAGTGTCGGCGGCGCGCTCGGGAACGATCGCCCGGATCCGGGTCTTGGCCTGCTTCCCTGAACTCATCTCGAACATTAGGAGACGTAGATATGCGCATCTAAGAATGAATGTCATCCCTGTCGGATACCTTGCCCGACCGCGTCACCCACCCTTTCAAAAGAAGCTCAGGACAGGAGGGGTTGGTCAGCAGTGGGTCCGGACTCGGCGATCAACTGGGCGGTGCGGAAGACGTCTTCGATCATGGCCGGGGTGAGTCGGCCGGTGAAGGTGTTGTGCGGGCTGACGTGGTAGCAGCCGAGGATGGTGATCGTGCGGCCGTCCGGATGGGCGAGGGTGACTTCGGCGCCGTGGTCGAAGCGTGGTCGTGGGCGGGGGACGGTCCAGCCGCCGCCGGTGAGCACGGTGAACAGCGCCTGCCAGCCGAAGGCGCCCAGGACGACGATGACTTTCACCGTCGGCGCGAGCAGTTCCAGTTCTCTGCTGAGGAAGGGGGCGCACCGGTGGCGTTCCTCGCTGGTCGGCTTGTTCTCCGGGGGTGCGCAGTGCACGGGTGCGGTCAAGCGCGTGTTCAGGAGTTCGATGCCGTCGTCCACGCTGACCGGCTGCGCACCGGTCGCCAGGCCGACGGCGTGCAGCGCGGCGAAGAGAACGTCGCCGCTGCGGTCGCCGGTGAACATGCGGCCGGTGCGGTTGCCGCCGTTGGCGGCAGGCGCCAGGCCGACGACGAGGATCTCGGCGTCGTCGGGGCCGAAGCCGGGGACGGGGCGGGCCCAGTAGTCCTCGTCGCGGTAGGCGGCGCGTTTGACGCGGGCCACTTCCTCGCGCCAGGCGACGAGGCGGGGGCAGGCGCGGCAGGTGCAGATCAGGCTGTCGAGGTCGGCGACGCTCCGGGCATCTTCTGCCGCGAGCGGTGCGGTTTCCGGGGCGTCGCCGGCCATCGGCCCAGTCTAGTCGGCGGGGTTCGGCAGACGGCCGAACCACCTGCGCGGTACCGCTGGTACCACGTACTGTGGGGCGCATGGTGTCCACAGAGATCGTGACCGCCGACGGAGTCGTGCGCGGTCGTGCGGGCCGTCGAGTTGTCAGCTGGCGAGCCCTTCCCTATGCGGCCGCGCCCGTCGGAGAACTACGGTTCCGCGCCCCCCAACCCGTGCAACCCTGGACGGGGGTGCGCTCGGCGACCGAGTACGGGTTCGCGGCCATGCAGCACCCCAACGGTGCTCGCACCGGGGCCCGCACGTGGCAGCCGACGGGGGAGGACTGTCTGACCCTGAATGTGACCGCCCCGCTGACGCCGTCGGAGAGTCCGCGGCCGGTGATGGTGTTCATCCACGGCGGCGGGTATGTGATCGGCGCGGCCAGCATGTACTCGGGTGCACGGTTGGCGGTGCGCGGCGATGTGGTCGTGGTGTCGGTGACGTACCGGCTCGGCGCGATGGGCTATGTCGATTTCAGCGAGTTCTCCACGCCGGAAAGGCCTTTCGAGTCGAACCTGGGTCTGCGGGATCAGGTCGCCGCGCTCGACTGGGTGCGGCGCAATATCGCCGCGTTCGGTGGCGACCCCGCAAACGTGACCATCTTCGGGGAGTCGGCGGGTGCGCATGCGGTGATCTCGCTGCTGGCGACACCCGCCGCGGCGGGCTTGTTCCATCGGGCGATCGCGCAGAGCGCGCCGGCGGATTGGACATCCGAGCCTGCCGAAGCGCGCGAGTTCGCGCGCAGCTGCCTGGAACGGCTGGGCGCCGATCCCGCCGACGCGGCCTCGGTGCTGGCGACGGCGCCGGCGAGTGAGCTGTGCCGGGCGGCCGATCGCGCGCTGTACCGGACCCTGCGGGAACGTCCGGGCAGTTTTCCCTACAGCCCGGTGGTCGACGGGAAGTTCCTGCCGGAGGCGCCGATCGATGCGATCGCGGCGGGTCGTGCGCATCGCGTGCCGCTGATCATCGGCACCAATCGCGACGAGGCGACGTTGTTCCAGCGGTTCATGAAGTCGGTGCCGCACACGCCCGCCCAGCTCACGTCCACGTTCGGACGCTGCGCTCCAGGTGCGGAGCAGCGAGTGGTCCGCAGTTACCCCGGGTACCCGGCCGCGCGGACCGCGGTGCGGATCGGCGGTGACTTCATGTTCCTGCGACCGACCCTGGCCGTACTGGAAGGTCACAGCCGGTATGCGCCGACCTACGCCTACCGGTTCGACTACGCGCCCCGGGCGGTGCGCCTGGCCGGGTTCGGTGCGACGCACGCGCTGGATCTGGTGCCGGTGTTCGGCTGGGTCGACAGTCCGGTCGGCCGGGCGATGACGGCCGCGGGCGGTCGGCGGGCCTTTCTCGCGGTGCAGGATCATATGCAGGACAACTGGCTGACTTTCGCCCGGACCGGCGCGCCGCTGCCCGCGTGGTCGCCGTACACGGCCGAGCGCAGGGCGACCTGCATCATCGACCATCCGCCCCGGGTGCTGATCGATCCCGAGGCGGCGCGGCGGGAAGCCTGGTGCGACGTCCGGATCTCCGCGCTGGGTGGTCCGGTCGATCGGAACGGGGCATGACGGTCGAGCTGGACGCGGGCCGGCTGGCGGAGCGCATCCGGGCGCTCTACGCCGAGGACGAGCAGATCCGGGCGGCGACGCCGCTCGAGGACGTCCATGCGACGGTCACGACGCCGGGATTGCCTCTGGCACACATCGTCTCGACGGTGATGACCGCGTACTCGGATCGGCCAGCCCTGGGTGTCCGTCGCACCGAACCGGTCGTCGACGGCGGCCGCGTGACGCGCCGTCTGCTGCCGGAATTCGAGCTGGTGACCTACGGCGTGGTGTGGGAGCGGGCTCGCGCGCTGGCCGCCGCGTGGCACGGCGCGGGTGTCGGGGCGGGGGATTTCGTCGCGACGCTCGGGTTCACCGGTGCCGACTACACGGTGCTGGATCTGGCGACGATCCATCTGGGTGGGGTCGCGGTGCCGTTGCAGTCGGGAGCCGGTCTGACGCAACTGCGTTCGATCCTGGACGAGACCGAGCCGCGGGTCTTCGCCGTCGACACCGCGCATCTGGCGGCGGCGGTCGAGACGGTGCTGGCGGGCACGGCGCCGGACTCGCTGCTGGTGTTCGATCATCACGCGGACGACGACGATCACCGCGACGCACTGGCCGCCGCCCGCGCCCGGCTGACCGCGGCGGGGTCGACGGTCGCGCTGCACACGATCGACGAGGCGATCGCCCGCGGTCGTCGCGCCGATCCCGCGCCGCTGACGGTGCCTGCCCCGGGCGAGGATCCGCTGGCGATGTTGATCTACACCTCGGGCAGCACGGGCACGCCGAAGGGTGCGATGTACACCCATCGCCTGGTGGCGGCGGGCTGGCAGCCTGCCCGTCCGGTGGCGGTGCTGAATGTGAACTTCCTGCCGATGAGCCATATCGCGGCGCGGTTGACCTTGACCGGTGTGCTCGCGCGCGGCGGGACCGCGTATTTCGCGGCGGCGCCGGATATGTCGACGCTGTTCGAGGACATCGCGCTGGTGCGGCCGACGGAGATCTTCCTGGTGCCGCGAGTGTGCGACATGATTCTGCAGCGTTTCCGGCAGGAGGTGGATCGGCGGTCGGGGCCGGGCGTCGACGCGGCGGCGCTGGCCGAGGAGGTGCGTACCGAACTGCGGGAACAGTTCCTGGGTGGCCGGTTGATGACGGTGCTGTGTGGGAGCGCGCCGATCGCGCCGGATCTGCGGGAGTTCGTGGAGTCGGTGTTGCGGTTGCGGTTGCACGACGGCTACGGGTCGACCGAGACCGGGGGCGGTGTCATCTTCGATACGAAGGTGATGCGCCCGCCGGTGCTGGACTACAAGCTGGTCGATGTGCCGGAGCTCGGCTATTTCGCTACCGACAAGCCGTATCCGCGGGGTGAGCTGCTGCTCAAGACGACCACGATGATCTCGGGCTACTACCGGCGCCCTGATGTCACCGCGGAGGTGTTCGACGAGGACGGTTTCTGCCGCACCGGTGATGTGGTCGCCGAGCTGGCGCCGGACCGGCTGGCGTATGTGGATCGCCGCAACAATGTGCTGAAGCTGTCGCAGGGCGAGTTCGTGACGGTGTCGCGGCTGGAGGCGGTGTTCGCGGGGGCGGATCTGGTGCGTCAGATCTTCGTGTACGGCAGTAGCGAGCGGGCGTATCTGCTCGCGGTGGTGGTGCCGACGGAGGCGGCCCTGGCCGGGCCCGCCGGGGACGTGCGGGCGGCGGTGAGTGCGTCGTTGCATCGGGTGGCGGTGGCGGCCGAACTGGAGCCGTACGAGATCCCGCGCGACTTCCTGATCGAGACCGAGCCGTTCTCGATCGCCGACGGCCTGCTGTCGGGGGTCGGGAAGTTGTTGCGGCCCAAGCTGAAGCAGCGGTACGGGGAGCGGCTGGAAGCGCTGTACGACGATGTCGCGCGCGACCAGGAGGCGCAGTTGCGGCGGTTGCGCCGGGACGCGCCCGGTCTGCCGGTGTTCGACACGGTGGCCGGGGCGGCGCGGGCGGTGCTGGGGTGCTCGGCCGCGCAGTTGCGGCCCGAGGCACGGTTCGGTGATCTGGGTGGGGATTCGCTGGCGGCGCTGTCGTATTCGACGTTGCTGCGGGAACTGCTCGAGGTCGAGGTGCCGGTGAACGTGTTGCTCGGGCCGGACAGTGATCTGGCCCGGATCGCGGACTATGTCGGTCGGGAGCGTGCGCTCGGTGCCCGCAGGATCGATGCCGAGACGGTGCACGGTGCCGGGGCGACCGAGATCCGGGCGTCCGATCTGAGGTTGGCGGAGTTCCTGGACGCGGCGACGCTGGATCGGGCCCCGCAGCTGCCGCCCGCCGCGGTCTCGCCGTCTACGGTCCTGATCACCGGCGCGAACGGCTACCTGGGCCGGTTTCTCCTGCTGACCTGGCTGGAACGGCTGGCCCCGCGGGGTGGCCGGGTGATCTGTGTGGTGCGCGGTGGTGACGCGGCCGCCGCTCGCGCGCGCCTGGACGCCGCGTTCGACACCGATCCGGTGCTGCGCGAGCATTTCCGCGCGCTCGCCGACGATGCGCTCGAGGTGCTGGCGGGGGATATCGGTGAACCGAATCTCGGTCTGTCCGCCTCGACATGGCAGCGTCTTGCCGAGGAGGTGGAGCTGATCGTGCACTCGGCGGCGCTGGTGAATCATGTACTGCCGTATGGGCAGTTGTTCGGCCCGAATGTGGTCGGTACGGCGGAGGTGATCCGGCTGGCGTTGACGGCGACCCGGAAGCCGGTGAGTTATCTGTCGACCGTGGCGGTGGCGGCGCAGGGGGAGTCCTTCGCCGAGGACGGTGATGTGCGGGTGATGAGTCCGGTCCGGCGGCTGGACTCGAGCTATGCCAATGGGTACGGCAACAGCAAGTGGGCGGGTGAGGTGTTGTTGCGGGAGGCGTCGGATCGGTTCGGGCTGCCGGTGGCGGTGTTCCGGTCGGACATGATTCTGGCGCACAGCACCTATCGCGGTCAGCTCAATGTGCCCGACGTGTTCACCCGGCTGCTGTTGAGCGTGCTGGTGACCGGTCTCGCGCCGGTGTCGTTCTATCTGACCGACGCTCAGGGGCGGCGGCAGCGCGCGCACTACGACGGGCTGCCCGCCGATTTCGTCGCGGCGGCGGTCACTGCGCTGGGTGCGGGGGCGGTCGCGGGGTATCGGACCTACGACGTCGTCAATCCGCACGACGACGGCATCTCGCTCGACAGTTTCGTCGATTGGCTGATCGAGGCGGGGCATCGGATCGATCGGATCGAGGACTACGCGGACTGGTTCGCGCGCTTCGAGACCGCGCTGCGCGCGTTGCCGGAGGGGCAGCGCAAGCACACGTTGTTGCCGTTGTTGCAGGCGCACCGTCGTCCTGGGCGCCCGCTGCCCGGGTCGGCGCTGCCCGCGGACGGGTTCCGGGCGGCGGTGCGCGCGGCGGGGATCGGCACCGAGCGGGATATCCCGCATCTGGGTCGCGCGCTGATCGGCAAGTACGTCAGTGATCTGGTCGGCCTCGATCTGCTGGATGGGCCGGGGGAGGAGTAGCCGGCGGCCCGTGGTCAGTCGGGGCGGGACTCGCCGTGGGCCGCCGTCAGCAACGGTGTGCTGGGAGCCGGGGGCGGTGTCGACCGGGAGGGGGTGCCGCGCAGCGTGGTTCGGGTGATCAGGGCGTTGCGTGCCGCCACCCGGATTTCGCGGGCGAGGTCGGCGAGGACGGCCGGTATGTTGCGCTGATGGCGCAGCGCGCCGGCGACCAGCCGCAGCGCCAGGACGGGAGTGTGCAGGTCCGCCGGTGGCCGGGTGCGGGAGAAGATGCCGGTGGTGATCCGGGCCAGTTCGGGGTCGTCGGTGGCGCGGCGGTAGAGCTCGGTCTCCAAGGGGCGCATGGCTTCTCCGCGCGCCAGCCGGTTGGTCCAGTGGAAGATGGCGCGGCATTCGATGATGCGGCGGCGTTCCCAGTCGCGGAGGGCGCGGTCGAGGGTGGCGGGGTTGTCGAGGGTGTCGGCGACGGTTTCGGCGAGTAGTCGGCCGTAGTGCAGGGCGTCGCGGATGCCCTGGGCGGTCACCGGGTCTTTGAAGTGCCCGGCGTCGCCGGGCAGTGCCCAGCCGGGGCCGGTGGATCGGCGGAAGTAGGAGGAGATGCCGGTGGCGGTGCGTACGCGTCCGACGCGGTGGCAGCCGTTGAGCCGGGCCGCGAGGGCGGGAATGCGTTCGACGGCTTCGGTGTAGCGGCGTTCGGCTTCGCCGGGGCCGGAGCGTTCGCGGGTGGCGGGTGGTTGGACCAGGCTCAGGATCAGGCCGTCGTCGCAGGGGAAGGCGGTGCCGAGATCGGCGCCGGCGCGCCATTGCGCGGCGGTGTCTCGCGGGGTGTCGTCGGTGTCGCGCCAGTAGGCGTAGTAGCAGTCGCGTCCGCTGGGGACGGTGAGGAACGGGTCGTCGGCGCCGACGGCGCGGGCGATGGTGCTGTGTCTGCCGTCGGCGCCGACGACCAGGGCGGCGCGGATCTCGACGACGGCGCCGGAGCGGTCGGTGTATCGGACGCCGGCGCAGCGATTGTCGGCCCAGATCACCGAGGTGACCCGGCAGCGCTGGCGGACGTCGGCGCCCGCGGCGACGGCGGCGCGGACGAGGACGCCGTCGAGGCCGGTGCGGCGCACGCACATGGCGTAGTCGATACCGTCGACGGTGGGGAAGGTGGAGGTGATGCCGTATCCGGCGCCTTCGGCGTAGGCCTGGGTCAGTCGCGGGGCGCCGAGTGCCTCGACTTCGGTGAGTACGCCCAGTCGCTGGAGCTCGGCCAGCCCGGCGGGCCAGAGCAGGTGGGTGGACAGGGTGTCCGAGGGCAGGGCGGCGGAATCCAGGACGACGACTCTGCGGCCGGCTCGCGCCAACGTCACTGCGGTCGCCGAGCCGGCGCAGCGCGCGCCGACGATGACGACGTCGGCCGACTCGGCCGAGGTGACGGGGGAATCGAGCATGGGTACCGCCTCGGTCATCGAGTCTCGGACAGTGTGTCCGAGACGATGATCCGGTCGGCGGCGACCACTGTCAACAGCACACGGACGCAACGGATTCGCGCCCGCTCGCCCGTTGCCGATCCCTGGGCGGAGTGGAGGAGCACAATGGGCGCATGGTCGACGCATGTGCGCTCGCGGCCGAGCAGTCGAGGAGCCGCCGATGCCCTCGCTGACCCGTGTCCCGCGATCGGCCCGCAAACCGTCCGACGATCGGCGGACCGAGTTCGAGCCGCGGGTGTTACGCGCGGTGGAGGATCTGCTGGCCGACGGCACGCCGTTCACCGAGCTGGCCGTGCAGCGGATCGCCGCGGCGTCCGGGTCGGCCAGATCGACGTTCTACCGGTATTTTCCGGACAAGAGCAGGCTGTTGGTCCGGCTGGGCGAGTTGGCGACCGCCGATTTGTTCGCGGCGGCGGAGCGGTGGTGGAGTGCCGAGCACACCGATCGGCAGGCCGGTGTGGTGGTGGCAGCCGCGGCGATGATCGACGGTGTCCGCGCGCACCGCTATCTGCTGTTGGCTTTGAGCGAGGTCGCCGCTTACGACCGCGAGGTGGGTGCGTTCTGGCGGGCGCGGGTCGCCGCGTTCACCGAGCTGGTGGCGGCGCGTCTGGCGGCGGATCGTGCGGCGGGCCGGGTCAGCGCGCGGCTCGATCCGCGGGCCACCGCGTTGATCTTGACCTCGATGGTCGAGCGCACGATGGCCGTGGCCTGCTCCGGTGACATCGGGGTCGATGACGGGGAGCTGGCCACGGCGCTCGGGCGAGCCATCTGGTTGGTGGTCTACGGCGACGCGCCGTGAGCGGTGGTGTCGGTCAGCGGAGTGCGGCGTCGGGGGCGAAGGAGGTGAGTCCGACGTCGCGGTACTTGGTGACGAGTTTCTGGTACTTGCGCCGGTTGCGGGCCATGGGGGAGTCGGTCACCGAGGCGGGCAGGCGGTCGAACGCGATCCGCAGGGCTTTGGTGATCGCCTGGAATTCGCGCTCGTGGCGGCGGGTCCAGGGGTAGGGCATGCGGGCGCGGACGTCGGGATGCATGATGCCGCAGCCGAGCACCATCAGGAGGTGGCCGAGCGCGGGCGAGCTCAACCGCCACAGCGGGCCGGTGGCCGCGGGCAGGAAGTACGGGCGCGGGGCGTGGCGGACCGAGGCGACGGCGGCGTCGAGGGCGGGCGTGGACCGGAGTTCGGTAACTGCCATGTGCGTGTAGTGGGTGACGAGTTCGGTGTAGTCCTCGATCGGTCGCGACTTGCCGGGCAGGTGCAGGCCGAGGGTCTTGTGCCGGTAGTGGTCCCAGATGGCCTGGTTCTCGGCGAGGGTCGGTTCGGCGCCGGTGAGGGCGATGTAGGCGCCGCGCTGGACGAAGAACGTGGAGTAGAGGATCCAGTTCCATGATTGGGGGTTGAGCGCGGAGTACCGCTCCCCGTCCGGTCCGATCCCCTTGACGTCGCGGTGCAGGACCATCAGGCGCTGTGCTTCGGTCTCGCGGTCGGTGTCCTCGCCGTGGTAGATCAGCTGGTCGGCGGCCGCGGTGCGGACCGCGCGCGCCCAGGGCTGGTTGCGGGACCGTCCGGTGGCTTCGAGTGCGGCGGAGACGGGCGGCAGCATCGGCTGGTCGAACAGGCCGACGCTGAACAGGCTGAACAGGACCGAGCCGCCTACCCGCTCGAAGCGGGCGACAGCGTCGGAGACCTGCTCGGGCGTTGCCGTGGTCGCGAGATGGGGCACGGGGCAGGACATCGGGGGAACTCCTTTGTTCCGGTGTCGTGGACCACCGGCCCGGGCGACACTTAGGGCGCTATTCTGGTGTCGCGCGACTCCAGAAACTCGTGTGGTGTCAGAGTGCACCAGAATGGTGGGATGGTCAAGAGCATGGGTGAGGATTCCGCGAACACGGCCGCGCCGCGTGCCTACGCGGGGGTGGCAGCCGACGAGCGTCGGTCCCGCCGCCGCGCCGCCCTGTTCGAGGCGGCGCTGGATCTGCTCGCCGAGGGTGGCGCGCCCGCGGTCACCAAGCGCGCGGTGTGTACCAGGGCCCGCCTGAACGACCGCTACTTCTACGAGCAGTTCGCCGATCGCGACGCTCTGTTGTCGGCGTTGGTCGACGACCTCACGACCGAGGGCATCGCCGTCGTGGTCACCGCCACCCACACTGCCGGCCCCGACCTCGACAGTCAGGTCCACGCCGCCGCCGACGCCGCGCTGGGCTTCCTGGTCGCCGACCCGCGCCGCCACGCCCTGCTGCTGACCGCGCACAGCACCGAGGCGCTGCAGGCCGCGCGCCTGTCCACCCAGCACTCGATCGCCCGCGCCATGGCGGCGGTCGGCCGCGAGCTCGTCCCGGAGTCGGCCGACGACGAACTCGACTCCGACATGGCCGCCTACGCGGTGGTCAGTGGCGCGCTCGAGCTGGTCGCGGCGTGGATGCGCGGCGAATTCGACACCACCCAGGCACATCTCACCGACGTCATCGCCCGCCAGCTACTGCAGATCAGATTCGCCGGCAGCCCCCGCACGACCCCCGCCGGCTGACGTCAGCGGCGTGGCACGGCGATCCACTCGCGCCAGCCGCCGTCGAGCACGAGGTCGGCCAGCCGGCGATAGCCGCCGCTGCCCGGATGCGCACCGTCGCCTGCCAGCACCTCCGCGCGCCAGACCGGGTCCTCGGCCACGGCCGCGGTGATGTCGATGAACGGCACGTCGCGCGCGTGGCAGAGGGCGGACATCTGTTCGGCCAGCGTGGTGACGCGGCGCAGATGCGGTTCGCCCGCTTCGATCACCGGCGGCGGACCCACGACCAGCGGTGCGATCCCACGCCGGCGGGCACCGTCGATGATCGTGGCGAGATTGTCCAGGCTGCGAGCCGGATCGACTCGGACCGCGCCGTTCTCCTCGATCGCGTCGTTGGCGCCGAAGGACAGCACCAGTCGCTGGTCGGCCCCGCTCATCCCGCGCGGTTCGATCTCGGTCCAGCAGCGGCGCAGCACATCCTCGGAGGTGTTGCGCCGGATTCCGAGATTGAACGCGGTCGTGCCGACGCCGGTGGCCGCGAGGACGCGCCCCACCCAGCCGCGGTACTCGGGGTCACCGATCCCCTGGACGAAGGAATCGCCGAAAAAGAAGATACGAAGATCTGCGCTCACCGGGACGACAGTACGAGCGCGTGTGGGCGCCGCGCGCGACGGCCTCAGCTCGCCCAGCCGAGCCGGACCAACACCCGGTCACTGCGCGACGCCCCGGATTCCCGGCGCGCGACGTGGACGGCCGCCGACCACGCGCCGAGTCCGGCGCCGACGGCGTTGAGCAGGACGTCGTCGACCGAGGTCACCCGCCCCAGATCGAGGATGTACTGCAGGATCTCCAGCGCGGTCGAGACGACCGCGCCGACCGCTGTCATCCGCGCGACGCCCGACATTCGCGGAAACCGCAGCGGGAGCAGGAAACCCAGCGGCAGGAACACCATCAGATTGGCGCCCACCTGGACGAACGCGGTGCCCGGCGCCGCGCCGAGCGTGTCGAGGAGGTCCCGCAGCGGCATCAAGCTCACCGCCCGTGTTCCGGTGGCGGGCGTGAGGATCATCCACACCCACGGCAGCGTCGCGCCGACGATGCCGACTTCGGCGATCGACCGCCGCAGCGCGAGGCGACGCGGCAGCCCCGCGTGGAGCCGACGAGTGACGAGCAGCGCGGTAGCGGCCGTTAACACCGGCACCGCCACCGTCCAGGCGATCAGGACATGCCCCCACGACGTCCACACGCTCCCCATCGGCCCCACGATAGTGGCGCTGTTAGGGGGCGACGATGCGGGCGGCGGCGAAGACGGTCGCGGCGCGGCGGGTCGAGAGTTGCTCGATGTCGCCCCGCTCGGCGGCGAAGCGGGCCTGCATCGCGTTGGTGCGGGTCAGGTCGGAGAGCATGCGCAGCAGGATTACCGGCGGCACTGCGTCGGTGAGCAGGCCCTCGCGCTGACCGCGGCGCAGTTCGGCGAGTTTGGCGTCGATGGTGCGGCGCAGCAGCGGGCCGATGTGGGCGCCTTCGGGTTCCAGGTCCGACCAGGCCTGCAGACGCGCGTTGTCGGGGTGGGCGACGAAGTGGTCGAACAGGCGGCCGACGTAGGCGGGCACGTCGTCGGCGCTGAGCGCGGTCTCCTCGGCCGTTTCGGTGGTCCAGCGCTCGGTGACGGCCGCGTAGAGCTCGTTCTTGCCGGGAAAGTAGGCGTAGAGGCGGTCCTTGCTGGCGTGGGCGGCGTCGGCGATGCGGTTGATCCGGGCGCCCGCGATGCCGAATTCGGCGAACTCCGCCTTCGCGGCAGCGAGTATTCGCTCCCGGGTTGCCTCGCCTGCCGCACGCATGGCCGGAAGCCTACCCCCTTGCCGAACCATCTGGTTCGGAACTATGGTCCGTTCGGAACCAGATGGTTCTGGAATCGGCGAGACGAGGACACCATGGGCGCGGACAAGCCACGCTGGCAGCAACTCCGGGAGCAGACCGAGGGCGTCTCCACCGCCGAACTGGACGCGCTGTGGACCCGGCTACGCCCGGCCCGCACCGACGACATCCTCGGTGAGTGGCGCGGCGATGCCTTCCAGACCGGCCACCCGCTGTGCCGGGCGCTGCCCGCGAGCCGCTGGTACGGCAAGACCTTCCTCGCGGTCGACGACGCCAAGCCGCTGATCTGCCGCGCCGAGGACGGCACCCTGTTCTCCGATGTCGAACTGGGACAGGGCGAGGCGACCCTGTGGAACATCGAGTTCCGCGGCGAGGTGACCGCGACGATGGTCTACGACGGCCGCGCGGTGTTCGACCATTTCAAGTGGCTCGACGAGAACACACTGATGGGCATCATGAACGGTCGGGCGGAACTGGTGCTGTCCCGTGGCGAACACTTCTACTTCCTGCTGGAACGGGTGTCCTGATGCGCACCACGGCGGTCCTGTCGCGAGACCCGGCCGCGGCGTTCTCGGTCGAGGATATCGAGGTCGACGAGCCGCGCGCCGGGGAGATCCTGGTGCGCGTCACCGCGGCGGGCATCTGTCACACCGACCTGGTGACCCGGCGCGCGGGCGCGGCGGATCGGCCGATCCTGCTCGGGCACGAGGGCGCCGGTGTCGTGGCCGCGGTCGGGCCCGAGGTGGCGACGGTGCGGCCCGGCGACCATGTCGTGCTGACCTTCCGGCACTGCGGTCGGTGCTCGGCCTGCGTGGACGGGCGCCCGGCCTACTGTCAGCGTTCGGTCGCGCTCAACCAGTTCGGTCGCCGCGCGCACGACGCGCCACGGGTGCTGCTCGACGGTGCCCCGGTGCTGGACGGATTCTTCGGCCAGTCGAGTTTCGCCGGATACGCCCTGACCACCGAGGACAACACGATCGTCGTCGACCCGGCGCTGGATCTGGCTGTGGCCGCGCCGTTCGGCTGTGGTTTCCAGACGGGGGCCGGCGCGGTCCTGAACGTGCTGCGGCCCACCGCGGGTGCCTGGCTGGCGGTGTACGGTGCCGGCGCGGTCGGGATGGCGGCGTTGCTCGCGGCGCGCACGGTCGCGGGCGTGCGGGTGGTCGTCGTGGAAACCTCGGCGGCGCGGCGGGAATCGGCGCTCGCGCTCGGTGCCGAGGCCGCGCTGGATCCGGCCGAGGGGCCGACGGTGCCGCGACTGCGCGAACTCACCGGCGGCGGCGTTACCCACGCGATCGACACCACCGGTGTGCCCGCGGTGCTCGGTGACGCGGTCGCCGCGCTGACCACCGGGGCGACCGTGGTGGCCGTCGGGCTCGGCGCGGGGACGCCGCCGGTAGATGTCAGCGATATCGTGTTGCGCGGCAAGACGATTCGCGGGTGCCTCGAGGGCGACAGCGTGCCGTCGACGTTCCTGCCGCATCTGCTCTCGCTGTACGCCGAGGGCCGGTTCCCGGTGGACCGGCTCATCGGCCGCTACCCGCACACCGAGATCGACACCGCGCTCGCCGACCAGCGGGCCGGGCGCGTGGTCAAACCAGTGCTGACATGGTGAACGACGAACCCGGCGAACGGTCCCGCACATGACGATCCTGCACAGCGACATCCTCGGCACCGAAGACGAGGACACCCCGCCGAATTCGACGACCGTCGCCGCCCGCGCCGAACGGCTGCTCGCGGCGTTGAACGCGGCCCGCGAGGTCTTCGTCGCACACGGCTATCACGGCGCGAGCATGGATCAGATCGGCCTGCGGGCGGGCATGAGCAAGCCCGTGCTGTACACGCTGTACGCGAACAAGCTCGATCTGTATCTGGCGGTGCTGCAGCATCATCTGGATCGGATGGTCGGCGGGATCCGCAGCGCGCTGGCCGGGGCGACCGGGCAGGAAGACAAGGTCCGGCGCGCGGTGCTGGCCTATTTCGACTTCGTCGACGAGGACCCGGACGGGCACGTGCTGATCTTCGAGTCGCCGGTGCCCAGCGAGCCGAGCGTGCGGTGGCGGGCCCGGCACGCCTTCGGTGAGTGCGCGGTACTGGTGAGTGCGGAGTTGCGTGCGGCCGGGATGGACGACGCGCGGGCGTTCACCTGCGCGTTCGGTGTGGTCGGCGCCAGTCATCTGGCGGCGCGGCAGTGGCTGGACACGGGCAAGCCGATTCCCAAGCGGGACGCGGTGGAGACGACGGTCGCGCTGTGCTGGAACGGGCTGGCCGGAATCGGCTGACCCGATTGCGGTCTCAGTCGGTGACGGCGGGCAGGGGACTGCCGTCGAGGAGTTCGTCGCTGGGTAGCCGGCCGATGAGCACGGCCAAGGCGCGTTTCCAGCGGCGCACGACCGCCTCGCGTTCGCCGAGGGTGCCGGTGAGCATGGCCGTCATCGACAGGCCGGTCAGCAGATCGATGGTGAATTCGACGAGGATCTCCGCGCGCGGGTCCGCGGCGTACGGTTCGCCGACGACCTCGAGGTAGAGCCTGCGCATCTCGGTGAAGACGCGGCGCTCCTCGTGCACGAGACGTTCGCGGAGCTCGGCGTCGGTGCGGGCGGCGACCCACAGGTCCAGCGCGGTGAAGAAGGCGGGGCTGTTCAGGTCGCGCCAGGCCAGGTCGACGACCGATTGCAGCCGGTCGCGTCCGGGTGGCAGGAGTTCGGCTTCGCGCTGGAACTGCTCGAGCCGCAGATCCACGACGCGGGTGGTGGCCGCGATGAGCAGTTCGGCGCGGGTGGGGAAGTGGTGCTGCACGGTGCCGCGGGCCAGTCCGGCGCGTTCCTGGACGGCGCTGACGGTGGTCGCGGCGTAGCCGCGTTCGAGCAGGCATTGCGCCGTGCAGTCGAGGATCAGGGCCCTGGTCGAGGCCCGGCGTTCGGCCTGGGTGCGGCGCGGTTGTTGCAGGGTCACCCGACAAATCGTACGCGCTGACGGTAAGTATGAGCGAACGCCGGGCGAATCTTCCCCCGATTGCCTATTGACGCAGCGCCAGTGACCTGGTGCAATCGAGAAACCGTACGCAGTAACTGTTTCTTCTGAGTGAAGGGCTGCGATGACGCAGATCTCTCATATTCGCCGGGGCACCGGCTCGCCGATCGTGCTGGTGCACGGTCTCGGCAGCCGCTGGCAGATCTTCGCGCCGGTGATCGATCTCCTGGCCGAGCGGCACGAGGTGATCGCGCTCGACCTGCCGGGATTCGGTGCGTCGCCGGAACTGCCCGGTGTGCTGCCCGGCCCGCGCGGGTACGCCGACTGGCTGGCGCGGTGGCTCGGTGACCACGACATCCGGCACCCGCACGTCGTCGGCAGCTCCATGGGCGGCGGCATCGCCCTCGAGCTGGGCCGCACCGGGGTCGCCGCCGCCGTCACCGCGTTCTCCCCGGTCGGCTTCTACGGGCGTCCCGGCCTGCGCTGGGTCCAGGGATCGCTGACCGCCATGCGCGCGGTCGCCCGCGTCGCCGGTCCGGCCCTGGACAAGGCGGTCGAGTACCGCGCCGGGCGGGCGGCGCTGCTGGCGGTGATGTTCGGGCAGCCGACCCAGGTGAGGCCCGACGCCGCGCGAATCGACCTGGCCGGGCTGGCGGGCGCGACCGCCTTCGCCGCCGCCCGCGACGATTTCGCCACCTATGTCCTGGCCACCGGTGACGACCCCGGCGCGCTGACCACGATCCCGGTGACGATCGCCTGGGGCACCCGCGATGTCGTGCTCACCCACCGCACCCAGAGCGCCCGCGCGCGAGCGGTACTGCCGTTCGCCCGCCACACCGACCTGCCCGGCTGCGGCCACCTGCCGTTCAGCGACGCCCCTGAGCTGTGTGTTCGGACCATCCTCGACAACCGGAGTGCTCCATGAAACCTTCGATCGCGGTCATCGGCAGCGGATTCGGTGGCCTGGCCGCCGTGATCGCGTTGAAGAAACGGGGCTTCGACGACATCATCGTCTTCGAGAAGGCCGACGACGTCGGCGGCGTGTGGCGCGAGAACACCTACCCCGGCGCGGCCTGCGATGTGCCCTCGCCGTTCTACTCGTATTCCTTCGAGCCGAATCCGCGGTGGCCGCACCGCTTCTCGCGGCAACCGGCGATTCTGGACTACATCCGTGACGTCGCCGACAAGTACGACGTGCGCCGCCACATCCGCTTCGGCACCGAGGTCACCGGGGCCGAGTTCGACGACGCGACGGGTCGGTGGACCGTGCGCCTGGACTCGGGCGAACAGGTCCGGGTCGATGTCGTCGTGCCCGCGGTCGGCCAGCTCTCACGTCCCGCGCTGCCCGCCATCGAGGGCCGGGAAAGCTTCGCGGGCACCACTTTCCACTCCGCGGAGTGGAACCACGACATCGATCTGACGGGCAAGCGCGTCGCGGTGATCGGCACGGGGGCCAGTGCGGTCCAGTTCGTGCCCGAGATCCAGCCGCGCGTGGCGAAGCTGACCCTGTTCCAGCGCACCGCGCCCTACATCGTCCCGCGCCCGGACCGTGAATTCGGTTCCCTGCACCACCGGGTGTTCGAGAAGTTGCCGGTGACCGAGCTGGCCGAGCGCGGCACCTGGTACAGCGTGGTCGAAGGGCTCAGCCTGGCCTGGGTCTACGCCAAGCCGCTGGCCGCCGCCATCCGGGCGATCTCCAAGTGGCACATGCGCAGGCAGACCGCGGCCAAACCGGGCCTGTTCGAGCAGGTGTGGCCCGACTATCCCATCGGCTGCAAGCGGATGCTGTTCTCCGACAACTACCTGCCCGCGCTGACCCAGCCGAATGTCGAGGTGAGCACCGACAAGATCACCGGGATCACCCCGACCGGGGTGTGCACCGCCGACGGCCGCGAACACGAGGTCGACGTCATCATCTGGGGGACCGGGTTCAAGTCGACCGAGTTCCTCGCGCCGATGTCGATCACCGGCGCGGGCGGGCTCGCGCTCGACCAGGAATGGCGCACCGGCGCGCACGCCTACTACGGCATGACGGTGCCGCGGTTCCCGAACCTGTTCATCATGTACGGGCCCAACACCAATACCGGTGGTGGCTCGATCATCTACTTCCTCGAGACCCAGGCCGAGTACCTCGGTGACTACGTGGCCCATCTGGCCGCCACCGGCAAACCGCTGACCGTGCGGCCCGAGGTCGAACAGGCCTACGACACGCGTATCCAGGCTCAGCTCACCGACAGCGTGTGGAGCCGGTGCTCGTCGTGGTATCGGCAGGCCGACGGCCGCATCACCACGAACTGGCCGCTGCTCGGCATCCAATACAAGAAGCAGGCGCGATTCGACGCCGCCGACTACGAGGTGATCTCCGCATGACTGACTACGACTACGACGTGATCGTCGTCGGCTCCGGATTCGGTGGCAGCGTGACCGCGCTGCGCCTGACCGAGAAGGGCTACCGGGTCGGTGTTCTCGAATCCGGCAGGCGCTGGAACGCCGAGGACTACCCGAAGACGAACTGGAACATTCCCAAGGCCATCTGGGCGCCGCGGCTGGGTCTGACCGGACCGCAGCGCATCAGCGTGCTCGGCAAATGCCTGGTGTTCAGCGGCTCCGGCGTCGGCGGTGGCTCGCTGATCTACGGCAACACCCTCTACGAGCCGCTGCCGGAGTTCTACCAGGACCGCGCGTGGGCGCACATCACCGACTGGAAGAGCGAACTCGCGCCCTACTAC
This sequence comes from Nocardia sp. MH4, assembly GCF_019266065.1. Lineage (GTDB taxonomy): Bacteria > Actinomycetota > Actinomycetes > Mycobacteriales > Mycobacteriaceae > Nocardia > Nocardia canadensis. The sequence goes on along the minus strand of NZ_LPNR01000112.1, from coordinate 355,393 downwards.
GACCAGGCCAAGCGGATGCTGGGTGTCGTGGAGAACCCGCGGATCGGCCCGAAGGACGAAGTGCTGCTGCAGGTCGCGCGCGGCATGAACGTCGCCGACACCTTCCATCGCACCCAGGTCGGGGTGTTCTTCAACGAGGGCGAGGAAGGCGTCGAGGTCGACGACCCCTACTTCGGCGGCGCCGGTCCGCGGCGGGCGGGCTGCATCCACTGTTCGGACTGCTTCACCGGCTGCAAGCACAACGCGAAGAACACCACCACGGTCAACTACCTGCATCTGGCGGAAAGCCGGGGCGCGCAGGTGCATCCGCTGACCACGGTGACCTCGGTGGCGCCCGACGGTGCCGGCGGCTACCGGGTCGAGACCGTCGCCTCGAACGGGTGGCTGCGCAAGCAGCGGCGCACGTTCACCGCCCAGCAGGTGGTGTTCGCGGCCGCGGCGCTGGGCACCCAGAAGCTGCTGCACAAGCTGCGCGCCGACGGCACGCTGCCCCAGCTCTCGCCCCGGGTCGGGGAGCTGACGCGCAGCAACTCCGAGGCGATCATCGGCGTCACCAGCAAGTCCCGCAAGGACTTCTCCCAGGGCGTGGCCATCACCTCCTCCATCCACCCGGAGCCGCAGACCCACGTCGAGGTGTGCACCTACGGCACCGGGCAGAACGCGCTGTTCCTGCAGACGGTGCCGATGGTCGACGGTGGCGCGTTCCGGTTCCTGCGCCTGCTGCTGACGATCCTGCTGCACCCGATCCAGTTCCTGCGGTCGCAGAACGCGCACGGCGCCTCGAACCGGTCGGTGATCCTGCTGGTCATGCAGTCGCTGGACAACTCGCTGACCTCGTACCTCAAGGGACGCAGGTTGGTCACCAAACAGGGCAGCGGCGAACCGAATCCCGAGTGGATTCCGCTCGCGCACGAGATCGCCCGCAAGTACGCCGACGAATGCGACGGTGTCAGCGGCAATATCGCCACCGACATCTTCAACATTCCCGCCACCGCGCACTACATCGGCGGCTGCACGATCGGTGACTCGAGCGATACCGGCGTGATCGACCCCTACCAGCGGATCTACGGCTACCCCGGCCTGCACATCGCCGACGGCAGCGCGATCACCGCGAACCTCGGGGTCAACCCGTCGCTGACCATCACCGCGCAGGCCGAACGCGCGATGGCGTACTGGCCCAACAAGGGCGAGGCCGATCCGCGCCCAGCCCTGGGTGCCGCCTATCAGCGGGTCGCGCCCGTCGCCCCCGCCCATCCCGTCGTGCCCGCCTCGGCGCCGGGCGCGCTGCGGTTGCCCGCATGAGCCGTTCCGGAGAGGACTCCATGACCGCCACCGATCACCTCGCCGCGCTCGGCTCCGCCTGCGACAGGGCGGACGCGCTGGCCCTGTTCGACAGCCTCCCGGCCGTCTCGCCTGCCGAGCTGACCGGCCGATGGCACGGGCGCGAGCTGGCCACCGGGCACGGGCTCGACGGGTTGCTCGAGGCCTCGGGCTGGTACGGCAAGCAGTTCGACGGCCTCGACAGTGTGCACCCGCTGCTGTTCTGCGATCCCGCGGGCGAGATCTTCGCCGTCGACCCGAAGAAGGTGCCGCTGGGGGTGGCCGACAAGGTGCCGCACTCGCTGGTGCGGCGCGGCCGCGGACTGCTCGGAGTGCTGAAGCCGGTCTTGCGCACTCGTCGGTACCGGGCCAGGTTGCGTTCGGTACAACATCGCGGAGTCGTGACGGCGGCGATGGTCTACGACCACCTGGCGATCATCGACGTGTTCCGCCGGGTCGACGAGGACACCGTGTTCGGTCTGATGGACTTCCGTGACCTCCCCGATCCCTATTTCTTCGTTCTCGGTCGGGACTGACGCACAACTCCGCTGGTAGTTCGGCGCGATCAGGGGTAGGCATGGGATACGGGACGCTCGTCGAAAGGACGGCAGGCCATGGCTACACACCCCGATCCGTGGGCTTCGCACCGCGATCCGCACGTACACAGGTTCCCTGATACCGAACGCACCTTCCGCTCCCACGCGGGGGAGTCCATCCAGGACTCCCTCAACTGGCCCGGTTTGTTCCTCATCGGTGTCGGCATCGTCTTTCTCGCCGCGACCTTGACGGCCGCGGGTTCCGGCTTCGCCGGGTGGGCAGTGATCGCAGGGCTGATCTGCGGTGTGTGCCTGCTGTCGGGAGTGGCGATCGTGCTGGCCGAACATCGCCGGATCAAGGTCGGCGAGGGACTGCACCTGACCGATCCCGCCGGTCACTGAGTGCGGCGGTAGTCCACGTCCGGGCGGGTGCCCACCCGCCCGGTGATGGTCGTCGTGTCAGGCGCGGCGTAGTTCGAGCGCGTCCAGGATCAGATCGAGCCCGTAGGCGAACTCGGCGGTGTGGTCGTAGCCCGGGCGCAGGGCGTGCTCGACGATCAGTTCGGTGAGATGCGGCAAGTCCTCGGCGGGCAGGGTCGCGAGGATGTCGGTGGCGACCTCGGCGACCTCACCGGGCGTCCTCACGGGCAGGTTCGCTTCCTGTAGGACGTAGCCGCCGACGTAGCTGTCGATGAGTGAGATGGCGTGCGCCGCCATGGGCAGGCTGAATCCGGCGGTGCGCAGCACCCCGAGGACGGCGTCGTGGTGGCGCAGTGTCGCCGGGCCGGGGTGGCGCCGGGAGTCCATGAGTCCCAGTGCCCAGGTGTGCTGGGACAGGACCCGGTGCGCGGAGGCCGCGCGGGCACGGATCGCCTCGCGCCAGTCGTCGCGGTCGGTGGGGGGTAGGTCGATGGCGGCGAACACCGTGTCGACCACACCGTCGAGGATCGCGTCCTTGTTCGGCACGTGGTGATACAGCGACATCGCCTCCACCCCGAGTTCCTGGGCCACCCGCCGCATCGTGATCGCTTCGGCGCCGGCGCGGTCCGCGACGCGGATGGCGGCGTCGAGGACGCGTTCGCGGCTGAGGGGTGGTCGGGTCACGGCAGCTCCTGGGCTCGGAAGTGTTGACAAGCTTACAGTCGTAAGACAGCCTTACCTATGTAAGTCCATCCGGGATGTCGCAGGGAGGAGAACCCGATGCCGATGCCGCGGTGGTGGGGTCAGATCAACAAGCGCGTGTTCAATCCGCGCGCGATCGAGGGCGGGAAATCGCCGGTGCTCATCCATGTCGGCCGACGGTCGGGGACGACGTATCGCACGCCCCTGGACGCCTATCCCGTCGACGGGGGCTATGTGTTCGTCCTCGTCTACGGCGCGCGCTGCGACTGGGCGCGCAACGTGCTGGCCGCGGGCCGGGCCCGACTGCGGGTCGACGGGCGGGAGCTGGAACTGACCGCACCGGTCGTCGTGGGCGAGGACGAGGCATTCCGGGCGCTGCCCGAGAATGTGGCGCGGCCGCCGAAGCTGCTGCGCATCACCGAGTTCCTGCGGATGGATCTGGTGGCCTGATTCGCGCACGCCGAGTGAAACGCTGGACACGAGCCGATCGTGCGCGAAGGAAACGATTGGACGGACGTCCACCTTTGCCGCACTGTTGACGACCATGAGCGAACATCCCGCCCAGCGGCGCACTCTCGCCGTGCTCGTGGCGGCCCAGATCTTCAGCGGAGCGGGACTCGCCGCGGGTATCACGGTCGGCGCGCTGCTGGCGCAGGACATGCTCGGGTCGACCGGATTGGCCGGACTGCCCAGCGCCATGTTCACCGTCGGGTCGGCGGCCGCCGCGGTCGGTGTCGGCCGGATCTCGCAGCGCGCCGGGCGCCGGGCCGGTCTCACCGTCGGCTACCTGGTCGGAGCGCTGGGCAGTTTCGGTGTCGTCGCCGCGGCGGTCACCGGAAGTCTCGGGCTGTTGTTCGCCTCGCTGATCGTCTACGGCGCCGGTACCGCGACCAGCTTGCAGGCCAGGTACGCGGGCGCCGACCTCGCCACACCCGCGCATCGGGCCCGCGCGATCAGCACGGTGCTGGTCGCGACGACGGTGGGCGCCGTGGTCGGGCCGAATCTGTTGCATCCCATGGCGAGTCTGGCCACCGCCTGGGGAATCCCGCCGCTGTCGGGGCCGTTCGTACTCTCCGGTGCGGCCTATCTGCTCGCCGGTCTGGTGCTGTGGGTGCTGCTGCGGCCGGATCCGCTCGTGCTGGCCCGCGAGCTCGTCCGCACCGACGAACCCACGGCGGCGGCCGAGCTCGCCGCAGGCAAGACCTGGTCGGCGCCGATCGTGGCGGGCGCGACCGTGATGGTGGTGACCCAGCTGGTGATGGCGGCGGTGATGACCATGACCCCGATCCACATGCAGCACCACGGCCACGGTGTCGGTGCGGCGGGCGTGGTGATCGCGGTGCACGTGGCGGGAATGTATCTGCCCTCGCTGCTGTCGGGTCTGCTCGTCGACCGGATCGGCGCGGGGCTGGTCGCCGTCGCCGCCGCGGGGACCCTGGTCGCGGCCGGTCTGGCCGCGGCGCTGGCCCCGCCGAGTTCGGTCCTCGCGCTGGCCGCCGCCCTCGGCCTGCTCGGGCTCGGCTGGAACCTCGGGCTGGTCGCGGGCACCACGATGATCGCCGACGCCACCCCCGTCGCGACCCGTGCCCGCACGCAGGGCACCGTCGACGTCGGGATCGCCGTCGCCGGGGCGGGCGGCGGACTGGGCTCGGGACTGATCGTCGCGGCGGCCGACTACCCCGGCCTGGCCCTGCTCGGTGCGGCGATCGCCCTGCTCATCGTCCCGGCGCTGGCCTGGAGCAGCCGCAGGCCCCGCGCCGACGCGCAGGCGCCGGCGCTCGACGCCCGCGTCGACGGGTGAGCGGTGATCATGCGATGATCGCCGGATGACCGGCCCGGCCAGCACCACCCGCATCCTCGGCCTCCTCGGTGGCGTCGCTGTGATCCTGCTGCTCACCAACTGGAGCGCGATGCGTGCGGTCGCCTACGCCGTCATCTGGTCGCTGGCGGCGGTGGTCCTGGTGGTGCGCGAGCGTCGACGGCCCGCTGCCGGCTCCACCTCGGAGTAGCCGGGCACAGGCGGCAATCGTGTGGACCGGACGATCCGGCGACCCTAGGATCGTCGGATCGTTTCCGGGCAGTGGGGGTAGGTCGTGTCAGCCGTACGCAGCGGTGCCAGCTGGGTGGTCTCGTTCGTCCCCCTGTTCTCGCTCGGCCTGCTGACCTGGCCGCTGTTCGCCGTCCTGGCCGTCCGGGCACGGTCGTGGCCGTTGGCCGGTGCCGCCCTCGGATACCTGGGTCTGTTCGCGGTGGAGGTGTGGGCGAGCGAGCCGGACCCGGTGCGCGACACCATCTTCGACCTGTGTCTGTTCGTGCTGATGGTGGGCGGCACCGCCCACGCGATCGCGGTGCGGCGGCGATGGTTCGCGAGCCCGCCCGTGGTCGGCGATGTCGACGTGGTGGCCACCGAATACCCGGTGGCCGGCGCAGGCGCCGTCGCGGCCGAGCCCGCCGGGTCCACGCTGAGCGCCGAATCCGAGCCTGTGCAGCGGTTGCTCGACGAGATCGACCAGCTCGTGGACGCGAGCATGCGCGACGGCGAACCCCGGGTCGGCTACGACTACGACGACCCGACCTACCCGGACTGCCCGAACCCCTACTGCGGCGAATCCTGGCACGGGCTGGCCATCACCCGGCAGATGGAGCTGATGCGTCACTACGGCGAGGTCGACCTCGACTACGACTACCGCGCCGACGACAGCCTCGTGCTGTGTCCGGGTTCGGCGTTCGAGGGGGAGTGGCCCGCCCCGCCCAGCGTCGAGGCGGCAAGAGGGGAGCCGGAAATCGTTGTCGTGCAAGCAGAGCCGGCGCCAGAGCTCGATCCGCGAGCCGAGGCCAGGGCCTTGGCCGACCGGCTGTGGACCGCCCTCGCGCGACCGGCGCAGGCCCTCGTGGTCACGACGTGGCTGCTCGCGTTCGTCTCGATGTTTCTGGCACCCGCGCACTGGCGCTGGCTGACGGTGATCGTCGGTGCGGTGGCGCCGATGTGTGTCGGCTGGCTCTACGGGCGGCGCGGTGACCTGTTTCCCGCGGGCTATGTGCGGACCCGGTTGCGGGCCCGGCCCATCGTGGTCGGGGCTGTCGGGCTCGTGGTGTGCGCGGGCTGGCTGCCGTTCCGCTGGGCGCGCACGCCATCGCTGGGCCCGGCGGAAGGATACTTCGCGCTGATCATCGCCTGTGTGGTGGCGTGTGTCGGGCACGCGGTCGTGCAGATCGCCCGGGTGCTGCCCGTCGGTGCCGCCGAGAACGAGACCGAGGCGAAGGCGCACGGTGAGAACCTGGTCGTGCTCGGGTTCGGCTGGATGCTGTTCGGTCTGCCCGTCACGCTGCTGTTCGGCTGGATCGCGAGCTACTGGGCGTATCAGCCCGGCGCCATGTGGGCGGCGGTCGCGGTCCTCACCCTGCTCGTGCTGACCTTGTTCCTCGAAGCCGGCGCGATCAAGATCCTCACGAAAGCCCGTGACGACGGCGACATTCCGATGCTCGTGTTCTTCACGATCGGCGCGGGCGCCCTGCTGGTGTGGTCGTTGCTGCGCATCGCGGAGACCACCTTCCAGCCGTGAGCTCGGTCGTCGGCGCGAATGGGGGGGTGCAGATCCGCATGGCTGGAACCCGGTGCCCGGCTCGTGAAGCAACCGGCCGGGGCGCCGCTGCACCCCACTGTGCGCCCGCCAGGCCTTCGAGCCTCAGGCGGGCACATCCAGCGGCGGATAGCTGTCGCCACCGGTACGCTCGGCGGCCGCGATGTAGTCGGCGAGCGCGTCCCGGGACCGGGTGAGCCGATCGATCTGCTCGGTGATCCGGCGCATCCGTGATCGCATGGCGCCCAGCAACTCCGGGCAGCCGGGCAACTCGGGAACCTCACCCTGCGCGCACGGCAGCAGGAACGCGATGTCCTCGGAGGACAGTCCCGCGCCCAGCAGATGCCGGATCTGCTGGACCCGCAGCACCGAACCCTCGTCGTAGACGCGATAGCCGTTCGGGCTCCGCTCGGCAGGCAGCAGACCCTGCGCCTCGTAATAGCGCAGCTGATGGGCGTTGACACCCGTCCGATGGCTCAGTTCCCCGATCCGCATCCGCATCCTCACTTGACCTTCACACCGGTATGAACGTCGACGATGCTGCCATGGACAACACCACCGCCACACCCGTCACCGTTCTCGGACTCGGCCTGATGGGCCGCGCACTCGCCGGCGCGTTCCTCGACGCCGGCCATCCCGTCACCGTCTGGAACCGCACGAGCGCCAAGACCGAGCAGCTCGTCGCCCGCGGCGCACACCGCGCCGCGACCGTCGGCGAGGCCGTCGCCGCCGGACCCCTCACGATCGTCTGCGTCACCGACTACCGGGCCGTGCGCGCCCTGTTCGACGATGTCGCGCCCACCGGCACGACACTGCTCAACCTGACGTCGGGTGACTCGGCCCAAGCCAGGGACACCGCCCGCTGGGCCGCAGAGCACGGTGTCCGCTACCTCGACGGCGCCATCATGGCGATCCCCTCGACCATCGGCACCGCCGAGGCTGTGATCCTGGTCAGCGGAGCAGCCGAGGACGTCACCACGCACCGATCGACGCTGGAAGCACTCGGCACCGTCAGCCATCTCGGTGCCGACCACGGCCTGGCCTCCCTCTACGACGTGGCCGGTCTGGCGATGATGTGGAGCGTGCTCAACGCCTGGCTCCAAGGCACGGCGATGCTGCGGACCGCCGGGGTCGACGCGGCCACCTACGCCCCGTTCGCCCAGCAGATCGCCACCGGTGTCGCGACGTGGCTGCCCGGCTATGCCGCCCAGATCGACCGGGGCGCCTACCCCGCCGAGGTCGCCGCCCTGGAGACCGACGTGCGGTCGATGGCGCATCTGATCGAGGAGTGCGAGGCGCTGGGTGTCAACGCCGAGCTGCCGGTATTGATCAAGGCGATGGCCGATCGCGCGATCGCCGCCGGGCACGGCGGCGAACAGTATCCGGTGCTGATCGAGGAGTTCGGCAAGCCGCACCACTGATCGCTCAACGCGCGGCCAGGAGCGCGACCACCTCGTCGGCGACCTCGTCGACGCCGGGCATCGCGGCGATCTCGCTCGCGACCGATGCGGCGGTGGTCGCGAGGTCGCGGTCATCGATCAGGCTCGTGAGGTGCGCGGCCGTGATCGAGCGGGCGGCCACCGCGATCCCGGCGCCGCGGCGTCGCACCGCGGTCGCGTTCCAGGCCCGATCGCCGGGAGCGGGGGTGGCCAGCTGCGGGACACCGGCCTGGAGGGCGGCGAAGACCGAACCCGCGCCCGCGTGGTTCACCATGGCCGTGCAGTGCGGCAGGGCTTCGTGCAGGGCGATCCAGCCCGTCGTCGTGACACCAGCCGGAAGTGCGGTGGCGCGCTGGATCTTTCGATCGGGCCGGACGATGACGATCTCGGCGTCGACCTCGGGGGCCGCGCGCACGATCGCACGCACCATCGCGTCGGGGCCGTCGCCGAGCATCGTGCTGCGCGTGACCAGAATGCGGGCGCGCGTGGACGGTTCGCGCAGGAACGGAGGGGTGCGGGCCTGGGGCGGGGCGTACGGGGTGTAGCGCAGCGGACGCCCGCTGACCTCGACGATGCTCGGCGGCGCGATCGACAGGGTCCGCACGGGCGCGGGGAGATCGGCGTCGGTGAGCAGCCGCAGCAGTTCCCGGCGGATGACGGTGCCGTCGTCGAGGGCGATGTTGTGCAGGAGCGTGGGAACACCCAGCTGGGCGGCCACGATCGCGGCGGCCGAGGCGAACGGTTCGTGCACGATCAGCTCCGGCCGGAACTCACGGGCCGCCGCGAGCAAGGGCGCGAGCATCGGCCGATTGGTGACGGCGAAGACCCGTGCGCCACCCCGCGCATCGGCCATCCCCTGCGCCGACCGCACGGCCAGCAGGGGCTGGGCCCCGAGCCCGCGCACCGCCGAACGGACGTAGTCGATCGGGGGAGCGACCTCGGCGACCGGAAGCTGCGTGCGCACGGCCGCGGTGGCGGCGCCTCCCGTGGCGATCATGACCCGATGTCCGCGCCGCTGCAGGCGGGCGGCCAGCGGCATCATCGGAAACAGGTGCCCGAGTAGTGGCATGGCCACGAACATCACTCGCATCAGGCCTCCGTCGCTGCCGTGGCCGCGTCGTCGGCCGTTCGAGTGCTACGAAACAGAAGCGCGGCGGGTTCATTCGGTGCCGGTGTCGACGGTCATGACCCGGCACCAGCCGGGTGGCCGCCCTCGCGCCGGGCCGCATCAGCCGAGGGTGGCCAGGAGGGCGGGCAGAGCGGTGCCGATGGGCTCGCGGATCACCTCGTCGGCGAGGTCGTCGTAGGGCGTGGGTTCGGCGTTGACGATGATCAGCCGGGCGCCGTGCTCGGCGGCCACCCCGGCCAGCGACGCGGCGGGCTGGACCTGCAAGCTCGTGCCGACCGCGATGAACACGGTGCACGCCTGGGCGATCGTCATCGCCTGCGCGAGCACCCCGGGATCGAGGGCCTGGCCGAACATGACGGTGGCCGTCTTGAGAATGCCGCCGCAGCGCAGGCAGGCCGGATCGTCCTCGCCCGCCGCGATCCGTTCGAGGGCGGACTCGGTGGTCGTGCGGTCACCGCACTCGGTGCACACCGCCGTGCGGGCGTTGCCGTGCAGTTCGACGACCTTGCGGTCGGGCAGGCCGGCGAGCTGGTGCAGGCCGTCGACGTTCTGGGTGATCACTCGCACCGCCACCCCGCTCGCCGCCAGCGCGGTTACGGCGTGGTGGGCGGCATTCGGCTCGGCCCGCCAGGCCGGGTGTTCGCCGCGCATGAGCCAGGAGCGGCGACGGATGTCGGGATCGCGCATGTAATAGTCGTAGGTGACCAGCTTCTGGGCGTCGGGATCGCGCTGCCACAGGCCCTGCGGGCCGCGATAGTCGGGGATCCCGCTGTCGGTGGAGACACCGGCGCCGGACAGGATCGCCACGAGAGGTCGGCTGGTCATGCGGTTCAGCGTAGGTCGGTCGGTCGGCGTGGTCGACGAGAATTTCCCGCCGATCTCGATGAGGGGTGCCGAATCTGGCTATTGTACGCTAAAGTCTGCCTGGATGTACACAGCGGAAGGTGGACGATGTCGTCGACAGCAGTGAAGCAGCAGGTGCTCGAACTCGGTGGAGCATTCATGATCTCGCGTGAGGCCAGGGAATTCGGGCAGGCGGTCGGGGTCCCCGGCTTCCACGGCGCCTACACCCGCGGACGCGGCGGCGTCCTCGGTGACGTCGACGCCGATGTCGTCGCCGCGGCCTTCGGCTTCTTCGAGCCCGGATGCGTCCGGGCCGCTTGGGAATCCGTGCCGCTGCCCGCCGCCGACGCGGCCGCGGCCTACCTCGCGGCCTGTCACGACTTCGGTCGGCGCAAGCTGGCCGCCTACGACGACGCCGACCGGCTCGCCGAGCTGCTCGGCCGCGTCGTCGCCGCGGCGCCGTCGACCGGGCTGCCGCTGTTCGCCGGCTGGCGCGCGATGCCGCTGCCCACCGACGGCCGCGCCGCCGCCCTGCAATTGACCCATGTGCTGCGGGAACTGCGCGGCGGCCTGCACCTGATCGCGGTGCTGGCCCAGGGGCTCACCCCGTTGCAGGCGATCCTGATCGCGGGATCCCCGGTGTCGGACGGTCCGACTCACGCGCGCATGCTCGGCTGGTCCGAACCGTTCGAGCCGATCACCGACGAGCACCGGGCCCGCTGGGATGCCGCGGAGACCTTGACCGACGAACTCGTCGCACCCTGCTTCGACGCCCTCGACGCGGCCGAACGCGACGAACTGGCCGCGTTGATGTCGGCCGCGCACACCGCCGCCCTGGTCCGTTAGGAACCGATCACGTCGCGACCGCGGCCCACGATCAGCGGGTCCGCGGTCGCGACGATCTCCGCGTCCTTGGTGTCGTACTCGAAGCGGTTGAGCACGTACCGCATCGCGTTGAGCCGGGCCCGCTTCTTGTCGTTGCTCTTGACCACGATCCACGGCGCGTGGTCGGTGTCGGTGTGCTCGAAGTTCTCTTCCTTGGCCGCCGTGTACTGCTCCCACTTGTCGAGCGAGGCCAGGTCCATCGGGGACAGCTTCCACTGCCGGACGGGGTCGACCTGGCGGATGGCGAAGCGGGTGCGCTGTTCCAGCGGCGACACCGAGAACCAGAACTTCACCAGGTCGATGCCGTCGTCGACGAGCATCTTCTCGAACAGCGGGGCCTGGCCAAGGAACCGCCGATGCTGTTCGGGCGTGCAGAAGCCCATCACCCGCTCCACACCGGCCCGGTTGTACCAGGACCGGTCGAACAGCACGATTTCCCCAGCTGCGGGCAGGTGCTCGACATACCGCTGGAAATACCACTGGGTGGATTCGCGGGCCGAGGGCTTCTCCAGCGCCACCACCCGCGCGCCGCGCGGATTCAGATGCTCCATGAACCGCTTGATGGTGCCGCCCTTGCCCGCGGCGTCACGGCCCTCGAAGACGATGACGATGCGCCGCCCGGTCGCCTTGATCCAGTTCTGCAGTTTCAGCAGCTCGATCTGCAGCAGCCGCTTGTCCAGCTCGTACTCGGTGCGCGACAGGCGTTCGTCGTAGGGGTAGCCCTCGCGCCAGGTGTCGACGATCAGCCCGCCGGGCGCGGTGAGCAGCACGGGATCGTCGTCGTCGCTGTCGTCGACGGTGAACGCCGTGGTGTCGGCGAGGTTCACAGCGGTGGCGAGATCGGCGATCTCGCTGACCTCGCGGGGGATCTGACGCGTCTCGACATCGGTCATCTCGCGGACGCTAAGCCACGAGCGTGACGGCGAGGTGAACGCGCGGTGTGGGACCGCGGCGCACCGGGTCGTGGCCGGGCCTTCGGCCCGCGTCGGTGGTGAGCGTGTCCTGGACGGAGCGACCCGCGGGTCGGGGCATACTGCGACCAGACCACACAGCGACCAGCGTGGCAGGGATGCCGCGCCGCGGAGAGGACGACGCCGATGTCCGACGGAGGTTCTTTCACCGACCAGTCCGCTGCTCCCGACGACGAGAGCGCGCCGGGCAGCCACATCATCCGGATCGCTTCCGTCGCGGCGCTGGGTGGTCTGCTGTTCGGTTTCGACAGCGCGGTGATCAACGGCGCGGTGGCGGCGATCCAGGACGAATTCGGTGTCGACGACGCCGTTCTCGGCTTCGCCGTGGCCTCGGCGCTGCTCGGTGCCGCCGCGGGCGCGATGACGGCGGGCCGCATCGCCGACCGGATCGGCCGGATCAAGGTCATGAAGATCGCGGCCGTGCTGTTCTTCCTCAGCGCGGTCCTCACCGCGCTCGCGCCCAGCGTGTGGCTCCTGGTGATCGGGCGCATCATCGGCGGCCTCGGGGTCGGCGTCGCCTCGGTCATCGCCCCCGCCTACATCGCCGAGACCTCACCGGCCCGCATCCGCGGCAGGCTCGGCTCACTGCAGCAGCTCGCGATCGTGCTCGGCATCTTCCTGGCCCTGCTCGTGGACTATGTGCTCGCCGAGATCGCCGGCGGCGCGAGTGAGACGCTGTGGCTGGGTCTCGAGGCCTGGCGGTGGATGTTCCTGTCGATGATGGTGCCCGCGGTCGTCTACGGCGTGCTGGCCTCGACGATTCCGGAGTCCCCGCGGTATCTGGTGGCCACCCATCGCATCCCCGAGGCGCGCAAGGTGCTGGCGTTGCTGTTCGGCGAGAAGAACCTCGAACTGACCATCGGCCGGATCGAGGACAGCCTCAAGGGCGATGTGAAGCCGTCCTGGAAGGACCTGCGCCGCCCGGCGGGCGGGATCTATCCGATCGTCTGGGTCGGTCTGCTGCTGTCGGTGTTCCAGCAGGCGGTCGGCATCAACGTGATCTTCTACTACTCCAACGTGCTGTGGGAGGCCGTGGGATTCGAAGAGTCCCAGTCGTTCCAGATCAGCGTGTTCACCTCGGTGGTCAACATCGCCACCACCATCGTCGCGATCATGCTCATCGACCGGATCGGGCGCAGGCCGCTGCTGCTGGTCGGTTCGATCGGCATGACGGTCACCCTGGCGACGATGGCGGTGTGCTTCGGCACCGCCGACCAGGTGCCCAACTCCGAGGGCACCCTGGAGCCGCAGCTGACCGGGGCAAGCGGGCCGATCGCGCTGGTCGCGGCGAACCTGTTCGTGGTGTTCTTCGGCATGAGCTGGGGCCCGGTGGTGTGGGTGCTGCTCGGGGAGATGTTCCCGAACCGGATCCGTGGCGCCGCACTGTCGCTGGCGGCGGCGGGGCAGTGGGCCGCGAACTGGGCGATCACCGTGTCCTTCCCGAGCCTGAAGAGTTTCTCGCTCGGCTTCGCCTACGGCATGTACGCGGCGTTCGCGCTGCTGTCGTTGGTGTTCGTGGCGCGGTTCGTGCCCGAGACCAAGGGGATGTCGCTCGAGGACATGGATGCCGCGACCGGTGTCGGACGGCCCGCGTCGGCGGGCTGATCGCTAGGGCCGCACCATCTGCCGGTAGTCGGCCGGTGTCGCGCCGACCGTCTCCCGGAACGCGCGATGGAATCCGGATTCGCTGCCGAATCCGCAGGCGGCGGCGATCGCGCCCATCGACTGGTACCGCTCGCGCTGCAGCAGTTTCTTGGCGCGATCGATGCGGATCAGCTTGATGTGGTGGGCGATCCCGCCGCCACCGACGAGGCGGTAGAGCGTGCGCCGTGAGACCCCGCACGCCGAGGCGACCGTGTCGGCGCTGAGTTCGGGATCGCAGGCGTTGGCGCGCAGGAAGTCGAAGACCTGCTGCCGCAGCACCGCGGTGATCTCCTCGGGCTCGCTCTTGCGGCGGGCCGCGGTCGCCACGGCGGCACCGAACAGTCCGAGCGCGTGCGGGACCAGCGGCGCCGCCTGCGCCGGATCGGCGGCGACGAGGTCGAACAGGGCGGTGAAGCAGGAGATGACAGTCGGGGCGACGGTGCCGGGCCCGTAGCCCCTGGCGGTGAGCGAGCGGGTGTCGGCGACCGAGATCCGCCGCGTCGGCACCTGCACGACCAGTTCCTCGAAGGTGGAGGTCCAGGTCGCGGAATAGGGGCGGGTGCTGTCGAGGAAAACCAGAGTGCCGGGCTCGGCTGCGACGGTGCGGCCGTCCTGTTCGAGCACGGCGCTCCCGTCGAGGGTGATCACGCCCAGCACACACTCCTCGGTGTCGGCGCTCAGGTCGACGTGGCGACGGCGCGCCCGCTGCGCGTCGGCGCGGACACGGGACAGGCCGACGGCGTTCTCCAAAGTGGCGTACTCGATGCGCGCGTGGTAATCGGCGGTGGTCATCGGGTCGACCTGCATACGGAAATACATCGCGCACACGCTGTCGCGCCAGAAGTCGAAAGCCTCCCTGGGGGAGACGCTCTCGGTGCTGAGCACCAGGGGGGACAACCGGTCGGGCATCGACCCAGTATCCATCGGGCAACCCAGGTTGTCCTCGGATGTCGACGACAGCCACGACCGCGAGCGTGCCGGTTCGGCGACCACCTCCGCGACGCTCGCCCATGCGCGGCGGCCACGCGGGCTCGCCCTCACGATGGCCTGCACTCGGGCCGCTACATCGTGGCGAACGCCCTTTTCGGTGAGTGCAGATTAACTGAACGTTCGTCCAAGTTGGCTGATTGTTCATGTAAACAGCACTGTTTCGGAAACTGTGCGGCCTAGGTTCGTGTCGCACCCTCACCCGATGCCCTCGGCGGTGCGCCGAGCGCCCGCCCAGCCGGAGATCACAGCGCATGCCTCTGTCCCTGTCCCGCGTCACCGCGCCCTGCGTCGGTTCCCTCACCGCGCTCACCGTGGCCGCCGGCATTCTGCTCGCGCCCGGCACCGCACGGGCGAGCACCGAGGACACCCTCGCGGCTACCCCGATCGGTGACGCGGCGGCGCTGTGCACCACGGGCGCGCCGACATTCGACGATGTAGTCACCGCGGCCGCGTCGGTCCTGCGCGGCATGGTCGGACCCGCGCAGCTGGCCGCCTACGACCAGCAGGTCGCCGGATTCCGTGCCGAAATCGCCGCTGTGCGAGTGCATCGGGACGGGCTGCCGATGCGGCCGGAGCGGGTGGGCACCCGACTCGCCGAGCTCGACGACCCGATCGTCACCTACCTGGTCAACGGACTCGACGCGGTGCGCACCGGCCGGATCGACCAGACGATGTCGGTCTCGCAGCTGACCGTAGACGACGCGATCGAAGTGTTCATCCTCGCGACCGGCATCGTGAAGATCCCGGCCAAGCTCGCCGCCGGGATGGTCCCCACAGTGGGGATCTTCCTGAAACCGATCGTCGGCGCCGCCTTCACCGGCACCAAGGCCCTGGCCCGGGCGGTACAGAATTCGATCGACGCGGGCTGCGTGGCCCCGAACGTCTACCCGCCGCTGGACCCGGCCTCGGTCGCGATCGAACCCGTCGACGTACCGCGACCGATCGAGGACCTGGCCGCCCTGGTCATGACCGCCGACGGCACCTGTACTCCGATCGCCGACCTGACCATCGCGGCTGTCGTCGAACGCTCGCGAACATTCCTGACCAGCGGCGCCGTACAGGTCGACAAGACCGCGGTCGACCAGGCCGCCGCGGACCTGCAGGTGTTCCTGGCGAGCAATCGGGTGGCCGAGGTGATGCTGATGCGCCGTTCCGACGAGCTCGGGCCGCTGGTGGAAGCCCTCGACCTGGGTCCGCTGACCTTCCTGGCCAACCTCGGCGCCGACGTCGCCGCGGGCACGGCCCTCGACACCGTGCCGCTGGCCCAGGTGCAGGTGGAGAACGCCTTCGACCTGGCCACCCTGACCCTCGACATCACCAGCCTGCTGTTCTCGGCCGGCACCTCCCTCGCCGGGTACGCGGGGGTCGCCGACGCGGTCCTCACGCCCCTGTCGATCGTGCAGAAGCTGGCCTTCGCGCCGACCGACTACGGCGCACCGATCGTGCGCGGCGTCATCCAGTCGATGTGCGCGGTGTAAGTTTCCAGCGATCCCAGACCAGAAGGTGAGCATCCACGTGTCGCACTCCATCCCGGGCTCCACCCCGGCCGGTATCGGCCGACGCGAAGTTCTGGCCGGCGCCGCGGGCGTCGTCGCCGGCATCACCCTCGTCGGGCTCACGCCCGCGGCGGCGGTCCCGGCCGAGGTGCCCAAGTTCGCGCCGGGCGCCGGGCGCACCGCCCGGATCCTGATCACCGGCGACGCGGGCACCGGCAGCCGCACCCAGTGGGCGGTCGCCGACGCAGCCCGCGCCTTTCACGCGCGCGAACCGTTCACGATGGCGGTCGGCCTCGGCGACAACATCTACGAGTCCGGTCCCGACGGACCCGACGACGTCCAATTCGCCACGAAGTTCGAGGATCCCAACGCGGGACTGGACTTTCCGTGGGCCATGGTCCTGGGCAACCACGACACCTCCGCGGTGTTCCCCGGCGACGGCGGCTGGCTGCTGCGCGGCAACCACGAGGTCGAATACCACGCGAGATCGCGTCGCTGGTGGATGCCGAGCCGCTATTACTCGGTGCGAGTGCCCGAGGAGAACCCGGTGGTGGAGTTCTTCGTGCTCGACCTCAACCCGCTCGCGGCCTACATCCCGCCACTGCTCGACCCGTACTGGTCGGTGGACGGTCAGTACATGAACGAGCAGCGCGCCTGGCTGGACCGGGCGCTCGCGGAATCGACCGCGCCGTGGAAGATCGCCTGCACCCACCACCCCTACCTCAGCAACGGACCACACGGCGACGCGGGCAACTACGAGGGTCTGCCGATCGAGCCGATCAACGGCGTGCACGCCAAGCGATTCTTCGAAGACCATGTGCTGGGCAAGGTCTCGTTCCTGCTGTCCGGGCACGACCACACCCTCCAGGTGCTCGAACCGACCGCCGCGTCGAAGGGCACCCGCCAGATCGTCTCGGGCGCGGCGGGCAAGACGGCCGCCGGTCGTCCGGCGACGCCCAAGGATTCCGCGCATCCCGCGCTCTACGAGACCCAGCACGAACTGGGCTTCATGGTGATGGACCTGAGCCCCGAGAAGGTGACGCTGCGCGTGGTCACCGTCGATGCCGCCTCCGGTGTCGGCACCCAGGTGTTCGACCGTCGCCTGGCCTGAGCGCGGCCGGTCAGTGGCGTGGGCGTTGCTCGCGCCACTGCCGGGGGCTGGTGCCGTAGTGGCCGCGGAACCAGCGCGAGAAGTTGCTCACCGAGGAGAAACCGAGCAGATCGGCGACTGCGGTGAGGGAGTGGCGGCGGGTGGTGACCAGGCGTTCGGCCAGCGCGGCGCGGGTCTGGTCGACGATCGCGGTGAACGTGGTGTCGTCCTGGGCGAGCCTGCGGTGCACGGTGCGCCGGTCGACACCCAGACTGCGGGCCACCTGATCGACGGTGCAGCGTCCCGTCGGTAGCAGCAGTTCCACGAGTTCGCGGACCCGGTCGGTGACGGTGGCCTCCCGCGTCGGGGTCAGCGTGCCCACCAGCTGCTGGGTGTAGGTGCGCAGCAGCGGATCGGCCATGGCGTTCGGGGCGTCGAGAACGGTGCTGTAGGTGAGGATTCCGTCGAAATCCTGATCGAACTCCACGTGCGGACCGAACATCTTGACGTAGGTGGCGCGATCGCGCGGCGCGGGGTGGGAGAAGCAGACCTGTATCGGCCGCCACGTGGGCCCGGCGAAGCCGCGCAGCAGTCCGTGCAACACCCCGGTCGTGAGCTCGACGGCTTGGCGCACGGGCACCTGCCTGCCTACATCGACCGAGACCCGCAGCGTGGCTACGCCGTTGGCCTCGATGATCTCGGTGTGCAGCGCCTCGTTGTACATGTGCTCGTGGCGCGAGAGCAGCCGCAGCGCGCTGCGCACATCGGGCTCCTCGCGGATGACCAGGCTCAGCGGGCCGAGGTTGGCGAAGCGCCGCAGCTGCGCCAACCGCAGGCCGAAGTCTTCCCGACCGGATTCGGCGGCCGAGCGTTCCAGCAGTTCGGCCACGGCCTCGGCCGGCACCCAGCGATCCTGCGTGCCGAAACCGGCCGGGTCGAGGCCGCAGTCGCGGATCAGCCGCGCGGGCTCCAGCCCGAGCGATCGCGCCAGTTCGACGTAGTCGTTCAACGACGCGTACCGGGACAACGGCTTCACCGGACCACCTCCTCCAAGTCCCGAGATGAATAGTTTTCTGTCCCGTCAGGATAAGCATTGCGAGCCGGGCGTCCCTACTGTTATGTCCATCACACCGAAGGAGATGCAGTGGCACACGCAATTCGTTTCGCCGAGATCGGCGGCCCCGACGTCATGCGGTGGGAGACCACCGAGGTCGGCGATCCGGGGCCCGGCGAGGTCCGGCTCCGCCACGAGGCCGTGGGACTCAACTTCGCCGACACCTACTTCCGCACCGGGCTGTACCCCGCCGCCCTGCCCGCCGGACTCGGGGTCGAGGCCGCCGGCGTCATCGAGGCGGTCGGCCCCGGAGTCGCCGGGTTCGCGCCGGGGGACCGGGTCACCTACACCGGCAGCCCGCTCGGCGCCTACAGCACCGCCCGGGTCATGCCCGCCGAGCACCTGATCGCGCTGCCCGACGGCATCGCCTTCGACACCGCGGCCGCCACCACCATGCGCGGGCTCACCACCGCCTACCTGCTGCGGCGGATCCATCCGTTGCGGGCGGGCGACACCGTCCTGCTGCACGCCGCGGCGGGCGGAGTCGGCCAG
Organism: Nocardia sp. MH4; assembly: GCF_019266065.1. Taxonomy (GTDB): domain Bacteria; phylum Actinomycetota; class Actinomycetes; order Mycobacteriales; family Mycobacteriaceae; genus Nocardia; species Nocardia canadensis. The sequence goes on along the minus strand of NZ_LPNR01000112.1, from coordinate 336,741 downwards.
CTGTTCACCCAGTGGGCCACGCTGCTCGGCGTCCAGGTGATCGGCACCGTCTCCAGCGAGGAGAAGGCGGCCGTCGCCCGCGCCAACGGCTGCGCGCACGTGGTGATCTACACCAGGGAAGACGTCGCGACCCGAGTGCGCGAGATCACCGACGGCGCGGGCGTTCCCGTGGTCTACGACAGCATCGGCAAGACCACCTACCAGTCCTCGCTGGACTCGCTGGCCCGGCGTGGCCTGCTGGTGTGCTTCGGCACCGCGTCGGGCCCGGTGCCGCCGATCGAGGCGATGCAGCTCGCCGTGAAGGGCTCGCTGTTCGTCACCCGGCCCGCCCTGGCCGACTACATCGCCGACCCGGCCGAACGCGCCGAACTCGCCGGCGAACTCTTCGACCACCTCACCGCGGGCCGCCTGCGCGTCGAGATCAACCAGCGCTACGAGCTCGCCGACGCCGTGCGGGCCCACCGCGACCTCGAAGCCGGCCGCAGCGTCGGCGCGTCGGTGTTCACGCTCTGACGCGTCCACCGGAAAGGAACCAGCCATGACCGTCCGTACCGCCCTGCACGCGGTGCCGCTGACCGCGACCATCGGTGCCGAACTGCACGGGGTGAACCTCGCCGAGGTCGCCGCCGACGACGCCCTGTTCGCCGAACTGCGCACCCTGCTGCTGCGCCACAAGGTGCTGTTCGTCCGTGACCAGGACATCACCCGGGCCGAACACGTCGCGCTCGCCGAACGTTTCGGCCCGCTCGAGGATCACCCGGTCGCCGCGGGCGACCCCGACCATCCGGGCCTGGTCCGCATCTACAAGGACCTCGACAGCCGACCCGAGCACTACGAGAACGCCTACCACTGCGATGCCACCTGGCGGGTGAATCCGCCGATGGGTGCCGTACTGCGATGCGTGGAGACGCCGCCGGTCGGCGGCGACACCATCTGGGTGAACATGGTCGAGGCCTACCGGCGGCTGCCGCAGTCGGTGCGCTCGCGGATCGCGCATCTGCGGGCCCGGCACAGCATCGAGGCGAGTTTCGGTGCGGCCATGCTCGAGGAGGACCGGCTCGCACTGCACGACCGATTCCCCGACGCCGAACATCCGGTGGTGCGTATTCACCCGGAAACCGGTGAGGAGATCCTGTTCGTCAATTCCTTCACCACTCATCTGGTGAATTTCCATACGCCGGAAAATGTGCGATTCGGCGCCGATTACGCGCCCGGCGCAAGCGAATTGCTGAACTATCTGATGCGCCAGGCGAGCATTCCGGAATATCAGGTCCGCTGGCGCTGGACCGAGAACAGCTTCGCGATCTGGGACAACCGGTCCACCCAGCACTACGCCGTCCAGGACTACTGGCCCGCGGTCCGCAAGATGGAGCGGGCGGGCATCGTCGGCGACCGTCCCTTCTGACGCCTAACTCCCTTTTCCTATTCATCCGCGCAATTCCGATCGGAGTACCCCCATGCATTTTCACGACGACGCATTGTTCCCCGAGAACCAGGAGAAGCTGGTCATCACCGCCGCGCCGTACGGCCCGGAATGGGAACTCGATGATTTCCGCGAAGACCTTCCACTGACGATGGACGAACACGTCCAGCAGGCCGTCGACTGCTACGAGGCCGGCGCCACCGTGCTGCACATCCACGTGCGGGAACTCGACGGCAAGGGCTCCAAGCGCCTGTCGAAGTTCAACGAACTGCTCGGCCGCCTGCGCGAGGCCGTGCCGGACATGATCCTGCAGGTGGGCGGGTCGATCTCGTTCTCGCCCGAAGGTGAGGGCGCCGACGCGCTGTGGCTGCCCGACGACGCCCGGCACATGCTGGCCGAACTCGACCCCAAGCCCGACCAGGTCACCATCGCGATCAACACCAGCCAGATGAACATCGTCGAGCTGATGACCGAGGACGACATCGCGGGCACTTCCTTCGAACGGCCCGAGGTGTACGAGGCCTACCGGGAGATGTACGTGCCCGCGGGCCCGAGCTGGGTCGCCGAACATCTGAAGCGCTTGCAGGCCAACGGCATCCAACCGCACTTCCAGCTGTCGAGCATCCCGCAGCTGGAGACCGTCGAGCGGCTGATCCGGCGCGGCGTCTACACCGGCCCGCTCATGCTGACCTGGGTCGGCATCGGCGGCGGCTTCGACGGCCCCAACCCCTACAACATGATGGAGTTCATCCGCCGCACCCCCGACGGGGCCGTGCTCACCCTGGAGACGCTGATGCGCAGCGTCTTGCCGGTGAACACGATGGCCATCGCGATGGGCCTGCACGCCCGCTGCGGCAACGAGGACACCCTGTGGGGCCGCAAGGGCGAGAAGATGACCTCCGTCCAGCAGATCCGGCAGCTGGTCCGGATCGCCGGTGAACTCGGTCGCGAAGTCGCCACCGGCAAGGAAGCGCGCGAGATCTACAAGCTCGACGAGCGCTACGCCGACGCCGACGAGACGCTGGCCAAGATCGGGTTCGCCCCGAACCGCAAGCCGGGCCAGGTCGGGTTCACCCACCACGCCTGACCCCTTCCCGGGGAATCAGCCTCCCCGGTCTCGACAACCCGGTGGACGTCAGCGACGACGTCCACCGGTTCGCAGGAGCACCCATGGACCACACCACGACCGCCGTCGCGGCGCCGCATCGAACACCGTCCGTCTCCCGAACCTATCCGTGGCTGGTGTTCGCGCTGGCCTTCGGCCTGCTACTGGCCGACTACATGTCGCGCCAGGTGCTGAGCGCGGTCTTCCCGTTCCTGAAAGCCGAATGGGCGCTGTCGGATTCGCAGCTGGCGTCGTTGAGCAGCGTCGTCGCCCTGATGGTCGGACTGCTCACGCTCCCGCTGTCGGTGCTGGCCGACCGGTGGGGCCGGGTCAAGAGCCTGCTGCTGATGGCCCTGGTGTGGAGCGCGGCGACCCTGGTGTGCGCGCTCGCCGACAACTACCCGCAGATGCTGGCCGCCCGCTTCTTCGTCGGCGTCGGCGAGGCCGCCTACGGCAGCGTCGGTATCGCGCTGGTGCTCAGCGTGTTCGCCGCGCGCAGGCATGCGGCGCTGAGCGGGGCGTTCATGGCGGGCGGCTCGTTCGGCTCGGTGTTCGGGGTCGCCGCGGGCGGCGTCATCGCGGTGCACCTGGGCTGGCGGTGGTCGTTCGCCACCATGGCGATCTTCGGGCTGGTGCTGGCGGTGGCGTTCCGGTCGGTGGTCACCGAGGAGCGCACCGCCCGCCACACCACCGATCCCGCACCCGAGATCGCCTACCGCGCCCCCATTTCGACCCTGTTCACCAACCCGGCGGTGCTGTGCGCGTACGTCGGCAGCGGCCTGCAGATGTTCACCGCCGCCGTGCTGCTGTCGTGGATGCCGAGCTTCTTCAACCGCTACTACGGGCTGGCGCCCGATCAGGCGGCGGGACTGGCGGCGGTCATCGTGACCCTTGTCGGCACCGGCATGGTGGTGTGCGGGGTGATCACCGACCGGGTCGGTCGCGCCGATATGAGCCGCAAATGGCTCACCGCGATCGTGTTCTGCCTGATCTCGCTCGTCAGCCTCGGGCTCGGGTTCAGCCTGGACACCGGTGTGCCGCAACTGGTTCTGCTCGGCATCGGCGCGTTCTTCTCCGGCGGCTCGGCGGGCCCGACCGTGGCGATGGTCGCCAATCTCACCCATGCCTCCGTACGCGCCTCGGCGTTCGGCACCCTCACCCTGGCCAACAGTCTGCTCGGCCTGGCCCTCGGACCGTTCGTCGTCGGGGTGCTCGCCGACCACCTCGGCCTGTGGGACGCGCTGCGCGTGACACCGGTGGTGTCGGTACTCGCCGTCGCCGCCCTGCTCCTTGGCAGGCGCGTCTACCCCCTGGGGCTGCGCGCACTCGCCGCAGTGCACGCCGCGGCCCCGCACTGAATCTCGTCGAAAAGGATGACCGCACCGATGAATTCCCTTCCCACCCCGACCGTCGTGATCGTGCCCGGCCTGCGTGATCACGTCGCCGACCACTGGCAGAGCCTGCTGGCCGCGACCCTGGACAAGGTGGCCGTCGTGCCGCCGCTGGAACGCGACGGACTCAGCCTGCCCGCGCGGATCGCCGCCCTGGACGCCGTCCTCGCCGACATCGAGGGGCCCGTCGTGCTGGTCGCGCACAGCGCGGGCGTGATGATCACCGTGCACTGGGCCCAGCAGTCCACCCGGGCCGTGCGCGGCGCGCTGCTGGCGACACCGCCCGACTTCGAAACACCGCTGCCACCCGGGTATCCCAGCGCCGCCGACCTCGCCGCGCACGGCTGGACCCCGGTGCCGCGCCGCCGGCTGCCGTTCCCGACCATCGTCGCCGCGAGCAGCACCGACCCCCTGGCCACCAGCCGCCGGGTCGCCGGGATGGCCGAGGCGTGGGGCAGCAGCCTGGTCGACCTCGGCGACGTCGGGCACCTGAATCCGGCGGCGGGCTACGGTCCGTGGCCGCGCGCGCAGGAACTGCTCGACGACCTGCTCGCCATGACCGAGAGCGCGGAGCTCGCCCGATGACAACGGTGTTCGCCACTGCCGCCGAGGCGGTCGTCGATATCGGCTCCGGCGCCTCGCTGGCCGTCGGCGGATTCGGAGTGTGCGGCATCCCCGACGCACTGATCCACGCGCTGGCGGCGGGCAATGCCGCCGACCTGGAGATCTTCTCCAACAACTGCGGCACCGACGCGCACGGCCTGGGAATCCTGCTGGCGCAGAAGCGTATCCGCCGGGTCACCGCGTCCTATGTGGGCGAGAACGCCGAGTTCGCGCGCCAGTATCTGGCCGGCGAACTCGAAGTCGAACTGACGCCCCAGGGCACGCTGGCGGAGAAACTGCGGGCGGGCGGAACCGGGATTCCGGCCTTCTTCACCGCCGCGGGGGTAGGCACGCCCCTGTCGGAGGGTGGACTGCCGTGGCGGTATCACCCCGACGGCTCGGTGGCGGTCGCCTCGCCGCGCAAGGAGGTCCGGACCTTCGCCGGGCGCCGATTCGTGCTCGAGGAATCGATCACCGCCGACTACGCCCTGGTGCACGCCCTGGTCGGGGACACCGCGGGAAATCTGGTGTTCAACAAGGCGGCCCGCAACTTCAACCCGCTCGCCGCGATGGCGGGGAAGGTATGTATCGCCCAGGTCGAGAACCTCGTCCCCGCCGGCACGCTCGATCCGGCGCAGGTGCACCTGCCCGGGGTCTTCGTCGACCGCATCGTGCACACCGGCCCGCAGACCAAACCGATCGAAAGGCGGACCGTCTCGTGAACCCGACCGTGACCGCCGGGTGGACGCGGACCCAGATGGCCGCCCGCGCCGCCCGCGAACTGCGACCCGGCGAGTACGTCAACCTGGGTATCGGCCTGCCCACGCTGATCCCGAACCAGCTCCCCGCCGGTGTGGCGGTGACATTGCACTCGGAGAACGGCATCCTCGGCACCGGCCCCTACCCGCACGCCGACGATATCGACGCCGACCTGATCAACGCGGGCAAGGAGACGGTCACCGTCACCGACGGCGCCGCCTTCTTCGACTCCGCGCTGAGCTTCGGCATGATCCGCGGCGGCCACATCGACACCGCCGTCCTGGGCGGCATGCAGGTCTCGGCCACCGGCGACCTCGCCAACTGGATGGTGCCTGGACAGATGGTGAAGGGCATGGGTGGCGCGATGGACCTGGTCCACGGTGCCCGCCGGGTGATCGTGCTGATGACCCACACCGACAAGTCGGGCGCGTCGAAGCTCGTGCCGCGCTGCACCCTGCCGCTCACCGGCGTCGGCGTCGTGCACCGGGTGATCACCGAACTCGCTGTCGTCGACATCGAACCCTGCGGGCTGGTGCTGCGCGAATGCGCGCCCGGCGTCAGCGAAGACCACGTCCGCGCCGTCACCGCGGCACCCCTGCACTGAAGAACGAGGAACACCATGATGAGCAAGACCCTGGCCGCCGCCGCACTCACGGTGCTCGCCGCGAGCGGCACCGCGCACGCGGAGCGCGCCGACCCCGCACCGCTCGGATTCACCGCCCACGCCACCGATTCGGCCTCGATCATCGCGATCGATTCCGGCACCCTCACCGTCGAGAACGGCACGTTGACCGCCAGGACCGACACCGGCACCGTCGTCGCCGCGACCCCGCTGCACTTCGCCGTCGACGACTTCGTCTTCCCGATCGCCGCGCACATCGACGGCCGCACCGCGACCCTGACGCCGGAGCTGGCCATGGACAAGGCGGTCTACCGGCCCGTCGCGCTGCCGTTCGAGGACAAGGCACCGTGGAAGTCCGAATACGACCGCGAACAGGCCGCGTGGGCGCGCATGACCACGACCATCTCCACCGGCGCCGCGGTCGGCACCCTGATCGGTGGTCTCGGCGGTGCCGCCGTGGGCTGTGTCCTCGGCGGGGTCGTCGGCGCGACGGTGGCCGCGGCGACCATCATCGGGCTGTTCGGTCCGTTCCTGCCCGCGGCCGCCGTCGGCTGCCTCGGCGGCGTACTCGCGGTCGGTGCGCTCGGCACGGTGGCGGGTCAGTTGCTGGTGACCGCGCCCGTCGCGATCGGGGCCGCGATCCAGTACTTCACCACGATCACCGCGCCGTTTCCCGGCAAGTAGGGACCCCGCACGACCGCCGGGACCCGGCGGTCGTGCGTTCGGCGGCGCGCGGCCGGACAGCGGGGGATGATCGAGGCATGGGCTTCTACAGCGAGCGGATCCTGCCGCACATCGTCGACACGGTGTGCGGGGTGGCCAACAACGATCCTCTGCGCAGGCGCACCTGCGCGGGTCTGCACGGGACCGTGCTCGAAGTCGGGTTCGGGTCGGGGACCAATGTCGGGTTCTATCCGGCGGCGGTGGAGCGCGTCAGCGGGGTGGAACCCGCCGACACCGCGTGGAAGATCGCGGCGAAGCGGGTGGCGGCGAGCCGGGTGCCGATCGAGCGGGCCGGACTGGACGGACAGGCACTGCCGTTCCCGGACGCCACCTTCGATACCGCGCTCTCGACCTTCACGCTGTGCACGATTCCCGACGTCGGCGCCGCGCTGGCCGAGATCCGCCGGGTGCTCAAACCCGGCGGCACACTGCACTTCGTCGAGCACGGGCTCGCCCCCGATGCCTCGGTGCGGACCTGGCAGCACCGGCTCGACCCGATCCAGCAGCGGATCGCCGGCGGCTGCCACCTCGTGCGCGACATCCCCGCCTTGCTCACCGACGCCGGATTCGAGACCGTCGAACTCGATCGCTTCTACCAGCCGGGCGCCCCGAAAGCCTTCGCCGCCTTGTCGCTGGGTATCGCGCGCTGACCCCGCAAGACCTCGGCACGATGCGGCAGAAGGACGATCTCGCGTGAGCACACCGCGACGGTTCTGGATCGAATTCGACCGGCACGAGTCTGCGTACACACGACTCCGGGAGGGCGTCGGCGTGACCGGATTCGACGTCCCGGACTGTCTGTCGATGGTGGCGGAGCAGGTCGCGGACGGTCCGCTGCCCCCGATCCGCCGCATCACGGCCGACATCTCCCTGGCCGAGCCGATGCGGCTGAATCGCTGTCTCGGAGTCCCGGTGTGGCGCGGGGTGTGGTACCCGCCGATGAATCTCGGAATCGGGCCGACCCGCAGCATCGACCGCCGCGGCGCGCCCACCGACTATCCGGCACCCGTCACCGACTCACGCCGGGTGCGAGCGGGTGCGACCCCGCCCACGAAGGGCACCTGGTGGGACGAGATCCCGCACATCGACGGCCTGACGTGGCCGCTGCTGACGCTGCACAGCGCCGAGTACCGCCGCGGCATGCGTGGCAGCGTCCCCACACTGCGCGCCGCCTGCGTCAGGGACCCGACCTACGGCGAACTGCTGCGTCGATCTCTCGATTACATGATCGCCTGGCGCCCGACTCCCGACGAGTGGTTCGATCCGACCGGGACCAGGTTCGCCGATCAGCGCGATCTCGACGAATACCTGTGCGCCTTCCGCGACTACCTGCTCGGTGATCGCCCGGAGCCGATCTATCCGCCCGGTAGTGAGCCACTCGCACCCGAGGAAGCGCAGCGGCGAGCCGTCCAGATCCTGTTCGGCGGTCGCCCCGAGGCCGGTTGAAATCAGCCCGAATACATGGGTGGGCGGACCGCCGTCGCGGAGATAGCGTCCCGGCATGACCAGTCAGCTCACCACGCTCAACGAGATCTCCGACACGACCGCGCAGGCGGTGGCGGCCGATCCGGCCAACGCGCGCTTCGTCTTCCGGGCGGCAGGCACCACCGAGGGCACGGTGGGCAGTGTCGTCACCGCACGCTCGCACCGCGTGGCCGTCGACGAACCACCCGCCCTCGGTGGCGCCGATGCCGCCGCCAATCCGGTCGAGGTGTATCTCGCGGCCCTGATCTCCTGCCAGGTGGTCACCTACCGATTCTGGGCGCAACGGCTCGGCATCACCGTCGACGACCTCGCGATCACCGCCGAGGGCGATCTGGACGTGCGCGGCTTCTTCGGCATCGACGACACCGTCCGCCCCGGCTTCCAGGCGGTGCGGGTGAACGTGCGGATCACCGGACCCGAGTCCGCGCAGCGCTACGCGGAACTGCAGCAGGCCGTCGACGCGCACTGCCCGGTGCTCGACCTGTCGACCGGTGCCACCCCGGTGAGCACCACACTCGACGTCGGCTGAGCGGGAATCCGTTCCAGCACACCACCGGCGAACACGTCGTAGAGCGGCAGCGTCTCCAGGTGGACGTAGCCGATGTGGCAGTCGCACACCGACAGCGGGCACGGGCGCGGGGTCAGCGCCGCACGGTAGGAGCCGTCGTAGAGGTTGCCCAGCGGCGTGCGCACGAAGTGGCAGCGGCGGACCTCGCCGTCACCGTCGACCGAGATCACCGACGCCCCGGTGCGGCACGGTGCTCCGGCCGAGCGGTGCGGGTGCCTGCTGAAGGGGAACAGCGCGTCGATCGCGGTCCAGCCCGCGGCCTCGTCGTCGGTGTAGGTGTGGCCCTCGGCGGCGTTGATCCACAGGTACACGTGGTCGGGCAGGTCGGCGCGCAGCCTGCGGGCGTGGTCGAGATGGTCGGGCAGGCCGACGATGCCGACGCTGAACCGAATGCCTGCCTCGGCCAGCCGTTCAACCTTGTCGAGGAATCGGCGATACGGCGTCTGGCCGGGATGGTAGGTGCACCAGAGGGCGAGGGTGTCGCGGTCCGCGTCGGCGGTCCAGTCGATCCGGCCACTGAGGTTGGTCTGGATGGCGACCCGATCGATGTGCGGGCGGTGCGACAACTCGATCAGTGCCGTCCGGTACCACGACCGCACCAGGCCCTCGCCCCATGGCGTGAACAGCACCGACAGCCGGTCCTCGGTCTGGGCGTGCGCCCAGTCGGTGAAGCGGCGCAGCGCGGCTCGGTCGGTGCGCAACTGGTCGGTGGAGTCGCGGTGCTTGGCGAACGGGCAGTACGGGCAGTCGTAGTCGCAGGAGGCCAGCGGCCCCCGATACAGCAGGGTCAGGTCCATGGTCAGCGCAGCTCGTAGGCGGCCATGGCGGCGCGCACGGCGGGGGAGAAGAACTCGGGGCCGATCGCGTCGGAGTACGCCAGGCCCTGCGGCGACAGACGCAGCAGATCGGTGCCGGTGTCGGCCAGCCAGCCGCGTTCGGCCAAGGTGTGCAGTTCGGCGCCGAAGTCGTCCCAGGGATCGGTGCCGAAGCGGGCGCGGTAGTCGGTGAGGAGAAGTCCGTCGGCCTGCAACAGCGACTGGAGCAGGTGCCTGCGGGCGGCTTCGTCGGCGTCGATCACCCGGCCGTGCAGGGCCGACGTGAAATCTGTGGTCGCGATGTAGGTGTCGATGATGCCGCGTACCTCGCGCAGGTCGACGGCATAGTCGAACGAGTAGTGCAGCGTGCTCGTGTAGGAGCGGGCGCCGCAGCCGAGCCCGATCATGCCGTCGGTCTGGCAGGCGTAGTCGTCGGGGCCCTGGGGTGGGGCGTCGGCGCGGCGGAACATCCGCATCGACACCTGCTCGTAGCCGGCGGCGAGCAGATGGTCGCGCCCGTACGCGTACAGCGCGAGGCGATCGCGGTCCCAGTCCTGTTCGGCGACAGCGGGATCGGCGTGCCTGGCCAGACCGGTCAGCGGCCGCACATACAGCGGGTAGAGGTAGATCTCTTCTGGCCGCCAGGCCAGGGCCGCGTCCAGCGAGACGCGCCAGCTCGCGGCGGTCTGGCCGTCGATGCCGTAGATCAGGTCGATATTGAGCACGGGGATGCCCGCGTCCCGGATCCGGCCCAGGGCCGCTTCGACCTCGGCGCGACGTTGTGGCCGCACCGCCGCCTTGGCCTCCTCGTCGAGAAAGCTCTGCACGCCCAGACTCAATCGGGTCGCCCCGCGCTCGGCCAGCACCGACAGCCGGTCGGCGGTGGCGGTGGACGGCGAGGCCTCCACCGACAGCGGGATCGCGCGCAGGTCGGCGCCCATGATCGCCTCGGCGATATCGCAGAGTCTGGTCAGCTCGTCGGCGGTGAGGAAGGTCGGGGTGCCGCCGCCGAAGGCCGCGTTGGCGAAGCGCGGTCGTTCGGCATCGCCGAGACCGTCCCGGACCGCGCTCGCCTGGCGGGCGAGCGCGTCGAGATAGCGGCCGGTGAGACCCTCCGGTGCGCCGACCCGCGTGAACAGATTGCAGAAACCGCAGCGCACCTCACAGAACGGGATGTGCAGATACAGCGACAGCGCCGACCGGGCTTCACCGGCCCACACCCGCGCCAGCGGTGGCCGGTCCGGCAGCGGCCGATAGGCCGTCTTGTGCGGGTAGGCGTAGACGTAGTTCTGGTAGGGGCGCGGTAGCGCGGTATCGATCATGCGTCGGGCTCCAGGAAGAAGTGGCTGTAGGGGACCGTCCACACCGACTCGTGGCCGAGCCGGTGGCCGGTGTACCCGTCGTCGCCGTAGGCGGTGCCGTGATCGGAGCACACGATCGCGAAACACCGTCGGCGCGACCGCATCGCGTCGAACAGCCTGCCGACATGGGCGTCGATGTATTCCAGTGCCGCCGCGTGGGTGTCGCGGCTGTCTCCCGCCGCGCGGGTCGCGCCCGGCAGGTGGAACCAGTTGGGCTGGTGCAGGGCCGAGGCGTTGAGGAACAGGAACAGCCGCTGGTCGGCGGGCACGGCCGCGACGACACGTTCGGCGCAGGCCACCTGCGCCTCGAACGAGGTCGGCGACGCCACCGAGAACTCCGGCGCCCAATGGCTTTCGGTGAACAACCCGGGCAGCACGCTGCCCAGCGCCCCCTGCTTGTTGAAGAAGCCGACACCACCGATGCACACGGTGTGGTAGCCGCGCGCCGTCAGAGCCGTCACCAGATCGGGCTCCTCGAAAACGAAGGTGCCCTCGGCGGTGGTCTCGCTCCCCGCGAACCGAGCCGCGAACAGGCGCGGATGCGGACCCGGCGCTGCCGGGGTCGGCAGGAAGCCGGCGAACATCGCGTGGTGCGAGGCGTAGGTGAAACTGCCCGGCGCGTGGCGCTTTTCCCAGCGGCCCTGCGGCAGGTGGGCGGCCAGGGTGGGCAGTCTGCCCGCGGCCGCGAGTTCGGTCGCGACGTCGTAGCGCAGCGTGTCGAGCGTGAGCAGCAACAGGTCGTCGCGGCCGACGACCTCGGTCATATCGGGACGCGACCCGGTCGAGAAAGTCATCGAGACGCTCCGATCGCGGCCGCGGCGGTGAGCTGTGCGGTGTAAGTGTCCAATCCCTCGGCCGGTGTTCCCGGCAGGCCGGTCAGCCCGGGGAGCAGGTCACCGAAGGCGTTGACCTCGCCGACGGTGAACCGTCGCCAGTGCGCGCCGGGCAGGAGATCGACACCGACGCACAGGGTCGCCGGGAAGCAGGCGGCGGCGCGTTCACAGATGTCCATCGCCTCGGCCCACCGGTCACCCATCGCTGCACGGACGTGGGCCAGATCCCCGCGCGCACCGCCGAGGTGCAGGTTGGTCAGGGGGCCACGGCTGGTGCGGACGACGACGTGGGTCGCCCGGCCCGCGATCACCACGACCCGCAGGTCCGCGCAGCGGCCACCGGTGGTGGCCTTGGGGATCCAGCGTTCGACATGCAGGCCGTCGGGCGCGAGCCGGTCGACGATCGCGGCGATCTCGCGTTCGTCGCGGTACCGGCGCACCCGCAAGGAGTTGTGCAGGGCGCCTTCGGCGCTGATTTCGACCGAGGTTGTCGCCTGCCAGCGGCCCGACGCGGTGGATTCGATCGCCAGCACCCCCGACGCCGACGAACCGTGCGCGAGCTTCACGAACACCCGCGCCATGCCCGCCGCCCGCATCTGCGCTCGCACGTCGACCCAGCCGTGGAGCGGGCCCATGACCGGTGACGGCGGGACCGGCACCCCGGCCGCGGTGAGGTGGGCATGGCAGCGCCGTTTGTCGAACAACACCGCGAGATCGGCCGGATCGTCGAGCCGGTGCCCGCCGCGCAGCGACCCCACCGCCGCGAGGAAGCCCGCGTACCACCGGGCCGAACCCTCCACGCGGGTCGGATCATTCACCCCACGCAACAGTGCATCGACTGCAAGATTCTCACCGGGGGAATCCAGCCGGACGAGCTCGTCGGCGGCGAAATCATGGCCGCCCTCGGTCAGCACCGACAGCCATTCCACCACCCGCGGTGCCGGAAACCCGGCCGCGCGGGCCGCGTCGGTGCACAGCCGGACCCGCCGGTTCTCGGCGTTGCCGACCACCACCCAGCGCACGTCGGATCACTCGCCGACCGCGACGAACCGCCACACCGAACCGTCGTCGTCCTCGTCGGATTCGGCGTCGTCGGTGTCCAGATTCAGTGCCACGCCCGCCGGGGTGAGGGTGTCGGCGAGGCGGGCGCCGATCTCCTTGCTCACGTAGTTGTAGTGCAGGTCCAGTGAGGTCAGGTGGGTCAGCGGCTGACCGCCGAGCAGCGCGGCGGCGCCGTCGTCGGTGAGCACACCCATCGACAGGTCGAGCACCTCGAGCCGGGCGACCACCGGCGCCGAGGCCACCGCGGCGCACACCGCGTCCTGGATCTCGCTGTTGCGCAAGGCCAGCCGCTTGAGGTTCGGCAGCCGGTCGCCGGACAGGATCGGCGCGAGGTCGCTGACATCGGCGTCGCCGCCGTACTCGGACGTCCCCAGCCACAGTTCCAGGTCGTGCAGTGCGGGCAGGTCGCTGGCGGCGATGCCGCGGACGACGGCCACCGGCAGACCACCGGCCTGCACCTTCAGCTTGCGCAGGTGCTCGTGGCGGACCGCCGGGAATTCCAGCTGCTCGCCACCGCGCACGCCGAACTCCTCGAGCCGCGGGAACGCGTCGAGCAGCCGGGTGACCTCGCCCTGATTGATCCAGGAGATCTCGCACTCCTCGCCGATGATGTCGCCGATGAACAGCGCCCGCAGCATCGGTAGCCGCGCGCGGGCGGCGATGATCGCGTCGATCACATCATCGGGGCGATTGTCGTAGGCGTCGGCCCACGAGCCGACGACGATCGCGCGCACCCGCGCCGTATCGACCGTGTCGAGGAACCGGGCGAAAGCCTCCGGCCAGGTCTCCGCGGCCTCATAGGAATCGACACCGATCCGCCACGCCACGCCGTCCGCGGCGGGCAGCAGCCGCACCGCCGTCTCCCGCGCTTCGTCGTCCTTCTCCGGGTCCGGGAACGGATAGGCAGGCAGACCGCCCCACCCGCGCAGATGTTCTCCGATGGACATAGCTGTTCCCGCCCCTTCTGGCGTAGTGACCCCGTGGTGACTGCTGCGTTTCTACCAAGCGGCACCGACAATCCGCGCGGCGGGCCGAGTTGTCGGCACCTGCCGCTACCGTCCTCGCCACGGCTGCGGTCGCGGGCCGTGACGGGAGGAAATTCATGTATCGACAAGGCGATGTCCTGATCGTGCCGCTGGCCGAGACGGCGGTCCCCGCCGGTGCTCTGGCGGCGCGGGGCGAGCACCGCGACGGGCGGGGCAGGCTCGTGCTGGCGCTCGGGGAGGTGACCGGGCACGCGCATGCGATCGCCGCGCCCGGTCGGTTGATCAGGGAGGCAGGGGCTTTCGGCCCGATGCTGCTGCACCTGCCCGAAGGCGGACGGGTGGTGCACGAGGAGCACGCGCCCATCGGCCTGCCCAAGGGCTGGTACCGGGTGGTGCGCCAGCGTGAGTACCTCCCCGGCTCCGTGCGGGTGGTGGCCGACTGATGAGCGGGGAGCCCACGAGGACGGACGACCACTGGCGGGCGATCGCCGCCGCGACCGGACCCGGCGACCGGGCGGCCGCCGAAGCGGGCGTGCGCCTGGCCTATTCGCGTGCGGGCCTGCCCGAACCCGAGCAGATCCGCTGGGCGCGTTCGCCGCTGGAAGCCGTGCGCCTCCTCACCTCGGGGATCGATCCGGGCGCACCGGTACGGGAGGCCGTGCGCAGCGGACCGTGGGCGGCCGAACGCGCCCGGTTGCACGCCGAACTGGGCGCGCCCGGTTACAGCGCGCACTGGCGGGCCACCGGCGCCGACCTGTGGGAGGTCACCGCCATGGTGATCGACCGGATCCGCGCCGGCGTCGTCGAGGCGGCCGGCGGTGATCGCACGCAGGAGCGGCGGATTCGTGTGCTGCTGCTCGATGCCGTGCTCGGTCAGCACGAGGCGGCCTGGCTCAGCGCCTACGACACCGCGCCCGGGCACCCGCTCGACGGCGTGGCCGAGGTGGCGCGGCACGCGGGCTGGTGGTGGCCCTACGCGAAGATCGCGGTGATCTCCGAACGCCCGATCGCGCTGCATCGCGACGAGGCCGGGCGACTCGACCGCGCTGACGGACCCGCCCTGGCCTACGCCGACGGCTTCGCCTTGCACGCGTGGCGCGGCATGCCGGTGCCCGCCGAGTTCCTGGACAGCCTGAACTCGCTGACGCCGCAGCGCATCCGCGACGAAGAGAACGCCGAACTGCGCCGGGTCATGCTCGAGCACTACGGCTACGACCGGTACCTGACCGAATCCGACGCTCGGCCCGTGCACCGCGACGAGACCGGCGTTCTGTGGCGCATCGATCTCGTCGGCGACGAGGACGTGGTCATGGTCGAGGTGGTGAATTCGACGCCGGAGCCCGACGGCACGCATCGCGTGTACTGGCTGCGCGTCCCGCCGACCACCCGCACTGCCCGCGAAGGCGTCGCGTGGACGTTCGGGCTCGGCGCCGACGCCTACGACCCGGTGCAGCAGACCTGAGCGACCTCAGCGCTCGGTCGGCTGCGCCGAGGTGGTGGCGAGGAACTCCGTGACGGCGGCGGCGACCGCGGTGGGCTGGTCGAGCATCGACAGGACGTAGGCGTCGTCGATCTCGACCAGCCGGGCGCGCGGGATGAGGTCGGCCAGGCGACGGCCGTGCTCGCGCGGCATGACCTTGCCCGCCGACGACCACAAGATCAGGGCCTCGCCCCGGAAGCGGCGCAGCGCCTCGGTTGCGGTGACGAGGTCGGGCTTGCGCAAGCCCGACCGCATGTAGGCGAGCACGTCGGCGCGGATGCCCCGATCGCGCAGACCCGGTTCGGTCCAGCCGTGGACGAGATCGTCGGGCAGGGGGTATTTCGCCATCCAGCCGAACATCAGCGGACTGTCACGCAACCATCGGATGCGGAGCTGGCGCAGTGCCAGGGTGACACCGCCGGGCAGGTAGGCGGCCAGTGTCGCGGTCTTGCCGGGCAGGCCGGGCGGGAAGTTGTCGAACGCCTCGCTCGGAAAGACGATCAGCCGGCCGACGCGCTCGTCGAGATCGTAGGCGGTGAGAAACAGGGCGCCGCCCCAGTCGGAGTGCACGAGGGTCACCTCGCGCAGGTCGAGGGCGGCGAGGAAGTCGGCGACGAGCTGGTTGAGGCCGCGCAGGCTCAGGTCGGTGCCGGGCCGCAACGGTTCCGGATGCGCGCCCAGCGGCAGATCGGGCAGTACATAGCGGAAGCCGGTCGGGAGCAGGTCCAGGACGTGATCCCACACGGTGTGGTTCATCAGCAGACCGTGCAGCAGCACGACCGGTGGGCCCTCGCCGCGTTCGTGGAAGTGGATGCGGCCCGCGGGCAGATCGACGGTCGGCATGAGACCCTCCAGCGTTAGAGTGTTCGCTCTAGTGTGTTTGCTCTAGTCTGGTGTGGTGAGCGAGAAGATGTCAACGGCTACCCGGGATCGGCTGGTCGTCGCGGTCGCCGAGCTGATGCGCACGCACGGCTACAGCGCGATCACCGTCAAACAGATCACCGCCGCCGCACAGGCGCCGATGGGGTCGCTCTACCACCACTTTCCGCACGGCAAGGTGCAGATCGCGGCGGAGGCGCTGCGCAGCTCCGGCGCCGCCTACATCCAGCTGCTGCCCCTGCTGATGGACCCACACCCCGATCTGCGTGTCGCGGTGCCCGCGGCGTTCGACGATGCCGCGCGCACGATGGCCGAGTCGGGGTGGATCAACATGTGCCCGGTCGGCACGGTCGCCGGGGAGATCGCCGACAGCGAACCGGAGCTCCGGGCCGTCGCCGCTGAGGTCGTCGCGGACTGGATCGACCAGGGCACCGCCTATTTCGTGCGCCGTGGTCTGAACACCGCCGACGCCCGCGACCTCGTCCTCGGCCTGCTCAGCTCCCTGGAAGGCGCGTTCGTGCTGGCCAGAACCATGCGCTCGGCCGAACCGCTGCACGCGGCCGGCCGTGCGGTCGGAGCACGGATCGACGCACTCCTCGCGGCCCGCGACCATGCCGCGGGCTGAGCGATCCCGCTAGCGGACGAGCACGACGCGAGCCACCAGCGCTTTGTGATCGGCGCCGGGCAGCGCGACGGTCGCCACCGCGGTGGCGTGCGCCCCGGCGAGCAGCACGTGGTCGATGCCGATCAGTGGCGGCAGACGTTTATCCGTCGGGTAGGTGACCAGGTGCCCGGCACCGGCCTGCGCGGCGGCATCGGCGAACCGGCCCGATGCCAGCGCCCGGAATCGCGCGTGGTCGTAGGTGGCGTTGAAATCCCCGCCCACGATCACCGGGCGATCGGCCGGGGACCGGCGTAGGACCTCGCCGAGCCGGGACAATTCGTCGGCCCACACTCCGGTGTCGTAGACCGGCGGGACCGGATGCACCGCGTAGACCGAGACCGGCCCGACCTGCGGAATCATGGCGGTCGCCGAGATCTGATTGAGGACATACCCGTCGTATTCAACGGTGTCCGACAACGGGAATCGACTCCAGATCCCGGTCCCGCTCGCGGTCTGCCCCGGGGCGAGATAGTGGTACGGCAACACCTCGTCCAGGCCCGCGCGCCCCAGTTCGGTCACGGCGGTACGCGTGAGTTCGTTGACGGTGAGCACCGCGACATCGCGCGAGCGCACCTGTGCCACCAGCGCGCCCGGGTCGGCGCCGTCGAACAGCAGATTCGCCTGCATCACCGTGATCGCCGGCCCCTCGCCCCCGCCGTCGGCGAAGTACAACGGCGCCTGCGTCGCCACACCGAGTCCGGCGACCACGACCGCGGCGCCGGTCGCGACCCACTGCCGGGTCACCGCGAACCCCACCGCGCCCAGAATCGCCCCGCCCATCAGGTAGGGCGCGCCGGACGCGGCGAGCACCAGCGGTTCCGCCGACCAGTCGAGGTAACGCAACACCACACCCAGCGCACCCGCCGCCGTCGCGGCGCCCGCCAGCAGCAGCGTCCCGACCCGAACGACCTGCGATCTCATCGCCACAGCCAAACACGCCGGGCAGCGGACACGCGAATCCGGGGAATTCGGCTCAGCACGAGCAGTAGTCGCCAGCAGCGGCGGAATCCGCGTGAGCCAGGGGAGTCGGCGCGGGGGACACCGCCGGGGTGGTAGGAAAGGGGACGTGTCGGCATCTGGCGAGAGTTCTGGTTCGAACGAACGGTCCCGCGCGGTGGACGAGGTGGTGGAGCTGGTCAGTGCGCTGATCCGGTTCGACACCTCCAACACCGGTGAGCTGGCGACCACCAAAGGCGAACGCGAGTGCGCGGAGTGGGTGGCCGCGCAATTGCAGGAGGTCGGCTACGAGACCGAGTACGTCGAGTCGGGCGCGCCCGGTCGCGGCAACGTCTTCGCGCGATTGAAGGGCGCCGACTCCAGCCGGGGCGCGCTGATGATCCACGGACACCTCGACGTCGTGCCCGCCGAGGCCGCCGACTGGAGCGTGCACCCGTTCTCCGGCGCGGTCCGCGACGGCTACGTGTGGGGCCGCGGCGCGATCGACATGAAGGACATGGTCGGCATGACGCTGGCCCTGGCCCGTCAGTTCAAGGCCGAGGGCACCGTCCCGCCACGCGACCTGGTGTTCGCCTTCCTCGCCGACGAGGAGAACGGCGGCAAATGGGGGTCGCAGTGGCTGGTGGACAACCGGCCCGACCTGTTCGACGGGGTCACCGAGGCGGTCGGCGAGGTCGGCGGCTTCTCGCTGACCGTGCCGCGCCCCGACGGCACCGAACGCAGGCTCTATCTGGTGGAGACCGCCGAGAAGGGTCTGGGCTGGATGCGGTTGCGGGCCAAGGCCCGCGCCGGGCACGGTTCGTTCCTGCACGACGACAATGCCGTCACCATCCTCGCCGAGGCCGTCGCGCGGCTGGGCAGGCACACCTTCCCGGTGGTGCTGTCGGACTCGGTGGCCGAGTTCCTCGCCGCGGTCAGCGAGGAGAGCGGGTTGCAGTTCGACCCGGAGGGCCCCGATATCGAGGGTCAGCTCGCCAAGCTCGGCACCATCTCCCGCATCATCGGCGCCACCCTGCGCGATACCGCCAATCCGACGATGCTGCAGGCGGGCTACAAGGCCAATGTCATCCCGCAGACCGCGGAGGCCGTGGTGGACTGTCGCGTGGTGCCGGGGCGGCAGGCCGCGTTCGAACGCGAGGTCGACGAGCTCATCGGCCCGGACGTCGAACGCGAGTGGATCACCAAGCTCGACTCCTACGAGACCACCTTCGACGGCCACCTCGTCGACGCCATGAACGACGCGGTGCTGGCCCACGACGCCGACGGGCGCACCGTGCCCTACATGCTCTCCGGCGGCACCGACGCGAAAGCGTTCGCGCGGTTGGGTATTCGCTGCTTCGGCTTCGCGCCGCTGCAGCTGCCGCCGGAACTGGACTTCACCGCCCTGTTCCACGGGGTGGACGAGCGGGTCCCGGTGCGGTCACTGGAATTCGGCACCCGGGTCCTGGAACACTTCCTCCTGCACAGCTGAGCACCGACGCCACGAATCGGAGACCCCATGAGCTACAACCCGTATGACGCACTGCCGCAGGTTCCGTCGTTCACCGTCACCTCCGCCGACATCACCGATGGTCAGCCGCTGGCCAACGACCAGGTGTCCGGCGTGTTCGGCGCGGGCGGCAAAGACGTCTCGCCCCAGCTGAGCTGGTCCGGTTTCCCCGAGGGCACACAAAGCTTCGCGGTCACCGTCTACGACCCGGACGCGCCGACCGCCTCGGGCTTCTGGCATTGGGCGGTGGCCAACATCCCCGCCTCGGTCACCGAGCTCGACGCCGGCGCGGGCAGTGAAGGTGGCACCCTGCCCACGGGCGCGGTCACGCTGCGCAACGACGGCGGTTTCCCGGGCTTCGTCGGCGCCGCGCCGCCGCAGGGCCACGGCCCGCACCGGTACTTCGTGGTGGTGCACGCCGTCGACGTGCCCGAGCTGGAAGTCGGGCCGGACGCGACGCCGGCCTACCTCGGGTTCAACCTGTTCTTCCACACGCTCGGCCGGGCCACCCTGATCGGGACCTACGAGCAGAACTGAGCACATACGGCGGTGGCCCCGGGAGTCGGAATTCCCAGGGCCACCGCCGTTCTCGTGCTACTTCACATTGACGACGTGTTCGGCCGGCGTCGCGGCGTACAGCTGCTCGATGTGCTCGGCGTACTTGGCCGCGATCGGGGTGCGCTTGAGCGACATCTTCGGGGTCAGTTCGTCACCGCCCGGCTCCCACAGGGTTTCCACGATCACGAAGCGCTTGATCTGCTCCACCCGGGACAGCTTGCGGTTGCCCGCCGACACCGCGGCCTTGACCTCCTCGACGATCTCGCTGCGCCGGGCGAGCTCGGCGTGGGTCGCGTCGGTGGCACCGAACTCCTTGGCGCGCAATGCCGCGACATCGGGATCGAGCATGATCAGCGCGGTGATGTAGGGGCGGGCCTCGCCGATCGCGACGGCCTGACCGATCATCGAGGACGCGGCCTTCATCGCGTTCTCGATGTTGGAGGGGGCGATGTTCTTGCCCGCCTCGCTGATGATCAGTTCCTTCTTGCGGTCGACGATGCGCAGGTACCCGTCGGCGTCGAGGGTGCCGATGTCGCCGGTGTGCAGCCAGCCGGCGTCGTCGATCGCCTCGGCGGTCTTGTCGGGCATGTTGCGGTAGCCGGGGGTGACGATCGGTCCGCGGATCAGTACCTCACCGTCGGCGTCGAGCCGCAGCTCGACGCCGTCCATGACGCGACCGACCGAGCCGGGACGCGGCTTGTCCAGATCGGTGAAGGTACCGACACCGGTGGTCTCGGACATGCCCCACACCTCGCTGACCGCGAATCCGAGGCCTAGGAAGTACTCCAGGGTCTCCGCGGGCACCGGGGCGGCACCGGAAGCGGCGACCTTCAGCTCACCGAAACCGAGCGCCTCGCGCAGCTTGGACAGCACCAGGGCGTCGGCGGCCTTGTGCTGCACGCCGAGCAGCAGCGAGCCGCCCTCACCGGACAGCTTGGCCTTGGCCTGCGCGACGCCGACCCCGATCGCCCAGTTGGCCAGCGCCTTCTTCACCGGGCTCGGCTCGACCGCGAGCTTGTTCTCGATGCCCGCCTTGATCTTCTGCCACACCCGCGGCACACCGAAGAACACGGTGGGGCGGGCGTCGGGCAGCGCGGCGGCGATCTCGCGCGGGTCGGGCACGGTGGTGATCTGGATGCCGGTGAGCAGGCTCATCGCGTGCGCGGAGATGCGGTCGGCGACGTGCGCGGCGGGCAGGTACGACACCGCGCGGTCGTCGAAACCGACCGGCAGCGGACCGGACACCAGGCCGACGACCTGCGCGATCACATTGCTCTGGGTGAGCTCGACGCCCTTGGACGGGCCGGTCGTGCCGGAGGTGTAGATCAGGGTGGCCAGATCGCCCGGCTGCACGGCCTGCCACGCGGCGTCGAAGTCGAAGTCGGGCTCCGGATCGGATTCCAGCTGGGCCAGGCCGAGGGTGCCTTCGGCGGTGCCGTCGACCAGCACGGTGTGCTCGACCTCGGCGCCGGATTCCCGGATGACGTCGAGGAAGGCCTGCTCGGTGACCACCACCTTGTTGCCCGCGTTGGCGAACACGTGCGCGATCTGCTCGGGGGAGCTGGTGTTGTACACCGAGAACGGCGTCGCGCCCAGGTGCAGGGCCGCGGTGTCGATCAGATTGAACTCGGGGCGGTTGGTGAGCATGATGCCGACCGCGTCACCGTGGCGCACACCGAGTTTCGCCAGGCCGGCGGCCAGCGCCCGCACCCGTGTCGCGTACTCCGCCCAGGTGATCTGCTGGGTGCCGCCGACCGTGCGCAAGGCGATCTGGTCGGGCCGCAACGCGGCGGTCTGCTGGAAGGCGGCGGGCACGGTGTGCACCGTGACGCCCGAGGCGTGCGCGAAACCGATGTCTGTCATATCCCTGTTCCCGAATAGGCCGTTCCGGATGCCGAGCCAATGCGAGTGAATCCCTCTCATCATCTCGAGCGATGGGCATCACAGTGGCACAGCTCACTCATCGTAACCGGACATACGGGATTGTGGCGGCGGTTACCGCCGACGACGTGGCCACCACCGAGACGGGGACGCGGCGTTCGGTGCCGCCTCGGCGAGCGGATCGGCCGGGATGGTGTGGGCGCGATGTCGGCGCTTGGCCTGCAGGTATTGCCTGCCCCGGGCCGTATGCAAGGTGATGGTCAGGGCCACGGGGTCGACGGCGATGCCCGCGCGGTCCAGGGCACGACACTTGTCGGGGTTGTTGGTCAGCAGCCGGACTCGAGTGAGCCCGAGTTCGCGTACCGCGGTCGCGGCGGCGTCGTAGCGCCGGGTGTCGGGGTCGAGACCCAAGCGCTGATAGCTGTCGAAGGTGTCGGCGCCGGTGCGTTCGCTCTCGCGATATCCGCGGGCCTTCCACAGCAGGCCCGCGCCGCGACCCTCCTGCTCGAGATAGGCGAGGACACCGGCGCCCTCGGCCTGGATCCGGTCCATCGAGGTCGCCAGTTCCGCACCGCAATCGCAGTCGTCGGAGCCCAGGCCTTCGCCGTAGAGGCAGCGCGAATGCACCCGCACGAGGCAGCCGTCGCGTGGTTCGCCGAAGACGAGCAGATAGCCGCCGTCGGTGGGATCGGCGATCTCGATGACCCGGACCGGGAGGTCGCTGCCCCGGCGACTCAGTCGGTGCGCGGTGTCGGCACCGGCACGCCCGGTTCTGGCACTGCCGAACGACAGTATGGTCAACGATCCTCCGTGCGGGGACAGGGCGGCGCGACCGCCGTCGTCGGACTGGGCGTGCGAGATGAACGCCGCGACTTTACCCCTGGTCCGGTCCCGGGGCCGCGTACAGCCGGACGATGCGGTCGATCTCGTCGACACTGGGCATCGATACCGCCACCGCGCCCAGTTTCTGCGTCGGGATCATCGCCGCCGTCGTCCACACGTAATCGGCTGCGACCAGCGGGGTTCGGGCGTTGACGAGCCGGTAGGCGAGGGCGGCGGTGAACGCCGCCGCGGCACCCACCGAGGCTTTGAGCACCTGCGGAAAGTGGTCGACGACGGTCTCGACCGTGTCGGAGGAGACGGCGCAGCGGAAGTTCTCGACCGTGCACACGGTGCCGACGCCGAGGCCGCGCAGCAGCCGGGCGATGTCGTCGGCGGACTCGGCGGGAACGTCGGGCAGCATCGCCGCGAGCTGACCCGCGGTGCCGACCAGATAGTCGACCACGCCCAGGTACTGATAGAGGCTCTGCGGCACCGCCATCGACGGCGTCGGGCACACGATGACCGGCGGCTTGGGATGGATCTGCGCCACCACCGACAGCACCTGCTCGATGATCGCCGTCGGCGGCTCGAAGCTCAGGATCACCACGTCGGAGGCTTCCAGTGCGGACCGCAGTTCGGGCCGGTGTACGTCCTCGTCCTGGAGCTGGACCCGGCTGTCGCGGCAGCCGATCATGCGGGACTCGCCGTTGGGTGTCAGCACCACCGCGGTCACCAGCGACGGCGCGAACGGCACCACCTTGATCAGGTCCAGCCGGACCCGTTCGGCCTCGATGAACTCCAGGATCCGGCGCCCGTACTCGTCGCCGCCGACCGCGGCCACCAGATGCACGTCGATACCGAGGCGGGCGGCGGCGACGGCCCGGTTGAGGCCCTTGCCGCCGGGATGCCCGGTGAAACTGCCGTTGGCCGCGCCGTCGGCGGCGGGGAAGGCATCCACCCGGTAGAGGTGGTCGATGACCGCGTCGCCGAGCACGGTGACGACACCACGCGGCGCCGACACCGCCTCCGCGGGCTGACCGGTGACCGGTCCGGCCATCGGATAGCCGGAGTCGGTGGCCAGCAGGCCGGCCAGCGCGGTGAAGGCGCCGTGCTCGGACACCGTGCGCAGGCGTTTGACGGTCGGCGCCTCGGGAACCGGGTCCACGTCGAGCTGGGTGTGCAGGGCGACCCACTGCTCGGTCAAGGCCTCTCGACGTTCGCCGAGGTTGTCCGCATAGAGGCGTTCGACATCGATACCGACGCCGGGACGGTCACGGAACAGGCCGAGCGAGAGCGCGGCGTCCACGATCAGCCGGTCGGTCGGGGGCAGCCACTGCGCGACCTCACGCACCACCGGCAGGATCGACTCCTCGGGACCGGCCCCGGTTCGCCGCGCGTGTCGACGCACCGACAGCAGCTCGAGCAGGGGCGCGGCGTCGATCTCGGTGTGCCGCAGCCGTTCTGCGCTCAGGCCCGAGTACTTGCCCAGCCTGGTCAGGATGCTGCGAATGGCGGCGACGCGAGCATCCTGAGGGACCATCGGCATGCTGCCTCCCATGACCTGACGGCGGCCCCGCGCCCCGGTGAGGCGGCGGACGCCGTACTGCGATCGCCACAATGCCGGGTTTGCCGCGCCCGGTTTGCGGCAATTACCTCTCTACAATGGCAATTGACCGCAACAAAAGGCAAATGCCACACTGGGATACGGGGAGCGCATGCCCCGCCAGACTCTCGGAGGGTGTGACTCCCCGCCGGGGAAGGCAGGTCCGCGATGACTATTCACAGCACCGACGACACGCTGCGCAGCGACCGCACGCCGGAATTCGCACAACGCATCGGACCCGATACCTGGCGGTTGAGCTGGCTGCCCGAGTTCACCGTCACCCGAGAACAGGCGTGGGCGGGGATGGAACTCGACGAACTCGTCAGCGACCTCGCGGCCGCCCACGATCGCCTCGCGCACGCCGAGATCAGCGCCCGCGCGGACGTGCTCGGCATCATCTGGCAGCAGGCGCTGATCAAGCTCGCCAAACGTGTCGACGAGCGATCCCGAGCGGCCGGCGATTCCGTGCACGACCCACCGGCGCCCGCCCACTTCCCGAGCAGGCTGCGGCCGACGCGGCTGCTGGGAAGCGACGACCGGGCACCCCGGGCGTACTACGGATAGACCCTCAGGCCGAGGGGGCGCGGTGCTCGGCGCCGACCGCGTCGGCCAGCGAACGGAAACCACCCGCCCGCAGGTTGGCGGCGATGCCGCGGTGGATCCGGGTGGTCCAGAACGGGCCGCCGTAGATGAAGCCGGTGTAGCCCTGCAGCAGGGTGGCGCCGGCGAGGATACGGGCCCAGGCCTGCTCGGGGGTTTCGATGCCGCCGACCGAGATCAGGACCAGCCGGTCGCCGACACGGGCGTAGAGGCGGCGCAGGACTTCCAGGGAGCGCTCGGCGACCGGCGCACCGGACAGACCGCCCGCGCCCATCGCCTCCACCTCGGCGGCAGGTGTGGCCAGACCGTCGCGGCGGATGGTGGTGTTGGTGGCGACGATGCCGGCCAGACCCAGCTCGACGGCCAGGTCGGCGACCGCGTCGATGTCGTCGTCGGACAGGTCGGGGGCGATCTTCACCAACACCGGGACGCTGACGCTGTCCAGCACGGCCTGCAGGATCGGGCGCAGCGACTCGACCGCCTGCAGGTCACGCAGACCGGGCGTGTTCGGGGACGAGACGTTGACGACCACGAAATCGGCGAGCGGGCCGAGCAACCGGGCGCTGGTGGCGTAATCGCCGGCCGCGGCCTCGGGTTCGGTGACCTTCGTCTTGCCGATGTTCGCGCCGATCGGGACCGTGGGGTGCGCGCCGTGCAGGCGGGCGGCGGCGGCCGCGGCACCGTGGTTGTTGAAACCCATCCGGTTGATCAGACCGTGGTCGGCGGGCAGCCGGAACAGGCGCGGGGCCGGGTTACCCGGCTGCGCGTGCGCGGTGACGGTGCCGATCTCGGCGAAACCGAATCCGAGCGAGCCCCAGGTGTTCGCGCCGTCGGCGTTCTTGTCGAAACCGGCGGCCAGTCCCAGCGGGGCGGGGAAGTCGACACCGAAGGCCGTGGTGGCCAGGATCGGATCGTCGACGACGGTCAACTTGCGCGCGAGCCAGCGGGTCGGCGGGAACCAGGTGGCGAACCGCAGGGCGGAGAACACCAGGTGGTGCACCCGCTCCGGCGGGATCAGGAACATCAGGCGTAGTAGCAGGGCGTACATGGGTCGGCTCACATTCCGGGCTCGGGCACAGGCAGGACGGCATTCTTGCGGCGGCGCAACAACACCCGGCGGCTGCCGTCGGTGTAGGCGCGCACGCGCGACAACTCCCAGCCACCGAACTCGGCCTGAATGGCCAACCGCATCGAGGCGGTGACCCGGGTGACCTCCGGTGGCAGACGCAGGGGGACGTATTCGTAGTCGTCGTTGCTGGTTTCCCAGCTCGGCGGTACCGCCGAGCGCGAACCGTGAGATCTGGCGGCCATCACTGCCCTCTCTTCCGCTCGTCCGCGCCGATCCGCTGCAGACCGTCGCCCGTGGCCGAGGCCACGAACAGGTCGCCGGTGCGGGGGTCGACGGTCACCGCGTCGGGCTGTCGCAGAGTGGGGAACCGCCCCACCTCGACGCCGATCCCGGTCGACAGGTCGTATCCGACCACCTCGTTGCTCTGCGTGCAGGTCACCCACACCGTGCTGGACCGCGGATCGTAGGCGAGCGCGTAAGGCGATGATGCTACCGGGAAACGCTGCCGCAGGACGAGCGGACCGGCCGAGTAGACCAGCAGTTCGCCGCCCGCGGTGTCGGTGACGATGATCCGTCCCTCCGGGTCGGCGATCGCGTTGGCGGCGCCGTCGCCCGCGCGCAGCATCAGGCCGAGGGCGTCGTCGCGAACGCTGACGACGGCGGTCTGCTTGCGGTCGAGGACGGTGATGTGCTCGCCGGTCAGCGCGATCGCGTCGGCCGAGACGAGGCCGGTGACGGTGCGCGCGACGCTGCCGTCGGGGCGTAGTTCGACGATCGTGCCATCGGCCGTGCCGACCACGAGGTTGCCGTCGGTGCGTGTTTGCACGCTGTGCACGTCACCGTCGACGGCGACCTCGGTGACGGTGCCCGCGCTCGCGTCCACCCGCAGCACGCGGTTCGGCGCGGCGACGAGGACTTCGCCCGGCTTGCCCTGGGCGAGGGCGGCGCCCGCGGCGGGCAGGGTGACGGTCCGCGCGGCGGTGGGCGCGGCCGGGTCGATCAGCGACAGTGTGGTGCCCGCGGTGTCGAGCGCGGCAAGACGGCCGGTCTCGCGTTCGGCCAGCAGGGCTTTCGTGGCGGCGGCGGGGACGACCTGCCCCGCCGGGGCGGTAGCGGTGGCGGGGGAGACGGCCGCGGTGGCGGGTTCTCTGGTCGGTACGTCCGGGGCGCCGTCCTCACCGGCGCATCCGGTCAGCAATACCAGTGCCGCCGCGCCGACCAGCGCTGAGGCGACCGAGCCGCGAGGGCGCATGCACCGAACTCCTAATCTCACGAGGTGACCGCTGATCACCATCTGACCATGATGACTCACCGGTAGCTCCGACCGGGTGGCGCACGTCGGGCCTGT
This sequence comes from Nocardia sp. MH4, assembly GCF_019266065.1. GTDB lineage: Bacteria > Actinomycetota > Actinomycetes > Mycobacteriales > Mycobacteriaceae > Nocardia > Nocardia canadensis. The sequence continues at coordinate 309,655 of NZ_LPNR01000112.1, read as the reverse complement.
CGGTGACGGGGGTTACTGTTGACGTGTCGACAATCCGTTACCGGCGAACGGCAGGAGATCATCGCGATGACCGACCGGACAACCGCGGGGTTCGGCATCGATGACATCACCGTGGGCCCGTTCGCCCACGGCTTCGGCACCACCGACGACGGCCGCCTGTTCGCCTTCCGCACCCGCCGCGCCACCCTCACGCTGCAGATCTACCGCCCCGACCTGGGTGAAGCCGTGCCCGGCGCCGACGATGTGGTCGCCACCGCGCAGGCACCGGTCACCGATATCGACCTCGGGGACGAGCGCAGTGTCACCGCGTTCGTCCGCGATCTGATCCACGACGCGATCCCGGTCCCGAGGGCCGCGCCGCGGGACACCACGACCGTGCGGAGCATCCTGGGCCGGATCAGTGCCGTCATTGATGGTATGTAGATGGTGATGTCTTCCACATTTTTCGCCAGGGCCGCTGCGGCCACCGCCTGCCTCACGGCCCTCGTCGCTCTCACCGCATGCGGTGGAGGCACCGACGAGGCCTCGGTCGACGCCGCACGGTCTTCGGCCAACGCTTCCCTGTCCGCCTCCATCGCGGTGTCGTCGAGCAAGGCCAATGTGCCGCTGCCGTCCGCCGCGGAACTCGACGCGCAGATCAAGCGCGCGCTCGACCCGAACCTGCCCGATGTCGAACGCACCGACCTGATCGAGGACGGTGCCGCGTTCAAGGACGCCATCCCCGATATGTACAAAGCGCTGCGCGACAACCCGCACGCGGTGTACGGCGTCGTCGACCCGGTCTTCGACAATCGTGACGGCACCCTGACCGCCACCATGCGCCTGGACAAGGACGGTTCGGGCACCAATATCCGCACCACTATCGTGCATTTCGTGCTGCTCGACGGGAAGTGGAAGATCTCGCGCACCGATCTGTGCGGCATCCTGCGCTCGGCCGACTACCGCACCGCCGCCTGCGGCTGACGATGCGGGAATCGCGTGCGATGCGGTGGGGCCGATTCGTCCACCGCCACCGCTACCTCGTGCTCGGCGTGTTCGTCCTGACGGTGCTGATCTCGGGCTGGTTCGGCCGCGATATGGCCGGCCGCTACACCCAGGAGGGCTGGTTCGACGAGTCCAGCGAGTCGGTGGCGGCCTCGAAGCTGGCCGACGATATCTTCGGCCGCGACACCGACGGCGACCTGATCGTCATCTACACCGCGCCACCGGGCACCACCGTCGACGATCCCGGGGTGCGTGGCCCCGTCGTCGCCGCGCTGGCGGACCTGCGCGCACGCTACGGCGAGCGCATCCACAAGATCGACAGCTACTGGGACAGTCCCTTCTCGGCGAACGCTTCCGACCCCACCAAGCAGCACGCCTTCGCCAGTATCGGTCTGGCCGGTGGCGGCGGAACGGCGACGGTCAACAACTACCTGGCCCTCAAACCGCATCTGAACGCCGATGTTCCTGGAGCGGGACCGGGCGGCACGACCGTGCAGCTGGCCGGGCTGCAGCCGGTGGTCGAGGGCATCAATATCGGTATGCAGCACGACATCCGACGGGCGGAGATCATCGCGCTGCCGATCGTGGCGATCCTGCTGTACTTCGTGTTCGGCGGCGTCATCGGGGCGTTGCTGCCGGTGATGATCGGCGGGCTCACCGTCCTCGGCACCTCCGGCATCCTGCGGTTCCTCACCGCCCATATCGAGGTCAACGTGTTCGCCAGCGCGGTGATGACGCTGGTCAGCCTCGGCTTGGCGATCGACTACGGGCTCTTCACGGTCACCCGGTTCCGGGAGGAGCTGGCGGCGGGGCGCAGCGTGGAGGAGGCGACCGCGCGCACTGTCGCGACCGCGGGCCGCACGGTGTTGTTCTCCGCCGCGATCATCGCGATCAGTCTGGGCGCGTTGTTCATCTTCCCCAACGGCGTGCTGCGGTCGGTGCCCTACGGCGGCATCTCCGCGGTGATGCTGGCGGCGCTGCTGTCGGTGACCGCACTGCCCGCCGCGTTGAGCATCGCGGGCCGGCGCATCGACTGGCTGGGCTGGAAGCGGTTCTCCCGCAGCAAGACCGAGGCCGAGATCGATGCCGGGTTCTTCTCCCGGCTGGCGCAGTGGGCGATGCGGCGGCCGTGGGCGGTCGTCATCCCGATCGTGCTCGGCCTGCTGGCGTTGAGCATCCCGCTGCGCCATATCGAGTTCGGCGGGATCAGCGAGAAGTACCTGGCCGCGGACAATCCGGCGCGCGTCGCGCAGGAGGACTTCGACCATCTGTTTCCCGGGTTCCGCACCGAACCGCTGAAGCTGGTCGTGGTGAACGCGACGCCGCAGCAGCTCAGCGACATCCGGTACGAGGCCAATCAGGTGCCCGGGCTGACCGGGCGGTTCGAACCCGCGGCGCCGACGAAGGACGGGGTCAACGTGCTCTCGGCCGGGCTGGGCGACAAGCGCGACGCCGACCGGGTGATCGACACCCTGCGGGCCCTGCCCGAACCACCGGGCGTGCAGATCATGGTCGCCGGTATCCCGGCGCTGGAACGCGACAGTATCAACGGCCTCATCGACGGCTTGCCACTGCTGCTGGCGATTCTGATGGCGGCGGCGCTGGCGATGATGGTGATCGCGTTCCGGTCGGTGATCCTGGCCGTGAAGGCCGTCGCGATGAGCGCGCTGAGCCTGGTCTCGACGCTGGGCGTGCTCACCTGGATCTTCGTGGAAGGCCATGGCGCCGGGACCTTCCAGTTCACGCCCGGCCCGCTGATGTTCGCGGTGGTGGCGTTGATCGTCACCGTGATCTTCGGGTTGTCGACCGACTACGAGGTGTTCCTGCTGTCGCGGATCGCGGAGAAACGGGCATCGGGCGCCGACGCCACCGAATCCATCCGCTACGGCGTCGCCCACACCGGCGGCGTGATCACCTCGGCCGCGGCGATCCTCATCGTGGTGACCGGTGCGTTCGGCTTCTCCGATCTGGTCCTGATGAAGTACATCGCCTACGGCATGATCGTGGCCCTCATCATCGACGCGACCATCATCCGCATGGTCCTCACCCCGGCCCTGCTCAAGATCATCTGGCGCTGATCGCAGGCTCGCCGGCATCTTCCTGCCGGCGAGCCCGTGCCGGTTGAATGTCCCCGTGCCGAAACCGTCGCATGCCTACCGATTCCTCGGGCCGGAAAATCTTCGCCGATGCACCGACGGGTTTCGTGCCCACAAATCGCGCGGCTATCGCGACGAATCCCGCCGCTGCGGGTGCCGTTCCAGACAACATCGCGGCGTGCGGGTCGATGTCACCGCGGCACCACCCAGGCTGTCTGGAACGCCAAGGCAATCAGGCCGGCGTTGATGATGAACCCGAGTACGAGGGTGGGCGCGAAGAACAACACGAGCAACACTGTGGAACCGGCGACTCCGGCCGATGTGAGACCGGTCCACCAGGTGTCCGGGACCAGCCATCCGAGCACCGCCAGCGCGGCCGCGGCCAGTGCTACGAACGTGACCACGGCCAGCACCGGACCCACCGAGTACACGAGTCGGCTGTCGATTCCCCGACCGATCAACCACGAGTGATCCGTATCGAACGAGTTGTCCGCATCCGTGTCAGCGGACCCGCGCGGGGGTGCCCGAAACAGAAAGACCAGATGCACCCAGCCGTGTGCGAACAGGATCGCCGCGACCAACCACGCACCCATGGGACTGTCGCGGTCCAGCAACCACCAGACCAGGACGACCACCACCAAGAGAACGACCGCCAGCGGCAGGAGCCCTGTCACCGTCTTGATCGCACCCACCTCCCTCTGCATGACCGCAACGACGCGATGATCATGCGAACCGGCCCTGCCGACGCCGCCGCGAGTGTTTCTCTTCACCGTGGATGCCTCCAACTACACTCCCCGCGTCGCTGGCGAAGGCAGGGCCGTTTGTCACAGACCTCGGTGCCGAAAGAGCCTCCCCTCCACGGGCACACCCCAGCACGGTCCGCACCCGGCGTTGCTCGAGATCATCCGGCGCTGACCAGGGTCTCGCCGGCACCGAGGTGTTGGATGGTTCCGTGCCGAAACTGTCGCATGCCTACCGATTCCTCTCCGGTATCGACACCGCTCGTGCTCCGCTCGTTCTGCTACACGGCTCGGACGGCACCGAATCCGACCTGCTGCCGTGGGCCGAGGACATCGCGCCGGGAGCGGCGCGACTGGGTATCCGTGGAACCGTCGTCACGGATGGCGGGTACGCCTTCTTCCGTCGCTTTCCGGATCGCCGGGTGGACGAAACGGACCTGGACGCCCGGGTGCCGGTGCTGGCCGAGTTCATCGAAACGTCGTGCTCCCGACTCCATCTCACCCGCCTGCCGGTCGTGATCGGGTTCTCCAACGGTGCGATCATGGCCGCGGCGTTGCTGATGGCCCGCCCCGAGTTGCTGGCGGGGGCGATTCTGTTCCGGCCACTGTCGCCGTTCGCCGACGACGATCGCTACCGGTCGGATCGCACGCCGGTGCTGATCGTCGACGGCGCGAACGACGACCGCAGGTCAGCTGGCGACGGTCGGCGATTGGCCGGACGGCTGCGTCGTGCGGGTGCGCCGGTGACCCATCGTGTGCTATCCGTCGGTCACGCCGTGACCTCAGCGGACATCGCCATTGCGCACGAGTGGTGGCGCGCATGCGAGCTGTGAGGCTGAACCCGGGCGGCGGACGCGTGAGTACGGGCCAGCCGCCGGGTGGGGATCAGGTGGTCTTGATGATGCCGCCGTCGATGACGAAGTCGGCGCCGACGATGTTGGCGGCTCTGCCGGAGGCGAGGAACGTGATCAGGGCGGCGACCTCCTCGGGTTCGGTGATGCGGCGGGAGGCGATGTCGAACTGTGCGGGCAGCGCGTCGAGGAACTGCTCCTGCGATACGCCCTGGGCGGAGGCCAGTTTGGCGCCGATGCGATGCTCGTCGCGCCAGATCCGGGTCCCGACCGGGCCGGGGGAGACCGTGTTGACCCGCACCCCTCGCGGACCGAACTCCTCGCTGAGACGCTTGCCGAACGACGCCAGGGCGGCCTTGGCCTCGCTGTAGCCGACCGGACCGGAGCCGGGGACGTGGGCGTTGATCGAGGACACGTTGACGATGACGCCCCGCCGGTCGAGGAGGCTGGGCAGGGCGGCTCGGGTGGCCCAGATCGCGCTGAAGAGGTTGAGGTCGAGGTAGTGGCGCCATTGGTCGTCGGTGCTGTGGAGGAACCCGTCCAGGTCGAGCCATTCCGGGTCGCCGCCGCCGACGTTGTTGACCAGGATGTCGATGCCGCCGAGTTCCTCGAGCGCGGTGCCGATGACCGTGACCGCACCGTCCCGGGTGCTGAGGTCGGCGGAAACCGTAGCGGCCGAGACCTTCTCGAGTTCGGGGGTGATGGTGCGGGCCGCGCCGACGACGCGGACGCCTGCCTCGGCGAAGGCTTCGGCGACGGCCAAGCCGATGCCACGGGAGGCCCCGGTGACGACCGCGGTCTTGCCGGTGAGTGCGAGATCCATGGAACTACCTTTCTTGAACTAAAGGTCAAATATTTGGACAGGCGGAAGCCACTCGATGGCCGAGTGGGAGATCAGAGGACGGTCAGCGCGACATCGACGAGACGGTAGAGCTCGGGGGCGTCGTTGGTCTTGGCCATGATGCGCAAGCCGGCGCTGGTGGTGAACAGGAGGGCGGCGACCGCGCCCGGATCGACGGCGGCGTCGACATCGCCGTCGCGGCGACCTCGGTCGATCCGGGCGGCCAGTGTCGCGACGATGCGGCGCTCGATGCCACGCAGGGTCTCGGTGATCGCCGGGTCCTGGCCACCGAACTCGGCGGCGGTATTGACCGCCAGGCAGCCGCGCCGGACCGGTGTGGTGAAGTCGAGATCCACGGCGGCGCGCAGGTAGGCACGCAGACAGTCGCGGGTGGTGCCAGGGCGCGACATGTAGTCCTCGGCCATGGCGACGCCGTTGTGCCCGTAGCGTTCGAGCGCCTGATCGAACAGCGCGCGCTTGCTGCCGAAGGTGTTGTAGAGACTGCCTTTGCCGATGCCGGTGGCGTCGGCGAGTTGCGCGGGGGAGGTGTTGGCGTAGCCGTAGGACCAGAACTGGTCCATGGCGCGATCGATCACCGTGTCGGCGTCGAAGTTGCGTGGCCTGGCCATGTTGTCACCGTAGAGGTTCTATACCTCTGGGTCAATAACTCGACCCGAATTCGCGATCAGTGCTGACCACGCTCGGGCAGGACGAGTTGGGCGCCGGTGACCGGGTGATCGAAGACGTCGACGGGGTGACGGTAGACCTCGGTGAGGAGTGCGGGGGTCAGGACCGTGCGCGGTGGGCCGTCTGCGGCGACCCGTCCGGCATCCAGCACCGTGACCCGGTCGGCGTAAGCGGCGGCGACCCCGAGATCGTGGACGACGACCACCACGGCCGCGCCCTCGGTCGCGCGGGTCGCGGCCAAGCGCAGCACGGCCTCCTGGTGGCCGAGATCGAGAGCGGCGGTGGGTTCGTCGAGCAAGAGGGTGGCGGTGTCCTGGGCGAGAACTCGCGCCAGCGCGACCCTGGCGCGTTCGCCGCCGGACAGCGACGGGAAGATCCGCTCGGCCAGGTGGGTGACGTCGGTGGCGGCCAGCGCGGCGGCGATGAGCTCGTCGTCGTGGTCGGCGGCGGGGGTGTGCAGCCACGGTGCGCGGCCCATCGCGACGACTTCGCGTGCGGTGAACGGGAATCCGACCGCGTGCGACTGCGGCAGCACCGCGCGGCGGCGAGCCATGTCGGCAGGGGTCCAGTGGGACAGCGCGTGCCCTTCGAGCCGCACGGCGCCGGAATCGGGTTCGAGTTCCCCGGCCAGCGCGGCGAGCAGGCTCGACTTGCCTGCCCCGTTCGGGCCGACCAGGGCGACGATCTCGCCCGCCGCCACCTGGAAGTCGATGTTCTCGAGTACGGTCCGGCTACCCCGCCGAACGGTCAGTCCGGCCGCGCGCAGGGTCACCGTGCCGGGTGCGGGCCGGTGCGGCACATCGGGTGTCCGGGCGAACAGGCTGCGCCAGGACCGGGCGCGGCGCGGGGGCGTCACCGGTGTGGCCACCGCCGGATCGTGGGGTCGGATGTCGGTCATCCCCAGCCTCCCGCGCGGGCCCGGGTGCGGCGCAGCAGCCAGAAGAAGAACGGGCCGCCGATGAGCGAGGTCAACATGCCCAGGGGCAGGTCGGCATTGTCGACCAGGGTGCGCGCGAGGACGTCGGCCCCGAGCAGCACCACCGCGCCGACGATCGCGCTCAGCGGCACCAGCACTCGATGGCCCGGCCCGACCAGCATCCGGACCACGTGCGGCACGATGAGCCCGACGAACAGGATGATGCCGCTGAACGCCACACCCGCGGCGGTCAGCACGGCCACCACCACGATGACCTGCCTGCGCAACCGCTCGACATCGACACCGAGGTGCCGGGCGGCGGAGTCGCCGAGGGCGAGCAGATCCAGGCGTGGCGCGATCAGGACGGCGGCGAGCACCCCTGCCGCGGTGAGTACGGCCACGATCGCCACGGCCTGCCAGGTGGCGCCGTTGAGGCTGCCCAGCTGCCAGAACACGATCTGATCGCGCGCGGCGGGAGTGGCCACGAACAGCAGCAGGGCGATCAGACCGCCCGCGAACGCGTTGATCGCGACACCGGTCAGGATCAGCGTCACCACCTCGGTCCGCCCACCCGACCGGGACAGCAGGTACACGAGCACTGTGGTGAGCAGGCCCGCGACGAACGCCGCGGCGGCCACCGACCAGGCCGCGACGAACGCGCCACCGACCACGATGACCGTGCCCGCGCCGACCGCGGCGCCCGCCGACACACCGATCACGCCGGGTTCGGCGAGCGGGTTGGCGAACACGCCCTGCAGCAACGCTCCCGCCGTCGCCAGCGCGGCGCCGACCAGGATCGCGAGGGCCACCCGGGGGAATCGCACCTCCCACAGCGTCACCTCGCCCGCCGGATGGGCGGGCAGGGGGCCGAGATCGAGCCCGATCCGGTGGGCGACGCTGCCCAGCACCTCGGCCGCGGTGGTCGGCACCTGACCCAGCACCGACGACACCAGCGCCAGCGCGACCAGCGCGAGCAGCGCGACGGCGAAGACGACAGCGACCCGGGCGGTCCGGTGCCGAGGGTGCGGTAACGGGTCCGGCGTCGCGTCGTCGATCCGCGGGGCGTCCGCGGACTTCGTCAGGTCGGGGGCATCGCTCATGCCGGCTTGCCGTAGACGGCGTCGGCCAGGGCGGTGATGACGCGGCCGGTGTTGGGGCCGAAGCTGAGCACCACCGCGTCGGCCATGTCCACGACCCGATGATTGCGACCGGCGGGAGTCTGGGCGATGCCGGGCACCTTCACCAAGCCGTCGACCCCGCCGACGGACTTCAGCCCGTCCGACATCACCAGCAGCACATCGGGCGCCGCGGCGATCATCGCCTCGCTGGTGATCGCGGTGAACGGTTCGCCGACCCCGGACGCGGTGCCCGCGTCGACGGCGCCGATGGCGGTGATCAGCGAGTCCGCGCCCGAGCCGCGGCCCGCGATCATGGTGATCGCGCTGCTGCGCAAGTACAGGAAGGCGATGGTGGGCTGCGGGTCCTGCTTCGGCACGCGGGCTGTGGCGGCGGCGATCTCGTCGCGGGTGCGCTGGCCCAGCCGGGTTCCCGCCTCCGGCACACCGAGTGCGCCGGCGACGGCCTCGATCTGCGGGACGACGCCGTCCATGGTGCGCTGCGGGTCGAAGTAGACGACGGTGACGCCCGCCGCCCGCAGTTGTTCACGCACGGCGGGTGCGGCACTGGTGGTATCGGTGAGGAACACCGACGGGCGCAGCGCGAGCACCGCTTCGACGCTCAGGCTGCCGTTGCCGCCGGCCACGTTCGGCACGTTCGCGACGGCGGGGAAAGAGGCAGAGGTGCTGCGGCCGACGAGGTTCGCGCCGAGCCCGAGGGCGTACACGGTCTGGGCCAGGGTGCCGTAGCGGTCGACGGCGATGATCCGCGAGGTGTCGGTGACGGTCACCTCGGTGCCGTCGAAGGACCGTGCGGTCACGGGCAGCTGCGGAGTGGGCGCGGCACCGATCGGGACCGGGTCGAGGTCGGTCAGCTGTGCGGTCACCGGGCCGCCGGTGGTGGCAGTCGATGCGGGGTTGCTTCCCGTGCAGGCGACGGCGCCGGTCAGCACCGTCGCCGCGAGCATCGCCGTCAGCACACCACGCAGTCTCATGCAGGTAAGGCTAGCCATCATTCGGAACGGGCGCTCACATCGTCCAGGGCCGCCGCGATCGCGCGCGGCAACTCGAGGGTCTCGGCGGCCAGCACGCCGGTGAGCTGACCGATGTCACGGGCACCGACGATCATGCTCGCGATGCCGGGCCGGTCGCGGATCCAGGCCAGCGCGACCGCCAGCGGTGAGGTGCCGAGGCCATCAGCCGCGGTGACCAACGCGTCCACCACCCGCGTCGCCCGCTCGTCGTCGAGCCTGCGCCGGATCTCGGCGGCCGTCGCCTCGTCGGCACCCCGCGAGTCGGCGGGCACGCCGTCGCGGTACTTGCCGGTGAGAATGCCTCCGGCCAGCGGCGCCGAGGCGATGATGCCGACCCCGTGGTGCCGGGCGGCCGGGATCACATCGGACTCGGTGCCCCGCGCGAGCAGCGAATACGGCGTCTGCGCCACGGTGATCGGCGCGATCGCGGCCAGACTGGCCAGCTGCCAGGCCGCGAATCCGCGCACGCCCGCGTAGCGGGTCCGGCCGGTCCTGACCGCGGTCTCCAAGGTCGCGGCGACCTCGTCGAGCGGGGTGTAGGGATCCCAGGCGGCGATGCTCCAGATATCGAGATGGTCGGTGCCGAGCTCACGCAGCGTGCGGTCGAGCTGGGCGAGCAGCGTCCGTCGCGAGGCGTCGACCACCGGGCCCGTCGCCGCGGGGGCCGGCACCGAATCGCCGACACCGGCGCCGGGCGCGTGCAGCACGACACCCGCGCTGCCGCTGAGCACCAGCTCGTCGCGGGCGACCAGATCGCCGAGCAGATCGGCCAGGATCCGCTGCGCCGCGCCGTTGCCGTAGACGGGGGAGAGATCGACGAGAGTGCCACCGGCCTCGGTGAACGCCGCCAACTGCACCGACGCCTCGTCGGCGTCGGTATGGGTCCCCCAGGTATGGGTCGCCAACCCGATTCGCGACACCCGAAGGCCGCTGCGTCCCACCGTTCGCTGTTCCATCACCGCGCCCGCGTTTTCGTCACGTCGACCAGCCTAATGGGCCGCCCTCGGCCGCCTTCGCCGACGACCCGTGGCGTCGCGCACTCTCAGCAGATCCCAAGGTGGGCGGGCGGCACCGGCGCAGCCGGGCGGGTAGGGTCGCTGCGGGATCGCGGCCCCACCCGGCCGCACGTGAAGCAAAAGCCCAGGAGGACGCGGTCTTTCGGGCACGAGATAGCAGGAGGACGCGGTGGGCGAGTCGATGACCTGGATACAGGCATTGGTACTCGGGCTTGTGCAAGGACTTACCGAGTTCCTGCCGGTCTCCTCTTCGGCGCACCTGCGCATCGTCTCGGGCGTGTTCTTCGGCGACGACGCCGGCGCCTCGTTCACCGCCGTCACCCAGCTCGGTACCGAGGCCGCCGTCCTGGTGTACTTCGCCAAGGACATCTGGCGAATCATCGTCGCCTGGTTCACCACCCTCGGTATGCGGCTGCGCGAACGATCCCAGCGCGAAGTCGCGGTCGCCGACCGGGTCACCACCAAACTGCCGGTGATGGATCGCAGCGCTCGCGACGCCTACGAGCGTGACACCCAGCGCGAACTGGACTACCGCATCGGTTGGTACGTGATCATCGCCACCATCCCGATCGGCGTGCTCGGGTTCCTGTTCAAGGACGAGATCCGCACCGGCGCCCGGAACCTGTGGCTGGTGTCGTTCATGCTGGTCGCGTTCGCGCTGGTGATCGCCGCCGGTGAGCACTTCGGCAGCAAGACCCGTCCGATCGAGCAGCTGACCACCCGCGACGGCCTGATCATGGGCCTGGCGCAGTGTCTGGCGCTGGTTCCCGGCGTCTCGCGCTCCGGCGCCACCTCCACCGCGGGTCTGTTCCTCGGCCTGCAGCGCGAAGCGGCCGTCCGCTTCTCGTTCCTGCTCGCGATTCCCGCGGTCACCGCCTCGGGCCTGTTCAGCCTGCCGGACGCCTTCGAACCCGCCGGTGAAGGCCTCAACGCCAGCGGTCCGCAGCTGCTGGTCGCGACGATCATCGCCTTCGTCGTCGGCTACGCCTCGGTCGCCTGGCTGCTCAAGTTCGTCGGCAAGCATTCGTTCTACTGGTTCGTCGGTTACCGGATCATCCTCGGCCTGGTCGTGATGGGCCTGCTCGCCGCGGGCGTCGTCTCGGCGACCTGAGCCGCCGGGCACTGATGGTTAGGCTGGTCCCATGACGGTGATCCTGCTCCGGCACGGAGTGTCCACGTCGAACACCGCGCGGACCCTGGCCGGCCGCACTCCCGGTGTCGAACTCACCGACCGCGGTACCGAGCAGGCCGCCGCGGTCGCCGACCGGCTGGCGACGCTGCCGATCGAACACATCGCCAGCTCACCGTTGTTGCGTTGTCAGCGCACGGTCGCCCCGCTCGCCGAGAAACTCGGCCTCGAACCCGAGCACGACGAACGGCTCATCGAGGTCGACTACGGCGACTGGACCGGCCGCCCGCTGGCCGAACTGCTCACCGAACCGCTGTGGAAGGTCGTGCAGCGGCACGCCTCCGGTGCGGTGTTCCCCGGTGGGGAGGGCCTGGCTCAGGTCCAGCAGCGTGCGGTCGCCGCGGTCCGCGACACCGAACGCCGCTTGTCCGAGCAGGCGGGCCGTGACGTGCTGTGGGTCGCCTGCGCGCACGGCGACATCATCAAATCGATCCTGGCCGACGCACTCGGCCTGCATCTGGACAGTTTCCAGCGGATCGCGGTGGAACCCGCCTCGATCAGCGTCGTCCGGTACAGCCCGGTCGGGCCGTCGGTGTGGAAGTTCAACGACACCGGCGCCGACCTGTCCGCCCTCGCCGTCACCGCGTCGCCGACTCCCGGTGGAGAGGTGACGAATGCCGCGGGCGCGGATAATGGGAATGCGGGACACCGCGATTCTCCTTAGAGGGAGGGTGTTCGTGAGTGTCGAACAGGGTCACGTAGCAGGAGGTGCATGTGTCACGCGCAATCCATGTATTTCGCACCCCCGATCGTTTCGTCGCCGGTACCGTCGGTGAGCCGGGCGATCGTTCGTTCTACCTGCAGGCTGTGCAGGAACCGCGCGTGGTCAGCGTGCTGCTGGAGAAGCAGCAGGTGAAGGTGCTCGCCGACCGGATGGGACTGCTGCTCGACGAGGTGGCCCGTCGCTTCGGCGCCGAGGTGCCGCCGGAGGGCGAGGACGTCCGCGATGTCGCGCCGCTGGTGACCCCGATCGATACCGAGTTCCGGGTGGGCACCATGGGTCTGGGCTGGGACGCCGACGCGGGCGCCGTGGTGGTGGAACTGCTGGCGATCACCGAGACCGAGGTCGACGAATCGGTGGTGCTCGACGACACCGAGGAAGGCCCCGACGCCGTGCGGGTCTTCCTGACCCCTATCCAGGCCCGTGAATTCGCGTTGCGCTCGGCGCGGGTGATCGCGGCGGGTAGGCCGCCGTGTCCGCTGTGCGGTGAACCGCTGTCCGCGCGTGGTCACATGTGCGTGCGCACCAACGGCTACAAGCGCGGCGAGATCTTCGGCGCGGCCGAGATCGACGAGGAGTGATCCGGTGACCGCACTCACCGAAGGCGAGCTGGACATCGTCGGCCGTGTCGGCGTCGCCAGCAACCTGACGCTGGTGTGCGAGATCGCCGCGCCCGAGCCCGACGGCGCACCGCTGCGCGTGGTGTACAAGCCGGTGCGCGGGGAGCGTCCGCTGTGGGACTTCCCGGACGGCACCCTCGCCGGCCGGGAAGTCGCCTCCTACCTGATCTCCGAACAGCTGGGCTGGGGTGTCATCCCGGAGACAGTGTTGCGCGACGGGCCGTTCGGGCCCGGCATGGTGCAGCGGTGGGTGACCTCGGTCGACCACCACACCGAGACGAAGCCGCGCCTGGATCTGGTCGACCTGTGCCGACCGGGCACGGTGCCCGACGGTTTCTGCGAAGTCCTGCGTGCTCTCGACGGTGAGGGCAACGAGGTGTCACTGATTCACGCCGACGATCCACGCCTACAGCGGATGGCGGTGCTCGACCTGCTGCTCAACAACGCCGATCGCAAGGGCGGGCACGCGCTCGAAGGCGTCGACGGGCAGGTCTATGGCGTCGATCACGGCATCTGCCTGCACGCCGAGCCGAAACTGCGCACGGTGCTGTGGGGCTGGGCCGGGCGCCCAGTGCACGAATCACTGATCACCGACATCACCGCGTTCGCCGCGAATCTGCCCGGCGCCGTGGCCGATTCGCTGGCCGAGCACATCACCGACGCCGAGATCACCGCGCTGACCGAACGCACGAAGGCGCTGCTCGAGGATCCGGTGATGCCGCTGCCCAACTCGTCGCGCCCGATTCCCTGGCCCGCGTTCTGATCCCAGGGTGGCCCTGTCACGGTCTGCCTGCGTCGGCGATTCCCCGCCAGACTGACCGTATGCTCCGCTACCGCCTGCTCGGCCATACCGGCCTGCGCGTCTCCGAGTTCGCTCTGGGCACCATGCGTTTCGACGACCCCGTCGAGGCCGCCAGGATCATCGACACCTATGCCGAGGTGGGCGGCAACTTCCTCGACACCGCCTCCGCCTACGGCGAGAGCGAGGCGATCCTCGGCCGGGTGCTGCGCGCGCGGGACCGCTTCGTGCTCGGCACCAAGTACACCCTCAGCCGTGACGCCACCGACCCCAACGCGGCGGGCAACCACCGCAAGAACCTGGTGCTGTCACTGGAACAGAGCCTGCGCAGGCTGCGCACCGACTACGTCGACGTGTACTGGGTGCACGTGTGGGACCGGCACACGCCGATCGAGGAGACGATGCGCGCCCTCGACGACGTGGTGCGGGCTGGAAAAGCGCTGGCCATCGGCATCTCCGACGCACCCGCCTGGGTCATCGCCCGCGCCAACACGCTCGCGCAGTCCCGCGATCGGACCCCGTTCGCCGCCGTCCAGGTGCCCTACAACCTGCTCGAACGTGGCATCGAACGGGAACTGCTGCCGATGGCCGAAGCCTTCGGGCTCACCGTCACCGCGTGGTCACCGCTGGCCGGGGGCGCTCTCTCGCCAGGGGCGGGCCGGGCCACGACGCCCTCGGAACTGGCCGCGGTCGCGGCAGTGACACACGTGGCCTCGGGACTGGGCGTCGCGGCCGAGCAGGTGGCTTTGGCCTGGACACGGCAGCGCAGTCGCGCGGTGCTGCCGATCCTCGGGGTACGCACCGCCGAGCAACTCGCGGGCAATCTGGCGGCGGCGCGACTGCGCCTGCCCGCCGACGCGGTCCGAGTGCTCGACGACGCGGTGCCGTTCGACCGGGGCTTCCCGGCCGATTTCGTCGCCGAATGTGATGCGAGCCCGATGGTTTACGGCGCCGCGGTGGACCGCGTCGATGTCGACGATTCCGGCCCACGGATCCGCTGACGTCGGGTATCTTGAGGCTGCTTTTCCGGGTCGGGGCCGGTGCTAGTGTGCTCCAAGCACTTTCGTCATTCCACGCAAGATCAGAGGAAATCTATGTCGACCCGATCGATCGTCACCACCTCCGCCGCCGCGCTGCTACTCACCGGCGCCGTCGCCGCCGTGGCCGCGCCCGCGCAGGCCTTCCCCAGCGGCTGGTGGGCCGAGAAGACCTACGTGTGCAAGGCTACCGACCGCAACACCGGTGCTCCGCTGCCCGACGTCACCGTGCAGGCCGCCGATCAGGTCGGTGCCTCGTTCTACGCGCTGCCGCAGTTCGGCCCGGACGTCGACGGCGCGAACGTGCAGTGCTACCTGCAGGCGTGATCGAACGATGAGTTCGGTGTCGCCGCTCCCGACGCGCGGCGACACCGGGCCGTCGCCCAGCCCCCGGCCCAGCCGGAGTGCGCGCTGAGGAGTCGCTCGATGGCCGCGGACTGCCCCAGCACCGCGTGACCCACCTCGGGCAGCGCACGCACCTCGCCCCACGCGAAGCAAGCCCGCGCCCGCTCGGCACCGCGCGCCGAATCGACGAGCACGTCGCCGACGCCCAGCGCCGGCACGTCCATCGCGCGCAGGTCCACGTCGGCGGAGAACGGTAACCGGTCGGTGCACGGCGAGAAGCGCCGGAAAGGTCGACTCCACTTCGAGGACGTCCGGGATTCAGCAGCGTCCGACGTGTGAGAATGATCGCGGAGAATCCGCATCGGCAACCATCTGCCCAGGTGGGGTGGGTCCGGGCCGGTAGGTCGCCCGCCACCGCCGTGACCAGCGGATCTGCCTGAGCACAACCCTTGACGCAACCCCCGGAACACGTTTGTGTGCAGGTAGCGGGCCGCTCCGGCGACACCGCGGGCAACCGCGTGACCGGCCCGCGGGCCGGGCGCCACAACGGGGGCTCTACCCTCGAATCATGCAGTCCTGGTCCGATATCGCCCTACCGACCGTCCCCGGAGCAGGGCCGCCGTTGCGGTTGTTCGACACCGCCGACCGCCAGGTCCGCCCGGTCACCCCCGGCGCGACCGCGAAGATGTACGTCTGCGGCATCACTCCCTACGACGCCACCCACCTCGGCCACGCCGCCACCTACCTCACGTTCGACCTGATCAACCGGCTGTGGCGCGACGCGGGCCACGACGTGCACTACGTGCAGAACGTCACCGACGTCGATGATCCGCTGTTCGAGCGCGCCGCCCGCGACGGCGTCGACTGGCGTGACCTCGGCAGCTCGGAGATCGAGCTGTTCCGCGAGGACATGACCGCCCTGCAGGTGCTGCCCCCGAAGCACTACATCGGCGCGATCGAGTCCGTCGAGGAGGTGGTGGAGCTGGTGCAGAAGCTGCTCGCCGCAGGCGCCGCCTACATCGTCGACGACGCCGAGTTCCCGGACATCTACTTCCGTACCGACGCCACCGAGCAGTTCGGCTACGAGTCCGGCTACGACCGGGCCACCATGGAGCAGCTGTTCGCCGAGCGCGGCGGTGACCCCGACCGTCCCGGCAAGCGCGACGTCATCGACGCGCTGCTGTGGCGGGCCGAGCGCCCGGGCGAACCGTCCTGGCAGGCCCCGTTCGGCGCGGGCCGCCCCGGCTGGCACATCGAATGTGCGGCGATCGCGCTCAACCGCATCGGCACCGAGTTCGACGTCCAAGGCGGCGGCTCGGACCTGATCTACCCGCACCACGAATACTCCGCCGCGCACGCCGAGGCGATCACCGGCGCGCGCCGCTTCGCCCGCCACTACGTGCACGCCGGGCTGATCGGCCTCGACGGCGAGAAGATGTCGAAGTCCAAGGGCAACCTGGTGCTGGTGTCGAAGCTGCGCCGCTCCGGCGTCGACCCGGCCGCGATCCGCCTCGGCCTGCTCGCCGGGCACTACCGCGAGGACCGGATGTGGACCGACGACGTCCTCACCGCGGCCCAGGCCCGCCTGGCCCGCTGGCGCGAAGCCGCCGCCCTGGCCACCGGCCCGTCGGCCGCCGACACCGTCGCCCGGCTGCGCCAGCACCTGGCCGACGACCTGGACACCCCGAAGGCGCTCGACGCCGTCGACAACTGGGTCGAGCAGGCACTCACCTACGGTGGGGCCGATCCGGCCGCGCCCGCGCTGGTACGTGACGCCGTGGACGCGCTGCTGGGTATCACGCTCTGACGGTCGCGGGTCACCCGGCGACATTGGTCGTGTCGTGACCCGCACCGGGTACTGTCGCCGGCAAGTGAGGCGCGGCGCGCTGTCGCGTCGTGCGCTCGACCGGCGACAGGAGCGGCGATGCCTGACACGCACCACCCCGTCACCGCCTCGGCGACCACGGTCCTGCACGTCGGCGGCCTGTATCGCGCCGGCTCCCGGCAGACCCTGGCCGCCGCGCTGCGGCATCGGCCCGGAGTTCTCGCGGTCGAGGCCAACCCGCTCGCGCAGACCGCCACCGTCACCTACGACCCGGGTGTGACCTCGGTCACCGATCTGCGCACCTGGATCCGCGACTGCGGCTACCACTGCGCGGGCCGCTCGGTGCCCACCCACCTCTGCGATCCGGCGAGCGAACCCTCCGCCGTGGAGCACACCCCGGCGGCCACCACCCCACCCGACGGCCGTACCGCCGAGCACGACACGGCGATGGCAGGCCACCATCACGGCGGCGACGCGGCCATGTCCATGGACGACATGGCCCGCGACATGCGCAACCGCTTCCTGGTCGCGCTGGTCTTCTCCACCCTGGTCATGCTGTGGTCGCCGATGGCCACCCACATGCTGGGTCTGCACCTGGCGGTCCCGTTCGGCCTGCGCGTCGACGTGTGGATGCTGATCCTGAGCCTGCCGGTGATCTGTTACTCGTCGACGATCTTCTTCACGGGCGCGTGGCAGGCGCTGCGGGCGCACACCCTCGACATGATGGTGCTGGTCTCGGTCGGCATCGGCACCGGCTGGCTGTATTCGCTGTACGTGACGCTCACCGGCGGCGGCGAGGTGTTCTACGAGGCCTCGACCATGCTGGCGACATTCGTGTTGCTCGGGCACTGGTTCGAGATGCGAGCGCGCGGCGGCGCCAACGACGCGGTCTCCACGCTGCTGGACCTGTCGCCGCCGAAAGCGGTGGTGCTGCGCGACGGGAGCGAGGTCGAGATCCCCACCGCCGACGTCGCTGTCGGTGACGTGCTGCTGGTGCGCCCCGGTGCCAAGATCGCCGTCGACGGCACCGTGCTCGACGGATCCAGCGAGGTCGACGAATCCATGGTCACCGGCGAGAGCCTGCCGGTGCACAAGGAACCCGGTTCGCCGGTCATCGGCGCGACCATCAACACCACCGGCAGTCTGCGGGTGCGGGCCACCAAAGTCGGCTCCGACACCGCGCTCGCCCAGATCGTCGACCTCGTCCAGCAGGCGCAGAATTCGAAGGCGCCGGGTCAACGGCTCGCCGACCGGGCGGCGTTCTGGCTGACCCTGGTGGCGTTGATCGGCAGTGTGACCACGCTGGCGGTGTGGCTGTTCGCCGGTGCCTCGCTGAGCCGGGCGCTGTTGTTCGCGATCACCGTGGTCGTCGTGACCTGCCCCGACGCACTGGGCCTGGCGACACCGACGGCGATCCTGGTCGGCACCGGGCTCGGCGCGAAACGCGGTGTGCTGTTCAAGAACGCGACGGCGCTCGAGGACGCTGCCCGCATCGACGTGGTGGTGATGGACAAGACGGGCACCCTCACCAAGGGAACACCGGAGGTCACCGACGTGGTGCCCGCACCCGGCGTCGACACCGATCGGATGCTCGCGGTGGCCGCGGCGGTGGAACGCGAGTCCGAGCATCCGCTGGCCGAGGCGATCGTCGAGTACGCGAAAGACCAGGGCGCCCTGGCGCTGCCGGCGACGGAGTTCCGGAATGTGCCGGGGCGCGGGGCGATCGCCACCGTCGACGGGCACCGCGTCGTCGTCGGCAATCGCGGGCTGCTCGACCGGGAACACATCGCCCTGGGCGAGCTGGCGACCCGGCGCGACGACCTGGCGGCCTCGGGCCACACCGCCGTCCTGGTCGCCGTCGACGGCGCCGCGGTCGCGGTCATCGCCCTCGCCGACGCCCCGCGGCCCACCTCCGTCGCCGCGGTCGCCGCCCTGCACGAGCTCGGCGTGGACGTGGTCATGCTGACCGGCGACAACCAGGCGACCGCCCAGCGCATCGCCACCGACCTCGGCATCGACACCGTGATCGCCGACGTCCTGCCCGGTGACAAGGCCGACCGGATCGCCGAGCTGCAGCGGGCGGGCAAGAAGGTCGCGATGGTCGGCGACGGCGTCAACGACGCGCCCGCCCTCGCGCGGGCCGATCTGGGCATCGCCATCGGCGCGGGCACCGACGTGGCCATTCAGACCGCCGACGTCGTGCTCATGCGCTCGGACCCGTTCACCGTGTCGACCGCGCTGCGCATCGGTCGCGGCACCGTTGGCAAGGAACACCAGAATCTGGCCTGGGCGATCGGCTACAACGGCATCGCGCTGCCCATCGCCGCCGGGGTGTTCGCCCCGTGGGGCCTGACCATGCGCCCCGAGATCGCGGCCATGGCCATGTCGGGATCGAGCTTGATCGTCGCCCTCAACGCGCTGCACCTCAAACGCCTGCCGCTGCCCGACTCGCCGGACGGGCGACGCACCGCCGGGTAACCGGCCGACTGGCCGCGAACCGCGCGCCGAACATCTACATTCGAACGATGGAATCGATCGAGATCGATACTCCCACCGGCCGAATCGACGCGCTGATCGCGCGCCCGCAGGGCGAAGGCCCGTGGCCGGGCGTGGTCGTCCTCCACGACGCCCTCGGCATCAACGCCGACCTGCGCCACCAGCTCGACATCGTCGCCGACGCGGGCTACCTGGCGATCGCGCCGAATCTGTTCGCGCGCGGCCGGGTCCGCTGCATCCAGCAGGCGTTCCGCGCGGTCGCGTTCACCGGGAAGGGGCCCGCGGTGGGGGAGATCCTCGCCGCCCGCGACCGGCTCGCCGAAGACCCCGACTGCACCGGCCGGATCGCCGTGCTCGGCTTCTGCCTGGGCGGTGGTTTCGCACTGCTCACCGCGCCCCAGGGGTTCCACGCCTCGGCACCGTTCTACGGCAGCCTCTACGGCGACTACCGGACCCTGCTCGACGGCGCGTGCCCGGTGGTTGCCAGCTACGGACGACTCGATCCGGCGCTGCCGGGTGCCGCGCACAAGCTCGAGACGGCGCTGACGGCGGGCGGAGTCGACCACGACATCAAGACCTATCCGAACGCCACCCACAGCTTCGCCAATGTCCTGCCGGGAAACGCGGTGCTCGAACGCATCGGCATCGGCTACGACGCGGCCGCCACCGACGACGCCTGGCAGCGCATCTTCGCCTTCTTCGACCGGCACCTGCGCACCGGCGCGTGAGCCGCGCACCACGGTTGCCGGGAGTGTGCGGCGTTTATACTGTGGCCAAGCGCAGCTGACCTGCCGTCGATCGGAGAGCGTCACATGGGGTACCAGCGCATCGTGGTGGGGACCAACGGCTCGGAGTCCGGACAGACGGCGGTCGTCGTCGCGGGGGAACTGGCGGTCAAGCTCGGTGTCGGGGTCACCGTCGTGAGCGTCTGGAAGGAAGCCACGCTGAAGGCGGGGACCGATGCCACCTGGGCCGCGGAGATCACCGCGGCGGCGGCCGCCGTCCTCGTCGAGGCGGGGGTGACCGAGGTGCTTCGCAGGGAACTGCCCGGCACGGCGGGCGCGGTCCTGCTCGAGGTCGCCGCCGCCGAACCCGGCACGCTGCTGGTCGTCGGCGGTGGTGGGCTGGGCAGTTCGAAGGCGCGCCTGCTCGGGTCGACCGCCAATCACGTGTCCCACCACAGCGAATCCGATGTGGTGTTCACCCGCAAGATCCCGAAGCGGTGGACCACGGTCGGGCTCACCACCGACGGGTCGGCGAGCTCGATCACCGCGGTGCGCCGTGGCTACGAGGTCGCCGTCGCGCTCGGCGCGCGCCCGTTCCTGGTGACCGCCGCCAAGACCGACGACGACGGCGCCGTCACCCTGATCGAAGTGGAGGGCCAGGTCCACGTCGAGGATCCGGAGCTGTTCGGTCGCGACGTCCTCACCGGAGTCCCCGCGGCCGAGGCGATCTGCAACGCGGCCTGGAAATACGACCTCGTCGTGATCGGCAATCGCGGAATGAGCGGTCCCGCAAGGCTGTTGGGCTCGGTCGCCAACAAGGTCACCCACGACATCGACACCAACCTGCTGCTGGTCAACACCACCCACGCCTGATTTCGAGTTTGCTCCGGTTTAGCGGGTAACCGCGAAAGCTGCCCGAAACCACCTGGTCGGTCACTTATGATGACCCGAACGCGCGAGGTTCGGAACACGACGGAGTGGACGCCGGATGAATGCTGGGATCGAAGCGGCGGGCTTCTTCGGCCTGCTCGACTGGGAGAAGACGACCGGCCTGAGCAAGTTCTGGGTCGACATGATCAGCATTCCGATCTTCAGCGCGATGGCCGGTCTGATCACCAACTGGACGGGCGTGATCATGCTGTTCGCGCCGGTGCGGTTCACCGGGTTCTATGTGCCGGGACTGAAGACGATCTTCCCACTGCTGCCGCGCAAGGTGCAGATCCTGCCGACCTTCGCCCCCGGCGGCATCCTCGGCTTCCAGGGTTTCATCCCGGCTCGCGCCGAGAAGATGGCGAGCCTGATGGTCGACAACGCCGTCGCCAAGATCGGTACGGCCAAGGACTTCTTCGATCAGATGGATCCGCGCAAGATCTCCGCGCAGGTCGCCCAGGTGGCGCTGCCGAACGTACGGTCGATGGTCGACTCGATCATGGACACCGAGCATCCGCAGCTGTGGGCCGACATGCCGCCGCGCGCACGCGAAGTCGTGTACTCGCGGGTGGAGGCGGAACTACCGGCGATCACCGACCGTGCCTTCGACTTCATCGGTGCCAACATCGATCAGCTGCTCGATGTGAAGCTGATGGTCGTGGGCTATCTGCGGCGGCGCCCGGAACTGCTCAAGGACGTCATCTACGGGCTGGGCGCACCGGAGCTGCGGTTCATGACCCGCAGCGGGGTGATCGGGTTTCCGTTCGGCGTCGTCGTCGCGCTGTGGTTGTCGCTGCTGCACTACAGCACCCCACACGGTGACACCCCGGCGCTGATCTCGCTGCCCGGCTGGCTCTACGACATCCTCCATTTCCTGCCCGCGTGGGCGTGGGTGCTCCTCGGCGGCGCCGTGGTGGGCGTGCTGGTCAACATCATCGCCATCAAGGTGGTCTTCGAGCCGGCCACCCCGCAACCGCGCTACAAATATCCGTGGCGTGTCGCGAAATTCGCCAAACGCCAGCATCAGGCCGCGGCCGACCTGGGGCATGCGATCGGGTATCAGATCGTCACCCTCGACGTCGTCGCCGAACAGCTCCTCGACGGGCCCAGCGGTGACAAGACCCGCGCGGTCATCGCGCACTTCCTCAAAGCCGAGATCGACCGGGTGCTCGGGCCGCTGCGCTCGGTGACCCGGCTGGCGGTGGGGCCGCGGCAGTTCGACGCCATCCAGGCCACCGCGGGCGCGAGCCTGGCGACGGAGATGAAGCCGTGGCTGGTCGACGACGTCGAGTTCTCGCAGACCACCGCCGCCAGCGTGGATCGCCTCGCCACCGAGAAACTGCGCGAACTGCCGCCGGAGGAGTTCGTCGAAATGCTCTACACCGCCATCGAACAGGACGCGTGGCTGCTCTACGCGCACGGCGGCGCGCTCGGTGTGATCGTCGGGGCCCTGCACCTACTGGTCTTCGGAGTGTGAGATGGACGAGCGCGAGAACCTCCCCGAACCGACGCCCGAGCCCGGGATCCCCACCGACCTGGTCGGGTTGGCGCGCATCGCGGGACTGTCGTTGCGCCACATCGTCGGCGCGGTCACCAGGGGAGCGCTGCACACCGCCACCGATCTCGCCGACGACATCCGTGCCGGCGAGCCGATGTCGCAGATCATCGACGAACGGATCGACTCGCTGCGCAAGATCGCGCTGAGCGCGCTCGGTCTCACCAGCACCGCCGCCGGCGTGTACGGGCACGTCGAATCCGGTGTCGGCGCCGAGGATCTCAAGGCCATGGGCGACGCGATGATCACCGAGGGCTGGGATTCGGCGCAGCAGCCCCGCGACCTGCATCCCTCGTTCGTGCCGATCCTGCACGACCTGACCCCCGACGAAGCCCGCATCCTGCGGTTCCTGGCCGTCGCCGGTCCGCAACCGGCGATCGACATCCGCACCAAGGCGCCGTTCGGGATCGGCTCGCAGCGCCTGGCCGACGGCATCAACATGATCGCCTCCATGGCCGGGTGCGCGCTGCCCGAACGCGATCACCACTATCTGGGCAATCTCAGCAGGCTGGGGTTGGTGCGGTTCTCCACCGAGCCGGTCGCCGACTTCCGCCGGTACGCGTTCCTGGAAGCCCAGCCCAGCGCGCAGGCCGCCTACAAGTCGGTGAAGATGCGGGCGATCAGCTCCTACCGCAGCATCTACCTGACGGTGTTCGGCAAGCAGTTCTGCGACGCGTGTTTCGTGCTCGGCGACTACACCGGGGGCGGCTGGGCCAGCGACGATCGCGGTGACGTCTATCTGGGCAAGGGCCCCCGGCTGCCGTGAACCGCGTCAGTCCTTGCCGCGCAACGCGTCCAGCACGCCGGCGAACATCACCGATTTGATCGCGGTCAGCGTCGGCTGGTCCTTGCCGCCGAACGGGGCGACGGTCGCCAGGGCGGTGTCGAGGACCTCGTGCTCACCGACGGCCGCGTCGACCAGGTCGTAGGCCAGCGCGTCGGTGCCGCCGAAGCGGCGCCCGGTGGTCATGGCGGCGATCGCGGTCCTGGGCGGGACCTTGGCCTGGATCAGCGCGGCCATGCCGTTGGTGAACGGGATGCGGATGTCGGCCTCGGGGAAGCAGAAGAAGCCGCGATCGGCGCGCATGACGCGGTAGTCGTGGGCGACGGCGAGCATGGCACCCGCCCCGAAGGCATGGCCGCCGATGGCGGCGGCGGTCGGCATCGGCAGGGTGAGCATCCGGCCGAACAGGGTGTGCACGGCTTCGACGTATTCGGCGGCGCGATCGCCGTTGGCCGACAACCAGTCCAGGTCAAGCCCGTTGGAGTAGATCTTGCCGGTCGCGGTGGTCACCAGCGCCGCGGCGCCCTCGGTGACGACAGTGTCGAGATGGGCGTGGACCTCGGTGATGAAGTCGGGGGAGAAGCGGTTCTCCCCGTCGCCGAGGTCGAGGATCGCGATCGCGTCGTGGTGGCGCAGGGTGGGCATGGAGGGGGTTCCTTTCAGCGGGGGCCGAGTTCGAGCACGGCACGGACAGCGGCGCGCAGGTGTCTGCGGGCCACGGGATCGGTGAGCCGGTCACGCCGCAGCAGCAGCGCGGTCGGCAGGTCGACCAGGCAGGTGGTGACGGTGGCGACGCCGCGCCGGTCGGCGCGGCCCCACAGTGCTCGCGCGACCCGTGACAGCGCGGTCAGCAGCGCCTTCTCGGTGTCGGCGATCTCGCGGGCCAGTTCGGCGGGCAGGTCGCCGTCGAGGAGTTCGGCCCGATCGACGAGCAGCAGCAGCCGGGCCGAGTCGGGGTGGACGTCGGCCAGGCGGGCCGGTGTCTCGGCGGCGTCGACGACCGCGTCGATCCGCGCGCCCGGGTCGGTGGCCGCGACGGCGCGGTCGATGTCGGTGGTCTGCAGCGCCAGGAAGCGGCGAGCGGCGCGTAACCAGGTGCGCGCCAGCACTTCCTGGCGAGAACCGAAGGTGTGGTACAGCGCGCCGTTGGACACACCGGTCGCGGCGGCGACGGCGCGCACGGTCACCGCGGCGGAACCGGCGCGCGCGGCGAGGTTCTCGGCGGCGTCCAGCACGGTCTCCGGGTCGTGAGTTCGCGGTCTCGGCATGAACAATAGTTTACAGAGCGTCTGCTCTGTTATTCCATTCGGGTGCACTTGTCACCTGGTAGTGCACGGATTTTGTTCCAGCGCTTGATATTTCGATCTCATTTTCGATGATTCCGCCACAGCATAGACTTCGTTACGCTCGCGCGAGCCCTCGTTACGATCGGGTACTGTTCGCATTCTTCGGTCCTGTCCGCACGAACAGATCGGCATCGCGATGTCCCGAGTCGTCACCAAGGAGCAGTACTTCGACACCGCCGTGGCGGTGCTCGCCGAGTTCGGCTTCAAAGGTCTCAACATCGGTGTGCTGTGCCGTCGCCTCGGTGTCACCAGCGGCTCGTTCTACCACCACTTCGGATCGTGGCAGGGATTCGTCGACACCCTGCTCGAGCACTGGGAGAACCGGCAGATGATCGAGCTACGCGCGCTCGATGTCGGCCACGGCGATCCCGACGCCGATGTGCGCGCCATGTCGGCGCTGGCCGGCGGCCTCGAACACGGCGCCGAGGCGGCGCTGCGCGCCTGGGCGGCCAACGACGAGTCGGTCCACGTGACGGTCAAGCGCGTCGACGAATCCCGCCGCCGCACCGTGCATCGCGTGATCGACAGTGTCGTCGGCGACCCGGCCACCGCCACGGTGGTCACCGAATTCGGCATGGCGATGCTGATCGGCTACCAGCAACTCGCCGCCACCGGCGAACCCACCGAACTCGACCAGCTGCTCGCCGAGTACGCGCGGCTGATCTACTCGCACCGGCCTCAGCCGAGCAACTCGTCGACGTAGCACCAGCGCCACACCTCGCCGGGCTCGACGCTGCGCATCACCGGATGCGCCGAGGACTGGAAATGCGCGCTCGCGTGGTTGCCCAGCGACGACTCGCAGCAGGCGATGTTGCCGCAGTCGGTGCACATCCGCAGATGCACCCAGCGCAGACCTTCGGCGACGCACTCCCGGCACACCAGGTCACCGACCGGCTCCCGCAGCAGCGGCGCGTGTTCGAGATGGGTACAGCCGTCGGCGGGCGCGGCCCCGGACAGCGGTTCGGTGCCCGGCTCCTCGTCGGCCTCGTCGAAGCGGTCGATCATCGATTCCTCGAGATCCAGGCGCGCGAGAACATGCTGCAGCACTTCGTAATCCACCGAACCGGCGTCGCGGACGGCCAGCACCGCGTCGCGTTCGGCGGCCAGCATCGCCAGCCGTAGCCGCCGGTACTCCGCCGTGGGCGTCACCAGTTCGGCCTCGGGCCTGCCCAGACGTTCCCACGCCGCGTTGGTGCGCCAGATCAGCCGCTGCCGCAGCGATTCGATCACCGGTTCCGGGGTGTTCGGGCCGATCCGCTTGTCCAGCTCGGCCAGCCCCGCACTCGACGCCTGTTGCAGCAGATCGGCTTTGGCGAGCGCGTCCTCGGCGCGGCTGGGCCCCCGCAGCCGCAGCAGGCGCACCAGCCACGGCAGGGATGTGCCCTGCACCAGCAGAGTGCCGCCCACGACCACCAGCGCCAGCAGTTCCAGCACCGGCAGCTGCGGGGTCGATTCGGGCAGCAGCAGCACCGCGGCCAGGGTCACCACCCCGCGCATGCCCGCCCAGGACACCACCGCGGCGTGGCTCAGCGGCTCGGTCGCGCGCCCGAACAACCGCGCCACCAGCACCGGCGTGAACACCCAGAGCGGACGAGCCAGCATCACCGCGGCCAGCACCGCCACCGCCGCGATCAGCAGCGTGCGACGGTCGAGACCGCTGTGCCAGGCAGCCTCGACGATCCAGCGCACCTGCAGGCCGATGATCAGGAAGACCGCGCTCTCCAGGATGAACTGGATGGTCCGCCAATTCGTCGACTCGGCGACGCGCGAGGCCGCGCCCTGCCAGCGTTGCGCGCCGTGGCCGAGGATCATCCCGCACGTCACCACCGCGATCACGCCCGAGGCGTGGAAGTGTTCGGCGGGCAGATACGCCACGAACGGCGCGAGCAGCGACACCGAGGTGTCGAGTACGGGGTCCGTGATCCGCTTGCGCAGCAGCACCAGTGCCGCCGCGACGATCCCGCCGACCACACCGCCACCGACGGCGGCGAGCAGGAAGTCCCCGCCGATCTGCCACACCGTCACCGCGCCCGCCATCGCGGCGATCGCGCTGCGCAGCGACACCAGCGCCGTCGCGTCGTTGAACAGCGATTCGTCCTCGAGGACGGTCACGATGCTGCGCGGCATGCCGGTGCGGCGGGCGATCGCCGTGGCGGCCACGGCGTCCGGGGGCGCGACCACCGCGCCGAGCGCGACCGCGGCCGCGAACGGGATCGGCAGCAGCCACCAGGCCACCAGCGCCACCGCGAACGTACTGAACAGCACCAACCCGACCGACAGCGATGCGATGGTGCGCAAATTGTCCTTGAAGTCGACCAGCGAAGTCCGCAGCGCCGCGGTGTAGAGCAGCGGCGGCAGCAGCCCCAGCAGCACCACCTCGGGCTCGAGATGCACCTGCGGCACCATCGGCAGATAGGACGCGGCGACGCCGGCGACCGTCAGCACGAGGGGTTCGGACACCCCGAACCGCCGCGCCAGCGCCGCGAGCGCGGTCGCCGAGCCGACGAGTACTACCAGACCGATCGCCACATGCACGACCAGCATTCTTCCATCGCGGCCACACCGGCGACGGCCGCGGCGCCACGGCCGGACTCAGCCGACCTGCTCGGCACCCCCGAGATGGGCGACCTCGCCCCACACCCGCAGGCTCAGCCGAGTGCCCTCCCGGCGCCACTGCGACACCGACGCGTTCGGGACCGGCTCGAGGGTGTCCGGCACCGGGGTACCCATGCCCTCGAGGATGTAGCGCATCGACATCACCACCGCGTCGTGGGTGACCACCAGCACCTGCTCACCCGCCGCGACCACGTCCAGCTCGTCGAGAAAACTGCGCACCCGCAGGGCGACATCGGCCAGCGACTCGCCACCGGGCGGCCGGTAGACCCAGTTGCCGACGCGGGCGCGCCGGGCCGCTTCCTCGGGGGAGCGGCGCCGGATCGCCTTGTGCGGATGCAGTTCGAACACCCCCATCTCGCGATCGCGCAGCCGCTCGTCGACCAGGGTGCGGATGGGGCGCAGATGCCGATTGCGGGTGACGGCGGCCTCGGCCATCACCGCCCAGGTGAGCCGGGTCCGCAGATAGGGGGAGCAGACCACCAGGTCGGGCCGCTGCACACCGGCCAGACCGGCCAGCCACTCGCCCAGGCACTGCGCCTGCCAGTGCCCCAGCTCGGTCAGCTCGACTTCGGCGTCGGTGCCGCGCATCGGACGCAATTCGGTCGCCGG
Organism: Nocardia sp. MH4; assembly: GCF_019266065.1. GTDB lineage: Bacteria > Actinomycetota > Actinomycetes > Mycobacteriales > Mycobacteriaceae > Nocardia > Nocardia canadensis. The sequence continues at coordinate 281,778 of NZ_LPNR01000112.1, read as the reverse complement.
GTCGGCGTACCAGGCGTTGGCCACGCTCTGGGCGTGCCGCACGGCCCACAGTCCTGCCAGCGCGCGCGGCATCGTCAATCCTTCGGGCACCTGCACCCACCCCCTCCGCTGTTCGAACCCCATCGATGTCCTTCGTGCTCGTCCTGTCGTGCCCGGACGCGCCAGGGAATAGCGGCTTCGTCGCCGACGTTGCACCCCGAGAATTTGAACGCCTGTCCAGATATTTTCGGCGGATCGCCGCCGGATTTCGTGTGCCGGAGGAGGCCCGCTTGACCACCAGAGTAGAGATCTGGACCGACATCAACTGCCCGTTCTGCTACCTCGGGAAGGCGCGCTTCGAGCAGGCGCTGGCCGAGTTCGACCATCGCGACGACGTCGAGGTCGTGCACCGGTCCTTCGAACTCGATCCTGCCCTGCCCGCCGACGAGACCGGACCGGTGATCCCGCGCATCGCCGCCAAGTACGGCATCAGCGTCGACCAGGCCGCCGCCAACGAGCGCAACATCGGCGCCCAGGCCGCCCAGCTCGGCCTGCCCTACCAGACCTCCGGTCGCGACTACGGCAACAGCTTCGACATGCACCGGCTGCTGCACTTCGCCCTCGACCAGGGCAAGCAGGACGCGCTGCTCGACGCCCTGTACGCCGCCAACTTCGCCGAAGCCGAGCCGGTCTTCGCCGACACCGAGCGCCTCGTCACCCTTGCGGTCCGCGCCGGCCTCGCCGAGACGGCCGTGCGCGAGGTCCTGGCCGACCCGCGGGCCTACGCCGACGCCGTCCGCCAAGACGAACGCGAAGCCGCCCAGCTCGGCGCCACCGGCGTGCCGTTCTTCGTCTTCGACAACAAGTACGCCGTCTCCGGCGCCCAGCCCACCGAGGTCTTCACCCAGGCCCTGACCACCGCTTGGAACGACCGTCCGGCACCGCTGGTGCCGGCCACCGACGCCGACGGCGACACCTGCGGCCCGGACGGCTGCGCGATCTGACGGACTACAGGTCGATGACGACCTTGATATCGGTGTGATCACCCGGATCGAACGCCTCGAGCGCGCGCTCCAACGGCAGCCGCCGGGTGATCAACCGGGCCAGCCACGCCGGATCGGCCTTCGCCAGCGACTCCGCGGCCAGCTGGTAGTGGTGCCGGTTGGCGTTGACCGAACCGAACACGACGGCGTTGTCGAGCACGATATTGCGGTTGAGCGCACCCACGTCGACCGGGGAATCCTTGCCCGCCGCCGTCACCCCGGTCAGGCAGACGATCGAGCCCGGAGTGTTGAGCTGCATCAACTGCAAAGTGACCGCCGCCGCGCCCGTCGCCTCGATCACCACGTCCGGATTGATCTTCTCGGCGACCTCCCCGGCGGGCCCGGTATGGAACGTGCCCCCGAGATCGGCCACCAGACCGGGTTTCGGCCCGTCGGTCGATCGGTCGAGCACATGCACATCCAGCCCCCGCTGCGCGCCGAGCATCGCCGCCAACAGGCCGATCGGCCCCGCGCCGGTGACCATCACCGTCTTCGGTTCGAACCAGGCCCGGTTGTTGATCCGCTCGATCTGATCCCACGCCTTGGCCACCACCGTCGTCGGCTCCATCAGCACCCCGACCTCGGCCAGCGACGGATCCAGCTTCACCGTGTAGTCGGCGTCGACGACCCACGCGGTGGAGCCGTACCCGTCGATCTGCTTGATCCCGCGTTCCACGTACTGGCCGTTGCGGCACATGTCGAATTCCCCACGCGCACACGCCCCGCACGGTTGCGGGTCCGGCCTGCGCACGATCCCGACGACGAGATCGCCCGGCGCGAAATCACTTCCGGCCGGCGCGGTCCGTACCTTGCCCAGCGACTCGTGTCCGAGGATCAGCCGTTCCCGACCCGGCGGCGCCCATCCGTACACTCCCGACGCGATTTCGCGATCGGTGCCGCAGATGCCCAGCGAAACCCCGTCCACCAGCAACTCGTTCGGCCCGGCCACCGGATCCGGCACATCCTGCACGCTCAGCGAACCGGGCTGATCTGGAACAACGGTCAAAGCACGCATGTCGCTTTCCCTTCCGCCGCACCGGGCGATGCTGTCGACAAACTTGCACGAGCAACTCGTTCGCGAACCCGCGGAGAATACGCACTACCTGCGCCAACGGTACGGGAAGCGGTTCATCTCCCGCAGTAGCGCGATGATCGTGAATCGCTTGCAATCTCCCCGGACCTGCTGCGACGATCGACGAGAGCAGCCCCGTCGACGTGGGAGGTCACCGTGCGAGCCGTGCAGTACCGAACCCCGGGCGCAGCCCCCGAAGTCGTCACCGTGCCCGACCCCGAACCCGGGCCAGGCCAGATCCTGCTGAAAGTCGCCGCCGCCGGGGTGTGCCACTCCGACATCGCCGTCATGAGCCTGCCCGCCGACCACCTCGGCTTCCCGCTGCCACTGACCCTCGGCCACGAAGGCGCGGGCACCGTCGCCGCGGTCGGCGCCGGCGTGGAAGGTGTCGAGATCGGCGCCATGATGGCGGTGTACGGGCCGTGGGGATGCGGACGGTGCCGCATGTGCACCCGCGGCGCCGAGAACTACTGCCTGCGCGCCGCGGAACTCGGCATCTTCCCGCCCGGCCTCGGGGCCCCCGGCGCGATGGCCGAGTACCTGATCATCGACGACGCCCGCCACCTCGTGCCGATGGGCGAGCTCGATCCCGTCCAGAACGTCTCGCTCACCGACGCCGGACTCACCCCCTACCACGCGATCACGTTGTCGCTGCCCAAGCTCGTGCCCGGCAGCACCACCGTCGTCATCGGCGCCGGCGGCCTCGGCCACGTCGCCATCCAGCTACTGCGGGCCATGACCGCCACCCGCGTCATCGCCCTCGATGTCTCCGAGGACCGGCTCGACCTCGCCCGCCGGGTCGGCGCCCACGACACCGTCCTGTCCGACGCCTCGGCCGCCGAGAAGATCCGCGCCCTCACCGACGGCGAAGGCGCCCAGGTCGTCCTCGACTTCGTCGGGGCGCCGGCCACGACCGCCACCGCCGCCGCCGCGGCGGGCATCGCCGCCGACATCGCCGTCGTCGGGCTCGGGGGCGGTACGGTCGCCGTCGGCTTCGGCTCCCCGCCCTACGAGACGACCGTGCGCTCACCGTATTGGGGCACCCGCACCGAACTCATCGAAGTCCTCGAGATCGCCCGCCGTGGCGAGGTGTCGGTCCACGTGGAGACCTTCACCCTCGATGAAGCCCCGCTGGCCTATGAGCGCCTGCACGCGGGACATATCACCGGACGCGCGGTCATCGTTCCCGACGCCTGAGACGACGACACCGGGTCGGCTACGGTGGAGACCGCTCGCACCGATCGACCGTTTGGCTGCTGGGAGGCGTCTTGCGCATCATCGTCCGGATCCTGCTCGTGCTCGCCGCCCTGGTCTGCGCCGCCGCGCCCGCCCTGGCCACCCCGGCCATCGACGACACCACCGGCCGCAAGATCGACGAACTGCTCGCCGTGCGCGCCGAAGCGGGCGCGATCAGCCGAGCCGAGCTGCTCGCCCGGCTCTCCGGCCACCTGCTCGGCACCCCCTACGGCCCGAACATGCTCATCGGATCGGCCACCGAGCCCGAACAACTCGTCATCGACCTGCGCCGCGTCGACTGCTTCACCTACCTCGACTATCTCGACGCCGCGTCCCGCTCGGCCGATCGCGACCAGTTCGTCGCCAACCTCGTCGCCACCCGCTACGTCGACAGCCGCGTCGAGTTCACCCAGCGCAAGCACTTCTTCACCGACTGGGCGAGCACCGGGCGCATCGCCGCCACCGATATCACCGCCGGTCTGAGTCCCGCCGCGGTCACCGTCACCAAGCACCTCAATGCCACCGCCGACGGCGGCACCTACCTGCCGGGCCTGCCCGTCGTCGACCGCGCGATCACCCACATTCCCGCGGCCGCCGTCGACGGGGCAGTGATGGCCGCACTGCGCACGGGTGACTTCGTCGGCGCCTACACCCCCGACGCCGGCCTCGACGTCACCCACGTCGGCATCATCGTCCAGACCGCCGACGGCCCGATGTTCCGCAACGCCTCCTCGCTGGCCGCCTACCAGGTCGTCGACACCCCGCTGGCCGACTACGTCCGGACCACGCCGGGCATCGTCGTCCTGCGTCCGCTCTGAACACCCCACCGTCACCGAGGAATCCGCCGTGACCACGCTGCCCGACCGCCCCGGCACCGCCCTGCTCGTCGTCGACGTCCAGAACGGCGTCGTCGAAGCGGCGATCCGCCGCGACGAGGTGGTCGCCAACATCGCCGCACTCGTCGACCGGGCTCGCACCGCCTCGGTGCCGGTGATCTGGATCCAGCACTCCGCCGAAGATCTGGTCACCGGGACCGAGGCCTGGCAGTACGTCCCCGAACTGACCCGCCGCGACGACGAACCCGTCGTCCCCAAGCGCTACGGCGACTCCTTCGAGGACACGCCCCTCGAAGAGCTGCTCGCCGCGGCCGGTGCCGGGCACCTCGTCGTCACCGGCGCCGAGTCCGACGCGTGCGTCCGCTCCACCATCCACGGCGCGTTCGTGCGCGGCTACGACGTCACCCTCGTCGCCGACGCCCACACCACCTTCGACAAGACCCCCTGGGGCGCACCGCAACCCGCCGAGGTCATCGCCCACACCAACCTCTACTGGCAGTACCAGCGGGCGCCCGGGCGCACCGCCGCCGTCCGCCCGACCGCGGAGCTTGACTTCAGGTCGACCTGAACCGGCACGGTGGTCCCATGACCACCTTCGACCACGCCCGCAGCCTCGGCTACGACCGCCGCGCCACCCGCCTGCTCGGCAGCCTCTACCGGCGCATCGCCACCGACATCGACGCCGCCACCACACCCGGCGCCACCGTCGCCGACATCGGCACCGGCCCGGGAAAGCTGCTGTCCTGCTTGGCGACCCGACGCCCCGACCTGCGCCTGCACGGCATCGACCTGTCCCCACACATGATCGAGATCGCCCGCCGGCACCTGTCCGCTCCCGTCGAGCTGGCCGTCGCCGACGTCACCGATCTCCCGTATCCCGACACGAGCATCGACCTCGCCGTGTCCAGCCTGAGCATGCACGAATGGCCCGACCTCGACCCGGCCGCCCACGAACTGCACCGCATCCTGCGCCCCGGCGCCACCCTCGCCGTCTACGACTTCCGATTCGCCCGCACCGCGGCCGTCCAGGACTCGCTGCGCGCACGATTCGGCACCGTCGAGTCCACCGCGATCCGCCTGCCCTGGCATCCCGTCGCCGTCGTCACCCGCTACCTCGCCACCGCCTAGGCTCGACGGATGACGGGCGAGCACACCACGATCGGCACGGCCGCGGCCCGGTTCGGACTCGCCACCCACGTCCTCCGGCACTGGGAGGACCGCGGGTTGCTCACCCCGGGCCGCGACTCGGCGGGCCGACGCCGCTACCGCGACACCGACCTCGACACCATCGCCATGATCGTCCTGGGCAAGAAGGCCGGACTGTCCCTGGACGACCTGGCCCTCCTGTTCACCCAGGCACCCGACCGGGTTACCCGCAGGCAGGTACTGCACGCCCACCGGGCCCGCCTCGCCGACCAGCTGGCTCGCACCCGCGCCGCCCTCGACGCCGTCACCCACGTCCTCGACTGCGACGCCGAGGACTTCCGCACCTGCCCGCACTTCCGCGACCAGGTCGCCGCCGTCCGATCGCCGAGGGCGGCGCACCCGGCCCTGCTGGGCAACCCTGCCCCGACATGAGACGATCGCGCATGTGACCAGCACGCCGGAGCGGCCCCAGCACCTGCGGGACCTGGCCCTGCTGCGCCGGGTCCGCGACCGCATCGACCGCGAATACGCGCAACCGCTCGACGTCGAGGCGCTCGCGCGCGGCGTGCACATGTCCGCCGGGCACCTCAGCCGCCAGTTCCGCCTCGCCTACGGCGAATCGCCCTACTCGTACCTGATGACCCGCCGCATCGAACGCGCCATGGCCTTGCTGCGCCGCGGCGACCTGAGCGTCACCGAGGTCTGCTTCGCCGTCGGATCGTCGTCACTGGGCACCTTCAGCACCCGCTTCACCGAACTCGTCGGCGTCCCGCCGAGCGTCTACCGGCAGGAGGCGCTGGCGACCCAGGGCATGCCGTCGTGCGTGGTCAAGAAGGTGACCAGACCGATCAGGAATCGAGAAGCGCCGGTCTCCCGCGACAATTAGCGTGGTCGCCATGAACATCACCATTCACCAGAGCTACCTGCCCCAGGACGACCCCGATGCCGCCCTCGCCTTCTACCGCGACGCGCTCGGCTTCGAAGTCCGCAACGACGTCGGCTACAACGGCATGCGCTGGATCACCGTCGGCCCGGCGGACCAGCCCAGCACCTCCATCGTGCTGCACCCGCCCGCCGCCGACCCCGGCATCACCGACGAGGAACGCCGCGTCATCACCGAGATGATGGCCAAAGGCACCTACGCCGGCATCAACCTCGCCACCGACGACCTCGACGGCCTGTTCGAGAAGCTCCAAGCGGGCGACGTCGAAGTCGTACAGGAGCCCACCGATCAGCCCTACGGCATCCGCGACTGCGCCTTCCGCGATCCCGCGGGCAACATGGTCCGCATCCAGCAGACCAAGTAAGCACCCCCGCCGGTAGATTCGAGAAACCGGCGACGCCGACCGACCTGAGGGAGATCCATGAGCACGGCCAAGAAGTCCAGCACCGCGACCGTGGAGCCGGCCGACGCCCACGACCTGATCCGGGTGCACGGCGCCCGCGTGAACAACCTGCGCGACATCAGCGTCGAGATCCCCAAGCGCAGGCTCACGGTCTTCACCGGCGTCTCCGGCTCCGGCAAGAGCTCGCTCGTCTTCGGCACCATCGCCGCCGAATCCCAGCGCCTCATCAACGAGACCTACAGCGCCTTCGTGCAGGGCTTCATGCCCAGCCAGTCGCGCCCCGACGTCGACGTCCTCGAGGGCCTCACCACCGCCATCCTGGTCGACCAGTCCCGCCTCGGCGCCGACCCGCGCTCCACCGTCGGCACCGTCACCGACGCCAACGCCATGCTGCGCATCCTGTTCAGCCGCCTCGGCGACCCGCACATCGGCTCCTCGCAGGCCTTCTCCTTCAATGTCGCCTCCATCAGCGGCTCCGGCGCGGTCGCCGTGGAGAAGCACGGCGTCACCGTCAAGGAACGCCGCAGCTTCACCATCACCGGCGGCATGTGTCCCACCTGCGAGGGCAAGGGCACCGTCAACGACATCGACCTGACCCAGCTCTACGACGAGAACAAATCCCTCGACGAGGGCGCCCTCACCATCCCCGGCTACAGCATGGATGGCTGGATGGGCCGGATCTTCAAGGGCAGCGGCTTCTTCGACCCCGCCAAGCCGATCAAGAAGTACACCAAGAAGCAACTCGCCGACCTGCTCTACAAGGAACCGACCAAGATCAAGGTCGACGGCATCAACCTCACCTACGAGGGCCTGATCCCCAAGATCCGCAAGTCCATGCTGTCCAAGGACGTCGAAGCACTGCAACCGCACGTGCGCGCCTTCGTCGAACGCGCCGTCACCTTCGGCACCTGCCCCGACTGCGACGGCACCCGCCTGTCCGCCGAAGCCCGCTCGTCCAAGATCGACGGCGTCAGCATCGCCGACGCCTGCGCGATGCAGATCACCGATCTCGCCGAATGGGTCAAGAGCATCGAAGACCCCTCGGTCGCCCCGCTGCTGGAATCGCTGCGCCAGACCCTCGACTCGTTCGTCGAGATCGGCCTCGGCTACCTGTCGCTGTCGCGGCCCTCGGGCACCCTCTCCGGCGGTGAAGCCCAGCGCGTCAAGATGATCCGGCACCTCGGCTCCTCGCTCACCGACGTCACCTACGTCTTCGACGAGCCCACCGCCGGCCTGCACCCGCACGACATCCAGCGCATGAACGACCTGCTGCTGCGCCTGCGCGACAAGGGCAACACCGTCCTGGTCGTCGAGCACAAGCCCGAGACCATCGCCATCGCCGACCACATCGTCGACCTCGGTCCCGCCGCGGGCTCCAAGGGCGGCACCATCTGCTTCGAAGGCAGCGTCGACGGCCTGCGCGCCAGCAAGACCGTCACCGGCCGCCATTTCGACGACCGGGCCGCCGTCAAGGACACAGTCCGCACCGCCACCGGCGCGTTGCAGATCCGCGGCGCGACGGCCAACAACCTGCGCGAGGTCGATGTCGACATCCCGCTCGGCGTACTGGTCGCGATCACCGGGGTCGCGGGTTCGGGCAAGAGCTCGCTCGTGCACGGCTCCATCCCGATCGACGAGGGCGTCATCTCCATCGACCAGGCACCCATCAAGGGCTCCCGGCGCAGCAACCCCGCCACCTACACCGGCCTGCTCGACCACATCCGCAAGGCCTTCGCCAAGGCCACCGGCGCCAAGCCTGCCCTGTTCAGCGCCAACTCCGAAGGCGCGTGCCCGAACTGCAACGGCGCCGGCGTCGTCTACACCGACCTGGCCATGATGGCCGGGGTGTCCACCGTGTGTGAGGTGTGCGAGGGCAAGCGGTTCATGGCCGAGGTGCTCGAGTACACCTTCGCGGGCAAGAACATCAGCGAGGTGCTGTCGATGCCCGTCGACGAGGCTCGCGAGTTCTTCGGCGAGGGGGAGGCCAAGACCCTCGCCGCCCACAAGATCCTCACCCACCTCACCGAGGTCGGCCTCGGCTACCTCACCATCGGCCAGCCGCTCACCACCCTGTCCGGCGGTGAACGACAGCGCCTGAAGCTCGCCACCCACATGTCCGACAAGGGCGGCGTCTACATCCTCGACGAGCCGACCACCGGCCTGCACCTGGCCGATGTCGAACAGCTGCTCGGCCTGCTGGACCGGCTCGTCGACGCGGGCAAGTCGGTCATCGTCGTCGAGCACCACCAGGCCGTGATGGCCCACTCCGACTGGATCATCGACCTGGGCCCCGGCGCCGGTCACGACGGTGGCCGGATCGTCTTCGAAGGCACGCCCGCCGATCTCGTCGCCGCCCGATCCACCCTCACCGGCGAGCACCTCGCCGACTACGTCGGCGCCTGATTCGCCCGAATCCTCCCTCAGGGCAACGGTCCTGGGGGAGGACCACCTCTTCGGCACCCCGTCCGATGTGACGTATCTCGCCGCCGCGCGCTCTGGTCCGCACCGTACCCACCGGCCTAGCCTGAGAGTCCGTTGCACGCGCGAAATCACCTGCACCAGAGGGATATTCGGTACCAATCGGACATTCCGGCGGCCTTCGATGATGCGCCGATCTCCGCGTGCGCTCTGATCGTTGCGCCGCTGCGGACGCGCCGACTTCCCGGCACCGGACCGGCGGCCGAATCGTGGCAAGGAGTCGCGCCGGTGACACATCGAGTCGTCCTGAACCGCCGCAAGGCGTTCGCCGCCCTGGCATTGCTCGCGACCGCCGGGTGCGGCGCCGCCGACACCACCGCCACCGCGCCACACTGGGACTACGACGCCGAAGGTCCCGACCACTGGGCCGACCTCGACAAGCACTTCGCCACCTGCCGCAACGGCCACGCCCAGTCACCGATCGATCTCCCCGACGCCGCCGAGACGCACCCCGCCGACCACATCGAGATCGTCTACGGGCCCACCCCCACGGCCACCATCACCAACACCGGCCACACCATCCAGACCGCCGTGCCCGCCGACTCGGGCAACCGCATCATCGTCGACGGCACCCCGTTCTCGCTGACCCAGTACCACTTCCATCTACCCAGCGAACACACCGTCGTCGGCGCCGAGACCGCCATGGAACTGCACCTCGTGCACACCGACCGGGCCGGGCGGCTGGCCGTGCTCGCGATCATGTTGCGCGCCCAGCAGGCACCGGCGGCAGTGAGTCGGGTCCTCACCGTCGCACCCGATCGCGTCGGCGCCACCCGCACGCTCAGCAACGTCGACCCCCGCACGTTCCTGCCCGCGGAGCTCGCCCAGTTCCGCTACGAAGGCTCACTCACCACGCCGCCGTGCACCGAGGGCGTGGCGTGGATCGTGCTGCGCACGCCGAGTCCTGTCGCGGTGGCCGACGTCGACCGGTATCGCGCCCTGTTCCCGCACAGCAACCGGCCCACGCAGCCGCGCAACGGCCGCCCTGTCATCCTCGCGGGCACCGAATAGAAGGTCTCGTCACGACCGGGGGAGTAGCCCCAGGGTCATGTGCCGGACCAGATCGTCGAGGAGCTGCTCGGAGTCGTAGTCGGCGGTATAGCCCGACCCGACGAAGGTCGCCAGGCCCTGCACGGCCGCGAGCGCGGTGACACCGAGACGTTTCGGGTCACCGGGCACGATCTCCCCGGCGGCCTGGCCTTCGGCGATGAGCGCGATCGGGATGGCGAAGGCACGCTCCGCGGCCGCCTGGATCTCGGTGTCGGTGGAGCTGTGCCTGCGCGCGAACATCAGCGGCAGCAACTCCGGATTGTCCAGCGCGAACCGCAGATAGGCCCGGGCGAAGGTCTGGAGCCGCGTGGTGATCGGCCCGGCGGTCACGGCCTGTTCGAAGCAGTCGCCGAGCCGTTCCAGGCCGCTGACGGCCAGTGCGTCGAGCAGTGCCTGCTTGTCGCGGAAATGCCGGCTCGGGGCCGCGTGGCTGACACCGGTGTCGCGGGCCAGCTGACGCAGCGACAAGCCGTCCGCGCCGACCATGCGCAGCGCCGCCTCGGCGTGCTGCAGCAGTGCGGCCCGGAGGTCTCCGTGGTGGTAGCGCGAATGCAAGGACATGGTGGTAGCAGGATATCCGACATGCGCCGAATGTTTGCATTGACTACTTTGTAGTCGCTGACTACATTGACGGGTGCCATGACTGACAACACCGCGCCGACGCGCCCGCCGAGCAGCATGCCGATCCGCGAGTGGTTGGCACCGATCACGCTGGTCACCGTGCTGGCCGCGCTCCTGGGCACCATGTACCTCGGCTACACCGCCGACCCCCAGAAGCACCTGCACGACTTCCCGATCGCCGTCGTCAACCAGGACGTCGGCGACACCCTCGCCGGCCAGCCCACCAACCTCGGCGCCCAGATCAGCACGGCACTGGGGGAGAACATCCCCGCCGACAAGATCGACCTGCGCGCCGTCGGCCTCAACGAAGCGCAACGACAGCTGCGCAACGGCGAGGTGTACGGCGCCATCGTCATCCCCGGCGACTTCACCAAACGCGTCGCCATCCTCGGCACGGCATCGATCGTCCCCGGCACCGTCGAACAGCCGATCATCTCGGTCCTGACCAACCCCCGCGCGGGCACCCTCGCCGCCCAGATCATGGAAACGATCGCCGACCAGGCCATGACCCAGGTCAACACCACCGTCGGCACCCAGCTCACCGACCAGGTCCGCGGCGCCATCGGCACCGCACCGCTCAGCGGCGCCGCCCAGCTGCAGCTCACCCAGCCCATCGACGTCGTCGTCACCCCGTACCACCCCCTGCCCGAAGGCACCGGCCAAGGACTCGCGGCGTTCTTCTACACCCTCGTTCTGCTGATCGTCGGCTTCAGCGGCGCGATGATGATCAACTCCCTCGTCGACGGCTCCCTCGGCTTCGTCCCCGCCGAATACGGCCCCTGGCACAAGCGAACCGCCCGGGCCCAGATCAGCCGCTGGCGCACCCTGCTCATCAAATGGGGGATCGCCGCCATCAGCGCACCCCTGGCCTCCGGCGTGTTCCTCGGCGTCGGCGCCCTGCTCGACATGACCATCGAACGACCGCTGATGCTGTTCCTCTACGGCACCCTGGCCATCACCGCCATCGCCGTCACCGGACTGTCGGTCATGGCCGCCTTCGGCACCGCCGGCCTGATGATCAACCTCATCGTCTTCGTCGTCCTGGGCATCCCGTCGTCCTCGGGCACCATCCCGCTCGAGGCCACCCCGCGCTGGATCGCCGACCTGGCCGCCTTCGAACCCATGCATCAGATCTACCTCGCCGTGCGCGCCATCCTGTTCTTCGACGGCCACCTCGAAGCAGGCATGAGCCAGGGCCTGTGGATGACCCTCGTCGGCCTCGCGATCGGACTGATCCTCGGCGCCGTCGCCACCCACACCTACGACCTGCGCGGCCTGCATCGCCTCGGCCTCGACCAGCGCCAGGAACCGGCCACCGCGCAGTAGCGCACACCTCGAATCGATACCCCCACGCGGAAGGCACCCGATGCGCGAGTTCGAAGCCCCGGCTTCCTACACCGTTCCAGAACACGCGAACAACTCCGACAGCGTGTTCCGGCACGCCGAGCACTCGCCGGACACGGTGCTTTTCAACGTCGACACCGGCGACGGCGGACTCACCGACGTCACCGCCGCGGCATTCGCCCGCACCGTCACCGATGTCGCCAAGGGCCTCATCGCCTCCGGCGTCGGACTCGGCGACCGGGTCGCCATCATGGCACCCACCCGCTACGAGTGGGTGGTCCTCGACCACGCCATCTGGGCCGCGGGCGGCTGCACCGTCGCCATCTACGACAGCTCCGCCGCCGAGCAGGCCAAGTGGATCCTGCAGGACTCCGCGACCCAGCTGCTGGTGGTCGACAGCGACAAGCACCGTCGGGTCATCGACCAGATCGACCGCGCCGCTCTCCCCGAGCTGACCGAAATCCTGCAGATCGACCAGGGCGCCGTCGCGGAGCTGACAGCGCGCGGCGCCGACCTCGACGACGAGGCGGTCCACACCCGTCGCGCCCAGGTCTACGCCAGCTCCCCGGCCACCCTGATCTACACCTCGGGCACCACGGGACGCCCCAAGGGCGTGTTGCTGTCCCACGCGAACCTCTACGCGGAGTCGAAGTCCGACCGGATCGCCTTGGCGGAGTTCGTCACCGAAGGCAACCGGTCGCTGATGTTCCTGCCGCTCGCGCACGTGTTCGCCCGCGCGGTCACCCTGGCCGCCCTCGACGCCAAAGTGATCGTGGCGTTCAGCTCCGATTGGTCCACGCTCGTCGACCAATTCGGCAGTTTCCGGCCGGACTTCATCCTGGCGGTGCCGCGCGTATTCGAGAAGGTCTTCAACGGTGCCCAGCAGAAGGCACACGCCGGCGGCAGGGGCCGGATCTTCGACCGCGCCACCGAGACCGCCATCGCCTGGAGCGAATCGCTGGACAGCGGCGGACCGGGACTCCTGCGCAAGCTCGAGCACGCCCTGTTCGACAAGCTGGTATACCGGCAGCTGCGTGGCGCGCTCGGCGGCCGCTGCGGTGCGGCGGTGTCCGGTGGCGGACCGCTCGGCGCCCGCCTCGGCCACTTCTTCCGCGGTGTGGGCATTCCCATCTACGAGGGCTACGGGCTCACCGAGACCACTGCCGCGATCACCGTGAACACCCCACGAAACACCCGGGTCGGCACCGTGGGCCGCCCGACCGACGGCCACGGAATCAAGATCGCCGACGACGGTGAGCTCCTGCTGCGTGGCCCGGTGGTGTTCCGCGAGTACTGGGGCAACCCCGACGCGACCGCCGAGGCATTCACCGACGGCTGGTTCCGCACGGGTGACCTGGGTGCCATCGACCGTGACGGCTACCTGACCATCACCGGCCGCAAGAAGGAAATCATCGTCACGGCCGGCGGTAAGAACGTCTCGCCGGGCCTGCTGGAAGATTCTCTTCGTTCGCATTCGTTGATCGGTCAAGCGATGGTCGTCGGTGACGGCCGACCTTTTGTCGGCGCCCTGATCACCCTCGACCCGGACGTTCTTCCGGATTGGCGACTCCGCCACAATCTTCCCGCCGACACTTCGGTAGAAACGCTCATCGACGATCCCGACCTCGTCTCCGAGATCGATGCGGCGGTCGCCGCCACCAATACTCACGTGTCGCACGCCGAGGGCATCAAGAAGGTTCGCATTCTGCCGTGCGAGTGGACCGAAGCGACCGGTGAGCTCACTCCGAAGATGTCCCTGAGGCGTGCGGAGGTCATGAAGAAGTACGCCGCCGACGTCGATGCGATGTATTCCTGAGTTTCCCCAGTGCCCTTATTTCGTCACTGTGACGGAATAAGGGCACTGGGGAAGTGGAGGGGGAGTGCGAACCTGTTCACCCCGAGGCCCACGAATTCTTCATTTCGCCACACATGGGGCCGCATGCTGCAGATGCAGGCATTCATCGCGAGTGGTCATTAATGGGCCGCCAGGTGGAAAATGCCGAATTCCGCGTCACATCGCAAAACGTCGACATGGACATCGCGAGTTGTTGCGCGCGATATGACGGCGCGGTGTCAGTCGCCGCGACGGTGGAACGCCGACGAATCGGCACGCAACGCAACACGGCACGTAGTGCATCAATAATGCAAAACACCCGCCCGACCGGCGCCGTTCAAACGCCGATAATGCACATTATGTCAACTAGACCCGACAGCGGTATCGGGATCTTCTCCCCGGTCACCCTTATCGGGGCGTCAGGGTGATGCTGCCGATCTCCACCCCACCGAAATACGCCGGACCCGTGTACCCGCCGCGTCCGTCACTGATCAGTACGACGCGGTGGCCGGGAAAGATGTCGACGTAACCACCGTCGGGTGTCGGCTGAATCGGGTAACGCCCGATCAAGACCAGCTCCCCGCCTTCGACGCGCGCGTCACGTTGCAGGAGCACGATGCCCGCCGACAATGTCGTCGACGTGTAGTTGCCGGGTTCGACGTCGGCCGACGCTGGACCGGCCGTGGCGACGAGTGACGCGGCGCCCACGGCCACCGCGATCACAGCGGTCCGGATCATTGATGGTGTGGCGTGTGTGGACATCGTCAACTCCTGTCACCCGGGTAACCAACTCTACCCCCGCCGACTCCGGTCGAAGGTGCGCGAACACGGCGTCGATACCGAGCCGGCACTCCCCCGGGTTCGGGAGTTCACGGCGTCGCCGCACCTGTCTCGCTCTTCGGGACTGTGCGTCGGGCACAAACCACTGGGAGTCAGATTGTCCGAAAAAGCACGTGACGATACCAGCGGCACACACCGAGGGCGAACCGTAGACGGAAGTTGTCCGCGTCCAAAGTGATTCCGTAGCGGCCGGTGATCTGCTGGATGCGGTACTGCACGGTGTTGCGGTGGACGTCGAGGAGGCGGGCGGTGCTCGAGTAGCTACCGCCCTCGGCGAGGAAGACATCCAGGGTGTGGCGGAGCATGGCCATCTTGGTGCCGTCGGCGGCGAGGGGGCCGAGAACGCGACGGACCAGTCCGGCGAGCTCGTCGGGTTCGTCGGACAGGAGCGCGAACGGGGCGACGGTGTCGAAGTCCACCACCGGCGGCGCGTCCGGCCCGGCGGTGACGGCGAGGTTCTTGGCGCGGGCCGCGCTGCGGGCGGAGGTCCGGAATCCCGGCAGTCCCGCGCCGACGGTGCCGAGAGCGACCTTGACGGGCAGGCCGGACGCCGCGATTCGGTCGCCGATGTCGTCGGGCGCTGTGCGGTGGTCCTCGGTGACCGGGAACCAGATGCGCAGCGCGCGTTCCCCGGTGGCCGCCGCCAGTTCGGCTCCCCTGGCGCCCATCGCCGTGGACAGGAGTTGGCGGGTCTGGTCGAGCGCGCGTGCCGCGTCCGCGCCCGGGGTGTCCGGTGGGGTCCAGGCCTCCGCGGCGAGGTGGCGGCGGTCGAGACGGTAGTCGAGTGCTTCTTCGGCAGCCGGGACGTCGACGTCGTCGCTGTCGAGGAGGCGGGCGATCCACTGCTGCCGGGCGGCTTGGCGGCTGCTGAGCCAGCGGTCGCGTTCGGCTTCGTAGATGCGGCCCATGGACGAGTTGAGGCGGTCCAGGTAGGTGCCGGCGAAGCGGAGCAACTCGGCGATTCTGGCGGCCTGGTCGGGGCCGGGAACGGCGAGGATCAGCCCGATGGCCGCGTCGAGGAGGCGATACTGGCCCAGGCCGTACGCACGCAGCAGGACGGTCAGCGGCACGCCGCGCCGGGCCAGCCGCTGGGCGTAGGCGGCGGCGCCCGCGGGCGGGCTGACGGTGGCCGGGTCGATGTTGTTGGCCAGGACGTACTGCACGACGGCGATGTTCTCCGCGATGCTGGCGGCGCGCAGGTCCGCCAGATCGAAGGCGATGTCGGTCACCGGGATCATCTGCTCGGTGACGCGAATCAGATCCTCGGTGATCGCGTCGGTGAGTGGGCCCAGTGCCTGACCGACCCAGACGAGGGATCCGTACTCTGCCACCGCCCGCTCCGTCCGTTGTACAAAAACCGCCGCCGATATTGTGCCATGCGCACAAATTCTGGCTGGGCAAGGTGCTGGACGTGGTTGTCCGGGCCGTTTGTGTGGTCGTGACAGCGTGACGTGTGGTGTCATGGTCGCCGAACGCCCCGATATCGACTCCTTCTTGCTTGTTCGACACTGGTCCGCCGCCCGGTAGGCCCAGAATCCGACAGGGTTCGTGGGTCATCGCAGAGCTGTGGGCCGGACGGATGAAGGATGTTGTACAAGGATGGGTGAGGTTCGTCGCGCGGCGCGAGGTCGAGGCAATCGCAAGGCGAGCACTCCCCTCTTCGCGCAGCTGCTGACGGCGGCGGTCGACACGGCGGGCGAGGCGATCGCCCTGTCCTTCTCCCCCGCCGACGGCGACCGGATCGAACTCACCTACACCCAGCTCGACGAGTCGTCGTCGCGGCTGGCCAGGGAGCTGCTGGATCGCGGGATCGGGCCCGGTGATGTGGTCGCGCTCGGATTCACGCGTTCGATCGAGTCGGTGCTGGCCGTGTGGGCGGTCGCCAAGACCGGCGCGGCCTATGTTCCGGTCGATCCCGGCCTGCCGGCGGAACGGATCGCGTACCTGGTGGCGGACTCGGGTGCGGTGCTCGGGCTCACCGCGGCGGCGTACCGGAGCGCCCTGGGCGAGGCGCTCGCGTGGATCGAGGTCGACGCGCCCCGGCACCGGGACCGGATCGCGGCGTGGCCGTCGCATCCGATCTCCTATCTCGATCGGGTGCGTCCGCTCACCGATCAGCATCCGGCCTATGTCATCTACACCTCGGGGTCGACCGGGCGGCCCAAGGGCGTCGTGGTCACGCACACCGGTCTGGGCGCGCTGGTCACGGCCGCGCGGGACCGGTATGGGGTGCACGCGGGCGACCGGGTGCTGCACGTGTGCTCGCCGAACTTCGACGTCTCGGTGCTCGAGCTGCTGGTGGCCTTCCACGCGGGTGCGACATTGGTGGTGTCGCCGCCGACGGTGTTCGGTGGCCCCGAGCTGGCGGCGCTGGTGCGCCGGGAGCGGGTGACCCATCTGTTGATCACGCCTGCCGCGCTCGAGTCGGTCGACGCCGAGGGGCTCGACGAGCTGCGGGTGGTCGTGGTGGCCGGTGACGCGTTCGGCCCGGCGCTGGTCGATCGTTGGGCGGTCGGCGAGCGTGCGTTCTTCAACGGGTACGGCCCGACCGAGGCCACGATTCTCGCCACGGGCAGCGCCGGTCTGCGGCCGGGCGCGCCGATCACGATCGGTTCGGCGTTTCCTGGTGTCGGGGCGGTGGTGTTGGACGCACGGTTGCGGCCGGTTCCGGCGGGTGTGGCCGGTGAGCTGTATCTGTCGGGTCCCGCGCTTGCTCAGAGTTATCTGGGCAGGCCCGGGCTCACCTCGGAGCGGTTCGTCGCCGCGCCGTTCGCGGGGGCCGCGGGTGCGCGGATGTACCGGACCGGTGATCTGGTCCGCCGTACGGCCGAGGGTGACTTCGAGTATCTCGGCCGCTCGGACTTCCAGGTGAAGATCCGGGGTTTCCGCGTCGAGCTCGGAGAGATCGACGCCGCGCTGACGGCTCATCCGGACCTCGAGTACGCGGTGACGATGGGGGTGAAGGCCGACTCGGGGGCGACGGTGCTGGTCTCCTATGTCCTGCCCCGCCGAGGTGTTCCGGTCGACACCGAGCAGGTGAGGCGTTTCGTCGGTACGTCGTTGCCGGGGCACATGGTCCCGTCGGTGCTCATCGTGCTGGACGAGATCCCGCTGACGCCCAACGGCAAATTGGACCGCCGGGCGCTGCCCGCGCCGGTCTTCGGCGCGGCCGGTTCGCGCGCGCCGGAGGGTCCGGTGGAGGTCGCGATCGCCGAGCTGTTCACCCAGGTTCTGGGGGTGCGCGAGATCGGTGCGGAGGATTCGTTCTTCGCCTCGGGTGGAGACAGCATTCTGTCCATCCAGTTGGTCTCGCGGGCGCGGACGGCGGGCATCTCGTTCACTCCGCAGCAGGTGTTCGAGCAGCGGACCGTGGCGGGGCTGGCCCGGGTCGCGGTGGTCGGTGGGGAGTCGGTGCCGACGTTGGCCGAACTTCCCGGTGGTGGTGTGGGGACGATGCCGCTGACGCCGGTGCTGGCGGCCTCGCTGTCGGGCGGCCGGGTGTTCGGCCGTTTCAGCCAGCAGATGGTGTTGGCGCTGCCCGCCGGTATCGATCGGATCGGGTTGGTGGACACCCTGTCCGCGATACTGAATCACCACGACATGCTGCGTGCCTGCGTGCGGGAGGTGGACGGTCGCTGGGAGCTGAACGCGCTGCCGCCGGGCTCGGTGGCGGCGCACCAACTGCTCACCCGGGTCGATGTCGCGGCGGGCCGGACCGAGCGGGAACGCGCCGAGATCGCGAGTGCGGCGCTGGATTCCGCGCTGGCGTCGCTGGACCCAGCGGCATCGCGGATGGTCGCGTTCGTGTGGTTGTGCCGTGAGGACGGTCCGGACGGTCTGATCGTGGCGGCCAACCACGCGGTGATCGACGGGGTGTCCTGGCGCATCCTGTTGTCGGACTTGGTGACCGCCTGGGGACAGTACGCGGCCGGGCAGCGGGTGAGCTTGCCCCCGGTCGGGACGTCGTTTCGCCGGTGGGCGCACGGCCTGACCGAGGCGGCGGCCGGCCGCCGGGACGAACTCGATCATTGGCGGCGGGTGCTGGCGGTGCCGGACCCGTTGCTGGGTACGCGTGCGCTCGACCGCTCGGTCGATACCGCGTCGACCGTGCGGACTTTCACTGTCACGGTGCCCGCCGACGTCACTCGGGCGGTGCTGACCGACCTGCCGACGAGGTATCGTGCGGGCGCCGAGGACGGTCTGCTCGCCGCGCTGGCGCTGGCGGTGCGGACGTGGCGGGCTCGCCGTGGCGTGGATGCCTCGGCGACGCGGATCCGTCTGGAGGGCCACGGTCGTACGGAATCGGCCCTCGCGGGCGCCGATCTGACCCGGACGGTCGGCTGGTTCACCAGCATGTATCCCGTGGCGCTCGAGCTGGGCGGGATCGACACCGAGGCCGCGTGGCGGGGTGGTGCGGCGACGGCGTCGCTGGTGAAGGCGGTCAAGGAGCAGCTGCTCGCGGTGCCGCACAAGGGCATCGGTTTCGGCATGCTCCGGCATCTGGACCTCGAGTCGGGTCCGCTGCTCACGGGTGCGTTGGGCCAGGTGGGATTCAACTATCTGGGTCGGGTGTCCGCCGGCGACGTGCCGGATTCGCTGGCCGATCACGGTTGGCTGCCCACCGATGCGTGGGGTGAGCCTGTCGCCGACCAGGATCCGGCGTTGCCGGCGGCCGCGGTGGTCGATGTCAACGCGCTGGCGGCCGGTTCGGCGGATGGTGTGGTGCTGCGGGCGTCGTTCTCCTATGCCTCGGGGGTCATCGACGAGGCGTCGGTGCGTGCGCTCGCCGAGTGCTGGACCGACGCGTTGGCGCTGCTCGCCGATCATCTTCGTGACCCGGCGGCCGGTGGTCTCTCCCCCGCCGATGTGGCGCTGGTGCGGGTTTCCCAGGACGAATTGGATGCCTGGCATCGCGAGCTGCCCGGGCTCAGCGATGTGGTGCCGTTGGCGCCGTTGCAGCTCGGCTTGCTGTATCTGGCGCAGGTCTCCCCCGACGCGGATCCGTATCTGGTCCAGTTGGCCGTCGAGTTGGCGGGTGCGGTGGATCTCGAGCGACTGCGGCGGGCCGCGCAGGTGGTGCTCGATCGGCACGCCATTCTGCGTACCTCGTTCGGGTCGGCGGCGTCGGGTACGCCGGTCGGTTTCGTGGTCGAGGGTGTGGCGGTGCCGTGGCGGATCGTCGACACCGCGAGCAGCGATCCGCGGGAGTTCCTGGCGGCCGAGGCGCGGGTCGGTTTCGATCTGTCGACGGCGCCGCTGCTGCGGTTCACGGTGTACCGCCGCGGTTCCGGTGATCTGCATCTGGTGCTGACCGCGCATCATCTGCTGGTGGACGGCTGGTCGATGCCGTTGCTGATGCGGGAACTGCTGGTTTCCTACGGCACCGACGGCGGCCCGTCGATGTTGCCGCGGGTGCGGGGTTATCGGGACTATCTCGCGTGGTTGGCCGGCCGGGATCGTTCGGCGGCGCTGGACGATTGGCGCGCGGCGCTGTCCGGGCACGAGCCGACCCTGCTCACGGCGGCTGTCGCACCGCCCGCGGATGCGGTGGCAGGTTACGGGATGTGCGCGCTCGACTTGTCGGCGACCGAGGCGGAGGCTTTGTCGGCGGCCGCCGCGGCGCACGAGGTCACCCTGAACACGCTGTTCCAGGCGGCGTGGGGGGTGGTGCTGGCCGGTGTCGTCGGCCGGGCCGATGTCGTGTTCGGTGCGGTGGTGTCGGGGCGGCCGCCGCAGCTGGACGGGGTCGACGCCATGGTGGGTCTTTTCGCGAACACCATTCCGGTGCGGGTGCGGCTCGACGCTGCCGCGTCGCTGCGCGCGGTGTTGTCGCGGGTGCAGTCCGAGCAGGTCGCGCTGCTCGACGGGCATTACCTGGGGCTGGCCGATATCCAGCGGGCCGTCGGCGCGGGCGAGTTGTTCGACACGCTGATGGCCTACGAGTCGTATCCGGTGGATACCGAGGGGATGCGGCGCGCGCATGGTTCCCTCGACGGTCTCGAGATCGTCGATGTCGAGGCGGCCAATGCGACGCACTATCCGGTGGCGGTCGGGGTCGAGGTGGGCGACGGTATCCGGGTCGGCCTGCAGTACCGGCTCGAGGTGGTCGGCGCCGATATCGCCGAAGCGCTGACGCACCGGCTGCGTGTGGTTCTCGACGCGCTCCGCGATACGCCGGATCGCCCGGTGGGTGCGGTGCTCGCGGAGCTCTCCCGGCACGATGATCCGGTGGCCCGATTCGCCTATTGGCGTGCGGTACTCGCCGATCTGCCCGCGGAGCTGAACCTTCCGGCGGATCGTCTCCGGTCCGCCGGGCCGGTGGCTATCGACGATCACGTGCGGTTCGAGATCCCGGCTGATTTGTTCGGGCGGATGCGGGAAGTCGCGCAGGCGCGGCGGACTTCGGTGCGCACGGTTGTCCATGTCGCGTACGCGGTGTTGCTGGCGCGGCTGTCCGGCAGTGCGGACATCGCGATGGACGTGTTCGCCCCGCGGGATCCGGCGGTGCTGCTGCGACTATCGGTGCCTGGCGGCCGGACCGTCGACGCGCTGCTGTCCGATGCGGCCGCGCTGGCGCGGCAGGCCTGCGTGTTTCCGGAATTGTCGGCGGCGGAGTCGGCGGCCCTGGGTGTCGCCGAACGTTCGGCTGCGCGGATCGCGCTGCTGACGGGCCCGCGAGCGGACGTCACCGGGTTCGACCTGGCGCTGACCGTCCCCACCGAATCGGCGGAGCCGGTCCGCGCCGAATTCGGTTTCACCAGTGCCCTGTTCGACCGGGAGACCGTCTCGGTGTTCGCCGAACGACTCGTCCGGTTGCTGACCGCGATCGTCGAACATCCGCAGTCCGCGATCGGTGACCTGCCCCTTCTCGACGCGGCTGAGCAGCTCACGGAGCGTCCGGCCGAGCTCGACGCTCCCCCGGTGCTGTTGCCGGATCTCGTCTCCCGTGGTGTCGTGCTCGGTCCCGATCGAGTGGCGATCCGGTACCGGGGTCGCTCGGTCACCTATGGCGAACTGGACGCGCGGATTTCCCGGGTGGCGCGTGCCCTGATCGCGCGGGGCGTGGGACCCGAAGTGGCTGTCGCGGTGGCCTTCCCACGGTCGGTGGAGATGGTCGTCGCCGCCTTGTCGGTCGCGAAGGCGGGCGGGCTGTTCGTGCCGCTGGACCCGGACCAGCCCGCGCCGCGTCTCGCTCACGTGGTCGCCGATGCGGGGGCCGCCCTGGGTCTCACCGCACCGGAGTATCTCGATCGGGTGCCGGTGGGTGTGGATTGGCTGACTCTCGACGAGGCGGCGGGGTCGGCTGCCGCGACGCCGGTCACGGATGCGGATCGGCGTGCGCCGGTGCGGGCGGAGCATCCCGCGTATGTCATCTACACCTCCGGGTCGACCGGCGTCCCCAAGGGCGTCACCGTGACCCATGCGGGCCTGAGTCTGCTGGTCGAGGAGGCGGTCCGCCGCTACGGCCTCACCGGGGACCACCGGTTCCTGCACATCTGCGCGCCGTGGTTCGATCCGTCGGTCCTGGAATGGCTGTGTGCCTTCACGACGGGGGCGACGCTGGTCGTCGCGCCGTCGGAGATCCTCGGCGGTGTCGAGCTGAGCGATCTGCTGGCCGCCGAAGCCGTCACCCACGCCATCATCACTCCTGCTGTGCTCGGCACTCTCGATCCCGAGGGTCTGGACGCGCTGGAGCTGTTGTCGGTCGGCGGTGATGTGACGACACCGGAGCTGCTGGCGAAATGGCAGCCGGGCCGCCGCTATCTCAACGGGTACGGTCCCACCGAGACCACGATCATCTCGGCCTACGCCGAACTCACCGCGGGCCGCCCGGTCACGATCGGTGCGCCGGTGCCCGGCACGTACGCGATGGTCCTGGACGCGCGGTTGCATCCGGTGCCGGCGGGGGTCACCGGTGAGCTCTATCTGGCCGGTCGCGCGGTGGCGCGCGGCTACCGTAATCAGCCGGGTACGACCTCGACCCGGTTCGTCCCCGATCCTTGGGGTGCCCCGGGTGCGCGGATGTATCGCACCGGTGACCTCGTGCGCGTGCGCGATGCGCAACTGCACTATGTGGGTCGTGCGGACACCCAGCTGAAGGTGCGCGGGTTCCGGATCGAGCCGGGCGAGGTCGACGCGGTGCTCACCGGTCGCGCCGAGGTCGAGGTGGCGGTGACCGTGGGCCGGTCGGCGGCATCGGGGTCGACTGTCCTGGTCAGCTATGTCGTTGCCGCGCAGGGCCGGATCGCCGATCCGGCGGCGCTCTCCGAGTACGCCGCGCAACGCTTGCCGTCGTATCTGGTGCCCTCGGCGATCGTCGTGCTCGACGCGCTGCCGCTGACCTCCAACGGCAAACTCGATCGTGCCGCGCTCCCGGAGCCGGTGGCCGCGTCGGCGGTCGTCCGGGCGCCGTCGACGCCGAGGGAGACCGTGCTGGCTGGGTTGTTCGCCCGGGTGCTCGGGGTCGAGTCGGTGGGGGTCGACGATTCGTTCTTCGCCGTCGGTGGCGACAGCATTCTGTCGATCCAGCTGGTCTCGCTGGCCCGCGCGGCGGGCATCGTGTTCACGACCAGGCAGGTGTTCGAACACCGGACCGTGGCGAAGCTGGCCGCGGTCGCCGCTGTCGACAGTCCTGCCGTGACTCTGGCCGAACTGCCCGGTGGCGGGGTCGGCGAGGTCGCGCTGACGCCGGTGCTGGCCGAGTTCCTGGCCACCGGCTCGAGTGATCGCTTCGCGCAGACGATGGTTCTGGCGCTGCCGGACGGTATCGATCGCGCCGGTCTGGTCGCGACTGTGTCCGCGGTGCTGCGCCGTCACGACATGCTGCGTTCGCGGTTGCGTCACGATGGCCTGCGGTGGCGGTTCGAGGTTTTGGCTCCCGAGTCGGTGTCGGCGGACGCGCTGGTCTGCGAGGTCGACGCGGCGGCTGCCGACGGCGAGGAGCTGACCCGGATCGGTAGTGCCGCCATGGATTCGGCGCTGTCGGCGCTCGACCCGGGTTACGGCCGGATGATCGCGTTCACCTGGGTGCGCCGGAGCGAGGCCAGGGACCTGCTCGTGGTGGCGGCTCACCACTACGCGATCGACGGTGTGTCGTGGCGGATCCTGCTGCCGGATCTGGTCGTCGCGTGGGCGCAGTACGACGCCGGGCAGGAGATCGTTCTGCCGCCGGTCGGTACCTCGTTCCGGCGGTGGGCCCACGGGCTGGTCGCGGCCGACCGCACCGGCGAGCTCGACTACTGGCGGCAGCTGCTGTCCACCCCGGATCCGCTGCTGGGGACGCGGGCCATCGACAGTGCGGTCGACACCGAGGCGACGATGCGGTCGATCACGGTGCAGGTTCCGGCCGTGGTCACCGAGCCGCTGCTCACCACGCTGCCCGCGCAGTACCGGGCCGGCGCCGACCACGCTCTGCTCGCGGCGCTCGCGCTGGCTGTGCGCGCATGGCGGGCGCGTCGTGGCATGGACGCCGACACCCTGCGGATCAGGCTGGAGGGACACGGGCGTGCTGAAGACGTCGTCCCCGGCGCGGATCTGACCCGGACCGTCGGCTGGTTCACCAGCGTCCACCCGGTCGTGCTCGACCTGTCCGCGGTTCCGGGGCGCGTCGACGACGCCGCGCTCGCGACGGCGGTGCGGTCGGTGAAGGAACAGCTACTGGCGGTGCCGGACAACGGCATCGGGTTCGGGGTGCTGCGCCTGGACCCGGCGCATCAGCTCACCGGCGGCCTTGGCCAGGTCGGCTTCAACTATCTGGGCCGTGCGACGACCGGTAACGACCCCGCCGCGGACGCGGCCTGGCTGCCCGCCGCCGATCTCGGCGACATCGAAGTCGACTACGACCCCGCGCTGCCGGCGCACACCGTCGTGGACATCAACGTGATCGCCGTGCCCACCGACGCCGGTCTCCAGCTGCGCGCCGATTTCCGTTACGCCACCGGCATTCTCGATGCCGACGAGGTGCTGGAGCTGGCCGACGAGTGGCGCGGGCAGCTGGCCGCGCTCGCCGAGCACACCCGGCATCCGGACGCGGGCGGTCTGACTCCGTCCGATGTCGCGTTGGTGCGGGTGTCGCAGGCGGATCTGGACCTGTGGCGCCGCACCCACCCCGGGCTGACGGAGGTGTTGCCGCTGTCCCCGCTGCAGCAGTCGCTGCTGGCACTGGGTGAACTCCTGGACGACTCGGTGCACGCCTATGTCATCCAGCTCGTCGCCGAACTTTCCGGCGATCTCGACACCGAGCGGCTGCGCCGGGCGGCCGCCACCGTGCTGGACCGGCACGCGAACCTGCGCTCGGCGTTCCTCACCGCCGCGGACGGCACGCCGGTGCAGGTGGTGGCCGACGCGATCGAGGCGCCGTTGCGGGTCGTCGGCGATGTCGACGACGCCGACCTGTCCGCGCTGCTGGCCGCCGATCAGGAGGCCGGTTTCGATCCGGCGGTCGCGCCGCTGCTGCGATTCACCGTCTACACCAGCGGTTCCGGACGCAGCCATCTCGTGCTGACGGGTCATCACATCTTGCTCGACGGCTGGTCGATGCCGCTGTTGATGAAGGAACTGCTGGTCCTGTACGCCACGCACGGTGACGCGGCGCCCCTGCCGCCGGTGCGCCCCTACCGTGACTATCTGCGCTGGCTGAGCCGGCAGGATCGCGGGGTCGCCGAGCACGCGTGGTCGACGGTGCTGGCCGGGGTGGAGCCGAGCATGCTGGCACCGGAGCTGACGTGGCCGCCGGCCACCGGCACCGGATTCGGCCTGTGCGAGTTCGACATCGATGCCGACCGCACCGCCGAGCTGGCAGCGTTCGCCGCCCGCACCGAGGTCACCGCGAACACCGTCTTCCAGGCGGCGTGGGGTCTGGTCGTCGCGGGGACCAGCGGGCGCGACGACATCGTCTTCGGCGCCACGGTCTCCGGCCGTCCGCCGCAACTGGACGGTGTCGGCGACATGATCGGTTTGTTCGTCGACGCGGTGCCGGTGCGGGTCCGGCTCGACCCGACCGGCACCGTCACCGATCTCGTGCGTGCGGTGCAGGCCGAGCAGGCCTCGGTGCTCGATCACCATCATCTCGGTCTCGGTGCGATCCAGCGGGTGGCTGGGCGCGGTGAATTGTTCGACACGATGCTGGCCTTCGAGTCCTACCCGGTCGACGCCGAAGGGCTCCAGCAGGCGGGCGGTGCGCTCGACAACCTGCGAATCGATGGTCTGCGCGGGGCCGACTACACGCACTATCCGCTCACCATCCTGGTGTTCCTGGGGGCGCGCACCCAGGTGCAGATCAAGTACCGGCGTGATCTCGTCGCCGAGGCCACCGCGCAGGCGGTGACCGACCGGCTGCGCACCGCCCTGACCGTCGTGATCACCGCCGGCCCGGACACCACGGCGGGCGCGATCGCGCAGCGGCTCGCGACCGCACCCGGCGATCCGATCGCGCGTGCCCGCTTCTGGCGGGAGACCCTGGCCGATCCGCCCGGTCGGCTCACGCTGCCCACGGCGACTCGCGAGAGCGGGGGCGGGCGGGGACAGACCCGGCTGCCGATTCCGGCCGCGGTGCATCAGGAACTGCGTGCGCTCGCCGGTGCGGCCGGAGTCGGCTGGTCGGCGCTGATCCGCAGCGCTGTCGCCGTGCTGCTGGCTCGGCTGACCGGGACCGACGACATCGTCCTCGCCGCGCCCGAGCAGACCATGGTGGTCCGCACCCGGGTCGACCTCGGCCAGCCCTTCCTCGCGCTGCTGGCCCGGGCCCAGCGCAGTGAGGCTCAGGCGCTCGCGCACGCGGGAGTTCCGTCGGCGGACCTGGCCGCCTTGGTCGGTGCCGATCACCTGGACCAGGTGTCGCTGGGGTTCGACGGTCCCGGCGCCGGTGAACTGGCCCTGGCCGTGGTCGAGCACGACGCGGGTTCGATCATCGAAATGTCTTTCGCACGAACAGTGTTCGACGACGACGAAGCGCTTGCGTTCGGCCGGCGCCTGGTGCGGATCCTGACCGCGCTCGCCCAGCGACCGGGCACACCGGTCGGCGACCTGCCCCTGTCGGATCGCGACGAGGATGCCTTCCTGACCCGGATCGGCGAGGGCGGCACACCCTCGACCGCCGCGACCCTGCCGCACCTGCTGGTGCGCGGCACCGACTACGGCCAGCACCGGATCGCGGTGCGCGACAACGGCCGCGGCCACACCTACGGTGACCTGGACGCCGACTCCTCACGTCTGGCCCGGCTGTTGATCGCCGACGGCGTCGGACCGGAAACCGTGGTCGCCTCGGCGATCCCGCGGGGTTACCAGTCGATCCTGGCGTTCTGGGCGATCGCGAAGGCCGGTGGCGTGTATCTGCCGGTCGACCCGAACTACCCCGCGGACCGGGTCCGGCACATGCTCGACGATTCCGGCGCCACGAGGGGCGTCACCGTCGCCGGTCACGCCGCGGCACTCGGCGAGTCGGCGCGCTGGCTGGTGCTCGACGATCCCGCCGTGCGCGCCCGCATCGCCACCCACCCCGCCACCGCGGTGCGGGACCGGGACCGGACGGCTCCGCTGCGGCGCGACCACGCCGCCTACGTGATCTACACCTCCGGCTCCACCGGGCGGCCCAAGGGTGTCACCGTCACCCACGCGGGCCTCGGCGCGCTGATCACACACTCGGCCACCATCATGGGCCTGCGGCATGACCACCGGATGCTGCACGTCTGCTCGCCCAGCTTCGACCAGTCGATCGAGGAGATCGGCACCGCTTTCCATCGCGGCGCCACCCTGGTGATCGCGCCCCCGGGCACCGTCGGCGGTGTCGAACTCGACGAGCTGCTGCGCCGGGAACGCGTGACCCACACGATCATCACCCCCGCCCTGCTGGGCACCCTCGACCCGGCCGGGCTGCCCGAGCTGAGCTGTGTCTCGGCGGGCGGTGAGGCGACCACCGCCGAGCTGCTGACCGCCTGGCAGCGCGGGCGCCGCTTCCTCAACGGCTACGGACCGACCGAGGCCACGATCGGCGCGACCTACGCGCGGTTGCGCGTCGGTGACCGGGTCACGATCGGCCGTCCGGTGCCGGGGTTGCGCGCGATGGTGCTCGACCAGCGGTTGCATCCGGTGCCCGTCGGTGTCACCGGTGAGCTGTATCTGGCCGGTCCGGCCTTGGCCCGCGGCTATCACCGGCGTGGTGCCGTGACCGCCGACCGGTTCGTCGCCTGCCCGTGGGGTGCGCCGGGCGAACGCATGTACCGCACCGGCGATCTCGTGCGCTGGGTGCGTGGCGCGGAGGCCGCCGACGAGCTGGAGTACCTGGGCCGCACCGATTTCCAGGTCAAGATCCGGGGCTTCCGGATCGAGCTGGGCGAGATCGACGCCGTGCTGGCCCGGCATCCGCAGGTCACCTTCGCGGTCACCGTCGGCGCGCAGAATCCGGCGGGCGAGACGACGGTGGTGTCGTATGTGACCGGCCGTGACATCGATCCCGGTGCGGTGGCGCGGTGGTCGTCGTCGATGCTGCCCGCGCACATGGTTCCGGCGGCCGTGATGGTGCTGGACGAGATCCCGTTGACCTCCGCCGGCAAACTCGACCGGCAGGCGTTGCCCGCGCCCGTCTTCACGGCCCGCCCCTACCGGCGGCCGGCGAACGGCCTCGAACGTACCGTCGCCGGGGTGTTCGCGGAGGTGCTGGGCATCGAACAGGTCGGCGCCGACGACAACTTCTTCGAGCGTGGCGGCAACTCGCTGCTGGCGACCCGGCTGTCCGCCCGGTTGAGCGCGGCCGTGGCGGTCCGGGTCCCGGTGCGGGTGCTGTTCGCGGCACCGACGGTCGCCGAGTGCGCCGCGGAGGTCTCCCGGCTGACCCGGGCGGGCCGCCGTCCCGCGCTGCGCGCCCAGGCTCGGCCCGAGCGGCTCCCGCTCTCGCCCGCCCAGCAGCGCATGTGGTTCCTCAACCGTTTCGATACCCGGACCTCCGCTTACACGATTCCGGTGGTGTTGCGCTTGGGCGGTGCGCTCGATGTCGCGGCCTTGCGGGCGGCGTTCGGTGATGTGGTGGCCCGGCACGAGATCCTGCGCACCGTGTATCCGGTCGTGGATCACGCGCCGGTGCAGGTTGTCCTGCCCGTCGGCCATCCGGATCTGCCCCGGTTGGCTGTGCGCTCCACCGCCGAGGTGGAACCCGCTGTGCTGCAACTGGTGTCGACGGTCTTCGACGTCACCGCGGAGGTGCCGCTGCGGGCGACGCTGTTCGAGGCCGGACCCGAGGACTTCGTGCTGGCCATGGCGATCCACCACATCGCCGGTGACGGCTTCTCCGGTGGCCCGCTCACCCGCGACCTGGTGACCGCCTACGGCGCCCGCGTCGACGGGCGTGCCCCGACGTGGACTCCGCTGGCCGTGCAGTACGCCGACTACGCGGTGTGGCAGCAGACGCTGTTGGGCGAGGACACCGATCCGACCTCGGTGGGCGCCGAACAGATCGCCTATTGGCGCCGGGCGCTGGCCGATTTGCCCGACCAGCTCGACCTGCCCCGCGACCATCCCCGCCCGGCGGTGCAGTCCTATGCCGGTGGCCGGGTGCCGTTCACCGTGGACGCCGCCACCCATGCCGCGCTCACCGAATTGGCCCGCACGCAAGGCGCGACGCTGTTCATGGCCGTGCACACCGCGCTGGCCGTCCTGCTCGCGGGACTGTCGGGCACCACCGACATCGCCATCGGCACCCCGGTCGCCGGACGTGGCGAGGCCGAGCTGGACGATCTGATCGGCATGTTCGTCAACACGTTGGTGTTCCGCACCGAGGTCGACGGCGACGAGAGTTTCGCCGAACTGCTCGCCCGCCAGCGCGAGATCGACCTGCAGGCGTTCGCGCACAGCGACGTCCCGTTCGAGCGGCTCGTGGAAGTGCTCAATCCGGTCCGCTCCACGGCTCGGCATCCGCTGTTCCAGGTGGGCCTGTCGTTCCAGAACCTCGCCGAAGTACGGATGGACCTGCCCGGCATCAGCGTGTCCTCGGTGGAGACCGACCGCGAGCTCTCGCAGTTCGACCTGCATTTCATTCTGGCCGATCGCTACACCGGCGACGGCGCGGCCGCCGGGATAGGCGGTTACTGCACTTTCGCCACCGATCTGTTCGACGCCGTGACAGTGCGCGGATTCCTGGAGCGCTTCACCCGGATCATCGCCGCGGTGGTCGCCGCGCCCGGCGCACCGCTGCACACGATCGATCTGCTCGCTCCGGCGGAGCGGACCCGCATTGTCGAACGGTGGAATCGCACCGCGCGTCAGACCGATCCGGCCGCGACCCTGGTGTCGCTGCTGGACGAGACCGTCGCCGCGGACCCGCATGCGGTGGCGCTCGTGGCCGAGGACCGACGGTGGACCTTCGCCGAGCTCGACGCCCGGGTGAACCGGCTGGCCCGGTATCTCGTCGCCGCGGGGGTCGGCCCGGAGACCCGGGTGGCGCTGGCCATGCGGCGCTCGGTCGAGCTGGTGATCGCGATGTACGCGGTCGCCACCGCGGGTGGCGCCTATGTGCCGATCGATCCCGATCAGCCGCTCGCGCGTACCGAGTACATCCTGGACACGGCGTTGCCGATGCTGGTGCTCACCGACACCGACACCGGGTTCGCGGCAGCCGGGACCCGGGTCGTGCGGGTCGACCAGCTCGAGCTGTCGGCGCTGAGTGCCGCCCCGCTCACCGATCGCGACCGGCGCGCTCCGCTGCGGGCGGCCAATACCGCCTATGTGATCTTCACGTCGGGCTCGACGGGGCGTCCGAAGGGTGTGGTGGTCTCGCACGCGGCCGTGGTCAACCAGTTGCGGTGGAAGGCCGAGAGATTCGGCCTCACCGCCGAGGACGTCGTGCTGTTGAAGACGGCGGCGACCTTCGACCTGTCGGTGTGGGAGTTCTGGTCGACGGCGGTCTCGGGCGGTCGCCTGGTCATCGCCGCACCCGACGGTCACCGCGATCCGGCCTACCTCGCCGAGCTGATGCGCCGCGAGGCTGTCACCACCTTGCACGCGGTGCCATCGATGCTCGACGCGCTGCCCGCCGATGGGCTGCCCGCCTCGCTGCGCCGGGTCCTGGCGATCGGCGAGACGCTGCCCGTGGCGTTGGCCCGTCGAGTCGAATCCGCGGCACCGCAGGCCGCGCTGTTCAACGTGTACGGACCGACCGAGGCGGCGGTCTCGATCACCAGCCACCAGGTCCGCGCCGCGGACACCGCGACGGTCCCGATCGGCAAGCCGGTGTGGAACAGTCAGGTCTACGTGCTCGATGCCCGTCTGCGGCCGGTGCCGGTCGGTGTGCCGGGTGAGCTGTATCTGGCCGGCGCCCAGCTGGCAGGCGGCTACCTCGGCAGGCCCGACCTGACCGCCGAACGCTTCGTGGCGAATCCCTTCCACGCCGGCACCCGGTTGTATCGCACCGGTGACCTGGCGGCGTGGAATGCCGACGGGGCCTTGGAGTATCGCGGGCGCACCGATTTCCAGCTGAAGATCCGCGGCTTCCGCATCGAGCTGGAGGAGATCGACGCGGTGCTCGCCGCGCACGCCGATGTCGGCTACGCGGTCACGATGGGCCGGGAGAACCAGACCGGCGCGACGGTGCTGGTGTCGTATGTGGTCGCCGCGCCGGATCGGATGGTCGTCGTCGAGGATCTGCGCGAGTGGGCGTCGCGGTCGCTGCCCTCGCACATGGTGCCCGCCACGATCATGGTCATCGACGAGGTGCCGCTCACCTCGGTCGGCAAACTCGACCGCGCCGCGCTGCCCGCACCCGAAGTCGCGACCCGCGCCTACCGTGCCCCCGGCACCGCGATCGAGCAGACGGTGTGCGAGATCTTCGCCGATGTCCTGCGGTTGGACCGGGTCGGCATGGACGACCACTTCTTCGAACTGGGTGGCACCTCCCTCAGTGCTACCCGTCTGGCGACCCAACTCGGTGCCGCGGTGGCCGCGACCATCCCGGTGACGTGGCTGTTCACCACCCCGACGCCCGCGGGGATCCTCGCCGCGCTGCGTGCCGACGGAGCCGACAGCACCGGCGCCGACGCGGCGTTCGATGTCTTGTTGCCGTTGCGGACCGTCGGCACCCGCGAGCCGCTGTTCTGCGTGCACCCGATCAGCGGTGTCGCCTGGTCGTTCGGTGGGCTCGCCGCGCACCTGCATCCCGACCGGCCGATCTACGGTCTGCAGTCGCCGGCGCTGAGCTCGGCCGAGCCGCTGCCGGATTCGATCGAGGAATGGGCGCTGCTCTATCTCAAGCAGATTCGCCAGATCCAAGCCGAAGGGCCCTACCACCTGCTCGGCTGGTCACTGGGCGGAGTGCTCGCGCACGCCATGGCGGTGCAACTGCAGGAAGACGGTGAGGAGGTCGCGCTGTTGGGCATGCTGGACAGCACGCTCAGCGCCGCGTCGCAGGCTACGGCGAGCCCGGTCACGGCGGCCGATCTGCTCGGCGGGTTCGCCGGTGACCTCGCTGCCGACGGCACCTTCGACGAGGTGGCCGACGCGCAGGGTCTGGCCGAGGTCCTCGGCCGGCTGGCCGCACCGCTGGCATCGCTGGACTCCGCCCGGATCGAGCGCGTCGTCGACGCGGCGATCGCTTCGGCGGCACTCGACGCGGCCTACCGGCCACGCCGATTCGACGGTGCCATCACCTATTTCACCGCCGCCCAGGACGATCCGACCGGCTCCACCGGCGCCGCGTCCTGGACCGAGGCCGCCAGCCGCCCGGTGCGCAACCATCTCGTGGACGCGACGCACTGGCGGATGACCGAGAGCCGCGCGCTCGAGTCGATCGCCAAGGTGTTGCGGGAGTGGCTGTGACGATCACGAACCCATCAGTGGCGCTGATGGGGTGATAGGCACGGGCCTACTACCCGCCGAGCCGACGCCCGATTCTTCACCGAACCGCTGTCCGGGCGGGACGCACCGCTGGGGGAGCCCGGTGGTGCGACCGCGCTCGGGCCGTTGGGCGTGGACACGCCGTTCGTGCGGGACTACCAGCGGTAACGGTTCAGCGAGCCGGCCGCCGGGCCGGCAACGGGATCCGGTCCAGATCGTGCGCGAGTACGGCCTCGGGGAAATCGGCCTGCGCGAGGAACAGCGGGTCGTCGCCTTCGCCGTAGCGTTCCGAGAAGTGGGTCAGGACCAGGGTTCGCACCCCACACGACCGGGCCACCTCACCCGCCTGCCGCGCGGTGAGGTGGCCGCGTTCCCGGGCCTGGTCGGTCTCGGAGTCCAGGAACGTGGACTCGATGATGAGCATGTCCACGCCCTCGGCCAGCGCGTAGACGTTGTCGCACAGGCGGGTATCCATCACGAACGCCACCTTCTGGCCCGGCCTGGGCACCGTGCACTCCTCGAGCAGCGGCCCGGACAGTTCCCGGACCGCCGCACCGGAAATCCCGTGCGCGCGTAGACGTTCGGGCAGAAACGTCCGACTGTCGGGCTCGGCGAGCCGATAGCCGTAGGTGGTGATGCTGTGGTCGAGTGGCAGCGCGGTGAGGGTGAAACCGTCGCCCTGCAGCGTTGCACCGGGCCCGCTGAGCGGATGTTCCACCAGATGCGGCTCGTCGTAGTAGCTCGTCGCGTACTTCAGCCGCTCCCAGTAGTCGGCGCCGTCGGCGGGAAACACCGCGTGCACGTCATGCGGGACGCCGTCCCGCCCCAACCGCTGCACGATGCCGGGCACCCCGAGGCAGTGATCGCCGTGGAAGTGGGTAACGCACAGCCAGCGCAGTTCCGTCGCCGACGCACCCGCCTGCGACATCTGCCGCTGCGTACCCTCACCGGGATCGAACAGCACGCCCCGGCCGTCCCAGCGCAGGAGATACCCGTTGTGGTTACGACGTCGCGTCGGCACAGCCCCCGCCGTCCCGAGCACGACCAGTTCGCGTGTCGACATCGACCTATCCTCGCGGGCGCGGCCAACCGTGTCGAGCAGGCGGATCGAGCACCGTGATTCGAGTCGAACGCACGAGGCCGACGCCCGCCCACCTGTGACCACTCGGAAATTTCCGCCCGTAGACGGATCTGCGGGGGCTGCGGCCGGGTTAGCGTGGATCGAGCGGTTCGGCGAAAGGCGGGGAAGCTGTGAACAGCAAGACCATCGCGAGGCAGTGCACACTGTGCGAGGCACACTGCGGAATTCTGGTGACGGTGCGAGACGAGCAGGTCACGCGGATCGAGGGCAATCCCGACGACGTGCTGTCGAAGGGCTACATCTGTCCCAAGGCGACCGCCATGGGCGGCCTGCACCACGATCCCGACCGATTGCGCACCCCCGTCCGGCGCGTCGGCGGCACCTTCGAACCGATCGGCTGGGACGAGGCGTTCCGCGAGATCGGACAGCGCTTGCGGGCGGTGCGCGCGGCCCACGGTCCCAGCGCGATCGGGATGTACATGGGTAACCCCGCCGCCCACAGCTCCTCGGTGATCTACGGCATCGCGTTGCGGGCCGCGCTGGCGACCCGCAACTTCTTCTCCGCGTCCTCCATCGACCAGTTCCCGCAGGAATTCGTCGCCTGGCGGATGTTCGGCGCCAATGTGCTGATGCCGATCGCCGATATCGACCGCACCGACCGGCTGGTGGTGCTCGGTGCCAACCCGGCGGTGTCCAACGGGTCGATCACCACCATGCCCGGCGCGAAGCTGCGCATCCGGGATGTGCGCAAACGCGGCGGCACCGTCGTGGTCATCGATCCGCGGCGCACCGAGACCGCCCGGCTGGCCGACGAGCACGTCGCGGTGCGGCCCGGCGGCGACCTCTACCTGCTGCTGGGGATGCTGCACGTGCTGGTCACCGAGGGGCTGTGTGACGAGCGGGTGGTCCGCGCGCAGTGCGCGGGCTGGGACCAGCTCACCGACCTGGTCGCGGACACGACCCCGGACCGGATGGCACCGCACGCGGGCGTCGACGCCGACACCATCCGGCGCCTGGCCCGCGACCACGCCGCGGCACCCTCGGCGGTGCTGTACGCGCGCATCGGTGTCTGCCTGCAGACCACCGGCGCGCTGACCCATTGGCTGGTGAACACGATCAACGCCGTCACCGGCAATCTCGATCGCGCGGGCGGGCAGATGTTCGCGACCCCGCCGGTCGACGTCGCCCGCTACGGCAAATACCTGCCGATGGGCTACGGCGCGTGGACCGACCGCTCCGGCACCCGGAAATCCTTCCGCGGCGAGCTGCCGGTGTCGGTGCTGGCCGAGGACATCCTCACCGACGGCCCGGACCGGATCCGGGCGATGATCACCTACGCGGGCAACCCGGTGCTGTCCACACCCCAGGGCGGCCGCCTCGACGAGGCCCTGGACTCACTGGACTTCTATGTCGCCGTCGACATGTACATCACCGAGACCACCCGCCACGCCGACATCATCCTGCCGCCGGTCTCGCCGCTGGAACGCGAGGATCTCAACCTGCTGTTCCCGGTGTTCAGTGTCCGCAACAACGCGCGCTTCGACGCCCACGTGTTCGAGCCGCCCGCCGACGGACTCGAGGACTGGCAGATCCTGGCCCGCCTGCTCGCCGAGGTGGTGCCGCTGCCCGCACGGCGGGTCACCGGCCGCGCGCTCACCGCCGTGCTCGAACAGCTCAGCCCACTGCGATTGAGCGCCGCCGCCATCGCCACCGGACCGCACGGCATCCTGCGCAAGGGCCGGAAGGGGTTGACGGTCAACAGGATTCGTGCCGCCGCAGGCGGTGTCGATCTGGGGCCGTTGGTGCCGCGCTTGCGCGAGCTGATCGGAACCGAGGACCGCAAAGTGCACCTGACGCCGCCGGATTTCCTCGCCGCGCTCCGCACCGTCCTCGACGAGACCGTCACCGCGGCGACCGACGGCTACGACCTGCAACTGATCGGCCGACGCCACCTGCGCAGCAACAACTCCTGGCTGCACAACATCCCGTCCATGATGAAGGGCCGCGACCGGTGCACCGTGTTGGTCCACCCCGACGACGCCACCGCCCGTGGTCTGCGCGACGGTGATCCGGCGCGCGTCGAGTCGCCGGTCGGGACGATCGTCGTGCCCGTGGAGGTCAGTGACGACATCCGCCCCGGCGTGGTCGCCATCCCGCACGGCTGGGGCCATCAGGAACCCGGCGTCGGCTGGCAGGTGGCCGCCGCGCAGCCGGGCGTCAACGTCAATCTGCTGCACGATCCGTCCCGCGCCGACCCGCTGACCGGGACCGCGGCGGTCAACAACACCTGGGTGCGGGTCGGCCCGGTCGTGGTCGAGCAGGACGTGGCCGACCCCGCGGACGCCCGGATCGGCGTGTCCGGCTGATGCGCCCGTCGTGGTGAACCCGGCCGTCCGGGTTCACCACGATCGGATCAGCGGAAGCGCAGGGTGGTGGTGGCCAGGCCGAAGATCTTGCGGCCACCGGACTTGGCGACGATCGCGATCACCGCGGTCTTGGTGTCGGCGTCGAGCGACTTCACCCGGCCGGTGAACTCCACCCCGCCGCCGCTCTGGAAGTCGACGATGGTGTAGTTCGACAGCCGCACGCCGTAGCGGGTCACCGCGCCCGGATCGCCGGACCAGGTCGAGACGAAACCGGCGCCCAGACCCATGGTGAGCATGCCGTGTGCGATCACGTTGGGCAGGCCGGCGAGGCGGGCGATGCTCTCGTCCCAGTGGATCGGGTTGTTGTCGCCGGAGACGCCCGCGTAGTTGACGAGGTCACCGCGCGAGAGGTGCGCGTCGCGCAGCGGCAGCTCGGCACCGACGGTGAGTTCCTCGAACGCCAGTGTCGTGCTGGGGACGCGGGCCGCGCCGGCGACCGAGAGCCGGAGCTCGCCTTCCGGGCGCAGGGTGGTCTCGACCGGCTCCTGGGCCGAGGCGTCGCTGTTGCCGAACACCTTGACGCCGTGGACCATCACGTTCTCCACCGCGCTGGTGATCTCGGGATCGACGCCCTCGCCGGTGATGCCGACGACCGTGGTGTGCATGATGTGCACCGTCTCGCCGGATTCGTCGGCGAAGGTGTTGGTGACGGTGATCAGGTCCTTGCCCGCGATCCGGCGCACCGACGACAGTTCGACGTCGACGACCAGCCGGTCACCGGCGACGATCGGCTTGTGCTGTTCGAAGACCTGCTCGGTCTGCACGAACATGTCGTAGCCGACGACGACCGACTCGAACAGCGGCCGGTTGGCGGCCATGGCCGGGATGGAGACGAAGGTCAGCGGCGCGACCAGGCCCGGATAGCCCAGGGCGAGCGCCGCGTCCTCGTCCCAGTGCGCGGGGTGGAAATCCTGTACCGCGCGGGCATATTCGCGGATCTTCTCGCGGCCGACCTCGTAGACGTCGTCGACCCGGTAGTAATGCCCAACCTTCGACGCGATATCAGGGGCATCGACCACGGAAGTCACTTTTCGATCACCTTCGTTCGGGGAACGGACACCCGGCAGGCTAGCGGACTCCTCGCCACACCGCGCACACCTTGGCACACTTCACAGTGGCGTCGCCCGGTACGCACGCGCTCCGCGGGCCGCGGCCGAACCCGCCCCGGCGTGGTCAGCGCGTCGGCAGCAGCGACACCGGACCGGCTCCGGGCCCGTCGATCGGCGTCAGATCCCGGCCGATCACCCGCTCGCCGCAGTGCGAGCACACCGGTTCGACGGTGGCGACGTGACCGCAGGCGCGATGCACGGCCACGACCGGCGCGCCGTCGGGCGCGGCCCATTCGTCGCCCCACTGCCGCATCGCGGTGACGACCTGCCACAGCGAGCGCCCCTTGGGGGTGAGCAGGTAGTCGTAGCGGACCGGGTTGTCCTGATAGGGCTCCTTGGTCATGATCCCGTGTTCGACCAGGCCGTCGAGGCGTTGGGTGAGCACGTTGCGGGCGATACCGAGCCGGTCGCGGAACTCGTCGAAACGGGTCACCCCGAACAGGGCGTCACGCACGATCAGCAGCGTCCACCACTCCCCGACCACCTCCAGGCATTGGGCCAGGGAGCAGTTCATGTCCTCGAAACTGGTGCGGCGCATACCCCGAGTCTAGTGGGTTGCGTCAAAGAACTCACCCATCTACCGTAAGTTGCATGATGAAACTCACTGGGCGGTTGGGTGCGGAATTCGCCCTCACCGCCGCCGAATCGGGGCGTTGGCACGCCGTCGTCGACGATTCCTGGCGGGGCTGGACCGGCCCGCACGGTGGCGCGCTCGCCGGACTGCTGATCGAGACCGCCCAGCGCGCGAGCACCCGCGACCAGCCCGTGCGCGCCGCCGAGATCCGCTTCCTCGGCAGGCCCGCGACCGGCGCGTTCACCCTGCGCACGACCGAGCACGTCGTCGGGCGCAGCACGACGATCCTCGACGTGGTCGCCGAGCAGAACGGCGTGGCCGTCGCCGCGGCCTCGATCACCCTCGGCGCGGCGAGCACGACCGCGATCGCCGCCCACTCCGCCCGGCCCGCACCCACCGTCGCGGCCCCGCAGGAGTGCGCGCTGTTCCAGTTGCCGCCGCAGATCGTCCCGGTCGGTGCGCATTTCGTCATCCGGCCCGCCGCGGGCCCGCTACCGCTCAGCGGCGCCGACGAGGCGATGATGTGCGCCTGGATCGCGCTCGATCCCGCCCTGCCGCTGGACGCGCCGAGCCTGGCCGTGCTCGCCGACGCGCTCCCGCCCGGACTGTTCCCACTGCTCACCGCCCCGGTGGCGGTGCCCACCGTCACCCTGTCGCTGCAACTGCACACCGACACCGCCCGCCGCGCCGAGGCTCCCGTACTGGTGCGTGCCGCCGCGGTCAGCGCCGGCGACGGCTGGACGGTCGACGACACCGACATCTGGGACCGCGACGGAGTCCTGCTCGCCACCGCCCGCCAAACCCGCCGCGTCCTCGGCTGATCGAGAGCTTCCGCATGAATTCCGTTGCCACCGCGCGCCCCACCGATCCCCGGGTGGTGCTCGCCGTCGTCTCCACCGGCGTCCTGCTGTCGAGCCTGGACCTGTTCATCGTCAATGTCGCCCTGCCCGCCATGGCCACCGATTTCGGCGCCGGGCTCACCGGGCTGTCCTGGGTGCTCAACCTCTACGCGATCGTCTTCGCCGCGCTGCTCGTGCCCGCAGGCCGCCTCGGCGACCGCAACGGCAATCGCGCGACCTTCCTGATCGGCCTCGCGGTCTTCGTCGCGGGTTCGGCGCTGTGCGCGGTGGCCTGGGATGTGGGCTCGCTCGTCGGGTTCCGCGTCGTCCAGGCCGTCGGGTGCGCGCTGCTGACACCGTCTTCGCTGGCCCTGGTGCTGGCCGCGACACCACCCGAGCGGCGCGCGGGCGCGGTGCGGTTGTGGGTCGCGTTCGGTGGTCTCGGTGCCGCGCTGGGGCCGGTGATCGGTGGGTTGCTCGTCGAACTCGATTGGCGCTGGGTGTTTCTGGTGAACGTGCCGATCGGGCTGGCCGCCCTGGCGGTCGGTGCGCGCACGCTGCCGCGCCCGGCCGCCGAGCGCGGCCCGCTGCCCGATCTGCTGGGCGCGGTGACGCTGATCGGCGCCGTCGGGTCGTTCATCCTGGCCGTGGTGCAGGGCCCGGAGTGGGGGTGGACGTCGACGGGAGTGCTCGCCGCGTTCGCGGTGGCGATCGTCCTCGGTGGGGTATTCGCCGTGTCCTCGGCGCGGCACCACAGTCCGGTGGTGGACCCGGCACTGCTGCACGCTCCGAATTTCACGCTGGCGAGCGCCAATTCACTCGTGTTCCAGATCGCGTTCGCGGGCATGTTGCTGTCGGTGACACTGTGGGCGCAGAACGTGTGGGGCTGGTCGGCACTGCGGACCGGGCTCGCGATCGCGCCGGGGCCGCTGCTCGTCCCGTTCGTCGCGATCGCGGCGGGCCGGATCATCGGCCGCGTCGGTGCGGGCCCGGTGATCGCCGCCGGCGGGCTGGCCTTCGGCGGCGGACTGCTGTGGTGGGCGCGGGCAGCCGAGCTGACACCGGACTACCCGTCCGGACTGCTCGGCGGAATGCTGCTGACCGGCCTGGGCGTCGGCCTCACCCTGCCCACCGCCTTCGCCGCGGGCGCGGGAACCCTCGCCCCACATCGCTTCGCGACGGGGTCGGCCGTCCTGAGCATGTCCCGCCAGCTCGGCCTCGCGATCGGCGTCGCCCTCCTGGTCGCCTTGCTCGGCACCCCCGAGACACCCGCCGCCACACTCGACGCCTTCCACCGCGCCTGGTACGTGACCGCGGCAGTCGCGGTCCTGGCCGGCCTGATCGGCCTCGGCATCCGCCCCACCACGAACCCGACCGAGACCAAGCAGGACACCGAGCTGGAACCGGCACCGCACGGATAGGCGGACCGGCTCCCGGTCGAGGTCGAACCGAGAACGGGGTCGCGGCTCCGCGCAGCGGCGCGATACCCGATCCTGGTGCCCGCACCGAGACGCGGCAACCCCGCGATCGGCGGCGCCCGGCGCCCGGCGACCGCCGACGAACTGGGCGAGGCGCGCCGGCGGGTGCGGCCGATGCGGCTCACGGTCACCGGGTTTCGGCTGGTGCGCTATCCGGTGATGATGCCCGAGGACGCACCACGAGACCGCGAATTCGCCTGAGCGCGATCAGATCTGGTGGGTCCAGGCGACGAAGAACACCGCGCCCGCGGCGGTGAGGGCGAGGCTGATCGGGATGGTCCACCAGGTTCCGTCGCGGCCGAGGACGGTGCGGGTCAGCCGTAATTCGAGGCGGCCGAGCAGAGCCACGACACCGAGGAAGGCCGGAGCCAGCAGCAGGCCGAGTGCGGCGTGCACGGCCCAGGCTCCGGCGAGTGTGGGCCCGCCCCACGAGGTTTCGTAGGCGTTCGCGGCGACCAGCGGGTAGGCGAGGCCGCGGACCAGGACCAGACCGGCGAGCAGGGTGAGAAACCAGGCGACCACGCCGGCCCCTGCGGACAGGACGGAGTGGACCACACAGCGCAGCGCCGAGACCCGCCGGGCGGAAACGGGTTCGTGCAGGAGCAGGCGCGGCACCCGGAGCCGGGTCCGCACCGGTGACACGGCCAGGGGCAGCGCGAGCAGCGCGTAGATGATCGTCCGCCCGAGCGCGCTCACCGTAGCGAACCCGCTGCCGCCAAGTCGTCGAAGAGCAATTGGTCGACCGGCGGCACCAGGTCACGATCGCGATAGCCGAACCACGCCAGTGCCTCGATCTCGCTGCTGGCGGTGAGAACACCGCGATAGTCGGCGGTGTAACAAGCCATCCGCACGACGGTGGGATGACCATCGGAGATCGCGGCCTCGTAGGTGCCGACATGGGCCGCGCTCTCCGGCGCCAGATCCACGCTCAGCTCCTCGGCGACCTCACGCACCAGCGTCTCCACATCGGTTTCGGCGCCCTCGCGTTTCCCACCGGGGATGAAGAAGACGTCCTTGCCCCGGGGGCGCGCGCACAGGATGCGCCCGTCCTCGATCAGTACCCAGGCCACGGTGTCGATCAGCTGCTGTACCGGAGAGTCCACCACGGCCCGCAGCCTACTGCGCCTCGGTCAGTGGCCGGGCAGCACGCAGACGGTGTCCAGGCCGAGAACCCGGTTGAGTCGACCGAAGGCCAGCCACGAGCCGATGCTCATGCTGAGCTCGACCACCTCGGTCTGGGTGTAGTGCTCGAACATCCTGGCCCAGAACTCGTCGTCGAGACTGTGGTGGTCGGTGGCGTAGCGCTCGGCGTATTCGGCGGCGAGCCGAGCGCGCTCGTCGAACAGTTCGGTGGTGCGCCAGTTCGTGACGGCGTCGGCGAACTCGGCCTCGACCTTCTGCCCGTCGCGTTCGGTGCGCCAGTCCTGACAGAACAGGCACCCGTTGATCTGCGCGATCCGCAGCCTGGCCGCCTCGAACTCGCGCAGCCCCAGGGTCGAGTGCTCGTAGACCGACAGCGAGAACGCGGCGGCGGCGACACCGATCCCGGGAACCATCTCGCCCCAGACGTAGCCGATCGGGTCCTTGCCTTCGGGAATGTCGATGATCATGGTGTTTTCCTTCCGAGTTTGCCGACCGCTGCCCGCAGCGGCACATCGAGTGCGTCGTAGAGGCCGGGTTCGGCCTCGACCAGCCAGTCGATGGCGTTCACCAAGCGGCCCACCGCCGTGGCGTTACCGCCCGCCGATCGGTTGCCACCCTCGTCGGCGGCTTCGACGCTGACCTCGATGCGGGGCGTGCCCTCGATGATCACGCGGTGCGCGCCGACGCCGTCGGGCGGTGTGGGCCAGTCCGGTGCGCAGCTGGGATGGATCCGGGTGACGTGCTCGATGACGATGCGTGGCTCCCCGTCGACGATGCCCTGCACTTCGAAGCGCACCGCGCCCTGGGTGCCCGCATCGAAGTCACCCATCTGCACGGTCTGCACCGTCGCATCGAGTGCACGCCGGTCCAGCGTCTCGCGGATCTCGTCGAGTTCCACGCCCAGCGCCCTGGCCATGAGCCGGACCTGCCCGCCCCAGACCATGGTGGGCACCGAGGGCAGCAGCATCGGCGGCTGGTAGTCCATCGGCTGTCCCATGCCGACCAGATAGCGCACCGAGTCGGGCTGGTCGTAGGTGGAGTAGTCGAAGATCTCCTGGCAGCGCACCACCTCGACGGTGCTCGAGAGCCCGCTGATCAACAGCGGCAGCACATCGTTGCCCCAGCCGGGATCGACGCCGGAGACGAACAGCGAACCGCCACCCTCGGCGATCGCGGCCAGCACCGGGTCACGCAGCTCCGCGGGTGCGTTGCGCGGGTCGTAGAGGGCATAGAGGGCCGGCGTGACGACGACGGCACCGGCGCGGATCGCGCGCACGATGTCGGCGAGGGCCTCGTCGGGACGGATATCGCCGGAGGCGGCGTAGACGACCGCGCGCGGCCCGGTGGCCAGCAGCGCGTCGATGTCGTCGGTGGCCGCCACCCCCAGCCCGTAGTCGAGTCCGGCGAGCGTACCGGCGTCACGCCCGACCTTGTCGGGGTTGTGCACCAGCACCCCCGTGAGTTCCAGCGCCGGGTGGGCAGCCACGGCACGCAGGGCCGCTCGGCCTACGTTGCCGGTGCCCCAGACGATCGTGGGGATCATCGCGCGAGCGTAGCAAGCGCTTGGTTCGGTGTCCGGATTATCCGAAATCCGGCCTCTGATCAGCCCTCTCGCACCGCCGCCACCGCCGACGACAGCGCCCGCGCGGGCAGCTGTCCACCGTCGAACATCGACACCACGACCTCGCCGTCGACGCGATCCCAGGTCCCCGCGATCCGCCCGTCG
Source organism: Nocardia sp. MH4 (assembly GCF_019266065.1). Lineage (GTDB taxonomy): Bacteria > Actinomycetota > Actinomycetes > Mycobacteriales > Mycobacteriaceae > Nocardia > Nocardia canadensis. The sequence continues at coordinate 238,760 of NZ_LPNR01000112.1, read as the reverse complement.
ACCACGACCAGCGGCGAGATCCAACCGGCCGTGCGACTGACCTTCGCCCGATGCTCGGCCGGTAGCAGCGCGGTATCGGCGGTGCCGGGACCCAGGACGTACTGATCGAAAGGCCCGAGCAGGTGAACGGCGCCGTCGAGGCGCGCATCGGCCAGTTCGTCGGCGAGTTCGGTCGGGATCCAGCCGCGGCGGCCCTCGACGTCGACCTCTGTCAGCGCGTCGCCCAGCGCGGCGAACCAACCGCGGACCACGGTCTTGCGCAGGCTGTTGCGGCTGAGCCAGGCGTCGAAGACCTCCGGCGTCGCCGGACCGTACGCGCCGAGGTAGGCACTGATCAGGGTCGGCGCGGCGAGTTCGGGGTCGGGAACGCCGGTCCAACCGGGGACCAGATGCCCGGGACTGGTGAAGGTGATCTTCGTACCGCGCGCGGGACCATGGCACAGCGCACCCTGCCAGGCCAGCGGCTTGAGCACCGCGCCCCAGCCGGAGCGCAGCTGCTCGCCGAGGTGGGCGAAGCCGGGCTCGGCGAGCACGGCGTCGACGAGTTCCTCGCGGGTGAGGACCCGGTCGGCCAGGACCGCGGAGACCACCTCCACCAGCGCCGCCACCTGCTCGGGGGTGGCGCCGAAGGTCTTCTGCCACGAGGGCTTCTCCCACGTGCGCGCCGCGCCGATCAGCGACAGCGCTGCCGCGGCCTGGTCGGGGACCATCGCGTGCAGGGTGCCGCGCATCGCCCAGGTCTTGACGAGCGTGCCCGCGCCGAGCGCGTCGGCCACCGCGGTCGGCGCCGCGTCACCGCTGCGGATCGCGACGGCCGTCTCCGCCGCCGAGGCGACCTGCGCCTGCACCCCGGCCAGCCGGGCAGCGATCGTCTCGACCCCGCTTGTGCTGGGCTCGGCGACGAACTGCCTGCGCAACCGCCAGGCGAAAACCTGGTCCCACCCGACTTCGAGCATTAGTTCTCCTCCGCGCGCCGGGTGGCGACCCGGCGTAACGCGGCCCGCAATCCGGCGAATTCGTCGTCACTGATCCGGTCGACGAAATGACTCAGCACGAGATCGGACCGGCCGCCGATCCCGAGCGCCTCGTGCATGAGCTGGGCGCTGTGTTCCTCGCGGGTCATCGTCGGCCAATACCGGTAGGCGCGACCGTCGCGTTCCCTGGCCAGCCATCCCTTGCGATGCAGGTTGTCCATGGTCGACATGACCGTGGTGTAGGCGATATCGCGTTCGGCGGCGAGTTCGTCGAACAGTTCGCGCACGGTGGTCGAGTCCACATCGCGATCCCAGAGGCGGTCCATCAGCACCGCCTCGAGATCACCGAAACCACGCACCGCCTACCGTCTCCCTCATCATCGCCGACTCGCCGAAACCGGCTTCACATTACCGGGTGAGGCTCGGTGAGACCGCTATCGCGCGGCAACCCCACCTGTCGGACCCCGATGCGAACATATGTTCGTGTCCGACTCCGCTACGCCCCGCCGCCAGCGCATCCAGACCCGCGCCGAGGCGTCGATCCTGCACGCCGATCTGGATTCGTTCTACGCCTCGGTCGAGCAACGCGATCAGCCGTGGTTGCGGGGCAAGCCCGTCATCGTGGGCGGCGGGGTGGTGCTCGCCGCGAGCTACGAGGCCAAGGCGTTCGGCATCCGGACACCGATGAACGCCGGACAGGCACTGCGCCTGTGTCCGCACGCGGTGGTGGTGCCGCCGCGGATGTCGGCCTATGCCGCGGCGAGTAAGGCGGTGTTCGCGGTCTTCCACGACACCACCCCGATCGTGGAGGGCATCTCGATCGACGAAGCCTTCCTCGACGTGGGCGGGTTGCGGCGGATCAGCGGCGAGCCGATCGAGATCGCCCGTGCTCTGCGCGCCCGGATCAGCAGCGAGGTCGGGCTGCCGATCTCCGTCGGCATCGCCCGCAACAAGTTCCTCGCCAAAGTCGCCTCCGCGGTGGCCAAACCCGACGGGCTGCGGCTGGTGGAGCCGGGCCGCGAGCTCGACTTCCTGCACCCGCTGCCGGTGGAACGACTCTGGGGCGTCGGCGCGGTGACCGCCGCGACCCTGCACGAGAACAACATCACCCGGGTCGGGCAGCTCGCCGAACTCGGTGAACCGCATCTGCGCGCCATCCTCGGGCCGGGCGCGGCACGGCATCTGTTCGCGCTGTCGTGGGGCCGCGATCCGCGACGGGTGGAGACCGGCAAGCGCAGGCGCTCGATCGGTGCGCAGCGCGCGCTGGGCCGCCGCCACCGCACCCCGGAGGAGATCGCGGCCTACCTCGACGGTCTCACCGACCGGCTGGGCCGACGGCTGCGCGCCGCGGATCGCGTGTGCCGCACCGTCATCCTGCGACTGCGCTTCGACGACTTCACCCGCGCGACCCGCTCACACACCCTGGTCGAGGCCACCGACGCCACCGTGTCGCTGCGCCACGCCGCCCGCCTGCTGCTCGACACCGCGCAGCCGCTGATCGCCGAACGCGGAATCACACTCATCGGATTGTCGCTGACCAATCTCGACGACGCCGACACCATGCAGTTGACCCTCCCGCTGGAACCCCGCGCCGAGAACACGCTCGACGCGACCCTCGACGATCTGCGCCGCCGGTTCGGCTCGGCCGCCGTCACCCGCGCCACACTGCTCACCACCGGGGAAGGCCTGTCGGTTCCGATGCTCCCCGACTGACCGCGCTCACCCGCGACCGCGCCGGCGGACCAGCGGCAGATACACCTCGTCGATGATCTCGACGAGGACGTCGTCGGGCGCGGTCGGCACGCCTCGCAGCACGAACTCGTTGCGCAGCAGCACGATCGCCACGGTGGCGACTCGCGGATGCAGACATTCCGGGGCCGCCTCACCGCGCGCCACCGCGAAGCCCAGCACGGTCAGCCAGGTGGCCGCCGTCGCGTCGACCGACTGTTCGGGCAGCTGGGCGAGCAGTTCGGCGGCGCCGCCCGCCGCCGCGAGTAGTTCGCGCATGATCGCACCGAGTGCCGAACTCCAGTGCCGATTGGCTCGGCGCAGCAGTTCCAGCGCGTCGGCGCGCAGGTCGCCGGTGTCGGGGATGTCGACGGTGGTCGTCAGGAGCCGGTAGGCCGCAATGCCGAGGGCGAGCCGATTCGGCCAGCGGCGGTAGAGGGCGTTCTTGTTGGTCCCCGCGCGCTGGGCGACCTTGTCCATGGTCAGCCGGGCGTAGCCGCCCTCGCTCAGCTCCGCCGCCGCGGCACGCAGGATCGCGTCCTCGCGGTCCGGCTCGTGGGCGGCGACGCCGACCGCCTCGAGATCGCTGCGGGCTTGGCCGCCGACCTCGGTCTGGAGGTGTGGTTCTCGCCCTATCCGCTGGAACAGACCGCCGAGGAGATGGTGGCGCTCCTGCTCGACTGCGCCGACCGCGCGGAGCGACTCCGGCGTCGCGGAGCCGAGGTCGTCTTCGTCACCGGCGCCGAGATCAGCATCATGAACATCGGCTTCCTCGCCGGCGCCACCGTGCGCGAGCGAGTCGCCGGCCTCACCGCGTCCGACGCGCTCCCGAAGGTGGTACTGCAGGTCGGCACCCGGCTCAACGACTTCTTCCACACCGCGGTGCCGCTGATCCGCCAGCGGTTCGGCGGCACGCTGACCTATGCCGCGATCCCGCTCGAGCGCGTCGATTGGGACCTGTTCGATATGGTCTCCCTGGACCTCTATCGCTCCGCCGAGGTGGCCGACCGCTTCGCCGACGGCATCCGCGACATCGTCGCCCAGGGAAAGCCGGTGGCCGTCACCGAATTCGGCGCCGCTACCTTCCGCGGCGCCGGCGATGTCGGCGCCAACGGCCTCGACATCGTCGAGTGCAACCCCGGCCCGATCCGCCTCACCGCCGATGTCGACCGCGACGAAGCAGGCCAGGCCGCCTATCTCGCCGAGCTGCTGGAGTTGTTCGACGACAGCGGCATCGACACAACGTTCGTGTTCCTCTTCGCTCTCTACGACATGCCGCACCGCGCGGACGGCGACCCCCGCGACGACCTCGACCTCGCCAGCTATGGCATCGTCGCCGTCCTCGACCACCCGGGCCGGACCTACCCGAACATGCACTGGGAGCCCAAAGCCGCCTTCACCGCTGTCGCCGAGTACCACCGCCACAGCCCGGTAGCCATCCGGTGACGGCGGCCGCCCTCACACGAGCCGTTTGGGCCGTTTGTCCATCAGCCGCAGGATCAGCGGGGTGAAGATCAGCTGCATGGCCAGTTCCATCTTGCCGCCGGGCACCACGATGCAATTCGGCCGCGACATGAACGAATCGTGCAGCATCGACAGCAGATACGGGAAGTCGATCACCTTCGGATCGGCGAACCGGATCACCACGAAACTCTCGTCGGCAGTCGGAATACTGCGCGCGATGAACGGATTCGACGTGTCGACGGTCGGCACCCGCTGGAAGTTCACATAGGTCCGCGAGAACTGCGGACAGATGTATTTCACGTAATCGGGCATCCGCCGCAAGATCGTGTCGATCACCGCCTCACTGGAATACCCGCGATGGGTCTTGTCCCGGTACACCTTCTGAATCCACTCGAGATTGATGATCGGCACCACCCCCACCAGCAGATCGGTGTATTGGGCGACGTCGACGGCGTCGGTGACCGCCGCTCCGTGCAATCCCTCGTAGAACAGCAGGTCACTGCCGGGCGCCAGATCCTCCCACGGGGTGAAGGTACCCGCGGGCTGCCCGTACGGTTTCGCCTCCTCGTCGTCGTGCAGATATTTGCGGACCTGCCCGACGCCGGATTCGCCGTATTCCCGGAACAGCGCTTCCAATTCGGGCAGCAGATTGGCATCCTCGCCGAAATGGGAGAACGTCGTATTGCGTTGCTGCTCGGCCTCGGCCATCGCGATCTTCATTTCCGCGCGGTCGAACCGGTGGAACGAATCACCTTCCACCACCACCGCGCTGATCCCCTCGCGGCGGAAGATCTCCTCGAACGTACGGGTGACACTCGTCGTTCCCGCGCCGGAGGACCCGGTGATCGCGACAACGGGATGCTTGACCGACATGGGCGACTCCTAAGTGCGCTGATCGTGCTTGGCCGGACGGAACAGTGACCGCGTGCCGAACAGCGAACTGTCGAAGCTTGGGCCCGCGTCCGGCTCGGAGTGATAGCGCTCGATGCGCAGAACCTCGGTGCGGGAGCCGAAGATGAACGGCACCCGCTGATGCACCTCCGCCGGCGGCACGAGCATCACCCGGTCGTGCCCGGTGGTCGCCGCCCCGCCCGCCTGCTCGACGATGAAGGCGATCGGATTCGCTCCGTACAGCAGCGACACCCGCCCCGGTCGCGCCGGGTTGCGGGTGTCTCGCGGATAGAGGTACACCCCGCCCCTGGTCAGGATGTGGAAGGTGTCGGCCACCAGCGACGCGACCCAGCGCATATTGAAATCACGCCCCCGCGGCCCGTCCAGCCCCTGCAGGCACTCCTGCACGTAGCGGCGCACCGGCCGCTCCCAGAACCGCTCGTTGGCGGCGTTGATCGCGAAACCCGAAGTGTCCTCGGGAATCCGCATGCGCGGATGGGTCAGCACGAACGCGCCGATCTCGCGGTCCAGGGTGAACCCGTCCACGCCGCTGCCGGTGGTGAGCACCAGCATCGTCGCGGGCCCGTACAGGGTGAACCCCGCACAGACCTGCCGCACCCCCGGCTGCAGGAAATCGGCGTCGACCGGTTCGGCCGTCCCGTCGAGCACCGCCTGCGGCGCGCGCAGAATGCTGAAGATCGAACCGACAGGCAGATTCACGTCGATATTGCTCGACCCGTCCAGCGCGTCGTAGGCCAGCAGATACTTCCCGCGCCGCTGTGTCGCCGGCACCGGCAGCGCGGTGGCGCGCTGCTCGGACAGCAACCCCGACAGATGCCCCGTCCACTGGGTCTGCGCCACCATGATCTCATCGGTCAGCACGTCGAGGCGGGCACTGACCGACAACGGTTCCGCGTCGCTGGTCGAGCTGATGATCGCGCCGCGCGTCACCTGATTGGCGATGATCTTCGTCGCCGTGGCCACCACGTTGACCAGCGCCGAGAACTCCCCCGACGAACCGGGATGACGGTGTTCCTCCTCGATCGTGTAGCGGGTGAGGGTCTTCAATCCGTTGGGCATGGCGTCGTGGCCACCTCCTGCACCGTCTCGTCGAACACGCTGCTGCCGTAGACGTCCCGGTCGCACAGTGTGATCAGGTCGGTCCTCGACAGCGGTCGCGCCGCCTCGACCAGCCGCTTGGCCTGCCGCAGCCGGCACCGGTCGATCGCGTTGCGCACGCTGCGCGCGTTGGAGAATCGCGGTTTGGTCATCCGCACGGTCAGGTACTCCGCGAACGCGACGTGGGCCGCCGCGTCGAACCGGAAGTTCTCCCCCGCCACCATCAGTTCGGCGATGCCCATCAGTTCACCGTGGGTGTAGTCGGCGAACTCCAGGTGGTGGGCCACCCGCGAAGACAGGCCCGGGTTGGCGGAGAAGAACCGGTCCATCCGGTCCGGGTAGCCGGCGAAGATGACGACCAGGTTCGCCCGCTCGCTCTCCATTTCCTGCAGCAGGATCTCGATGACCTCCTGCCCGTAGTCGCGCTCGTTCTCCGGCCGGAACAGGTAGTAGGCCTCGTCGATGAACAGCACCCCACCCGCGGCCTTGGCGATCGCCTCCTTGGTCTTGGGCGCGGTGTGGCCGATGAACTGGCCGACCAGGTCGTCGCGGGTCACCGTGTGCACCTTGGGTTTGCGGATGTAGCCCAGCGCGTGCAGCATCTGGGCCATCCGCAACGCCACCGTCGTCTTGCCGGTGCCGGGCCCGCCGGTGAAGCTCATGTGCATGGTCGGGCGCGAGGATTCGAGCCCGAAGCGCCGCCGCGCCCGGTCGATCATCAGCAGTGCGGCGATCTCGCGCACCCGCTCCTTCACATTCGCCAGGCCGATCAGCTCGGCGTCGAGCGCGGCCAGTGTTTCGGCCACGTCGTGCCCGGCCAGGTCGAGGGAAAGATCCAACAGCGCGTCCTCGCTCAGCAGTTCCTCGGTCGCGGTGGCGCCCTCGGCGGGCGGGCGCGACGGCCGGGCGTCACCGACGCCCGGCCGCGGCAACCGGAATCCCGAAGCGGACCCGTCAGCCGCCATACCGCTGTCCCTGCGGACGACCGGTGGCGTAGGACCGCACGCTGTAGATCTGGCGCCGATCCGGCCCCTCGGTGCGCGCCAGCTCGAAACCGGGCTCCTCCGCGGGGCGCTGCACCAGAAAGCTCAGCGCCGTCGTCTGTTTCGTGTAGGTCGCGTCGTAGGCGGTGACCCGCACGTAGTGCCGGGGGAACGTGGCCCGGCAGGCGTTGATCTCGGCCATGACCCCATCGGGTTCGTCGAGGTCGAACAGTGGCAGCCCCCACATCTCCCAATAGGTGTTGCGTGGGTGCGGGTCGTCGGTGTACTCGATCGAGACCGGCCAGTTGTTGAGCAGCGCGTAGCGCACCTGGGCCGCGATCTCGGCGTCGGTGAGCTCGGGCAGATACGAGAACGTCCCGTGTCGCAGATACATGGTGCTCCCTACAGGCTCGGTGTCGGCACCGCGTCGGGTGCGTCGGTGGACGTGTAATCGAAGGTGACATCACCCCAGGTCGACAGCGCGACCTCCAGCGGACGACAGGTCGAGGCCGCCGTGCGCAGCACGTCGGGGCCTTCCTTGAGCAGATCGCGACCCTCGTTGCGGGCCTTGACGACCGCTTCCAACGCGACCCGGTTGGCCTCGGCGCCCGCCGCGATGCCGAGCGGATGGCCGATGGTGCCGCCACCGAACTGCAGGATGACGTCGTCACCGAACAGATCGAGCAGCTGATGCATCTGGCCGGCGTGGATACCACCCGAGGCCACCGGCATCACACCGGGCAGGCTCGCCCAGTCCTGATCGAAGAAGATGCCGTTGCCGAGGTCGGTCGGAATGTGGTTCTCCCGCAACGTGTCGTAGAAACCGCGGGTGGTCGCCGGATCGCCTTCCAATTTGCCCACCACGGTGCCGGCGTGCACATGGTCCACACCGATCAGCCGGCACCACTTCGCCAGCACGCGGAAGCTCACGCCGTGCGTCTTCTGCCGGGTGAACGTCGAGTGTCCCGCCCGGTGCAGGTGCAGCAGCACCCCGTTGCGCCGCGCCCACTTCGACATCGACTGCATGGCGGTGTAGCCGACGGTGAGGTCCATCATGATGACCACCGACCCGAGTTCCTTGGCGAACTCGGCCCGCTCGTACATGTCCTCCATGGAGGCAGCGGTGACATTGAGGTAGTGGCCCTTGATCTCGCCGGTCTCGGCCATCGCCCGGTTCACGCCCTCCATCGCGAACAGGTACCGGTCGCGCCAGCGCATGAACGGCTGGGAGTTGATGTTCTCGTCGTCCTTGGTGAAGTCGAGACCCCCCTTGCAGGCCTCGTAGATCACCCGGCCGTAATTCCGGGCGGACAAACCGAGTTTCGGTTTCACCGTCGCGCCCAGCAGCGGCCTGCCGTATTTGTTGAGATATTCGCGCTCCATCACCGTGCCGTGCGGCGGGCCCTGGAAGGTCTTGACATAGGCCACCGGAATACGCATGTCCTCGAGCCGCAGCGCGAGCAGCGGTTTGAATCCGAACACATTACCGATGATCGAGGAGGTGAGGTTGGTGATCGACCCTTCCTCGAAAAGATCCAGATCGTAGGCGATGTAGGCGAAGTACTCGCCGGGCCTGCCCGGCACCTCGTCGATCCGGTAACACTTCGCCTGATACTTCGAGTGGGCGGTGAGCCGGTCGGTCCACACGACAGTCCAAGTCGCAGTGGAGGATTCACCGGCGACAGCGGCCGCTGCCTCGATCGGATCGACGCCCCGCTGCGGAGTCACCCGGAACACCGCGAGCACATCGGTATCGGCGGGCACGTAGTCCGGCGCGTAATATCCCATCGACGCGTAGGACTGTACGCCCGGATCCCAACGATCCCGTTCGGTTTCTTCCGCCATCGTTCCTCCTGTGGAATCCGGTGTACGCCTTGCGAATTCCAGGATGAGGCCCGGTCGGGCGGCAAACAATGTGAATGTTTCAGGGAACGCTCAACCGAAACGTTGAGTTTGCTACCGTCGGGTAATGGGCAGGGTGAGCGCGGGGCGGATGGAAACCTTCCTCGCGGTCGCCCGGCTGGGCAGCATCCGCCGCGCGGCCGCCCAGTTGCACGTCACCGAAGCGGCCGTCTCCGCCGCGGTCGCCCATGTCGAGAAGCAGCTCGGCGCCAAACTCATCACCCGCGCGGGGCGCGGGATCGCGCTCACCGAGGCGGGGCGGGTCTACGCCGAGTACTGCCGCGGGATCCTGGGCTTAATGAAGGAAGCCCACGCTGCGGTCCGCCAGGCCGAAGCGGGCCGGCTACGGATCGGCGTCGTCGCCACGGCGGGCGAATCGGTGGTGCTGCGTCCGCTGGCGTCGTTTCGGCACCGCTACCCCGATGTGGAACTGAGCCTGTCGATCCAGCCCCGTGACGTGCTGTTTCTCGAATTGCAGCACCACGAGACCGATCTCGTCATCGCCGGTCGGCCCCCGCACGAGGCCAACCTGGTCATCCAGGCGCGGCGGCCGAGCACCCTCGTCGTCGTCGGCGCGAACGACGCCCACGACCCGCGCCACGACACCTGGCTATTGCGCGGCAACGGTTCCGGCACCCGCGAAGCGACTCTCGCGCTGATCGACCGTCTCCAGATCGACCCGCCCACCCTGACGCTGGGGTCGCACGGCGCGGTCATCGCCGCCGCCCGCGAAGGCCTCGGCATCACCCTCATCCATTCCGATGCCGTCGGCGAGCATCTGGAATCCGGTGCGCTGCACACGATCGACGTGCCGGGCACCCCGCTGGATCGGGCCTGGCACGCGGTCACGACACCGACGCCCACCCCCGCGACCCGCTTGTTCCTGGCGCACCTGATCGACCCGCTCGAGACCGGAACCGACGCCTTTCACGCCGCGATCGGGCCGTAGCTGGCCATTCTCGGTCGCTAGCGCGTGACCCCGAAGCGCGCTTCGAAGGCCGCGCGATCGGCCCGCTCGGCCGGCAGCACCGGCAGGTCGACGGTATCGGCCCGGCGCGCCAGTTCGCCGGCATTGGGCGCGGGCGAGGTCAGGAAGGTGACCGGAAAGGGCTCGGCCAGCTCGCCCCGATCGTCGCGGATCACCGGCACCTCCGGCGAGACGATCACCGGTGACTGTGGGCCGGATCCGTCGACGCACGGTGCGCCGCATAGTAATCCGGGGCTTCGATCAGGCAGGTGTACAGCAACGCGCTGCGGCACAGGTCTTCCTCCTGGGCGCGTGCGCCACGCAGGTACCCGCCACCGGAATTGCGCGCCGAGGCGACATCGAGGACCCCGATCCGCCCGTCGACGCCGTCGCCGCGTAGTCGCCGGGCCGTCGCCACGCTGCCTTCGCCGGTCACCTCGGCGGCCACGGTTCCCGCGCCGAGCGAGCTTACGAGTACGCCGGACTCCCCGACCGTCCGTGGGCCCGGCCCGCGCTCGCCGCCCTGCGCTCCGGTGCCCGCACTTCGCCGTCAACACCCTGTTCCACGCGCGCCTGGCCGATCCGCTCCAGGGCGCGCTCGCGGCGCTGAACGAAGCCGCCATCACCTTCGGCGACCGGGTCCAGATCCTGTTCGCGGGCATCCGCGCCGAGTTCGGGTTACCGCCCCGGCGCTGAGGACGACATCGTGGACGGTCCCGGTCACCGCGGGTACGGTCGTCGACAGGGGCGGGTCCATCGGGTACGCACCCACGAACGAAGGGGTGGGACATGGCAACGGAAGTGACGCTGTCGGGAGACGCGCTCGAACTGCCGGGCGGGGTGCGGGTGACGTTCGTGCGCACCTTGCGGCTGCCGGAGACCGGCACCTATCCGTTGCCACCGGGCCTCGGCAGCTTTCCACTGCGCCGAGTCGCCGACTACCCCGATACCGTGCCCGAGGAGTGGCGCCGACGCGGCGGGGTGATGCTGCCGGTGTACCAGCGTGAGGCGATGTGGTTGCGGTTCTCCGCGACCGTGCCCGCGGCGCTGAAGGTCGGCGTCGGCAAGGTCTGCGCGGTCTCCGGGAAGCCGTGGAGCGACGCCCTCGGCCAGGACCCGCAGAACTATCTCGCGCTGCCCGAACAGCCGTGGATGGACGGCATCAACTCCGGCGACGGCACCGTCCGGCAGTTCGTCGCCGTACCGCTCGGGCTCGGCGCGACCGTCGAAGGTCAGGTGACCGGCGTCGAGCAGTGGGGTGGCGTCCAGCTCGCCGTCCACGGGCTCACCGACACCGCGCACGCCGCCTGGCTCGCCGCCGCGGAGGCGCGACAGCGTGCGCTGCGCGCGATGCCCACCCCGCCCTGGCAGTCCGGGGAGCCGGTCTACGGCGCGCCGATGCCGGTCAGTGCGCCGCCGCCCGGCGCGATGTACTCCGGACCGGCACCGGGCTCGGCCCCGCCCGCGGCCCCCACCAGCGCCGCCCGGATGCGTGGCGCGGCGCGGAAGATGGGACTCGGCGCGGGTGGCACCATGCGGCAGGAGATCTTCGCCGACCGCAGGCCGATCGCGGACTATCGCACCGAGGCCGACGGTCGCGTCTTCGTCCACCTCGCCTCCGCCGCCGAATGGCAGCAGATCACCGGGGAACCGGCGCCGCCGACGCCGATCACCGCCCAGGCCTACGCCCAGCACAATCTGCCGTGGTTCGACTACTACGGCGCCGACGCCGACGACCTGGCACCGTCCTCCGAACTGGCGGAGGTGAAACCCACCGGCCACTGGCTGGCCGACGAGCAGCCCAATCCGCCTATCGAACAACCACTTCCGGTGATCCCGCTGGGCGGCAAGAAGGTCCAAGACGGGGACTGGTAGCCGCGCCGGACTCGCTTGCCCCGCAGGCCAACCGGCCGATCCGGCGAACCTGCCACGCCGCGCGCCCGCGCGGACGTACGATCCGAGCGTGGCCGAATCGAATGGTTCCACCCCGCTGCGTGTGCTGGTCTACAGCAACGACGCCGACACCAGGCAACAGGTGATCCTGGCGCTGGGCCGTAGGCCGCGCCCCGATCTGCCCGAGCTCGATTTCTTCGAGGTCGCCACGGCGCCCGTGGTCATCGAGCAGATGGATGCCGGCGGGATCGATCTGGCGATCCTGGACGGGGAGTCCGCGCCAGCGGGTGGGCTCGGCATCGCCAAGCAGCTCAAGGACGAGATCGACGAGTGCCCGCCGGTGGTCGTGCTGACCGGCAGGCCCGACGACGCCTGGCTGGCGAACTGGTCGCGCGCCGAGGCCGCGGTCTCGCACCCGATCGATCCCATGCAGCTCACGCACGCGGTGACCAGCATCCTGCTCGCCCGCTGATCGGCGACGCCCGGACATCGTCCCGCCACTTCGGATAGTCCCGTGCCCCACAGCTCTGCCTATCACCACTGGTAACACCAGTGGTTCCGTGGCGTGCGCCGATCCGGGATTACCCCCGGATCGCTCATGAATCCGTGTATCGAAATCGATCAAACCCCGTCCCGGAAACGCGCGGCGCACCCTTGGAACGGCGGTACTCTGTGCTCTAGCTCACACGAGCGCGGGCTCCTGTATAACGCTCCGCCATCGCTGCACAGCCTTGCGCGAGCCCCGTATCGGCGGACAACGTTGTCGGCCCCGTCTCGCCAAAGCTGCCGTCCGCGGCCGGGCCACACGGCTCGACCTGCTCCAGCGAGGAGGGGAAGCAGTCGTGAATATCGAGGTGCCCGCGCTCGTTCTCGGCGCCATCGCCGCCGCGTTCGCGGTGTTCTCCGTCGTGATGGCGGCGCTGATCGGCCCGAAGCGATACAACAGGGCCAAGCTGGAACCCTACGAATGCGGCATCGAGCCGACCCCGCATGCCATCGCGGGCGGCCCCGGAAACGTCACGGGACAGCGCTTTCCGGTGAAGTACTACCTCACCGCGATGTTGTTCATCATCTTCGACATCGAGATCGTGTTCCTCTACCCGTGGGCCGTGCACTTCGATGCGCTGGGTCTGTTCGGGCTCGCCGCGATGGCGCTGTTCATCGTCAATGTGTCGGTCGCCTACGCCTACGAGTGGCGGCGCGGCGGCCTCAGCTGGGAATGAGTGGGAAATAATGGGTCTCGAAGAGAAACTGCCCAGCGGGTTTCTGCTGAGCACCGTCGAAGATTTCGCCGGCTACCTGCGTAAGGGCTCGGTCTGGCCCGCGACGTTCGGCCTGGCCTGCTGCGCGATCGAGATGATGGCCACCGGCGCGGGGCGATTCGACATCGCCCGCTTCGGTATGGAGGCGTTCCGCGCCTCTCCGCGCCAGGCCGATCTGATGATCGTGGCGGGCCGGGTGAGCCAGAAGATGGCCCCGGTCCTGCGTCAGGTCTACGACCAGATGACCGAGCCGAAATGGGTGCTCGCCATGGGCGTGTGCGCCTCCTCGGGCGGCATGTTCAACAACTACGCGATCGTGCAGGGCGTCGACCACATCGTGCCGGTCGACATCTACCTGCCGGGCTGTCCGCCGCGCCCGGAGATGCTGCTCAACGCGATCCTCGCGCTGCACGCGAAGATCGCCGAGACACCGATGGGTGTCAACCGCGAGGAAGCGATCCGCGCTGCCGAACAGGCCGCGCTGGCCAGCACGCCGACCATCCGAATGGAGGGCCTGCTGCGATGACCTTCGACGCTCCCGACAACGCCGACAGCACAGCGGGACAGGATATTCCGGACGAGACCCCGGCCGCCCCGCGCCCGCCCGCGGCACCCGAGGACGAGGTGATCGGCACCCGTCGCGGCATGTTCGGTGTCACGGGCACCGGCGACACCTCCGGCTACGGCGGCCTGGTCACCCCCGTCGCCCTGCCCGCGGGCACTCCACCGCCCTACGGTGGCTGGTTCGACGCGTTCGTCGGCACCCTGCGCGCCGCGCTGACCCACCGGGTGATCGCGTTCGATACCGCGATCGAGAAGATCGTCGTCTTCCGCGACGAGATCACTCTGCACGTGCGGCGCGAACACCTGGTCGCCGTCGCGAGCGCGCTGCGCGACGACACCTCGCTGCGCTTCGAACTGTGCCTGGGCGTCAACGGCGTGCACTACCCCGACGACGAGGGTCGGGAACTACACGCGGTCTATCACCTGATGTCGATCACACACAACCGGCGGATCAGGCTGGAAGTCTCTGTCCCCGACGCCGATCCGCACGTCCCCTCGCTGTTCGCGGTCTACCCGACCACCGACTGGCACGAACGCGAGACCTACGACTTCTTCGGCATCCTCTTCGACGGGCACCCTTCCCTCACCCGCATCACCATGCCCGACGACTGGCGCGGCCATCCGCAGCGCAAGGACTACCCGCTCGGCGGGATCCCGGTGGAGTACAAGGGCGCGCGGATACCGCCGCCCGACGAGCGGAGGACCTACAGCTGATGACCGACACCGATTTCCGCCGCGACGAGCCGCAGGTCGTCACCGTCGCAGGCCAGGACTGGGACCAGGTCAGCGAAGTGATCGAGGGCGGCGGCGAGGAACGCATCGTCGTCAACATGGGGCCGCAGCACCCGTCCACACACGGGGTGCTGCGCCTGATCCTCGAGATCGAAGGCGAGACCGTCACCGAAGCCCGCTGCGGCATCGGCTACCTGCACACCGGCATCGAGAAGAACCTGGAGTTCCGCACCTGGACCCAGGGCGTCACCTTCGTCACCCGGATGGACTACCTGTCCCCGTTCTTCAACGAGACCGCCTACTGCCTCGGTGTGGAGAAGCTGCTCGACATCACCGAGCAGATCCCCGAACGCGCCACCGTCGTGCGTGTCCTGCTGATGGAGCTCAACCGGATCTCCTCGCATCTGGTCGCTCTGGCGACCGGCGGCATGGAACTGGGCGCGCTCACCCCGATGCTGTTCGGCTTCCGCGAACGCGAACTGATCCTGGACGTGTTCGAGACCATCACCGGCCTGCGGATGAACCACGCGTTCATCCGGCCCGGCGGCCTGGCCCAGGACCTGCCCGACGACGGCGTCACCAAGGTGCGCGAACTCCTGGAGATCATGCCGGGACGTTTGCGCGACATGGAGCATCTGCTCAGCGCCAACCCGATCTGGAAGAAGCGCACCCAGGACATCGGCTACCTGGACCTGACCGGCTGCATGGCCCTAGGCATCACCGGCCCGGTCCTGCGCGCCACCGGTCTGCCCCACGACCTGCGCAAATCGGCACCGTACTGTGGCTACGAGAACTACGAATTCGACATCCCGACGACCACCGGCTGCGACTGCTACGGCCGCTACCTGATCCGCGTCGCCGAGATGCGCGAGTCGCTCAAGATCGTCGAACAGTGTCTGGACCGGCTGCGGCCCGGCCCGGTCATGGTCGACGACAAGAAGATCGCCTGGCCCGCCGATCTGCAACTGGGTCCCGACGGACTGGGCAACTCGCCCCAGCACATCGGCAAGATCATGGGCACCTCGATGGAGTCGCTGATCCACCACTTCAAGCTCGTCACCGAGGGCATGCGGGTGCCCGCGGGCCAGGTGTACGCGGCGGTGGAGTCGCCGCGCGGCGAGCTCGGAGTGCACATGGTCAGCGACGGCAGCACCCGTCCGTACCGGGTGCACTACCGCGATCCCTCGTTCACCAATCTGCAAGCGGTGGCCGCGATGTGCGAGGGCGGCATGGTCGCCGACGTCATCGCCTCGGTCGCCAGCATCGACCCTGTCATGGGCGGAGTGGACCGATGAAGATCGAACTGAACCTCACCACCAGGCCGGAACCGTATCCGCCGCATGTGCGGCAGCGACTCGAAGTAGACGCCAAGGAGATCATCGCCCGGTACCCGCATCCCCGCTCGGCGCTGCTGCCGCTGCTGCACCTGGTGCAGGCCGAGGAGGGTTACGTGACCGGCACCGGGATCGACTTCTGCGCCGACCATCTCGGTCTCACCGGCGCCGAAGTGACGGCGGTGGCCACCTTCTACTCCATGTACCGGCGTACCCCGACCGGGGACTACCACGTCGGCGTGTGCACCAACACGCTGTGCGCGGTCCTCGGTGGCGACGCCATCTACGAAGCGCTGCAACAGCATCTGGGTGTCGGCCACGGCGAGACCACCGCCGACGGCGCCATCACCCTCGAGCACGTCGAGTGCAACGCCGCCTGCGACTACGCCCCGGTGATGATGGTGAACTGGGAGTTCTTCGACAACCAGACCCCCGAATCGGCGCGCGCGATCACCGACGCGCTGCGCGCGGGGCACCAGGTGCGTCCCACCCGGGGCGCGCCGCTGTGCACCTTCCGGGAGACCGCCCGCATCCTGGCCGGATTCCCCGACGAACGTCCCGGCGCGCTCGACGGCGCTCCGGGCGCCGCCACACTGGCCGGCTTGCGGGCCGCGGAAACCGGTGCCGCAGAGGTTGATGCCGTCGGACAAGGGGAATGAGATGACGACTCTCACCCCGGTTCTCAGCGAACACTGGGACCGTCCGCGGTCCTGGACCCTCGACAGCTATCAGGCCACCGGCGGTTACGAGGGACTGCGTGCCGCCCTGCGGATGGCACCCGACGACGTGATCCTGACGGTCAAGGACGCCGGCCTGCGCGGACGCGGCGGCGCGGGCTTCCCGACCGGCATGAAATGGTCGTTCATCCCGCAGGGCCCCGGTCCCGACGGCACGACCAAGCCGCACTATCTCGTCGTCAACGCCGACGAGTCCGAACCCGGCACCTGCAAAGACATCCCGCTGATGCTGGCCACCCCGCACACTCTGATCGAAGGGGTCGTGATCGCCGCCTACGCGATCCGCGCGGCCACCGCCTTCATCTACGTGCGCGGCGAAGTGGTGCCGGTCCTGCGCAGACTCCAGGCCGCCGTCGCGGAGGCCTACGCCGCGGGCTATCTCGGCCGCGACATCCTGGGCTCCGGCTTCGACCTGGAACTGATCGTGCACGCCGGTGCGGGCGCCTACATCTGCGGCGAGGAAACCGCGCTACTCGATTCGCTCGAAGGCCGGCGGGGTCAGCCGCGATTGCGGCCGCCGTTCCCGGCCGTGGCCGGGCTCTACGCGTGCCCGACAGTCGTCAACAACGTCGAATCCATCGCCAGCGTGCCGTCGATCCTGCGCAAGGGCACCGAATGGTTCCGGTCGATGGGCAGCGAGAAGTCGCCCGGGTTCACCCTGTACTCGCTGTCGGGACATGTCGCCAGGCCCGGCCAGTACGAGGCGCCACTGGGCATCACGCTGCGGGAGCTGCTCGGCTACGCCGGCGGCGTGCGCGCAGGCCACACGCTGAAATTCTGGACTCCGGGCGGGTCCTCGACGCCGCTGTTCACCGCCGAGCACCTCGACGTCCCCCTGGACTACGAGGGTGTCGCCGCCGCCGGGTCCATGTTGGGCACCAAGGCCTTGCAGATCTTCGACGACACGACCTGCGTCGTACGGGCGGTCCTGCGCTGGACCGAGTTCTACGCCCACGAGTCCTGCGGCAAGTGCACACCGTGCCGCGAGGGCACCTACTGGCTCGTGCAGTTGTTGCGCAGACTCGAAGCGGGCCAGGGCACCGAAGCCGACCTGGACAAACTCGCCGACATCGCCGACAACATCAACGGCAAATCGTTCTGCGCGCTCGGTGACGGCGCGGCCAGCCCGATCTTCTCCTCGCTGAAGTACTTCCGCGACGAGTACCTCGAGCATCAGCGCCGCGGCGGCTGCCCGTTCGATCCGGCCCGCGCCACGGTGTGGGCCTCGGCAGGGAATGAGGACCGATGACAGCCATCGCGCCAGGCAACAGCAGTGGCCTGGTCCCCGCGGATCTGGTGAGCGTCACCATCGACGACACCACCGTCCAGGTACCCGCGGGCACACTGCTGATCCGCGCCGCCGAACTCATCGGCGTGCAGATCCCCCGCTTCTGCGATCACCCGCTCCTCGACCCGGTCGGCGCGTGCCGGCAGTGCCTGGTCGAGGTGGAGGGGCAGCGTAAGCCCGTGGCTTCCTGCACGATTCCGGTCACCGACGGCATGATCGTGCGCACCCAGCTCAGCTCGCCGGTCGCCGAGAAGGCACAGCGCGGGGTGATGGAGCTGCTGCTGATCAACCATCCCCTGGACTGCCCGGTCTGCGACAAGGGCGGCGAGTGCCCGCTACAGAACCAGGCGATGTCCACCGGCAGCGCCGAATCCCGCTTCGACGGCGACAAGCGCACCTATCCCAAGCCGATCCCGCTGTCCGCGGCGGTGCTGCTGGACCGCGAACGCTGCGTACTGTGCGCGCGGTGCACGCGATTCTCCCATCAGGTCGCCGGTGACCCGTTCATCGAACTGATGGATCGCGGTGCCCTGCAACAGGTCGGCATCGCCCAGGCCGAACCGCTGGACTCCTATTTCTCCGGCAACACGGTGCAGATCTGCCCGGTGGGCGCGCTCACCGGCACCTCCTACCGCTTCCGGGCCCGCCCGTTCGACTTGGTGTCCACCCCGAGCGTGTGCGAGCACTGTGCCTCCGGGTGTGCCCAGCGCACCGACCACCGGCGCGGAAAGGTGCTGCGCCGCTTGGCCGGTGACGATCCGCAGGTCAACGAGGAATGGAACTGCGACAAGGGCCGCTGGGCCTTCACCTACGCGACCGAACGCGACCGCCTCACCACGCCGCTGGTTCGTGGCTGGGACGGTGTGCTGGCCCCGGCCTCCTGGTCCGAGGCGCTGGCCGCCGCGGCCACGGGGCTGCGAGCGGCGATCGGCAACGCGGGCGTGCTCGTCGGCGGCCGGATCACCGAGGAGGACGCCTACGCCTACAGCAAGTTCGCGCGGATGGTGCTCGCCACCAACGACATCGACTTCCGTAGCCGCGTGCATTCCGAGGAGGAGGAGCGCTTCCTCGCCGCCCGCGTCGCCGGGCACGGCGTGACCGTCGACTACGCGGCGCTGGCCGCCGCACCGGTCGTGCTGCTGGTGGGATTCGAACCCGAAGAGGAATCCCCGATCGTCTACCTGCGGCTGCGCAAGGCCGCCAGGACCCGTGGGCTGCGCGTGGTGTCGCTGGCACCGTTCGCCTCGCGCGGGCTCGAACGGATGTCAGGCGCACTGATCCAGACCCCGCCGTGCGGTGAAGCCGATGTCCTCGACGCGATCGCCGCCGAGACGTCGGCGGACGCGGCCGAGCTGATGGCGCTGCTGCGCAGCCCGGGCGCGGTCGTGCTGGCGGGTGAACGGCTGGCGGGCAGCCCCGGCGCGCTCTCGGCCGTGGTCCGCCTCGTCGATGCCACCGGCGCCGGACTCGCCTGGGTGCCGCGCCGGGCCGGGGAACGCGGTGCGCTCGAAGCGGGCGCCCTGCCCAGCTTGCTGCCGGGCGGCAGACCGGTGGTCGATCCCGCCGCGCGGCAACAGGTTCGGCACCGCTGGCAGGCCGAGGAATTGCCCGTCACGCTCGGCCGCGACACCGCTGGCATCCTGGCGAGCGCGTCGCAGCTCGGTGCGCTGGTCGTCGGTGGTGTGGACCCCGACGACCTGCCCGACCCGGCGGCCGCGCTGGCCGCCATCGATGCCGCGCGGTTCGTCGTCAGCCTGGAGTTGCGGCACAGCGCCGTCACCGAGCGCGCCGACGTGGTCTTCCCGATCGCGCCCGTCATGGAAAAGTCCGGCACCTTCCGCACTTGGGAGGGCAGGCCGCGCCCGTTCGCCGCCGCGCCGCTGGACACCACCCGTCGCGTCGCCGCACCGCTGTCGGACCTGCGGGTGCTGCACTCGCTCGCCGCCGAGATGGGCACGCCGATCAACCTGCCCGACATCGCTTCCGCGCGTCGCGAACTCGACGTCCTGGGCACCTGGAACGGAACACCGATCTCCGCGCCGGAGCTGACCAGCCAGACCCGCCCGGCGCCCGGCGTCGGCACCGCGGTCCTGGCCGGCTGGCGGATGCTGCTCGACGCGGGCCGGATGCAGGACGGGGAAGCGAACCTCGCCGGCGTCGCCCGCCCGCCGGTCGCGCGGCTCTCGGCGGCGACGGCCGCCGAGATCGAAGCGGCCGAGGCCGATCACGTCATCGTCTACACCGATCGCGGTGAGATCACCGTGCCGCTGATGATCACCGACCTGCCCGACCGGGTGGTGTGGCTGCCGCTGCACTCCCCCGGCTCGACGGTCGCCGCCACGCTCGGCGTGACACCCGGCGCCGTGGTGCGCCTGCGCCGCGCCGACGACAGGATGAAGGAACACCGTCATGAGTGATCCCGTGCTGCACCTGGCAGCAGACGCCGCACCTGTCTTCGGCACCGACCCGCTCTGGCTGGTGCTCGTCAAGGCACTGGGTGTGTTCGTCTACCTGATGCTGGTGCCGCTCATCGCGGTCTACGCCGAACGCAAAGTCGTCGCGTGGATGCAGATGCGCGTCGGCCCCAACCGGATCGGTCCCGGCGGCATGTTCCAGTCCATCGCCGACGGCGTGAAGATGGCGCTCAAGGAAGACATCATCCCGGCCATCGTGGACAAGCCGATCTTCGTGCTCGCCCCGATCATCTCGGTCATCCCGGCGTTCATGGCGTTCGCGGTGATCCCGTTCGGCCCCGAGGTGTCGATCTTCGGCCAGCGCACCGCCCTGCAGCTGACCGACATGCCCGTCGGTGTCCTCTACATCCTGGCCATCACCTCCATCGGCGTGTACGGCATCGTGCTCGCCGGCTGGTCGTCGGGCTCGACGTATCCGCTGCTCGGCGGCCTGCGCTCGACCGCGCAGGTGATCTCCTACGAGATCGCGATGGCGCTGACCTTCGCGACGGTGTTCCTGCTCTCGGGCACCATGGCCACCTCCGGGATCGTCACCGCGCAGGAGGGCACCTGGTACGTCTTCCTGCTGCTGCCCTCGTTCCTCATCTACTGCGTGTCCATGGTCGGCGAGACCAACCGCGCGCCGTTCGACCTGCCCGAAGCCGAAGGCGAGCTCGTCGGTGGCTTCCACACCGAGTACTCCTCGCTCAAGTTCGCCATGTTCATGCTCGCCGAGTACGTCAACATGGCCACGGTGTCGGCGCTGGCGACCACGCTGTTCCTCGGTGGCTGGCGGGCTCCGTTCCCGATCAGCCTCTGGGAGGGCGCGAACTCCGGCTGGTGGCCGCTGCTGTGGTTCACCCTCAAGGTGTGGACGTTCCTGTTCGTCTTCGTCTGGCTGCGAGGCACCCTGCCGCGTCTGCGCTACGACCAGTTCATGAACCTCGGCTGGAAGCTGCTCATCCCGACCTCGCTGGTGTGGGTGATGATCGTGGCGACCGCCCGGGTCCTCGACCTCGAGGGCGTCACCGATCAGACCCCGATCCTGGTGACCGTCGGCCTCGTCATCACCGCCGCGATGATCGCGATGTTCCTGCGGGCCGGCCGCGCCGAAGGCCTGCCGCCGCTGCCCGAGGAGCCCGCGAAATCGCCGGTGTTCCTCGGCTTCCCGGTTCCGCCGATGCCACCGCGCCCCGCCGGTGATCAGCCCGAGATCGGCCTGTTCGAGCCGCTCGCCGGGTTCGCGGTCACCGCGGCGACGATGTTCAAGAAGCCCAATACCGAGTCCTATCCCGAGCAGAAGGTGCCGACCGCGCCGCGCTACCACGGCCGCCACCAGCTCAACCGGTACGACGACGGCTTGGAGAAGTGCATCGGCTGCGAACTGTGCGCCTGGGCCTGCCCCGCCGACGCCATCTACGTCGAAGGCGCCGACAACACCGAGGACGAACGCTTCTCCCCCGGGGAACGCTACGGCCGCGTCTACCAGATCAACTACCTGCGCTGCATCGGCTGCGGACTGTGCATCGAGGCGTGTCCGACCCGCGCCTTGACGATGACCAACGAGTACGAACTCACCGACGACAATCGCGCCGACCTCATCTACGAGAAGGACCGCCTGCTGGCGCCGCTGCAGGACGGCATGGTCGCCCCGCCGCACGCCATGGCGCCCGGCACCGACGAGGCCGACTACTACCTGGGCCGGGTCCGTCCCACCACGTCGGAAGAGGTACTGCGATGACCACCGCACTCCTGGCCGCCGAAGTCGCGTCCACCTCCACCGGGGAGGCGGTGCTGTTCTGGGTGCTCGCCCCGATCGCGGTGCTCGGCGCGCTCGGCATGGTGACCGCGGCCAAGGCCGTGCACTCGGCACTGTGCCTGGCCGCCACCATGATCGCGCTGGCGGTGTTCTACATCGCCCAGGGCGCGCTGTTCCTCGGCGTCGTGCAGATCGTGGTCTACACCGGCGCGGTGATGATGCTGTTCCTGTTCGTGCTCATGCTCGTCGGCGTCGACTCGGCCGAGTCCCTGCGGGAGACCTTGCGCGGCCAGCGGATCGCGGCCGCCGTCGTCGGCGTCGGGTTCGGGTTCCTGCTGATCGGCGGGATCGGCGCGGCGCTGCGCGGCAGCGGAATCACCTTCCCCGGCCGCGGTTTCGGTGGTCGCGACGTGATCGCCGAACTGGCCGAGCTGATCTTCCTGCGCTACGTGTGGGCGTTCGAGCTGACCGGCGCGCTGCTGATCACGGCGACCATCGGCGCGATGGTGCTCGCGCATCGCGAACACTTCACGCCACGGCGGGGGCAGCGTGAGATGTCGCGCGACCGCTTCCGCACCGCGGGCGAACGCGCCACTCCGCTCCCGACTCCGGGCGTCTACGCCAGGCACAACGCCGTGGACAGCCCGGCCCAACTCCCCGACGGCAGCTTCGCCGAACTCTCGGTGAGCACGATCCTGCGTCACCGCCGCACCCGCGCGCACACCGAGGCCGCCGCGCTCTCGGTCGGCGCCGGCAGCGACGTCACCCCGACGGCCGACGAGGAAGGCAACCGGTGAACCCCCAGAACTACCTGTTCCTGTCCGCCCTGCTGTTCACCATCGGCGCCGCGGGAGTGCTGTTGCGCCGCAATGCCATCGTGGTGTTCATGTGCATCGAACTGATGCTCAACGCGGTGAACCTGGCCTTCGTCACCTTCGCCCGCCTGCACGGCAATCTCGACGGCCAGGTGATCGCGTTCTTCACCATGGTCGTGGCCGCCGCCGAGGTCGTCGTCGGTCTGGCCATCATCATGACGATCTTCCGTGCCCGCCGGTCGACCTCGGTCGACGCCGCCAACCTGCTGAAGTTCTGACATGGGCACCGCAACGTTGTGGCTGCTGCCCGCCTTCCCGCTCGCCGGCGCGATCCTGCTGCTCCTGCTCGGCCGGTTCGCCGACCGGTGGGGTATCTACCTGGGCACCGGCGCCGCGGTGGCCTCGTTCGTCGTCGCCGTGGTGGCCTTCTTCGGCATGCTCGGCCGCTCCGACGCCGACCGCGCCATCCACGAGCAGCTGTTCGAGTGGGTGGCGGTGGGTGACCTGCGGGTCGGGTTCGGGCTGCAACTCGATCAGCTCTCGGTGTGCTTCGCGCTGCTCATCACCGGCGTCGGCTCGCTGATCCACGTCTACTCGATCGGCTACATGAGCCACGATCCGGGCAAACGCCGATTCTTCGGCTACCTCAACCTGTTTCTGGCCGCCATGCTGGTGCTGGTCCTGGCCGACAACTACCTGGTGCTCTACCTCGGTTGGGAAGGCGTCGGCCTGGCGTCCTACCTGCTGATCGGGTTCTGGTACGAGAAGCCCTCGGCCGCAACGGCGGCCAAGAAGGCATTCCTCGTCAACCGGGTCGGTGACATGGGCCTGGCCATCGCCATGATGACGATGTTCGCCGCCTTCGGCTCCTTCGATTTCCGCACGGTGTTCGCGGCGACGCCGGGTGCGAGCGAGGGCACGCTCACCGCGATCGGCCTGCTGTTGTTGCTGGCCGCGTGCGGCAAGTCGGCCCAGGTACCGCTGCAGTCCTGGCTCGGTGACGCGATGGAGGGCCCCACCCCGGTCTCGGCACTGATCCACGCGGCCACCATGGTCACCGCGGGCGTCTACCTGATCGCCCGCTCCAACCCCATCTACGATCTCGCCCCCGACGCGCGAACCGCGGTGATCGCCGTCGGCGCGGTGACACTGCTGTTCGGCGCGATCGTCGGCTGTGCCAAGGACGACATCAAGAAGGCGCTCGCCGCCTCGACGATGAGCCAGATCGGCTACATGATCCTGGCCGTCGGGCTCGGGCCGGCCGGCTACGCGATCGCAATCATGCACCTGCTCACCCACGGGTTCTTCAAGGCCGGGCTGTTCCTCGGCGCCGGTTCGGTGATGCACGCGATGGACGACGAGACCGACATGCGCCGCTACGGCGGTCTGCGCACCCTGCTGCCGATCACCTTCGCCACCTTCGGTCTCGGCTATCTCGCCATCATCGGGGTGCCACCGTTCTCGGGGTTCTTCTCCAAGGACAAGATCATCGAGGCGGCGTTCGACCACGGGGGGACGACGGGAATCCTGCTCGGGGTGGTCACTCTGGTCGGTGCCGGACTCACCGCGTTCTACATGACTCGCGTCATGCTGATGACGTTCTTCGGTGAACGCCGCTGGAAGCCCGACACCCACCCGCACGAAGCTCCCGCGGTGATGACCGGGCCGATGATCCTGCTCGCGTTCGGCTCGGTGTTCGCGGGCGGCCTGTTCGTGTGGGGTTCGGCGCTGCAGAACTGGCTCGCCCCGGTCGTCGGCTCCCATCACGGCGAACCCGTCGTGCCCGCGGGCGTGGTCACCGGACTGGCCCTGACCTCGGTCGCCATCGGTGTCGCGATCGCCTACCGCAAGTACGCCGAGAGTCCGGTCCCCGAGACCGCGCCCGAGCCGGTCACGGTGTTCACGACAGCCGCGCGCAAGGACCTCTACGGCGACGCGATCAACGAGGCCGCCTTCGAGCGGCCAGGTCGTCACCTCACCCGCGCGCTGGTGTTCCTCGACGCGCGTGGTGTCGACGGGATCGTCAACGGCACGGCGGCCGGGATCGGCGGTCTCTCGGCGCGGGTCCGGCGGATCCAGACCGGCTTCGTGCGCTCCTACGCCCTGTCCATGTTCACCGGCGCGGCCCTGGTGGCCGCTGCCCTGCTGGCGGTGAGGTACTGGTGAACTCGTTTCCCTGGCTTACGACGCTCTGGCTCGCCCCCGCGGTCGGCGCGGCGGTGGTGCTCGCCGTGCCCGCCGCGCGCCGGAATGTGGCGCGCGCACTGGCGTTCGCGGTGTCGATCGGTGTGCTCGCGCTGGCGGTGAGCCTGGCGCTGCGGTTCCGTCCCAGCGGGGACCAGTACCAGTTCGTCGAAGCGCACGAGTGGATTCCGGCGTTCGGCGTCGGCTACACCCTCGGCCTCGACGGCATCGCCACCGTGCTCGTGCTGTTGACCGCGGTGCTGATGCCGCTGCTGATCCTGGCCGGCTGGCACGACGACTCCGCGGCCGGTGACGGCCGCAAGACCGCGCACATCTACATGGCGTTGATGCTGTTGGTCGAGTCGATGGTGCTGATCTCCTTCCTCGCCCTCGACATCCTGCTGTTCTACGTGTTCTTCGAGGCCATGCTCATTCCGATGTACTTCCTCATCGGCGGCTTCGGACCACGCACCAGCGACGCCGCCCTACGCGCCCAGCGCTCGCGGGCGGCGGTGAAGTTCCTGCTGTACAACCTGTTCGGCGGCCTGATCATGCTGGCGGCGGTCATCGGGCTGTACGTGCTCACCGCGCAGGCGGGGCTGGGCGAGGGCACCGCGGGCACCTTCGATCTGCGGACCGTCGTCGCTGCGGCCAACAACGGGCAGCTCGGCGGCAGCACCGCGGTCGTCAACGCGCTGTTCCTCGGGTTCATGTTCGCCTTCGCGGTGAAGGCGCCACTGTGGCCGCTGCACACCTGGCTGCCCGACGCCGCGGTCTCGGCCACCCCCTCGAGCGCGGTGCTGATGATGGCGGTGGTCGACAAGGTCGGCACGTTCGGCATGCTCCGATACTGCCTGCTGCTGTTCCCGCTGGCTTCCGACACGTTCGCGCCGTTGGTGATCACCCTCGCGGTGATCGGCATCCTCTACGGTGCACTACTCGCCATCGGTCAAACCGATGTGATGCGGCTGATCGCCTACACCTCGATCTCGCACTTCGGGTTCATCATCCTCGGCATCTTCGCGATGACCACCCAGGCGCAATCCGGGGCGACGCTCTACATGGTCAATCACGGACTGTCCACGGCCGCGCTGTTCCTCATCGCCGGATTCCTCGTCTCGCGGCGCGGCACCAGGATGATCGCGGAGTTCGGCGGCGTGCAGAAGGTCGCGCCGATCCTGGCCGGTACCTTCTTCATCGCCGGTCTGGCCACGCTGTCGCTGCCCGGCCTCGCGCCATTCGTCAGCGAATTCCTCGTCCTCGTCGGCACTTTCGGCAAGTACAAGGTGGCGGCGGTCGTCGCGACCGGTGCGCTGGTGCTGGCCGCGCTCTATGTGCTGTGGCTGTACCAGCGGATGATGACCGGTCCGGTGAAGCAGGGCAACGAGCACCTGCGCGACCTGGTGCCGCGTGAGCTCGCGGTGGTGGTCCCGCTGCTGGCCGCGCTGCTGGTGCTCGGCTTCTATCCGAAACCGATCCTCGATCTGGTGGATCCCGCCGTCGGGCACACCCTCTCGACGATCGGTAAGCACGACCCCGCTCCGACGGTTCCCGCTCCCGAAGCAGGTTCGGCCACCCCGCCCGCCGGCGGACACAAATGAGGACGGACTCCGTGACCATCAACGAGCTCGCGGCCACCCTGCCCGCACCGAGCATCGAATACCACCTGCTCGCACCGATGCTGATCGTGTTCGCGGTCGGCGTCGTCGGGGTGCTGGTCGAGGCGTTCGTGCCACGGCCGTATCGGTACCTCACGCAGCTGATTCTCGGGATCGGCGGCGTGGTCGGCGCGCTGGTCGCGGTCGTCGGGCTCGCGGGCACGACGGGCACGGCCGTGGTCGGCGCGGTGGCCGTCGACGGGGTGACGCTGTTCCTGCAGGGCACGATTCTGTCGGTCGCGCTGCTGGGTCTGCTGCTGATCGCCGAACGGGGCGCGGTGCCCCGGGCACGCAGCGGACCGGGCACCTGGAGCCGGGCGGCCGCGGTGCTCGATCGCGGCGTCGACGCGTTCACCCCGCAGGCCTCCGCGGTGCCGGGCAGTGCGCACGAGCTCGCCGCCGTGCGGTCGGGGGTGTCGACCACCGAGGTGTTCCCGCTGACCATGCTCGCGCTCGGTGGTCTGCTGCTGTTCCCCGCGTCCAACGATCTGCTGACGATGTTCGTCGCGCTGGAAGTGCTGTCGCTGCCGCTGTATCTGCTGTGCGGGCTGGCGCGGCGCAGGCGCCTGCTCTCGCAGGAGGCGGCGCTCAAGTACTTCCTGCTCGGCGCGTTCTCCTCCGCGTTCTTCCTCTACGGCGTCGCCCTGCTGTACGGGCAGACCGGGACCGTGTCGCTGCCAGGAATCGGTGCGGCGCTGGACAAGCAGCCCGAGAACGCGACGCTGGCCCTGCTCGGTATCGGGATGCTGGCCGTCGGCCTGCTGTTCAAGGTCGGCGCGGTGCCGTTCCAGGCCTGGGTGCCCGATGTCTATCAGGGCGCCCCGACGCCGATCACCGCGTTCATGGCCGCGGCCACCAAGATCGCCGCGGTCGGCGCGACCATGCGGGTGCTGATGGTGGCCGTCGGTGCGCTGCGCGACGATTGGCGTCCGGTCCTGGCCGCGATCGCGGTCGCGACGATGGTCGTCGGCGCGGTCATGGCGATCACCCAGACCGATGTGAAGCGAATGCTGGCGTACTCCTCGATCGCGCACGCCGGTTTCCTGCTGGTCGGGCTCGTCGCCGCCGATGATGCCGGTGTGGCCGCGGTCCTGTTCTATCTGCTGGCCTACGGGCTCGGGACGGTCGGCGCGTTCGCGGTCGTCAGCCTGGTGCGGGATTCCTCCGGTGACGAGGCGACCGCGCTGCCGCAGTGGGCGGGGTTGGGCCGCCGATCCCCGTGGCTGGCCTCGGTTTTCGCGCTGCTGCTGCTCTCGTTCGCCGGCCTGCCGCTGACCAGTGGTTTCGTCAGCAAGTTCGCGGTGTTCGCCGCAGCCTCGGGCGCGGGTTACACGTTCCTGGTCATCGTCGGCGTGATCTGCAGCGCGATCGCGGCGTTCTTCTACATCCGGGTGATCGTGCTGATGTTCTTCACCGACCCGCCCGCCGACGCCCCGACCGTCACCGCCCCGTTCGCGACGACCCTGGTGGTGGCGTTCAGCGCGGGCGCCACCCTCATCCTCGGTGTCTTCCCGCAGCCGCTCCTCGACCTGGCCGAGCGCGCGGCCACGTTCATCCGCTGACCGTGCCGCCCGCCGACGAGCCGCTCCGCGATCGGCCACCCACCAGCCACGAGCAGCGGTCCGGCCAGCCGTGGGACGCATCCTACCGCGACGGCCCCGCCCCGTGGGACATCGGCCAGCCGCAACCGGCCGTGGTGCGGCTGGCCGAGGCGGGCGGTTTCGTCGGCGACGTCCTCGACGCGGGGTGCGGCACCGGCGACAACGCGCTGTATCTGGCCTCGCTCGGGTTCCCGGTGCACGGTGTGGACGTGGCCGAGACAGCCGTGGCCACAGCGCGCGAGCGTGCCGAGAACCGTGGTCTGACAGCCACCTTCGGGGTCGCCGACGCCCTGCACCTCGAACGGCTGGAGCGCCGGTTCCGGACGGTGCTCGACAGCGGCCTGTTCCACACCTTCGACCGCGCCGAACAGGCCGTCTACGCGGTGAGTTTGGGCGCGGTCGTCGCCCAGGGTGGAACCCTGTACATCCTGTGCTTCGGTGACTTCGGCGACGATCCCGGTCCGCACCCGGTCAGCCGAGCGGCACTGACCGCGGCCTTCGATCCGGTCGAGTGGGACATCGCCGCCATCGACCAGGAGAGTCTGCGCACCCGCTTCAGCGAGTCGATTCCCGCTTGGCTGGCCACCGTCCACCGCAGGTAGCGTGACGGCGCGCCGCGACGCCCCACGATTCGAATCGCCTTGGCCGCCTTGCTGATCGGCGTCGGTGTCCTCGCCGCGACCTGCGGGCGCTCCGTTCCAGGGAAACCCACAGCCGGTGGCCGGTGAGATCTGTCCCGCGATGGCGGTGTGGGTCCTGGATGTCTCGCTGTCGATGGAAGCCGTCGATGTCGCGCCGAGCCGATGGACCGTCGCGCGCCGGGCGGCCACCGATTTCGCCCACCGGCAGTCGGCCACGACGACGCTGGGGTTGGTCACTTTCGCGGGCACCGCCTCCGTACAGGTGCTGCCGACGACCGACCGTGCTACGAGACCCGGACGCGGTCGACGACGAATGAGCGGGGATGCCAGGCGCGGCCGAGGGTACCTGCTCGGACGCGGACGGGCTTTCGGTTTCAGGTGCAGCAGTTGGGGTCCAGGACCGTGCACAGAGCCGAGAGCGCGTCACGGCGGGCGCTGTGGAAGGTGTTCATCCCGCGCCGCTGCGACTCGACCAGACCGGCGTTGCGCAGCTGACCGAGGTGATGGGAGACCGTGGACTCGCTGAGGCCGACCGCGGCGGCGAGTTCACCGCCGTTCTGTTCGCCGAGCGGGGTGGTCAGCAGCAGCGACATCAGTTTCACCCGGACCGGGTCGGCGATGGCCTTGAGTCGCAAGGCCACCTCGAGTGCGGCGTCGTCGTCGACCGGACCTGCCGCGACGGGCGCGCAGCAGACGGGGGCGGACATGTCGATCACGGGTAGCGCCTTGGGCATATCACCGACTCTACGCGCGGTATTGACATATGTCGAAAAGGTGAGCAGACTCGGCGACAGCACATCTTCGATATATGTCTCACAAGTGGAGGTTCATCATGTCCCGCGTCCAGCTTGCCCTCAATGTCGACGACCTCGACACCGCCGTGGCGTTCTACTCAACCCTGTTCAACGCCGAGCCGGCCAAGCGCAAGCCCGGCTACGCCAACTTTGCGATCACCCAGCCGCCGCTGAAGCTGGTGCTGATCGAGAACGCCGGCCAGGGCGGCTCGATCAACCACCTCGGTGTCGAGGTCGAGTCCTCCGACCAGGTCCACGGCGAAATCGCGCGCCTGTCGGAGGCGGGTCTGTTCACCGAGGAACAGATCGCGACCACGTGTTGCTTCGCCACCCAGGACAAGGTGTGGGTGACCGGTCCCGGCGGCGAGCGGTGGGAGGTTTACACCGTGCTGGCCGACAGTGAGACCTTCGGTACCGCACCGGACCTCGGGCTCGCGAACGCCGAGGGCACCAGCGTGTGCTGCGGCACGGCCGCCGAAGCTGAGGCCGAGGGTGCGTGCTGTGGCGCCGAGGCCAAGGAGAAGGCCGTCGCCTCCGGGGCGAGCTGCTGCGGCTGAACCGGCCCGACCCGGTTGCGGACGAGTTCACCCGTTGTTCGCTTGCCTTCTTGATTAGACATCGGTCAATATCGACATATGTCGAATCAAGAGTTGCCGTTGAGCGTGGCCGCACCCTCGTGTGAGGCCACGCCGCGCACGCGCCCGCCGATGAACGCCGAGAGCGCGGCGGAGTTGGCCGTGCTGTTCAAGGCCTTGGCCGATCCGGTCCGGTTGCGGCTGCTCTCGACGATCGCCTCACGCGCCGACGGCGAGGCGTGCGTGTGCGACCTGTCGACCGGTATCGAGGTCACTCAGCCGACCATCTCCCACCATCTCAAGGTGCTGCGTGAGGCCGGGTTGCTGACCAGCGAACGCCGGGCGTCCTGGGTGTACTACCGAGTCGTGCCGCAGGCGCTGGCGCGCCTGTCGGATGTTCTCGCGATCGAGGCCGGAGCGGTGGTGACCGCGTGAGCGCCACGACCGAAGCCCCGGCGGTGGTGGGCAAGCTTTCGACGCTGGACCGGTTCCTGCCGGTCTGGATCGGCGTGGCGATGGCCGCGGGACTGCTACTCGGGCGCATGATCCCCGGCCTCGGCGACGCATTGTCGGCCGTGGAGATCGACGGCATCTCGCTGCCGATCGCGATCGGGCTGCTGATCATGATGTACCCGGTGCTGGCCAAGGTCCGCTACGACCGACTCGACACCGTGACCGGCGACCGCAAACTCCTTCTCAGCTCCCTGGTCCTGAACTGGGTCCTGGGGCCCGCGTTGATGTTCGCGCTGGCGTGGCTGCTACTGCCGGACCTGCCCGAGTACCGGACCGGGCTGATCATCGTGGGCCTGGCCCGCTGCATCGCGATGGTCATCATCTGGAACGACCTCGCCTGCGGCGACCGCGAAGCCGCCGCCGTGCTGGTCGCCCTGAACTCGGTGTTCCAGGTGATCATGTTCGCCGTCCTGGGCTGGTTCTACCTCTCGGTCCTGCCCGGCTGGCTCGGCCTGGAACAGACCACCATCGATACCTCGCCGTGGCAGATCGCCAAGTCGGTACTGATCTTCCTCGGCATTCCCCTCTTCGCGGGGTTCCTCACCCGCCGCTTCGGTGAACGTGCCAAAGGCCGCGACTGGTACGAGACGACGTTCCTGCCCCGGATCGGGCCGTGGGCGCTCTACGGGCTGCTGTTCACCATCGTGATCCTGTTCGCTCTGCAAGGCGAGCAGATCACTTCTCACCCGCTCGACGTGGTCCGGATCGCGATCCCGCTGCTGGCCTACTTCGCGATCATGTGGGGTGGCGGTTACGCCCTCGGTGCGCTGCTCGGCCTGGGCTATGAGCGTACGACCACGCTGGCGTTCACCGCGGCGGGCAACAACTTCGAACTCGCCATCGCCGTGGCCATCGCCACCTATGGCGCCACCTCCGGCCAGGCACTGGCCGGTGTCGTCGGCCCGCTGATCGAGGTCCCCGTCCTGGTCGCGCTGGTGTACGTATCGCTGGCCCTGCGCAAGCGGTTCAGCGCGGCCACGGCCTCCGAAGGGGTGGCAGCGCGGTGAGCACGACGCCATCGGTGCTGTTCGTATGCGTGAGGAACGGCGGCAAATCCCAGCTGGCGGCCGGTCTGATGCGCGCCGCCGCCGGCGACCGCGTGCAGGTCCACTCCGCAGGCACCCGGCCGGGTACCGCGATCAACGCCCTGTCTGCCGAATCGCTGCGCGAACTCGGCATCGACATCAGCGCCGAGACCCCGAAGCCGATCGACCCCGCCCTGCTCAGTGACGTCGGCCTGGTCGTCACCCTCGGCCGTGAAGCCTACATCGAGCCCGTCGCCGGGATGCGAATCATCAACTGGGACACCGACGAACCTTCCGAGCGCGGCATCGACGGCATCGAGCGCATGCGCCTGGTCCGCGACGACATCGCCGCCCGTGTGAACGACCTGTTCACCGAGCTCACCACACCCGCCGAGCAACGGAAACCCTCATGAGCGACAGCCCCCTCGCGCCCACTTACACCCGCCACGACCTGACCATCGACCAGCAACTCGCGCTCGCGGCCGCGGCGACGCATTTGCAGCGCGAGTTCGACGGCACCTTCGGAGTCGAGACGATCGAACGGTTCCTGCACTCCTCCTACGACCGGTTCGCCGGCCGCGCGACAGTGATCAACTTCCTGCCGCTGCTGGCCGAACGCTTCGCCCGCCAACGGCTGCACGCGCTGGCCCGCGTCGAGGGCAAGGCCCACACCGGCACTCCGACCGTGCTGTTCCTGTGCACCCACAACGCAGGTCGCTCCCAGATGGCGCTCAGGTTCTTCACCCACCTCGCCGGTGACCGCGCGGTGGCGTGGTCCGGTGGCAGCGAACCCGGCGACGCGATCAACCCCGCCACGATCGCGGCGATGGCCGAGGTCGGTATCGACATCACCGCCGAGTTCCCCAAGCCTTGGACCGAGGAGATCATCCAGGCCGCCGACGTGGTCATCACCATGGGCTGCGGCGACGCCTGCCCGCTCTATCCGGGGCGCCGCTACGAAGAATGGGACCTCGACGACCCCGCTCACCTCGACGTGGCCGCGATCCGACCGATCCGCGACGAGATCGAAACCCGCGTTCGCCACCTGCTCGCCGAACTCGACCTGCCCGCCCACTGAAAGGCACTACGCCCCATGACTTCCAAGCCCAGCGTGCTGTTCGTCTGCGTCCACAACGCCGGACGTTCCCAGATGGCCGCCGGATTCCTCACCCATTTCGCCGGCGACGCGATCGAGGTCCGCTCCGCGGGCAGCGCTCCGGCCGATCAGATCAACCCCGCCGCGGTCGCGGCGATGGCCGAGCTCG
Source organism: Nocardia sp. MH4 (assembly GCF_019266065.1). Taxonomy (GTDB): domain Bacteria; phylum Actinomycetota; class Actinomycetes; order Mycobacteriales; family Mycobacteriaceae; genus Nocardia; species Nocardia canadensis. The sequence continues at coordinate 205,639 of NZ_LPNR01000112.1, read as the reverse complement.
GCATCGACATCTCCGATCAGACCCCGAAGATCCTCACCTACGACGCCGTGGAAACCTCCGACGTGGTCATCACGATGGGCTGTGGCGACACCTGCCCGTCGTTCCCCGGTGTCAGCTACCGCGACTGGGTGCTGGAAGACCCGGCGGGCAAGGGCGTCGAGTCCGTCCGTCCGATCCGCGACGAGATCAAGGTCCGCGTGCAAGCCCTGCTCGCCGAACTCCTGCCGACCCACGCCTGAGACGTGCCCGCCCCGGGGGCCGCGCACGTCGGCCGGTCGCCGAGGCGGAAGTCCATTCCACTACCGGCGGTGTAGGGAACGAGCACCGGTCCGGACTTGCGGCCGGCCAGTACCCTGGACGGCAACCGGGCCGTGCCGGTCTGCCATGCGATGAGCTCGCGGGCACCGCCCCTGCGGGTCACCCCACCGCGCACCGGTCGGTGGTGACGAGGTCGGGAACGTCGAGCAGCAGCACTTCCTCGGCGCGAGTGGAGGATTCGTCGAGCAGATGCCACGGCACTCGTTCCGCACACCGGTGACCGGCCGCGGCAGCATCCCGACCCGTCTCGCCTGCCGAACCCGCCGATGTTCCCCGACCCCCGATCAGGGGCGTTCGGTGGGTATCTCGCCGTAGAGCTGGCGGGCACGGGTGGTCAGCAGGGGCAGCAGGATGGTGCGCCAGGTCGGCAGGTGCACCGCCTCGGCACGGCCCTCGACGACGAAGGACGGCTGGGCGGTCGCGTCAGCATCGTCGATGTCGACGCCGGTCACGAGGGCGAACTCGCGCCGCAGCAACGCCGCGAAGTCCGTCGCGGTGGCCGGCACCGTGGCCGCACATACCTTGTCCCGCACTGCGTCCCACACGATCGGATCCGCGGGTGAACCCCACTGGCGCGGTCGCCGGTCGAAGAGGCGAGCTATGTCGGAAGTATCTGGCACGCGCCGCATCCTACCGAGCGGCGCGGCGCCAACGGCCGCCCCACGGTCACCGCCGACGCTCGGCACCGATGCTGCCGACGATGAGATCGGCGAGTGCCTCGACCGCCTCCCCCGCGTCGATGGTTCCTCGATTCAGTTCGGCACCCAGGGTTTCCGCGGCGCCGAGGACGGCGACGCAGCGCAGCCGCAGCGCGGCAGCTCCGAGATCGGAGAACGGTAGCAGGGTGGCGGCCATCCAGTCGCGATAGCTGTCGAGCATCCGCTGCTGGATCGCCAGGACCTCGGGATTGCCCTTCAGCGCGGCCGAGATCGCGTCGAATTCGGGCATGTCGGTGGCGCAGGCGAAGTAGGCGGCACTCATCACGTGCGCGATCTCCGTCGCGGTCGGCACGGCCGCACGGACGGCCTGCTCGGCGGCGAGCCGATGCCGTTCGTCGAGGCGCCGGTACAGGGCCAGCAGCAGATCGGGGCGCGTGCCGAAATGGTCGTAGACGATCGGCCTGCTCACGCCCGCGGCCTCGGCGAGAGTGACGAGCGTGAGCCCGTCGGTGCCGTGGTCACGCACCATCGCCAGCGCGGTGTCGAGCAGCTGCTCGCGCCGGGCCGCCTTGGGCATGCGGGCCGTCCTGCCTTGCGTCATGTCACCAGTTTAGCTACAAAGAGTAGGTTACAAACTGTAGCTTAGCTGGCGAGAGGAACGACCATGGCCCACGCACCATCCGTCCTGATCCTGGGCGGTTCCGGCCAGGCAGGCTCCGACACGGCGGCCCTGCTGCGCCGCTGGTATCCGACCCTGCCGCTGACGATCGCGGGCCGCGACCTCGACCGAGCGCAGCGAGTCGCCGACAGCCTCGGCACGGCCACCGCGATCACGATCGACCTGCGCCGCCGCGATCTCGGCCTGCCCGACGGCGTCGTCTTCTCGGCGGTGGTCGCCACCCTCTGGGACGACCGGCTCCACGGACTCCACTACGCCCAGGATCACGCGGTGCCGTATCTGAGCATCTCGAGCGGGCTGCTCGATATCGGGCCCGAGGTCGTCGCGGGCGCCCGGCGGGCCAGCGCCGCACCGATTCTGGTGGCGAGTCATTTCCTGGCCGGACTCGCCACGCTCGCGGCGCTGGCGACCGCGCGCGAGTTCGCCTGGGTCGACAGCGTCCGGCTCGGGGCGATCCTGGACGAGACGGACACCGGTGGCCCCGCCGGGATCGCCGATCTGGAACGGTGGTCGGCGGTGACCTCGGCGGGTCTGGTGCGACGCGACGGCGTCTTCACCTGGGTGGCCGCCGAGAACGCGCAGGCCGAGGTGCGCGCTGTCGACGGCACCCGGCTGCCTGGGCAGAGCATTCCCATCCTCGACGTGGCGAGCCTGGCGCTGGCGACCGGAGCACCGGATGTGCGGGTGGATCTCGCGGTCGGCGAGTCGCCTGGCCGGCGCCGGGGTGTGGCGGCCTCGATCGAGATCGGCATCGACCTCGACGGTGTCGACGTTGCGGGCGCGACGCTGCGCCGCAGCCGCCACCTGGTCCATCCCGCGGGTCAGCGACCGCTCACCGCCCTCGGAATCGTCCTCGGCGTCGAGCGGCTGCTGGGTCTGCGCGGCGAGCCGGTCGGCCCGGGCACCTACACCCCGGAGGCCTTGATCGACCCCGGCTACGCCGCACAGCGGATGACCGAGGTCGGCGCCGTGTTCGTCGACGCGTAGACCGGCCTACAGCACGGCCTGCGTCCGGGTGGTGTTGCCGACGAGTTCGCCCGCGTCGTCGTGGATCTCGGTCTCCACATCGAGGAAGGCGCAGACCGCGCCGGTGGCGTCGGCCAGCGACATCAGCACGCCGCAGTGCAGCGCGCCACCGATCGTGCAGAGGGACTCGTCCCGGGCCGGCCTGCTGCGCACCACGTCGGGCGACACACGGTCCGCGATCCGGGCCGCCGTCAGCGCAGCGGCCGGAAGAACTCCCGGAGATCGTCGACGAGCAGGTCGGGTGTCTCCATCGCCGCGAAGTGCCCGCCCCGGTCGAATTCGGTCCAGCGCACGAGGTTGTTCTGCTTCTCGGCGATGCCGCGAATCGTGGTGTCGCCGGGGAAGACCGCGATACCGGTCGGGACCCCGGAGCTGGGCAACTCGGCGCCCCACTGCTGGGACTCCTTGTACAGGCGCATCGAGGAGCCCGCGGTGCGGGTGAACCAGAGGACGGCGATCTCGGCGAGCAGCGCGTCGCGGTCGAGGGAGTCCTCGGGCAGCGCGGCGGCGGGATCCTTGTAGGTGTTGACGACGTCGACGACCCAGCCGAGCAGACCCGCGGGTGAGTCGGTGAGCGCGTGGGCCAAGCTCTGGGGGCGAGTGCTGTGCACACTCGCGTACGAGGAGGTCTGGTTGCTGTTCCAGTCCTGCAGAGCGGCCAGCTTCTCCTGGTCCCGCGCGGAGTAGCCCGCGCCGTCGTCGTCCCAGGCGGGAATGGTGATGGCGGCGTTGAGGTGGACGCCGGCGACCCGCTCGGTGTCGATCCGGCCCAGGTGCGGGGCGATGAACGAGCCCGCGTCACCCCCTTGGGCGCCGTAGCGCTGGTAGCCGAGGCGGCGCATCAGTTCGGCGATCAGGACGGCGGACTGTTCGGTCGCGGCCTGGCCGGCCTCCCGGGTGGGACCGGAGAAGCCGAAGCCGGGCAGGCTCGGGACGACCACGTCGAATGCGTCGCGCGGGTCGCCGCCGTGGGCGGCGGGATCCGTCAGGGGTCCGAGGGTGGCACCGAAGTCGGTGAACGGCCACCCGTGGACCAGCACCAGCGGCAGCGCGCCGGGTTCCGGCGAACGCACGTGGGTGAAATGCAGGCGTTGACCGTCGAGTTCGGTGACGAACTGCGGTCGTGCGTTGCGTGCGGCTTCGGCGGCGCGCCAGTCGAAGCCGGTGCGCCAATAGTCGGCCAGACCGTGCAGGTAGGCGGTGGGCAGGCCATAGGTCCAGCCGGTGCCTGGTAGATCGTCGGTCCAGCGGGTGCGGGCGAGACGCTCGTGCAGATCGTCGAGGTCGGACTGCGGAATGTCGATCCGGAAGGGGTGGATGTCGTTCATGTCCACCACGCTACGAAGCGCTTAGGTCGAAATCGGTCCTAAGTCGCGGGCATTCTGGAGGCATGTCCGAGACCTCTGCCCGCTTGCTCCGGCTGCTGTCGCTGTTGCAGACCCATCGCTCGTGGTCCGGTGCCGAACTCGCCGCCGAGCTCGACGTCACCGCGCGCACGGTACGGCGCGACATCGAGCGACTGCGCGGCCTGGGCTATCCGGTGCAGGCGCTGCAGGGGGCGGCGGGATACCGGCTGGGTGCGGGCGCATCGATGCCGCCCCTGCTGCTCGACGACGAGGAGGCGGTCGCTGTGGCGGTCGGTCTGCGGACCACCTCGGGTGGCACGGTCACCGGGATCGAGGACGCGTCGCTGCGCGCGCTGGCCAAGCTGGACCAGGTGCTGCCCTCCCGGCTGCGGCACCGGCTGACCACCTTGCAACAGGCGATGGTGCGGGTCGCCGCCGAGGCGCCCCGGGTGAGTCCCGCGACGCTGCTGGCGATCGCGGAGGCGTGCCGCCGGCACGAGCGTCTGCGCTTCGACTACACCGATCACGCGGGTCGTGTCTCGCGCCGTGCTGCCGAACCCGATTCGCTGGTCAATGTCAGCAGGCATTGGTATCTGGTGGCCTGGGATGTCGATCGCGCGGATTGGCGCTCGTTCCGGGTCGACCGGCTGGTTCCGCGCGTCCCGACCGGTCCGCGCTTCACTCCGCGCCCGCCGCCCGACGGTGACGCGGCCGCATACCTCTCGCGCAGGCTGTCGGTGGCCTCATGGCCATGGCGCACGGTGGTCACCCTGCACTGTTCGGCCACCGTGGTCGCCGAGCGGCTCTGGCCGGGCACCGGGGTTCTCGAAGCGGTCGACGACGTCAGCTGTCTGCTACACCTGGGCGCCGACTCCCCCGCTTCACTGGCGTGGATGATCACCGGCCTCGACACCGATTTCACCGTCACCGGCCCACCCGAGCTCCTCGCTGCGTTGGAGCGTGTGAGCGCGCGCTGCCGCGACGCCCTCCCCGCCGCACCTGATGCGTAGTTGCATCGACTGCCGAATCGATGGCTCGGGTCACGGCTCGTCGATGACTTCCTGCAGCCGGAGCGCGAAAGCCGCGGGATCGCCGACGAATCCGGTGTGATCGCCGGGGAACAGCACCGGCTCCGTCCGCAGCTCGGCGGCCAGGACGCGCGCGGTCCGGTCGCAGAACTGCCCTGCCGAGTCGGCGCCGATGCCGACCATCACCCGGGTGGGCACGGCGCGCAGCAAGGGCGGGTCGGGAACCCACCCGGTGGTGGCGCGCAGTTCGTGGTCGAACCAGTGGCGTTCACTGGCGACCTGCTGGGGGTCGCGCTCGCCGCCGAACAGGTGCTCGACCATCTCGTCCGGGATCGGCAGAGCGGCCTGGGCGAAGAACTTCCGCCACGCGCCGACCACGTCACCGCGATCGTAGGTGGCGATGATCTCCTCGGTGACGGCCCGCTGCTCGGCGGCGTCGGGCAGCAGTTCCCGCAGGGGCGGTTCGTGGGCGACGACAGTGGTGACCCGATCGGGATTGGTCTGAGCGAGGGCCAACGCACTGACCGCGCCGCCGCTGGAGCCGAAGACCACGGCGGGACCGGCGTCGAGGTGGGCGATCAGCCGGGCGAGGTCGTCGGCGCGGGCCGAGACGGTCGAGTCCTGGTGCGGATCGTCGAGGGGGCTGGCGAAATGGCCGCGTGGGTCGGTGGTGAGCACGGTATTGGTGGCGGCGAGCTGTTCGGCCGCGGGCGCGAACGAGGCGGCGTTCATCGGCGCGCCGACGAGCACGAGCAGTGGCCCCGACCCGCGGACCTCGTAGTACAGGCGGGCGTCGGGCACCACAAGGGTGCCGGTGGTGACGGCGGAACTGGCGGTCATACGACCCTCCCGGATCTCGGCTACAGGTAGCACTCGTTGAGACGGGGCCGAGCCGGCGAACTCATCGCTGCGCCCGAAATCTTTTTCGCGCCAGATCCTCCCGCAGGTCAGGATGGTTTCGTCGGCGCGAACCGGGCCGAGGCCAACACCAGCAGGCCGCAGCCGCACACCACCGACCACCCGATCCGCGCCGGATGGTCACCGGCGATCAGCCCACCGGCGACGGCGATCCCGACCGCCGCGCCCACCTGCCGGGCGGTGGAGGCGATACCGCCCGCGACACCGGCGCGGTCGGCGGGCAGCCCGCTCACCGCGGTATTCGTGATCGGCGCGTTGGCGAAACCGAACCCGATGCCGATCGACGCGAACGCGATCAGCAGCACCGTGGTCTCCGCCTCGGCCCCGGCGACCACGAGGGCCAGGCCGCCGACGGCGAGGAAGCCACCGGCCAACAGCAGCGGCGCCCTGGCCCCGATCCGCCCGACCAGCACTCCCGACAGCGGCGCGCACAGTGTCGCGCCGACAGCCAGTAACAGTGTGAACGCACCGGCGGCGACCGCGCTCATCCCCCGTTCGTGTTGCAGATGCCAGGTACTGAGCAGCAGCGTCGTCGTCAAGGCGACGAACACCACGACAGCCCCGGAGACGGCGGCGGTGAACGGCGGCCGCCGGAACAGTCGCAGGTCCATCAGCGGCGCGGCCACCCGGCCCTCGACCCGGACGAATCCGACGACGGCGAGCGTGATTCCGAGGTAAGCCGAGACCGCGAGGGGCGAGGTCCACCCGATCCGCTGGCCCTCGATCAACACCGCGATCACCCCACCGACCACGACGACCAGCAGCACCTGACCCACGAGGTCGATCCGACGCGGCCGCCCCTGCGACTCCGGCACGAACAGCCCTGTCAACCCCAGCGCCACGACCACCACCGGCACCGCGATCCAGAACACCGACCGCCACCCGAACCAATCCACCAGCGCGCCACCGAGCGTCGGCCCGACCGCCATGCTCAGCCCGAACACCGCCGCCCACACTCCGATCGCCCTGGCCCGCTGCCGGGCATCGGTGATCGCGGCGACCACGATCGCCAGCGCCACCGGACTGAGCATCGACCCGCCGATCCCCTGCGCGACCCGCGCGAGAATCAGCACCTCGACCGTGGGCGCGACCGCGCACACCGCCGACGCGACTCCGAAAACGACGAGCCCGAGCCGGAACACCCGCCGCCTGCCGAACCGGTCGGCGAGCGCGCCGGAGGTGATGAGGAAGCTCGCCAACGCCAGCGTGTAGGCGTCGACGATCCACTCCAGCCCCTGCGTGCCGACCTGTACACCGGCCCCGATCGACGGCAGTGCCACGGTGACGATAGTGGTATCGAGCCCGACGACGAACAGGCTCAGCGAACACACGGCCAGTACGGTCCATGGGCGGACGACACCGGCCGTGACGTGGGTGCGGATGGGATTGTCCAGCATGAATCAGCCTCCTCGGTGCAGCGCCCGAGTATCACCACCACGGCGAGAGGATGACGAGATTACTTGCTGGAACGGCAAATCCGACCGTCGGACGATGCTGCGACCTCGACCACGCGCCTTCGCCCACCGCCATTCGATCGCGGCGAACCGGCGACGCATTCAGGCAGGTGTTCGGGGCGGAACGCGGTGCTCGGCTCGACGCGTTCGGCCCGATCACAGCGCGCGAGTGCCGCGCAGCGGCCCGGCTGCACGGCACTCGCGGTGATGACGAGGTCAGTTGTAGGACTTCGCGACACCGTCGAGCAGGTGCTCGAGGGTGTCGTAGGCGGGGGCGTCGACGACATCGATCAGGTCGGCGGGCACCGGCACATCGCGCTCGGCGGCGACGGCGGTGAACTGGGCGTTGTCGCCGGTGCGGAACCCGTGCAGGGCCGCGAGGCGACGCAGTTCCGGGTTCTCGGTGAGCAGCTTGCCGACCTTGTCGCCGGTGCCGGTCAGCGGGACCAGGGTGTGGCTGGACAGGACGGTCGGGGTCGGGTAGGTCAGCACCATGTCCGGCTTGATCTTGCCCTTGCCCGCCGCCTCGACGAACTGCGCCTCGTAGATGCACACCAGCGGGGTCGGGCCCATGCCGTTGGTCAGGTACTGCGTGAACGGGCCTTCGCTGCTGTTGTCGGTGTAGCCCTGGGCGAGGAACAGTTTCGACAGCGCGGGCAGCACGTGCTGTTCGGCGGTGGCGCCGCGCACGATGGTGTGGTCGTTGGCGACGTAGCTCGCGATCGACAGGTACATGGCCGCGGAGTTGGAGCTGCGCGGATCGGTGGTCGAGACCAAGATGTTCTTCTCGACGGGGTAGGTGGTGTTGTCGGGTAGGTCGTCCCATTGGACGCCGGTACCGGCCAGCTCCAGGTACCGGTTCATGTCGAAGGTCGCGACCGGGCCCGGCTTGATCACGCCCGCCGTGGTGAGCAGATCCGCGATCGGCCGATAGGTGGCGATGGCGATCGGCGAGGCGAACGGTGTGTATTTCGCGGTGACATTGCGCTGGCGCTGGATCCGTTCGGCGGCGGGACTGCTGGACGGGAACGCGAAGTCGTAGCGGTCCAGGTCGACGGTGGTCGCGATCTGCCGTGACCCGGCCGGCTCGACCTCCACCCGGATTCCGTTGTCGGCGAGCACCCGCACGACCTGCTCGTCCTGGAAGAACGACACCTTCTCGGACCCGACGACACCACGCACGACGGTCGCCGGCGCCCCGGTCGGTGCCGCGGCCGGGGTCTCGCCGCCGCCGGGGAGCAGGATCACCGCGGCCGCGACGGCGGCGACGACGGTGACCGCACCGATCGACAGGGGCAATACGCCGCGCCTGCTCACCAGGTGCCGGGCCCGTTCGGCGGTCGAACTCTCGTCCTCGGCGGCGCGAACCGGTTCGGGGGCGACGGCACGGCCGGCGGCCGCCGGAGCGGGCACCCGCACGGTCGGGTCGGGGTCGGCCAGCTCGGTGCGCACGATCCGCTCGACCAGAATGGGCACGAACTCCCGGATCGGCTTGCCCGCGAAACGATGGTGCGCGGCGCCCACCGCCGAGGTCACCTGGTCTGCGGGGACGTTCTCGGACAGGTCTTCGACCAGACTCTCGGTCATGCGCCGCATGGCCAGCTCTTCACGCTGGACGGTATCGGCGGCTTCGCCGGGGGTTACGCGCGACACCACATTTCTCCTGGGCTCACATCGGGCTGCGGACGACGGCGCGCGTCGACCGGGCCCTCCCGTGCGCACGCCGCGGGCCACGCTACCGGCGCGCAGCACAGTTACCCCAGCGGTGAGCGGCCGGGCACGCAGTGTTCAGCACTCGCTCCGCTGCCCGCAATGTCGCGTTGTCCGGGTGTTCGCGTAAACATCGAAACACGCTCTGCGAGTGTGGGATTCACTACTATTGCCCGGCGGCGGCCGATCTGCGGACGGTGGTGGGGTCCGGCTGCGAGCGCCGCGCACCGCGCAGTACCGTACGCAGCATCCCACCCGCGAGCTGTTCCAGCACGCCGATCACCACCAGCGCACTGCCGGCGACCGTCGCCAGCCCCGTGACGGTCTCGAATTTCATCGCGATGACGGTGATCCCCATCGCGGTGGTGCACAGACCGCAGATCTCGTGCAGCCAGCCGTCGACGACGCCGTCGTCCCAGGCCGCGACCAGCGCCTGCACGATGCCGCGCACCGACCACCCGATCCCGATCCACAGGGCCAGCAGCTCGATATTGCCGCCGCTGAAAGCCAGCGCCGCCAGGATGACGGTCAGCACCGCGCTCACCAGCACCAGCACCCGCAGCGGAAACGCCATGTGCGCCGCCACCGCGAGATAGGCCTGGATTCCGGCACTCAGCAGCAGCGCGACGCCGAACAGCAGAGCCAGCGTGGCGTCGCTGCGGCCGGGCCACACCAGTGTCGCGACGCCGAGAGCGAACGAGCACCCGCCGGCGATCAGCATCGCCTGCCGGGTTCGGTCCTGCGCCGGATTCCCCTCCCCGTCAGTCACGGGCATTGCCCCACGATAGGCCCTCGCCGACCGATAGCCGTAGATTTGCCCGGGCGCGCCGCGATCGTCGTCACCGCGGTCATGCCAACCGCTCCCGCAGGTAGGGCGCGGTCCGGCTGACCGGGTCTGCCGCGACCTGCTCCGGTGTCCCCTGCGCCACGATCCGTCCCCCTTGTGCCCCGCCGCCCGGCCCCATGTCGATGACGTGATCGGCCTGCGCGACCACGGTCATGTCGTGCTCGACCACGATCACCCCGGCGCCGGAGTCGACGAGTGAATTCAGCTGGGTCAGCAGGATGTCGGTGTCGGCGGGGTGCAGCCCGGTCGTGGGCTCGTCGAGCAGGTAGACGGTGCCCGCGCGCCGGGCCCGTTGCAGTTCGGTGGCCAGCTTCACCCGTTGTGCCTCGCCGCCGGACAGTTCGGTGGCGGGCTGACCCAACCGCAGGTAACCGAGCCCCACCTCGGTCAGGGCCCGCAGCGCCCGCGCGACCACCGGGACGTCGGCGAGGAATCGTGCGGCCCGATCCACCGACATCTCCAGCACCTCGGCGATGGTGGCGTCGCGGTAGCGGATCTCGAGGGTGCGCGGGTTGTAGCGGGCACCATGGCAATCCGGGCACGGGGTGTAGGTGCTGGGCAAGAACAGCAGCTCCACCGTGATGTACCCCTCGCCCTGGCAGGCGGGACACCGGCCTTCGGCGACATTGAACGAGAAGCGGCCGACGCCGTAGCCGCGGGCCCGCGCGTCGTCGGTGTCGGCGAACAGCTTGCGGACGGTGTCGAACAGGCCGGTGTAGGTGGCCAGATTGGAGCGCGGCGTCCGCCCGATCGGCGCCTGATCGACCTCGACCACCCGCACGATCTTCGGGTCGGCGGTGGCGGTGGTCGAGATCGCGTGCAGCAGGCTCGATTTCCCCGAACCGGAGACGCCGGTGATCGCGGTGAACACCCCGAGCGGGATGTCGGCGTCGAGCTCGCGCAGGTTGTGGCTGGTGATCGCGCGCAGTTCGAGGGTGCCGTTGGGGGTGCGGTCGGCGCGTGGCGCGCGAGTGACCTCGTCGAACAGGTAGGGGCGGGTGACCGACTCGGTGACGGTTCGCAGCCCGTCGACCTCACCGCAGTAGAGGACGCGCCCGCCGTGTACTCCGGCGCCGGGGCCGATATCGATCAACCAGTCGGCGTGGCGCACGACGTCGAGGTCGTGCTCGACGAGGAACACACTGTTGCCGGATCGCTTGAGCCGGCCCAGCACCGTTGTCAGTGCGGCGGTGTCGGCCGGGTGCAACCCCGCCGAGGGCTCGTCGAGAATGTAGACGACGCCGAACAGTCCCGAGCGCAACTGACCCGCCAGCCGCAGCCGCTGCAACTCGCCGCCGGACAGGGTCGGGCTCTCCCGGTCGACGCTGAGGTAGCCGAGACCGAGCTCGATGAGGACCTCGATGCGGGAGATCAGGTCCTGGGTGAGCACGGCGGCCGCACCCGTGCCCTCGGTGTGCGGGCGCAGCACCGCGACCAGGTCGCTGAGCGGCATGTCGGCCAGTTCGGTGATGTTGTGGCCCGCGAACGTCACCGCCAGCGCTTCGGGTTTGAGCCTGCGCCCGTCGCACAGCGGGCAGGTCGCCGTGTGCAGGTACTCCGCCGCACGCTTGCGGGTGGCCTCGCTCTTGGACTCGGCGTGCGCGCGCAGCAGCAGCCGTTCGGCGCTGGTGTAGGTGCCCTGATACGGGCGATGGATCCGGTGGGCTTCGCGCTCGGGTTCCACGGTGACCACCGGCTTCTCGTCGGTGAACAGGATCCATTCGCGCGCCTGCGGCGACAGTTGCCGCCACGGCCGATCGATGTCGTAGCCGAGCGCGGCCAGCACGTCGCGCAGGTTCTTGCCCTGCCACGCGCCGGGCCAGGACGCGATCGCGCCGTCGCGAATGCTCAGCGACGGGTCGGGCACCATCGATGCCTCGGTCGCCTCGTGGACGACGCCCTGACCGTGGCAGCGGGGGCACGCGCCCTCGACGGTGTTGGGCGAGAACGCGTCCGAGTACAGCCGATTCGTGCCCGCCGGATAGTGACCGGGTCCCGTGCGGGCCGGGCCCGTCGGATAGTCGCCTTCGCGCGACATGAGCAGCCGCAGCGAGTTCGAGATGGCGGTGACCGTCCCGACCGTCGACCGCGACGAGGGCGAGGATCGTCGTTGCGCCAGCGCCACCGTCGGCGGTAGACCGGTCACCTCGTCGACGTCGGGCGCCTCCACCTGATGCAGCAATCGTCTGGCATACGGTGCCACCGACTCCAGGTAGCGGCGTTGCGACTCCGCGTACAACGTGCCGAAGGCCAGCGACGACTTGCCCGAACCCGAGACCCCGGTAAACGCGACCAGGGCGTTTCGTGGCATGTCCGCGTCGACGTCACGCAGATTGTGGACCCGAGCGCCGCGCACCCGAACCGAAGGATCGACCTCGTGCGAATCCACAGCTACCCAGACTACGCGACCGGTCCGGGAATCCGGGTATGCGCTAGAAGAACCAGCCCAGCTCCGGCGCGCGCTCAGCGGTGAAGGCCGCGTCGAGATCGCGCAGCGCGGCCGCGTCGTCGACCCGGATCCGGTGCGCGGCGGCCAGGCCCCGGGCGCGGTGCGCACCGAAATACAACGCGCCCAGCACATTGATATCCAGACCGAGCGCGGCGGTTCGGGTGGTGGGTGCGCATTCGGCGACGCCGTCGCGCACGCGCAGCGCGAAGGTGCCACCGGCGGAACGGAACGGGTCGTGCACAGCCAGGACCGTGTCGAGGTCGTGCCGGTAGCCGCGGGCGGTGAGCGCGGTGGGCACATCCATCAGCCGCGCCCACAGCGAGTCACCGCGATCGAGCACGCGGGCCGCCCGGGAATCGGTGAGCAGGTACGGCAGCGGATCGTCGTCGGCGATCTCGACGTCGATCGTCTCGACCAGATCCAGCCCGAGCAGCACCCGCCACAGCGCGGCGTGCGCGTCCGGGGTGAGCGCCCGGTACTCCCATACCGACGCGGTGGAATGTCCGTCGCGCCAACGCCGCCGATACAGGGCGTAACCGTCGGGGTGGACCAGGGCGAACAGCGTCGTGGCGCCGTCGCGGTGGCGTTCCACGTCGGCGAAGAACAGATCCCATTTGGCGTCGGGCCGCACCTGCGCGCCCGGCACCGTCGGCTGCCAGCGCTCGTAGATCGCCCGGATGTGCGGCGCCGCCTCGGCCAGGGTGGCCAGCTCCACGCCGCCGGGATCGGGCGTGGTCGAGCGGAACTCGGCTCGACGGCGGTCGATGGAGATCGTGGTCGACAGGATCGCCGGGTCGTAGCCGAACCGGCCGTAGATCGTGGCCTCGCTGGCGGTGAAGATCGTCAGCGGCAGCCCGTCGGCTTCGGTGCGCTCGTGCTGAGCGGTGTACAGCTCACGCAGGATGCCACGCCGCCGATGCGTCGGCGCGACCGCGACGCCCGAGACACCACAGGCCTGGACCTGCCGTGCCCCCGGCACGGTCACCGTCATCGTCCGGTCGACGGTGTGCCCGACGACCCGGTCACCGTCGACCGCGACCAGTGACCGCTCGACCGGAAACAGTTCCCACCGGTACGGGAGTTCGTCGGACCCGTACCGCATCCCGAATCCGGTCTCCTGCAATCCGGTGATCGCGTCCGCGTCCGCGCTGGTAGCCGACCGCACGGTGATGCTCTTCGCCGATGCCATCTCCGTACCCTCCCACGGCGGCACGGCACCGCACATCTCATTTTCCAGGGCTACCGCGAAAGCAAGCTCACCAGTTCGACCGGATGGCGAGTTGGCCCGTCCAGCTCGTAGGGCGCGGCGAGGGTTCCCGGCGCACCGGAGGGTCGCCCCGCGGGTGAACGGTGAAATCGCAGGATGCCCGCGGTCCCGATCGGTACCTCGGTCGCCGTGTCGCCGTCGACAGCGGTACCGATGTGGGCTTGCGCCGTGATGGTCCCGGTCGGCACGACCGACACCGACGGGTCGGGTGTGTCGCTGCGATTCTGTGCCTGCGCCGCCACTCGCCCGCTCAGCAGTTCCAGTATCGCGGCGACGGCGATCGGATCGGCGGCGCCGTCGTAGATCCACCGTCGACCGAGCACCCCGTGCTCGGCGGTTCCCAAGAGCGCGCTCTCGGCATCGGCCAGTGCGGCGCCGCGATAAGTCAGTGGCACGTTGTACACCACCGGACGGGCGGCGGAATCGTCGACGACCAGCACGAATTCGATGCCGACCGCCCCCGCGGGATCGTCGATCCGAAACCCACCGACCTTGCGCAGGCGCGGCACCCGGCCCCGGTACCACGGTCGCCGGGGCAACATCGTCTCGATCAACGCGAGCTTGCTGGGAACCAGCGTGGTGTGGTGGATGACAGCCATGCCGCAGGCTACCCGTGTGCCGTCATCGCTCGCAGGTCCGGCAGGGCGCCGATGCGCTGGGTCACCGGCCGGCCCGGCGCCGCTGTTTGAGGTGAGCCGGTGGCACGCAGCAGTGCCCGGACCTGATCCGGGGTCGCCCGGCCCGGACCGATGGCGCGCATGCCCTGGTACGCGGCGACGGCGCCGACGACGATCGGGGACGCGCTCGAAGTGCCGCTGAATTCGTCGGTATACCAGAAGTCTTCGTCGGCGCCGCCCTGGAGGTCGCCGTAGCCGGTGGTGGTGACCTCGCGGCCCCAGCCCTGGGCATCGAGGCGGACGCCGTAGTTGGAGAACGGGAGCCGGGAACGCGCGGGGCCGTGGTCGCGGCCGTGCAGCCCGGGCGGCGGCGCGCCCGCGCCGACCAGAACGGCGCCGGAATCGGCGTCGCCACCGCGGAACGGGTTGTGCCAGCCGGTGGGGAAGTCGCCGGGGCGCGCGTCGTAGACGGGGTCGTCGAGGTTCTCGTTGCCGTTGCCCGCGGCCTCCACCACGACGATGCCGCGCCCGACGGCGTAGCGGATGGCGGCGAAGTCGTCGGGCCACCATTCGACGGCGATGTAGCCGCGCTGGTCGGGCTGGCCGCGATAGTCGAATCGAGGTCCGGGACGATGCAATTCGATGAGCAGGACGTCACCGGGGTCGAGCGCGTCGGCCGCGGACCGGATCGCGGCGGCCGAGCCGACCCCGAAGATCGAGATCGCCCGGATGTGCGCCTCGGGCGCGATGCCGGTGACACCGTAGGCATTGAGATCGCCGCTGATCTCCCCGGCGACGGCGGTGCCGTGATTGCGCCACCCGAGTTCGGCCGAGGACGTGCCGCCGATGACTCCGCCCTGGTTCTGCCGCAGGTCCTCGTGGGTGAATCGCCAGGCGCCCTCCACATCGATCACCCGCACGCCGGTCCCGAGCCCACCCGGCCGGGTGTGCGCCCAGGCCGCGTCGATCCCGGCCGGCGCGGCGTCGAGATAGCCCTGTCTGGTCCGGAAGTCGGGAGTGACCGCGGGCGCGTCCGGCGCGACGGTGTTGTGCGCCAGCGGTGCGAGTGGCGGCTCGGCGGCCGGTTTCACGTAGGCCGCGGCGACGGTGTCGTCTCGCCGCAGTCGATCCGCGAGCGCGGCCAGGTCGCCGACCTGCCCGCGCACCGTGTAGTAGCGCAGGTACTCCCCCGCCACCGATGCTTGCGAGGTATCGGCCAAACGCGCGGCCAGCCGATTATCCGGTCCGAAGATCGGCACCAGGTGGGTGTCGGCGGGCAGCAGTTCGTCGACCCGGGCCCGCACGGACCGGCTCTCCCGCAGCGCGATCGGCGTGATCTCGGTACCGGTGGCCGTGGTGAGAACGACCAGTTCGGCAGGGGCCACCGCGGGGCCGGGCACCCCTGGTCGGCGCTGCCTGCTGGGTCGAGCGGTGGAAGCCATGGCTACCAGTGAACAGGCCGCGCCGCCGGGCCGCTACCATTGCGCCGCAACCCGATTCGCGACACGCCGCGCCGGTGCGCCGCAACGCGCCGAGCCCGCGCGAGTCGCATCGAAAACCGCTGTTCCGCACCGCCCCCGCGTACGGCCCGATTCCGCCCGCGTTTGCCGGTCGGCGCGGTCGGGTACTGTCCCGATCGTCAGCGAATCCCGGTGCGGTGCTGAGTGTTTCGCTTAGAATGGGTGCAGGGTGAGATCCTCGGCACCCCGGTACCGATTCTCGGGTACCAGCGTAACCCTGCAGCCGACGCGCGGGGTACGAGCGTGAGCCATGCCATCGGATATGTAGTCATGCAGGGGGTCAACCATGTCCACAGCTGTCGATTTCGCCGCCCGTCTCATCGATCCGGCCGCCATCGCCGCGGCCGGGCACTCGGCGGTTCTCGCCTATGTCTCTCCCAGCAGGCCCGGCGCGAACTTCGGTGCCAAACCGATCACCGTCGACTATGCCCGCGCGTTGGAGTCCGCCGGCCTGGACATCGTGTCGATCTGGCAGTTCGGCAAACCCGGCGATCCCACCCCATCGGATTGGACCACCGGGTTCGACGGCGGCAGGCGCATGGCCGAACAGGCACTGGCCACCCATCTGAGTCTCGGCGCACCGCGCCGGGCACCGATCTTCTTCGCCGTCGACGAGGACATCTCCCTGTCCCAGTGGAACAGCACCGCAGTCGAGTTCTTCCGCGGCGTGAACGCCGTCCTCGGCACCGAATGGACCGGCATCTACGGGCATTCCCGGGTGTGCGCCTGGGCGATCGAGGATGGTGTGGTCGGTGGTCGCGGCGGATTCAGCTGGGTCTGGCAGACCCGCGCCTGGTCGGGCACCGAGCGCGAACCACGCGCCGTGCTCTACCAGCGGGTGATCGACACACCGAGCAACCCGGGGCCCGTCATCGACGGCACGCACGTCGATGTGAACGACATCCTGGCCCCCGACTTCGGTCAGTGGAGCATCGACCGCTCCGTGGTGATTCCCGCGTTCACCGAACTCGACCGGCTCGGTCCCTCGCACTCCTCCCGCGACGGCGCCCGGGTCACCAACTTCATCCTGCACACCCAGGAGGGCAACGGCACCGCGGAATCGTTGGCGGCCTACCTGAACAATCCGGCCAACGGCGTCTCCTACCACTACACGCTGCGCGACGCGGTGCTGGTGCGGGTCGTGCCCGAAGAACTCGCCTCCTGGTCGGTGCTGTCGGCCAACCCGTTCACCGTCAATCTGTGCTTCGCGGGCAGCCGGGTCGCCTGGTCACGCCAGGACTGGCTGTCCATCGACGAGGATCTGCGCATCGCCGCCTATGTCGCGGTCCGCAGCGCACATCGACACGGGTACCCGACCGAGGTCATCGCCCCCGACTATCACGTCGCCGACGGCATCACCGACCACAACTACGTGACCAGGGCGCTCGGCATCGGCAGTCACACCGATGTCGGCCCGAACTTTCCGTGGGACGTCTTCGCCGCGCACGTCGCCGAATTCGCCGGCACCGCGCCGAACGCCATCGACGACCGCGCCGCGGCGTCGCCGTGGCTGGGCGCGCGCCGCACCATCGGCGAGATCGCCACCCCGGATGGAGTGGGCCGCTTCGCCGAGTTCGAGCACGGCGATGTCTACTGGCACCCGGCCACCGACGCCCACGCCATCCCCACCGCGATCATGACCAAGTACGCCGAGCTCGGCTGGGAGGCGGGTCCCCTGGGCTACCCGATCGCCGAGCACGCCGAGTTGCCCGACCCGCGCGGCACGGGCCCCGGCCTCGCCCAGGCCTTCCAGGGCGGCACCGTCTATCGGCGGGCCGGTCAGCCCGCCTATCGCGTGCACGGCGCGATCGGCGCGCGCTGGTCGGCGTCCGGATTCGAGAACGGTCAGCTGGGCTGGCCGGCCTCCGACGAAATCACCCACGACGACGGCAGGTACCAGGAGTTCGAGTTCGGCCGCATCTACTGGGTTCCCGACCAGATCGTCGCGCTGCGCAACTCCGGCGACCCCGACACGCCGCTCGCCCGCCCGGCCTAGGGTCAGGACAGCAGGATCGCGAGGGTGGTGGCGCCCGCACCGAGGACCAGCGCCGCCACCACCAGGATCGCGATCAGCCGGACCTTCGGTGAGGGACCCGTGTAGGTGTCCTCGTCCTCGTGCAGCATCGCGGTGAGGTCGACGGCGGCGAACTCGCGTGTGGACTCCAGTGGTCCGGGCTGGTCGGTCATGGCGCTGACGCTAGTCCAGTGCGCCGCGCGCCGCGCCGGTTAGCGCGTTCGCCTCGGCAGGTGATCGGGTCGCGGCCAGCAGTTCGTCGAGTTGGCGTTCGGCGCGTTCGGCACGGGCGAGGGTCTGGGTGCGGGCATCGTCGAGCGCGGCGAGCCGTTCGGAGGTCTCCGCCCTGACCCGTTCCAGCGCGGCGGCCGATTCGGTGCGCCAGGTTTCGGCGTCGGTGATGGCGGTGCGGCGCAGGTCGGCGAGTTCGGCGCGCGTGCGATCGAGTTCGGTCCGGGTCGCCTCCAGTTCGCTTCGGGCCCTGCGCCATTCCTCGCGCGCTTCGCTGGCGGCTTCCACTCGTTCGGCGGCCGCGGCCTCGGCCCGTTCGGTCGCCCGGTCGGCGTCGGCGGCCCGCTGCACCGCCAGGTCACGTTCGGCCTGTGCCGCGTTGACCCTGGCTTCGGCCTCGCGACGGACCTGGGCGATCTCGGTGTCGGCGCGCTGTTCGGCGCGCGCGGTCTGGTCGGCGGCGTCCTGCCGGATCCGTTCGATCTCCTCGGCAGCGTCTCGTTGCGCGGCACGGACTTCGGCCTCGGCCGCGCTGCGCGCCGCGAACACCTCGTCGGCGGCCTGTTTCGTCAGGCGCTCGACCTCGGCCAAGGCCTCGTCGCGCGCCGCGTGCGCGGCAGCGATCAGCTGCTCGGCGTCCTCGGCAGCGCCTGCGGCGTCCTCGGCCGCCGATTCGGCGTTGGCCCGGGCTTCCTCCGCCTCCCGGCGGGCTTGTTCGGCGGCGACCGCCTTCATGTCGGCTTCCGCGATCCGTCGGGCGGCATCGGCCTGCACGGCCTGGACCTGGGCCTCGGCCACCGAGGGGTCGCCCAGCGTCGACAATTCCGCGACGGCGGCGTTCAGCGTCGTGCCCAATTGCTCGGCCAGTCCCCGGAACTGGCCGAGCAGCTCATCCGCACGCAGCCTCGCCACGGTCACCGGACCTTGAGTCGTCACAGTGACGTTTTCGACCCCACCCTCCGACTCCTGCTGTAGGCGTTGCCTTTCCCGCCATGCCCGCCATCGGGTGTGGTCCGGGTGGTCGCAGTATTCGGAGGGACGACCCGGACCGCCGCCGCGGGTGATGGGACGGGCACAGCCGGGATAGTTGCAGACGCTCGACACGGGAGAATCGTAACGTTGGTTTCGTCAATTCTTTACGAATTAGACGAAACGAAAACCGTGTCGCCCCTTCGGGGCTCAAATCCGCTTACCACACATCTGACCGCCGATAAGTGAACATTATCGGGGGTCAGTGCCGCTCCTCTCGGCTGAACACCTCGGAGTATTTCCGTTTCCGTTTGGTCGCAGCCAACGTAACGTAACTGCGACAGAACCTCTCGAAAACTAGGGGCAGTGGTACACCCGTACCGTTCGTGCTGCCTGGCCGGAATTGTTGGCCGTAGCCGTGCCCGTGCTGATGGCGCTCGTCGCCGGAGCCGGTGGTCCGCTCCCCTAGGGAGTCGCTTACCCGGGCCGGGATGCGGTTGGGTATCGGCCGGAAGCGCCAGATGTTGCCCACCCCGGAAAGGCACTGGCTCGATCAGTTCGTCGCGAAGCCTCACGGACATGATGCGAATCGGCACGTGCTGGCGAACAATGCTGTCGAGCGGGAACTTTCATCACCGCACCGGTCGCCGACATCGGACTCGGCCCGCCGAAGGCGCCCGCTGTCCCCCGATTAGCTGGCTGATCGCCACGGCGATCGACACCGGCGTGCCGGGAATCCTTCCAGCGGCACCATGCCCGGACCCGAACCGATATCTTGACCGACATGAGCACGCCAGAATCCGCGTTGCCGGTCACGCGGCCCGGCCGCCGCCTGACCTATCCGATGTTCGCGCTGATCGTGATCGTCTACCTGGCGATCATCCAGCTCGGCGGTCTGCTGATGGCGGCCCTCACCGACTCCGACGACTTCCTGTCCACGCGCGCGGTGTTCTTCGGCATGATCATCCCGCTGGGTGTGGCCTTGGCCTTCACCTACGGCGTGATCACCTACCTGGGCTGGTTGCGGCCGGTCCTGCACGACGACCGGCCCACCCGGTCCTGGGTCCGGATCGTGCCGATCGTTTTCGTCGTCGCGATCGTCTTCGGTATCAACTACAGCGCGTTGGCCGACAAGGGCCTGCTCTATGTGCTGGTGCTGTTGATCGCCACCCAGTTCGTGGGCTGGGGTGAGGAGGGCATGTTCCGCGGCATCGGTGTGCTGGTGTTGCGGGATCATGGGCTGACCGAGGGCCGGGTCGCGTTGTGGTCGAGCATCGTGTTCGGCGCTGTGCACTTGACCAACGGAATAACGCACGGCGTCAGCGCGCTGCCGCAGGCCGTCGTCGTCAGCCTGGCCGGCTACTTCTTCTACCTGACCCGCCGGGTCAGCCGCGGCAACACGGTCAACTCCGTCCTGCATGGGCTGTTCGACTTCACCCTGCTCACCGGCACCGTCATCCTGGCCGATCAGGCCATCTACCCGGGCACCCTGCTGCCGATCCTGGTCTACCCGGTGCTGGCGATCGTGCTGCTCGTCAAGCGGCACAGCATCGAGCCCGCGACCGCTCCCGCTGCCTGACCCTCTCGCCGCAGACCGAGCGACCGCTGTGTCCCTGTGGACCGCCGGTGGCTCGGCATGGACACGCGCACCATCGTGCCCGCGCCGAGCGTCTTCGCCCTGGCCTTTGTGCAAGGGGTACTGCTGCCGCAGGTCAATGCGGCGATCCCGGAGAAGGACGTCACCGTCACGGGTGATGTGATCGCGTTGCACCGCGGCGTGGGGCATTCCGCAAGACCGGCACCGGCCGGGCCGGACGCGCCCGCAACCACCGTGTCCTCGAAGCGATTTTCGACCTGGCCGACGCGCTGGCCGCGGAGCGCGGCGCCGAGACGCCGCGGGTCGAGTTCGCCCGCTCGGAGGTCACCCGTCTGCGCGCCGGTCGCCCGGCCACCGAGGCGCAGTTCCCGGTCGAGGCGTGACCGGGCGGGACGAATCGCTCTGTCGCGCACCGCCTCCCGGCCCCCGCATCCGCGCCTGGATTGCGGGGGCCGGATCCGTGGGGCATGTTTGCGGGGAATCGCGCCGGGGGATCCGAACGGCAACCGGCCGAAGCCAATCGACCAGGAGCGTCTTATGCCCGGAGCAGTCCCCCGCACCACCCTCACTCACGTCACCCTGGGACTGGGCTGGGATCCTGCGCGCTCGGGCAATTTCCGGCGGCGCGCCAAGGACATCGACCTGAACGCGGCCGCGTTGGCGTTCAGCGGAACCGACTTCGTCGACATCGCCTATCACGAACAGCTGACCTCGCGCGACGGCGCCATCCGGCACCTCGGCGACAGTGTCGACGGCGTCGGTGACGGTGACGACGAACTCATCGTCACCGACCTGACCCGGCTGAACCCCGCCGTCACCACCGTCGTCTTCCTCATCACCTGCTATACCGGTCAGCCCTTCGACCGGATCGAGAACGGCTTCTGCCGACTCCTCGACAGCGTCACCGGCACCGAGATCGCCCGCATCGACCTGGCCTCCGCGCACTCCCACACCGGCCTCGTCCTGGGCGTCCTCCGCCGGACCGACCACGAATGGACCTTCACCTACATCGCCGAACCGCTCACCGCCCAGCACGTCGCCGACGCGGTCCCCCACCTCACGGCCTACCTGCGCTGAACCGCGCGGCAGCCCTCGCGAGAAAACCTGTTGGCGGACCATGGCGGCCGCTGCTACCTTTCCGGAGACCGTGTGAGACAACGAGGAGGTGGTACCTGTGAACGCAGTATCGGTACGGGTGCTCCCCTTCGGGGTCACGGTCGGGCGATAGGTCGTCCGGGAGCGCCGCACGAGCACTCCCGAAAGGCACGACCATGCACGTCACCTCCGCACGCCGCCTCGACGACGGCGTCCTCGAACGACACTTCACCCTCGACGAGATCCCCGGCATCCTGTGGACACCCGCATCCGTATCCGCACCGGCACCGTTGATCCTGGTCGGCCACCCGGGCGGACTGCCCGCGATGTACCCCCGATTGGCGGCCCGCGCCCAGCACGCCGCGGCGGCGGGCTTCGCCTCGGCCACCATCGAACTCCCCGGCGGCGGTGAACGTCCCCGCTGCGCTGTCACCGAGCAGGCAGTCGTCGACCTGCGCAGGGCACTGGATGCCGGTGAGCCGGTCGATGACGACATCGTCGACCGGCTCGTCCTCCCGCTGGTCGACAAGGCGGTCCCGGAATGGCGGACAGCCCTGGACGCTCTCCTTGCGCTGCCCGAACTCGGCGGCCCGGTCGGCTATTCGGGCGGGGTGATCTCCCTCGGCATCCGGCTGGCGCTCGTCGAGCCCCGCATCGCCGCCGCGCTGCTGTTCGCCGGTAGTTTCGTGCCCCGCACCATGTTCGAGGAAGCCCGACAGCTCACCATTCCGCTGCAGGTCCTGCTGCAATGGGACGACGAGGGCAACGACCGGCAGCAGGCCCTCGACCTGTTCGACGCGTTCGGGTCCGAACAGAAGACGCTGCACGCGAACATGGGTGGGCACACCGGAGTACCGCGATTCGAGGCAGACGCCGGGAATCATTTCTTCGCCCGTCACCTGACGTGAGCTGGTCGTAGTCCGACTGGGCTCGTCAGCCGTTCAGGGCCGAGAGGTGGTGATCCCACGCCGCGGAACGACGGCGGGCGACGACGAACGCGGTGCCGTAGGTCATGGCCCAGGCGACGAGCCCGGCGGTCACCAGGATCACCACCGCGGCACCGATACCGTTCACCACGGCCGCGTCGGTGGTCCTGGGTTCGCGGACCGGGACACCGGCGTCGTTCAGCCATACCGGAATCACCTGGCCCTCGGTGGTTTTGCGGGAGACGGTCACCGTCGCGACGACCGGCCCGGAGGTGCCGGGCCAGCTCACCCGTGCCTGATAGAGGTGGCCCGAGGTCCGTTCTGGACGGTCCAGTACCAGCCCCTGCACGACGTCGACGCCGGCACGTTCGGCCTGGATGTCGGCGACGTCATCGGAATAGGTGATGGTCCCGACCGCGCCGGCTACCGGCACAGCCGCCAGCAGCAGCGCGACCGCGCACACTCGGGCCACCGCCAGCAGCCGGTCGGGCCAGCGCATGAGCGGGTTGGTGTTCCACGGCCGGCATCGCCACAGCCGCGCCGTGCGCGTCGCCACGGCGTCGATATGAAACGTGGTCGCGGTCATGGTGATCACTCTCCTCGGTGCACCGGCTGGGGGCGTTTCGTCAGGCGGGGCGGAACGCATGGTCAGCCCCCGATGTCGCGGCGGCGGAATCCGGCGACGCCGATCGTCGCGATCACCGCGGCGGCGGCCAGGGTGGCGGCCAGGGCACGCGGATCGACCGCGTCGAGCGGCACCAACGGGCTGTGGCGCAACGGCGACGCCGCACCGAACCAGTCGGGCAGGTCGAACGCGTCGGCGAAGATCGTCGCCACCACGACGTAGCCGAAGTAGACCCAGGCCACCGTCGTGGCCACCCCCGGCCACCAACCGACGGCGGCGGCCCCGACCGCCACCATCACCCAGACGGCGGGCACGTACGCGGCGGCGGCGAGCGCCATCCGCGGCGCTTGGGCCAGATCGTGCACGGTCACCCCGTAAGCCAGGCCTTCGCCGAACCCTCCGGCGATCAGCACCAGCGCGCTGCCGGTCATCGCCACCACCAGATAGCCGAGCAGCCATCGCGCCCGGCCGACGGGTTGGGCCAGGATCACCGAAGTCCGGCCCGCCGATTCCTCGGCCCTGGCCCGCAGTACCGCGGCGGTCCCGTAGGCCGCGGTCGGCAGCGCCAGGATCGACAGAGTCAGTGCCAGATAGGAATTCACCGCGTCCTGCGCGTTCCCGGCCAGGTACGCCGCGATCTCGGGATTGTCGCGAAGGTATTGCTCGATGCTGTCGGCGAAGGAGCCATAGGCGACGCCGAGCACGAAAACCCCGACGCACCAAGCCAGCACGGAGGCTCGTTGCAGCCGCCAGATGAGTCCGAGGGGTGAGGCGAGCAGCCGCGACGCCGTGGCCCGTCCGGCGCGGTACCGCAGCAGGCCTGCCCCGAAGTCTCGGTGTTCGGCGAGCACGAACGCCACCGCGATCAGCGACGCCGCCGCTGCCACGTACAGCACGATCGGCCACCACCGATCGTCGACATAGGGAAAGGTCCGCTGCCCCCACCCGATGGGCGACAGCCACGACACGTACTCGGGTCCGACATCGCCGACAGCGCGCAGGATGTAAGCCAGCGCGACGAGCGCGGTGACCGAACCGTAGACCGTGCGCGGATTCTCGAACACCTGCGCGGCGACCGCCGTCACGGCGGCGAAGGTGAACCCGACGCCGCCGATCGCGACGCCGAGCAGGATCGACCCCCCGACCGGAAGGCCGGTGACCGCCGCCGCGCCGCCGGCGACGACCGCGACGACGACATCGGCGATCAGCGCGGTGCCCAGCGCGGCGGCCAGCGGCGCGCGCCGTCCGACGCGGGCGGACCTGATCAGCTCCGCGCGCCCGGATTCCTCGTCGGACCGGGTATTGCGGCCGATCAGGAACATGTTCATCAGCGCGGCGACGATCGCGAGATAGGCGAAGATCTCGAAGACGATCTCGCCGCCGATCGTATCGAGCAGCCTGGTGGGTCCGCCCATCGCGACCGCCGCGGCATTGGCACTCATGGTGGCACGCAGCTGGGCCAGCTTCGCGGGCGAGTCGTAGAAACCCTGGCTGCTGACCGACTGCACCGCCATCAGGGTGCCGATGCCGAGCAGCCACCACGGCACGGTCCAGCGTTCGCGGCGGATCGCGAAGCGCACCAGCGTCGCGGCACCCGCTACGCCGGTGTCGGTCGGAGTGTCGGTCCCGGTGGTCATGATCCCACCGCCACCGACACCGGCCCGCTCGCATAGTGACGCAGGAAGATGTCTTCCAAGGTCGGTCTGGTACTGGTCATCTCGACCACACCCAGGCCCGACATCGCACGCAGTACCTCGTCGAAGCGGTCGGTCTCGATGTCGAACCTGGCCCGACGACCTTCGATGGTCAGATTGTGTACGCCGGGTACCGCGGCGAGCCCGTCGGCCGGGCGCGCGGTTTCGACACTGATCGTGGTTGCGCGCAACTGTCGCAGTTCGGCGAGCGTGCCGCTGTCCACCGCGCGGCCGTGCCGGATGATGCTCACCCGGTCACACAGGGCCTCCACTTCGGCGAGGATATGGCTCGACAACAGCACGGTGCGGCCGTCGTCGACGAGCTCACGCACACACCGCTGGAATTCGACCTCCTTGAGCGGATCGAGGCCGACGGTCGGCTCGTCGAACAGGAACAGTTCGGCGTCGGAGGCCAGCGCGGCGACCAGCGCCACCTTTTGCCGGTTGCCCTTGGAGTAGGCGCGACCCTTCACCGTCGGGTCGAGATCGAACCGCTCCAGCAGCTCGGCGCGGCGACGCCGGTCGATGCCGCCGCGCAGCGTGCCGAGCAGATCGATCGTCTCGCCCCCGGTCAGGCCAGGCCAGAGGGTGACCTCGCCCGGAACATAGGCCAGCCTGGCGTGCACCGCGACCGCATCCGACCACGGGTCCGCGCCCAGCAGGCGCACCGTGCCCGCGTCGGCGCGCAACAGCCCGAGCAGGACGCGGATCGCCGTGGTCTTGCCCGCGCCGTTGGGGCCGAGGAAGCCATGGACTTCGCCCGTCCGCACGGTCAGGTCCAGCTGGTCCAGCGCGATGGTGCGGCCGAAACGTTTCGTCAGGCCCGCGACGACGATGGCGGAGACGTTATCACTGGTCATAGCTCAATCGTCGATCGTGGCGGATGTGGAATGCAGAGCCGAAAGTCCCGGCGCGACCAGCGATGGTCACCTGCGCGGCTGCGGTGTCTTTGGTCCCCGAGGTGCGGGTATCTCGGCTCTGCTCCACCCGCCACGGCTCGAGCGACGCTGAGACCATGACTTCGAACCCTTCCCACCGCATCGCCGTTCTGTACGCCACCGCGCAGGGCTCGACCCGCGACATCGCCGAGTTCATCGCCGACGACCTGCTCGCCCGTGGCGCCCACACCGAACTCCACGACATCGCACACGCACCCGAGCTGACCGGTTTCGACACCGTCGTCCTCGGCAGCGCGATCCACGACATGGATCTGCTGCCCGAAGCCTCGGCGTATATCCGCCACAACCTGAACACACTGACGGACAAGGATGTCTGGCTGTTCAGTGTGGGCTTGGGCCCCGCGCTGCGCGGGCCGATCGGTCGCAGGATCGGGCGCCGGATCCCCCGCAAGATCGCCGACATCGTCCACGCCGTGCGCCCCCGCAACTACACCGCCTTCGCCGGGAAGTACGAACGTGCCGGCGTCTCGTGGCAGGCCCGCGCCATGTACCGGCTCCTCGGGGGCGCCCGCTATGGCGATCTGCGCGACTGGCAGGCCGTGCGCGCCTGGTCGAGCAGGATCGCGCGCGTGCTCGACCTGCCACGGGCGCCCGCCAGCACCATCCATCCCTGACCGACGGGTTCCCACGCCGGAAGGACATCATGAACTGGCCGCTCACCCTGGTGCTCGGCGCGGAGATCGTCGTGCTGGCCGCTGTCGTCGCGGCCTATGTCGCGGCGCGCAGGAACGATCGGTAGCTGCTGCGCTCCCCGCGCCGCGGACGATTTCCGTCGCCACCACCTTCACCATCGACGTGCGCCTCGAGGTCGCGCGCCTGCGGCCGAAAGGCAAGTCCCGAGCGCGAATTCGCTCTGGGCGCCGACGTGACGAGCCGGCTGCCGTTCGACAGTCCGCTGTTGGCAGGTTGCCTGCTCGCTCTCGTCGTCGGTCTGCCGATGGCGGCCACGGCGGCCGCGACCCTGCGGACGGACCGGTATGCCGCCGACCTCGCGTTCGCCGCCGGTGTGCTCTTGGTCGGCTGGGTCACGATCCAGCCGTTGATCATCGGACGGTTCCACTGGCTACAGCCGATTTTCGGCGTCCTCGGGATCTCTGTCTGCGTGCTGGCACTCCGTTTCCGGCACCGTCCGGTCTGAGAATTCCCCGAATAGGGAAAGCAAAGGAATTCAGATCTCCAGGAAGCTGTCGACCGGACGCCGGGGCGTCCGTGGCGGTGGTTCGCACCTGGCGGCACCGATCCGAATCAGGACCTGGGGGTGCCGGTGGGCCACGAGGTCGGCGACGGCGGCGCGGGCCGCCGGGATCTCGACGACGTGGGAGACGGTGCAGGTGGACAGGCCGTGGACCGTACACTCGAGCAGCACCGCCGAGAGCGCGCTACCGCCATCGAGCAGGTCGGCCGCCGCATCACCATCGGTGGACAGCACCGCGACCATCGCTTCGTCGTCTGCCTCGCCCGCGCCTTCGGCACTGCCCGAAGGGAACTCACGACCGACCGGAACTCGAGGGCGATCGGAGATCGACGGCAGCGTGGTCGCGGGCACACCGGTACCGTCCGTGTCCGGACCCGCGGTCCACCAGGTGAGTTCGGCCTGGTACTTCGGATCGTAGTGGCGCAGTCGTGCGGCTACCGCCGAGATATGTTGCAGTGCAACGGATTCAGTCGGATCAAGGAAGCTCACCGTGGTGCCGGTGCGAGCGCAGAGGAACTCCAGGATCTCGCGCGTCACCGGCCAGTCCGGGGGCGGATCCATCGGCATCCGGTCGCTGTAGCGCACGTCGATCGCCTCGCCGAGCAACCGTTGCGACTCGGTGGGCTCGCTCTGCCGCCTCGGCCGCAGCGAGGCGACATGCGCGCGCACGGACGGCTCGGGGAACCGGTCCACGGCGGTCTCCCAGCCCGCGGCGGACCAGGCGGTCTCGGCGTGGTGCAGCATCACCCCGCAGCCGAGCACTCCTTCCCGGTTGAACATGTCGGTGGCGGGCAGGAGCCGCTGCGGGTCCATCGACAGTGCCGCGGTGGCGCCGTCCCAGCGCCACCGCCACGGCTGCGCGTTGTGCAGCGAGGGTGCCCGCGAAGCACGCCCGAGAACCGCACGGACGGTGCCGAGATCGGGACCGACCGCCCCGCTCATGGAAGTCCCTCGTTCTCGGTGATCAGCAGTTCCTCGAGGGTCCGACGCGGCGTCGGCGGCGGGGCGTCGGCGCTCGTCGGCGCCCAGCCGACCCGCACGATCGCCTGCGGATAGGCGGAATCGTGCAGCAGCCGCTCCCGCAGCCGTGCGCGTTCGTGCGCGATCTCGAGTGGTTCGGTGAGCAGGCAGGTCGCGAGGCCGATCCCGGTCGCGGTCAGCAGCACGCTGCTGATCGCCTCGCCGGCGCGGAGTCGCGAGGCGCGATCGTCGGCCGAGGTGCCGACCACCAGGAGTTCCGCATGGTCGGGGCGACTCGCCGGGTCGAGGAATTCCGGCGCCGCGAACTCCCGGGGCGGGAAGTCGTCGTCCGGTCGCGGCGCAGGCGTGTTGCGTGCGGGTACGCCGTCGGCGCTGCCATGCCTGCCCGACCACATCGCGAGCTCGAACCGGTAGGTTTCGTCGTCGGCGTGTACCCGGCTCGCGGTCCGGGCCGCGGCCTTGACCCGTTCCCGGTCGTCGATCCGGCGCACCACCGCGCCGAGCACGGCGGCGCGCTCGGTGAGCAGGCCGAGATAGCCCGGTGGTACCGGCCAGGAGGTGTAGTGGCGACGGTCGGTACGTCGCTGGGTGATGGCAGCGCTGAGCGAGACATCGAGCGCGGTTGGCCGATGCGGTACCAGGGTCAGCGCGGCCAGGTGGTCCGGTTCGGCCGGGTCGGGGATGCGGTGGATCACCGGCGCCCAGCCCATCGCCGTCAACGCCACCGTGAGGTGATGCAGGGCCGCTCCACAGCTGAGGACGATGTCGCGATCATCGGGGTCGGTGGCGGGTAGCGCGCGTCGCGTGTCGAGGTAGAGGTGGATGCTGCGGTCGGCGATGCGCCAGCGCCACGGCTGCACGTTGTGCACGGACGGCGCGCGGCCGGCGAGGGTGAGTGCCGCCTTGACGGTGGTGTCGTCGGGCAGTCCGTGTCTCATGATGTCCGTCCTTCGTCGCAGTGGGTTGTGTTCACCGTCCCAGCAGCCCGGCGGCCGGGATAAGGGCCCGACGTCCCCATTCGGAAGGACTTCGGGTATCCGTCGGCGTACCCCCGCGCCCTTCCCCCGCCGGTCCGCGCTCGGCAGGATGAAGTTCGTGGACAGTGAACGGCTTCTCCCGGCTCCGCCCGTGTGGAGGGCATGGTGGTGATGCGCCTGGCGAACCTCCCGGTCGCGGCGGGCCGCACCGCGAACGGCTTCGGCGCGGTGCTGTTCGACATGGACGGCGTCGTCACCGACACCGCGGCCGTCCATGCCATCGCGTGGAAACAGCTCTTCGACGAGGTCCTGCCCCGGCTGGCAGACCCCACCGTGACCCCGTTCGACAGCGACGAGGACTACCGGCGTTTCGTCGACGGCCGTGACCGCGCCGATGGCGTCCGGACCTTCCTGGCCGCCCGGGGCATCACCCTCGACGAGGGTTGTCCCGACGACACACCGGATCGGCTGACTGTGGCGGGGATCAGCGCTCGCAAACAACAGCTGTTCACCGCCGAACTCGCCGCATCCGGAGTGCGCGTATTCCCCGACGCCGCCGCGCTACTGCGCCGACTGCGCGCCGCCCGGGTGCCGACCGCACTGGTGACCGCCAGCGCCAACAGCGCCGCGGTGCTGACCGCGGCCGGGCTGACCGAAGCGTTCACGGCCCGTGTCGACGGAAACGACGCCCGCCGCTACGGATTGCCGGGCAAACCCGATCCGGCGATGTTCCTCGAGGCAGCCCGCAGGCTGCGAATCGAGCCGATCGATGCCGTCGTCCTCGAAGACGCCACGTCGGGGGTGCAGGCGGCCGTCGAGGGCAGGTTCGGACTCGTCGTCGGTGTCGATCGCACCGGTTCCGGCGCCCGCCTCGCGGCCGTGGGCGCCGACAACATCGTCACCGACCTGTCGGACCTGGCGCTGACATCCGCCGAGGAGGACCCGATCCCCGCGGCGGCTCGGTGGTGCGGTGGCGCTGTCACCGCGAGTTCGGGTGGCTGGAATCTGATCTACGACGATGTCGATCCGGCCCAGGAGGGCACGCGGGAAGCACTGTGCGCCACCGGCAACGGGTACTGGGCCAGCCGCGCCGCCGCCCCGGGCACCGTGCCCGACGGCATCCACTACCCCGGCACCTACCTGGCCGGCATCTACGACCGGTGCGTCTCGTCCGTCGGCGAGCGCGTCGTCGAGACCGAACACCTGGTGAACGCCCCCGACTGGACGTCGGTCGTGGTCCGGCACACCGACGGGACGGTCCTCCGGCCCGGCGCCCCCGAGATGGTCGGCCATCACCAGGATCTGAATCTACGCGCGGGCGTGCTCACCTGCCTCGACCGATACGAGGACGCCGCGGGCAGGCAGACGACGGTGACGACCCGGCGGTTCCATTCGATGGCCGATCCTCATGTCGCCGTTCTGGAAATGTCCGTGCTCGCCCACAACTGGGACGGCGAGATCATCGTCGAGTCCGTGATCGAGGGCCGGGTGCGCAACCGCAATGTCGCCGCGGACCGGGCACTGACCGCCGAGCACCTCGATCCGGGCACCCACCACCGGGTCGACGACGACACCGTGCTGTACGAGACCACCACCCGCCAGTCCGGGCTCACGATCGCCACCGCGGTGCGTACGCGCGTCGACGGCGCGCTCGCCGACCGCGCGTTCCTCGACGAACGCTCGCGGCCGGGTGTGGTCGCCACGATCCGGATCGGTCGTCGAACCCCGGTCCACATCGAGAAGGTCGCCGTGGTCAGCACCTCGCGCGACCGCGGCATCTCCACCGCCGCGCTCGCCGCCGCCGATCGCATCGGGATACTCGCCGACGCCGCCGGCCTGCGCGACGCCCATGTCGCGGCGTGGGCGCGGTTGTGGGATCGGTTCGCGATCCGGCTGGGCGATCGCCACGAGCACAACCTGGCGCTGAACCTGCACGTATTCCATGTCCTGCAGGCGGTGCACGTGACCGGCACCGACCTCGACATCGGTGTACCAGCGCGTGGCCTGCACGGTGAGGGCTACCGCGGGCACGTCTTCTGGGACGAGTTGTTCGTCTACCCGATGCTCACGCTGCGACAGCCCGAGCTGACCAGGGCGCTGCTGCACTACCGCTACGAGCGCCTGCCCCGGGCCAGGGCCGCTGCCCGCGCGGCCGGGCTCGACGGCGCGCTGTTCCCCTGGCAGAGCGGCAGCGACGGCCGGGAGGAGGCTCCGGCGGAGCTGTTCAATGTGCGAAACGGTCAGTGGATGCCGGACCATTCGTCTCGGCAGCGCCACGTGGGCCTGGCCGTGGCCTACAGCATCTGGCAGTACTACCAGGCCACCGGCGACGAACGGTTCCTCGTCGACGTGGGCGCCGAGATCGTGGTCGAGGTGGCTCGCTCCTTCGCCGCGATGGCCGCCTACGACGCGGCCGACGACCGATACGACATCGAGGGCGTGATGGGACCCGACGAATACCACGACGGCGGCCCGGAGTCACCCGGATGCGGTTTGCGCAACAACGCCTACACCAACGTGCTCGCCGCCTGGACGCTGGCGCGCGCCCGCGATGTGGTCCGGCTGCTCGACGGCCGCGACTGCGCGCCGCTGTGGGAACGGCTGCGGCTGCGCGCCGACGAACCGATCCGCTGGGACCGGGTCAGCAGGCGGTTGCGCGTGCCGTTCCATCGTGACGGCATCATCAGCCAGTTCGAGGGGTACGAGGATCTGGCCGAATTCGATTGGGAGGCCTACCGTGCGCGCTACGGGAACATCGAGCGGCTCGATCTGATCCTGCACGCCGAGGGCGACACGACCAATCGCTACAAGCTGTCCAAACAGGCCGATGTGTTGATGCTGTTCTATCTCTTCTCCGCCGAGGAACTGCGTCACATCCTCGAACGGCTCGGCTATTCGCTACCGCCACAGATCATCCCCCGCACCGTCGAGTACTACCTGGCCCGCACCAGTCACGGGTCGACGCTGAGCCGCCTCGCCCATGCCT
This sequence comes from Nocardia sp. MH4, assembly GCF_019266065.1. Lineage (GTDB taxonomy): Bacteria > Actinomycetota > Actinomycetes > Mycobacteriales > Mycobacteriaceae > Nocardia > Nocardia canadensis. The sequence continues at coordinate 173,552 of NZ_LPNR01000112.1, read as the reverse complement.
GGGTGCTGGCCCGCACCGATCGCAAGGCGTCGTGGTCGCTGTTCACCCGGGCCCTCGATGCCGATCTGGCCGACACCCAGGGCGGGACGACCAGAGAGGGCGTTCATATCGGAGCCATGGCGGGCACGGCCGACATGGTGCTGCGCTGCTATTGCGGTATCGAGACCCGCCACGATCTGCTCCGGCTGCACCCGGTTCTGCCCGCCGAGTTGCGGGAGGCCGAGTTCACCATCTCCTATCGCGGGCAGCCGGTCATCGTGAACGTGACCCACGCCCGGGTGCGACTCGATCTGCCACCGAGCACCGCCGATCCGATCCGGGTCAGTGTCGAGGGCATCGAACGCGTCCTCGACGCGGGCGGGTGCTGGGAGGTCCCGCTCACGTCGAGCACCGGTACCGTCGCGATCAGCGCGCGCTGAAGTCGTCGCCGGCGGCACGCGGCAGTCATCCATCTCCTGGCCCGGTTCGGCCTTCATGGTCGCGCATGTCGATATCGGCGAGGATGCCGAATCCCTGGGCGGGATGGTGCCATTCCGTCCCCTCCGTGAGGCACTTCGGCCGTATCCGGGGCCTGCGCTGACTCGAAAGACTGGATCAGGTAGCCATCGGAGCAGCGGAAAGGGGCCGCCATGGAGACGACGGTCGAGCACCGGGGACTCACCGACGCCGAAGCCGTCCTGCGCCACCGCCGCGACGGGGCCAACACCTTGCCCGAACCGCCCCCACCGAATCGGATCGCGCAGTTCGCCGCGCAGTTGTCCCACTTCTTCGCCGCGATGTTGTGGATCGCCGCCGCGCTGGCACTCGTCGCCGGAATGCCCGCGCTCGCCCTGGCCATCGCCTGCGTCGTGATCCTCAACGGCGTGTTCGCGTTCGTGCAGGAGTTCCGCGCCGACCGGGCGGCGCAGCGCCTGCGCGACCTGCTGCCGGTCCGCGCCCGGGTCCGGCGCGACGGACGTGTCGTCACCGTCGAGTCGAGCATGCTCGTGGTCGGCGACCTGCTCGTACTCGAAGCCGGCGATCGGGTCTGCGCCGACGCGACGATGCGCGACGCGCGACACCTCGCCGTCGACGAGTCGATGCTCACCGGCGAGGCGGAACCGGTGCCGCGTGGTGCGAACGAGCCGGTCCTGGCAGGCACCTACGTCGTCGCCGGACAGGGCGAGGCCGAGGTGAGCGCGATCGCAGCGGACACCCGCCTGGCCACCTTGGCCGCCGTCACCGCCGGTGCGACCAGGCCGCCCAGCCCGCTGACCCGCCAGCTGCACCGCGTCGTGCGACTGGTCGCGCTGATCGCGCTGCTGGTCGGCGTGACGTCCTTCGGCGCCTTCGCCGTGCTCGGGCGCGACCTCACCGAGAGCCTGCTGTTCTCGATCGGCGTCACCGTCGCCCTCGTCCCCGAAGGACTGCTGCCCACCGTCACCCTGTCGCTCGCTCGCGCCGGACAGCGAATGGCCGCCGAGAACGCCCTGGTCCGCAGGCTCGAAGCGGTCGAGACGCTCGGCGCGACCACCTTCATCTGCACGGACAAGACCGGCACCCTGACCCGCAACGAGATGCAGGTCGTCGAGGTGTGGACCCCGGACGGACAAGTCGACGTCGACGGCACCGGCTACGGTCCCGCCGCGACTCTGCGCGGCGGCGAGGGCGCGCTCGCGGCCACGCGCGCGGTCGCCGACTCCGCCGCTCGCTGTTCACCGGACGCGCGCGCCCAGCTGGTGCACGACAAGTGGGTGCCGATCGGTGACCCGATGGAAGTGGCCGTGCACGTCCTCGCCGCGCGCACCGGCGCCGCGGCCCCACCGGAACCCCGGCACCGCACCCCGTTCGACACCCACACCCGTCTCGCGTCGGTGGTCGACGCCGACGGCGAACACATCACCGGCGCACCGGAAGCCGTTGTCGCGCTCTGCGATTCCGCACCGGCGGACGCGGCCGAGCGGGTCGTCGACATGACCGCGCGTGGACTTCGCGTCATCGCCGTGGCCAGGGCCCGCGAGCCGGGCACCGCCCCGCGTCTGCTCGGCGTCATCGGACTCGAGGATCCGCCCCGACCCGATGTCGCCGCGGCGATCGCGGCCTGTCGCGGCGCGGGCATCGAGGTCGCCATGGTGACCGGTGACCATCCCGGAACAGCCACGGCCATCGCCGACCAGGTCGGCCTGTTCGGTCCGGACCGCGTCGTCGTCTCGGGCGCCGACCTCCCCGCCGACGACGCGAAACTGGCGACCCTGCTCGAACGCGGCGGGGTCGTGATCGCGCGGGTCGCGCCCGAACAGAAGCTGCGGATCGCGGCCGCGCTGCAACAGCGCGGGCATGTCGTCGCGATGACCGGCGACGGCGTGAACGACGGCCCGGCTCTGCGCACGGCCGATATCGGCATCGCCATGGGGGCCTCCGGCACCGATGTCGCGCGGGAGGCCGCCGATCTGGTCCTGCTCGACGACCACTTCGGCACCATCGTCGCCGCGATCCGGCTCGGCCGCGCGACCTTCGCCAACATCCGCAGGTTCCTGACCTACCACCTCACCGACAATGTCGCCGAGCTCGCGCCGTTCGCGCTCTGGGCAGCCAGCGGCGGAACCATCCCGCTGGGCTTCACGGTCTTGCAGGTGCTCGCGCTCGACATCGGCACCGACATGCTGCCCGCCCTCGCACTCGGCGCCGAACCACCGAATCCCCGGACCATGGCGGGACGGCCCGCGGTCGGCACCCTCATCGATCGAACGCTGCTGCGCCGGGTCTTCGGCGTGCTCGGCGCCACCGAGGCGACCGTCGGCATGATCACGTTCCTGACCGTGCTCGCCGTCGCAGGCTGGCGGCCCGGCGAGCAGGTGGATGCAAGGGTGCTGGCCTCGGCGTCGGGGGCGCTGTTCGTCGCGATCGTGTTCGGACAACTGTCGAACGCGTTCGCCTGCCGCAGCGAGTCACGGTGGGTGGGAGCGGTGGGCTGGCGCGGGAATCCGTTGCTGCTGGCCACGGTCGGGGTCGAGATCGGTTTGCTCGTCGTGTTCCTGTGGGTGCCGCCGCTGCCCCGCCTGCTCGGGGGCGCGCCGCCGAGCGCCTTGGGCTGGGGGCTGGCGGCCTGCGCGATACCCGCGTTGCTGGCGTCCGACACCGCGCACAAGGCGTGGCGCGGTCGTCGGCACCGGCGCCGGGTCGGTCGGCACCCCTGACCGTCCGGGGTGGAGCTACCGCACGAGCCGCATCGTCACCTCGTTGTGTCGGTGCGAGCTACGTGTCCGACGTCGTTGTCGACCACGTGGGGGTCGTGCTGTTCATGTCTCCATCATCGGCCCGGCTCCCACTCGTCGGCAGATCCGAACGACACGGTCGACGTGGCCATGGTGCCTCGTTCGGGAGGACTCCGTGGCCCGCGACAACGACATTCGCGCCGACACCGAGGCGCCACCGGCGGGGACCATCGGGGACCAATGCCAGCGCTCGGCCGGGACCTTCGGCCGTATCGACCGGCCCCGGCCACCGGCGACGCTGGAGACACACCGACGACCACCCGAAACGAGGGAATCGACATGGGCGAATTCGTCACCGAGTTCAACGACCTGCGGCTGACCGACGCCGATCGTGCCGGCGGCAAGGGCGCCAACCTCGGCGAACTCGTCGCGGCCGGGTCGCCTGTCCCGTCCGGCTTCGTCATCCTGGCCGCGTCCTACGAACACGTCCTCACCGAGGGGGCCGCGGGCGCCGAACTCGATCGACTGCACAGCCGGGCCATGGCCGCGAGCACCGATCCCGCCGCGGTCGGCGCCCTCTGCGACCGGATGGCGGCGCTGGTCCGGTCCGCGGAGCTCGACGACGTGGTGCGCGCGCCGGTGCTGGCGGCCTACCGCGCCCTCGGCGACGACGTGGCCGTGGCGGTGCGCTCCTCGGCGATCGGAGAGGACAGCGCGAGCGCCTCCTTCGCCGGGATGAACGTCACGCGCACCAACATCCGTGGCGACACAGCGCTGCTACACGCCGTCGTCGACTGCTGGGCCTCGCTGTTCACCCCTCGGGTGGTGACCTACCGGGCGCGGCGCGGCATGCGCGGGCGACCGGTGATGGCTGTCGTGGTGCAGACGATGGTGGCCGCCGAATGCTCCGGTGTCGCGTTCACCGCCGACCCGACGACCGGGCGCCGTGACCGGGTGGTCGTCGAAGCGGCCCGCGGCCAAGGCGAAGTCGTGGTGTCCGGCGAGGCCGAGCCCGACACCTACCTGTTCGACGCCGCGGGCCCCACCCTGCTGCACACCCGGGTCGGCCGGCAGCGATGGGCCGTCGTGGCCGGACCCGACGGCGACCGGCGGGTCGCGGTCACCGACGACGAGGCCGCCACCCCGGTGCTCACCGAGGACCGGGCACGCGCGGTCGCCGAACTGGCCCTGGCGGTCCAGGCCCATCACCACGGCATCCCACAGGACATCGAGTGGGCATTCGACCACGCCGGCCTGTGGATCGTGCAGGCCCGGCCCATCACCACACCGACCGGATCCGATGCCGCCGGGCCGGGCCACAACGTACTCATCCGCGGGGTCGGCGCCGCGCCCGGCACCGCCACCGGCCGCACCCGGGTACTGGCCGGTCCCGACGAAGGCGCCCAGCTGCGCGACGGTGAGGTGCTGGTCGCGCCGATGACCAACCCGGATTGGCTGCCGACGCTGAGCCGCGCCGCCGCGGTGGTCACCGACAGCGGCGGCATGACCTGTCATGCCGCGATCGTGGCCCGTGAACTGGGCATTCCGTGCATCGTTGGCGCACGCACCGCCACGACCGCCCTCGCCGACGCCACCCTGGTCACCGTCGACGGATCGACCGGCGAGGTCACCGCAGGCCGCAGCGTCGCCGATCGGATCACCGTCGCGGCCGCACCGCCGCCGTCGGCGGCCGCACCCACCGCCACCAAGATCTATGTCAACCTCGCGACCCCGGAGCGCGCTGCCCAGGTCGCCGCGGGCGACGTCGACGGTGTCGGGCTGCTCCGCGCCGAGACCCTGCTGACCGCCGCCCTGGACGGCCGCCACCCCCGCGAGGTCATCGCCGCCGGTGAGCAGCGGCTCTTCCTCGATCGCATGAGTGAATCGCTGCACCGCATCGCCGAACCATTCGGGACGCGACCGGTCGTCTACCGCACCACCGACTTCCGGACCAACGAGTTCCGCGCACTGCGCGGCGGCGAGCAGTACGAGCCCGTCGAGCACAATCCGATGATCGGCTACCGCGGCTGCTACCGCTATATCCGCGAACCCGACCTGTTCGCCGCCGAGCTGGCCGCCCTGGCCGCGGCCCGCGAACGTCACCCCAATCTGCACGTGATGGTCCCGTTCGTGCGCACCCGCTGGGAGCTCGAGGCCTGCCTCGAACTGATCGACGCGAGCCCGCTGGGCCGCCAACGCGGGCTGCACCGGTGGGTGATGGCCGAAGTGCCGTCGGTGGCCTACTGGCTGCCCGAATACGTGGGTCTGGGAGTCGACGGCGTCTCGATCGGCAGCAACGACCTCACCCAGCTCATGCTCGGTGTCGACCGCGACTCCGAGCAGTGCGCGGAACTGTTCGACGAATCCGATCCCGCCGTACTGGACGCGATCTCCCGGATCATCGGTACCGCGCGCCGGCTCGGCATCACCTCCTCGCTGTGCGGACAGGCGCCGTCGAATCGTCCCGCCTTCGCCGAACACCTCGTCCGGATGGGCATCACGTCGGTCTCGGTGACGCCGGACGCCGTCACCGCCACCCGCAACGCCGTCGCCGCCGCCGAACGGCGAGTGCTGCTCGATCACGCGCTCACCGCAGCCAGCACGGAAACACAGTGACCTCCAACAACTTCCGCCCATCCGCAACGAAAGGTTCGATCATGTCCGATCTTCATGGCCGCAGCGTCGTCGTCACCGGCGCCGCCCGCGGCATCGGCGCGGCCGTCGTGCGCACCCTCGCCAAGTCCGGCGCCGGGATCGTCGTCGCCGACCTGCTCGAGCACGACGGCAAAGCCGTCGCCGAATCCCTGGGCTCCCAGGCGATCTTCCGGCATCTCGACGTCACCGACGAGGACGAGTGGCGGCGGGTGCTCGACGACGCCGAAGCGACGTTCGGGCCGCTCGCGGTCCTGGTGAACAACGCGGGCATCGTCGACTTCGGCGGCGTCGAAGCCGAATCGCCCACCCAGTTCCGCCATGTGCTCGACGTCGATCTCGTCGGCTCCTGGCTGGGTATGCATCTGGCCGCGCCCCGGCTGCGGGCCGCGGGCGACGGCGTCATCGTCAACGTCTCCTCGACCGCTGGCTTGATCGGCTACTCGGGCATCTCCGGCTACGTCGCCGCCAAGTGGGGCCTGCGCGGCCTGACCAAAGCGGCCGCGATCGAGCTCGGCGGTGCCGGAATCCGCGTCTGTTCGGTGCATCCGGGACCGATCCACACCGCGATGACCGCCGGCATGGATCCGGGTATCGCCGCGGCGCAGCCGCTGCCACGCTTCGGCGAACCGGAAGAGGTCGCCGCCATGGTCGGCTTCATCGTCACCGACGCGACTTTCTCCACCGGTTCGGAGTTCGTGCTCGACGGCGGCGCCACCGCGGGCGCGGCGCTGCTCACCCCCTCCTGAGGAGACCCGATGCTCACCTCGGCTTCGGCACCGGCACAGGTGCACGAAACGCACACCGGAGTCGTCCTGCTCTACGGCGACCGCGCGTACAAGGTCAAGAAGTCGCTGCGCACCGACTTCCTCGACTTCAGCACCCCGGCCCTGCGCGAACGCGCGTGCGCGCGCGAACTCGAACTCAACCGCAGGCTGGCGCCGGACGTCTACGTCGGGGTCGCACACCTCAGCGACCCGGCGGGCGGTCCGGCCGAGCCGGTGCTGATCATGCGCCGGATGCCCGAGTCGCGCCGGTTGTCCGAACTGCTCACCGACAGTCAGGGCCTGACCCCGGCGGCCTCGGCTGCCCTGGTCCGTTTGCTGGTGCGATTCCACGACGCGGCCGCACGCGGCCCCGAGATCGACCACGAAGGCACCGTCACCGCCGTGCGCGCCCGGTGGCGGTCCCTGCTCGACCCGCTGCGCGCCGCGCCCGCCGACCTCGTCGACCCCGACCTGTGCGCCCGCGTCGACCGAGCCGCGATGCGCTTCCTCGCCGGCCGGGCCGCCCTGTTCGACAGCCGGATCGCCGACGGCTACCTCGTCGACGGTCACGGCGATCTACTGGCCGAGGACATCTTCGAACTCCCGGACGGGTTCCGGGTCCTCGACTGCCTCGATTTCGACGACCGCCTGCGCTATGTCGACCGGCTCGACGACATCGCGTTCCTGGCGATGGACTTCGAGTTCCTCGGTCACGGCGCGCTCGGTGACCGGCTCGTCGCGGACTACCAGCGGATGAGCGGGGACACCGCGCCCACGTCACTGCGCGACCACTACATCGCCTACCGGGCGACCGTGCGCGCGAAAGTGGATGCCCTGCGCGCCGACCAGGGCGACCCGGCCGCGGGCGAGCGACTGCGCGCCCACCTGCGCATCGCCGCGGACCGTCTGACCCGCGGCGCGGTGCGGCTCACCCTGGTCGGCGGTCTTCCGGGAACCGGGAAGTCCACTGTGGCCGCCGAACTCGCCGCCGAGACCGGCGCGGTCGTGCTCGCCAGCGACCACATCCGCAAAGAACTGGCCCGAGTCGACGCAGTGCCGGGGCACCTCGGGCAGTTCGGCGCGGGCCGCTACTCCGACGCCAACCGGGCCCGCGTCTACGACGAACTCCTGTGGCGGGCCAGAGTGCTGCTCGCCGGCGGCGTCTCGGTGATCCTCGACGCCAGCTGGACCTCCGCCGAGGATCGACAGCGCGCCACGGCCACCGCCGCCGAAGCCTGCACCGATCTCGTTCTCCTGCACTGTGTCTGCCCGACCGACCTCGCGCATCGCCGCATCGAGGGCCGCCACGGCCACGAATCCGACGCGACGACCGCGATCGCCGACGCGATGGCCGTGACCGCGGCGCCATGGCCCGACGCGGTCACCGTCGACACCAGCACAGCGCTCGCCGACTCCGTCGCCACCGCCCTGCACGCCTGGCGCACCCGCACCCCGCCCGTTCCCGTCACGACCTCGTCCTGAACCGGAGTCCCTCGGAAAGGCCCGACGATGACCGACCACCCCGACAATCCCCACCGATCCGTCGGCGCCGAGGTCGTCGTCGGCGCCGACGGATCGACCGGCTCGGCAATCGCGGTGCGCTGGGCGGCCCGCGTCGCCGTCGCCCGCGGCCGCAGGCTGCGGATCGTGCACAGCATCGACCCCGTCACCACGGCCACACCTCGGGGCCTCTACGACGCGTTCGTCGCCTTCACGATGCAGGACATCCGGCTCCGCGCCGAACGGGTCCTCGCCGGTGCACTCGACGACGCTCTGGTCGTCGCACCAGAGCTGGCGGTCAGCACCGAACTCACCGACGGCAACGCCGCGCGGGCCCTCGTGGAACGGTCCGCACAGGCACATCTGGTGGTGCTCGGCGCGACCGCCTCGACGGGCTCGATGGCCCATCTCGGCTCCACTCTGCTCGCGGTGACCTCCCATGCCCGCGGCTGCGTCGTGGTGGTGCGCGGGTCCGACCCGGACACCCGGACCGGACCGGTCGTCGTCGGTGTCGACGGCAGCGCCGTCGGCGAGCCCGCCATCGCCGCCGCGTTCGCCGAAGCCGCCGAACGTGGCAGCGACCTGGTCGCCGTCCATGCCTGGAGCGATCTGTCCCGCGGCGGATTCGCGGGCTCGAGCTATCTCGAGCTGCCGATCCCCGACTTCGACACCGCCGAAGAGGCGCTGTTGGCCGAACGGCTGGCCGGCTGGACCGAGCAATACCCCGAGGTCGTCGTCCGCCGTGAGATCGAGCTCTACGATCCGCGCGAACGGCTGGCGCGGTGGTCGCGGACCGCGAGCCTGATCGTCGTCGGCAGTCGCGGCCGCGGTGGGTTCCGCGGCCTGCTCCTCGGCTCGACCAGCAACTGGCTGGTGCAGCACGCCGACTGCCCCGTGCTGGTCGTGCACCCCGACTGAGCCGGCGACGAAGGCATTTGGTCCCCGCTGAACAGGCGCAATGGCCGTCTCGGCGAACCCCCTTACCGACCAGACTCGAGGTATGAGCGAACAACCAGTTCCCCGAGTCCCTGACCCTCCGACCCTCCGAGCCGCTGTCGGTCTCGGATGCCGGGCGCCGTCGGTCCACAACACCCAGCCGTGGCGGTGGGTCTTCGACGGCACCCGACTGCACCTGTTCCGCGACGCCGACCGGCAACTCACCGCGGCCGACCCGCACGGTCGCCAAGCCGTGATGAGCTGCGGCGCGGCGCTGCACCACGTCCGCACCGCCTTCGCCTCCTTCTGCTGGGGTACCGATGTCGCCCGCCTGCCCGACCTCGGTCGGCCCGACCTGCTGGCCACCCTCGAGTTCCGGCCGTGGCCCGATCCGCCCACCGCGGTGTTCCGGCGGGCCGAGGCGATCGAATACCGCTACACCGACCGACTGCCGATGGCGGAGCCCAGCGGCTGGGCGTCGGTCAGGGCGGAGCTCGAGGACCTGGTCAGCGCACACGAACTCACCCTCGACGTGCTCGACGAAGACGCGCGCGCCCGACTGTCGGTGGCTTCGGAACAATCCGGCGCGCTGCGCCGCTACGACATGGAGTACCAATCCGAAATCCATTGGTGGGCAGGTCATCCCGATATGCCCGAGGGAGTGCCGCCCGCGTCGCTGGTCTCGGAGTCCGAAGCCGCCCGCGTCGGCGTCGCCCGCACGTTCCCGTCGCCGGGACCCGGCGCCCGCCGCGGTGAGCTGCGCGACCACGCGCGCCTGGCCGTCCTCACCGCCACGAGCGAGACTCCGCTGTCCTGGCTGCATACCGGCGAGGCGCTGTCGGCGGCCCTGCTCGAATGCACCGCGTCCGGCTTGTCGACCTGCGCGCTGACCCACATCACCGAACTGGCCGCGGGGCGGCGACTGTTGAGCAGCCTCATCGGCCACCCCGGCGTCCCTCAGGTCGTGCTGCGGATCGGTGTCGCGCCCGACGATCGGCGACCGCCGCCCACCCCGCGCAGGCCGCTGAGCGATGTCCTCACCACGACGACATGAGCGCGCCAGGCACCACAGCGAGGCGGCCACCGGAATCCGGTGGCCGCCTCGCTCTGTTCGAGCAGCGTCACTACTTTCTGCTGCGGACGACGATCGTCGGGATCTCCACCGAATGCAGCAGCGCGTTGCTGGTCGAGCCGAGCAGCATGCTCGAGAAGCCACCGCGGCCGTGGCTGCCCACCACGACCAGCTGCGCCGAGGCCGCTTCGTCGACCAGCGAGCGCACGGGCCGGTCGGCGACCACGATCCGGCGCACCGGCACATCCGGATAGCGCTCGGCGTAGCCGGCGAGGGTTTCGGCGAGGTCGGCCTCGGCCGACTGCCTGCCCATCTCCCACCCGAACGCGGGCAGATCCAGTGCGCTGGAGTCGCTGAACGCGTGCAGCGCGACCAGTTCGACCTTGCGCCGCGATGCCTCGTCGAACGCGAGCTCGACCGCGGGCACACTGTTGGCGGTGCCGTCGACACCGACCAGCACCGGCAGGGCCGCCGAGACCGGGTCGATCGCCGCGATGCCGTGGATCACGGCCACCGGGCAGTGCGCGTGCTGAGCCGCCGCACGGCTGACCGACCCGAGCAGGCCACGCTGGAAGGCGCCGAGGCCACGGCTGCCCACGACGAGGATCTCCGCCGTCGTCGAGCGCTCGATCAGCAGCGGCGCCGCCATTTCGAACGCGACCTCGGTCGTGATCGTGAGGTCCTCGTCCGGTACCGCGGCGCGGGCGACCCGTTCGGCCTCGCCCACCACCCGCTCGGCATCGACGCGCAGCCATTCCAGGTCCGCCTCCCCCAGGGACATGCCGGGACCGAACCCGGTCTGCAACGCCCCCGAGGTCAGGATGTGCAGGGGCAGGTGGTGCAGCGCCGCCTCGGCCGCGGCCCAGGCGGCGGCCTGGTAGGAGTTCGCCGACCCGTCGACCGCGGCCAGCACCGGCCGGGGACGATGTTCGGTGGGCCGTGCCTTCTTGTCGGTCATCGGGGTACCTTTCCTCGTCGGGTCAACCAGACCAACGCCGGTTCACCTTCGAGCATCGTCGCGGCCGATGGACCCTCGGCAGGGGACAAAGTCATCGCGGGGGCGGGCCGATCGACCTCGAATTCGCCGTGGTCCGTGCCCGGTGGCCGCGCTTGCGGCAGGTCAGGCCACCGGTCCCCGGCTTCCGGGACCTTCGGCCCTGCCTGTCCACACCTCCGGCGCGCGAGGCTGTGCAGATGATCACCACGTACTTCCGGCGGCTCGATCCCCGAAGGGCCACGCTGTGCGTGTTCTCCGGGCTGCTGGCGATCTGGGCCTTCGCCGGATCCCTCGGCCTCATCACCGGCGCACTGTCCCTCGGTCCCGTCGCCGAGGCCCGCCTGCCGTGGCACAGCCCCATCCTCGCCGGCGTGCTGCTCGCGCTGGTCGTCGGCCTGCCGATGACCGTCGTCGCCCTCACCGTCACCCACGACGATGATCCGGCGACCGCTCAGACGACCCTGGCCGCGGCGTACCTGCTGATCGGCTGGGTCCTGGCACAATTGCTGATCCTGCGTGAGTTCAGCTGGTCGCAGCCGGTCTGCGTGATCCTGGCGGTGACCGTGGCCGCCCTCGGCGCACCCCCACTCGGGCACCAGCCCACTCTCCGGCGCTGAACGTGATCATCGCCGAGTACCGAGAGCATCACCTCCCTGTGCCGCCGAGTTGGCGGACAATGAAGGGCGACGTTCCCCACGCGAGAGAGAGCCTTCCATGACCACGGTATTTCTGGTCGACGACCACGAGATCGTCCGGCGCGGGGTGGGCGATCTGATCGCCCTGGAACCGGACCTCGAGGTCATCGGTGAGGCGGGCACTGTCGCCCAGGCGCTGGCCCGGATTCCCGCTTTGCGTCCCGATGTCGTCGTGCTCGACGTCCGCCTGCCCGATGGCAACGGCATCGAGCTGTGCCGCGAGCTGCTCTCGGCCGACCTGGGCCTACGCTGTCTGATCCTGACCTCGTTCACCGACGAGCAGGCCATGCTCGACGCGATCCTGGCCGGTGCCAGCGGATATGTCGTCAAGGACATCCGCAGCCTGGAGCTCATCCATGCCGTCCGTGAGGTCGGCGAGGGCAAGTCGCTGCTGGACAACCGGGCCGCGGCCGCCCTGATGGCCAAGCTGCGCTCGGAGGCGCAGGAGGACACCGGCCCGCTGGCGACACTGACCGAGCAGGAGCGCACGCTGCTGTCGCTGCTGGGAGAAGGCCTGACCAACCGTCAGATCGCGGCGCGCATGTTCCTGGCCGAGAAGACCGTCAAGAACTACGTGTCCCGGTTGCTGACCAAACTGGGTGTCGAACGGCGCACGCAGGCCGCGGTGATGGCCGCCGATCTGGACCGGCCGCAGCGACGATGATGTCCCGGCCTCCCCGTCGTGGCGTGGAAGAATGCAGGTCATGGACGACGAGTCGGTAGGTGGCGCGCGGCCGCCGGTGACCGAGACCCTGTCTCAGTTGCGGTTGCGTGAGCTGCTGGCCGAGGTGCAGGACCGGATCGCCCAGATCGTCGATGTCCGCGACCGGATGGATCGGTTGATGGAGGCCATGCTCGTTGTGACGGCGGGCCTGGATCTGGACAACACGTTGCGCACGATCGTGCATACCGCGATCGAACTGGTCGATGCCCGTTACGGCGCGTTGGGGGTGCGCGAGACCGACAAGACCAGCAATCAGCTCGCCGAGTTCGTCTACGAGGGCATCGACGACCGCGCGCGGGTGCTGATCGGTGATCTGCCGCGCGGGCACGGGGTTCTCGGGTTGTTGATCGCCGAGCCGAAACCGATTCGGCTGACCAACCTTTCCGATCATCCGTCGTCGGTCGGGTTTCCGGACAATCATCCGCCGATGCGGACGTTCCTGGGTGTTCCGGTGCAGGTGCGCGGCGAGGTGTTCGGCAACCTCTATCTCACCGAGAAGGCCGGTGGCTTCGAGTTCACCGAGGACGACGAGGTGGTGGTACTGGCGCTGGCCGCCGCCGCGGGCATCGCGATCGAGAACGCCCGGTTGTACGAGCAGTCGCGGGTGCGCCAGCAGTGGCTAGAGGCGATGCGGGACGTGGCCACCGAGCTGCTGGCGGGCAGTCCGTCCGAGGAGGTACTCGGGCTGGTCGCCGAACGTGGCCTGCTGCTGACGAATGCGGCGTGTACGTTCCTGGCGCTGCCCGAGGACCCCGACATCCCACACGACGAGGTCACCGAGCTGGTGGTGGTCGCGGCGGCCGGCGCCGACGCCGGTGTGCTGGTCGGCAAGCACATCCCGGTCACCGATTCGCATTCGGCCGAGGCGTTCCGCACCGGACACAAGGTCACCGCCGACTCCCCGGCGCACAACCCGATCTTCGATTCCGTCGACAAGTTCGGGCCGGTCCTCACCTTGCCGCTGCGCGCGAACGGCACCGTCACCGGCGTACTCACCACCGTGTTTCCCGCCGGCTCGCAGCAACTCGGCGCCACGGATCAAACGCTGATGGCCGCGTACGCCGATCAAGCGGCGGTGGCCTTGCAGCTGGCCGCGACCCAGCGCCGGATGCGTGAGCTCGATGTGTACGCCGACCGCGACCGGATCGCCCGCGGCCTGCACGACCACGTCATCCAGCGGCTGTTCGCGGTCGGCTTGTCGCTGCAGAGCACGATGCAGCGGACCAAAACCGCCGAAGTGCGCACCCGGCTCGACGAGACCATCGACGATGTCCAGGCGATCGTGCAGGACATCCGGCATTCGATCTTCGACCTGCAGTCCAATACCGCCACCGATTCCTCGTCCTATCGCAAGCGTCTGCACAACATCATCACCGAGATGACCACCGATACCGGGCTGCGCACCACGGTGCGCCTCGCCGGACCTGTCACGGTGCTAGAACCTCCGCTGTCCGACCACGTCGAAGCCGTGTTGCGAGAAGCGCTCAGCAACGCCGTACGACACGCGAAAGCCACGACCATCTCGATCGAACTGGTGGTGCGCGACGAGGTGACCATCGAGGTCGCCGACGACGGCACCGGCCTCGACCCCGACATCACCCGGCGCAGCGGCCTGGCGAATCTGGCCGCCCGCGCCGAAGAGTCAGGCGGCACTTTCACCGTCCGCCCCCGTGACGGCGGCGGCACCGTCCTGCGCTGGTCGGCCCCGCTGCCTTAGCCCGTCAGCCGGTGGTCGAGGGGTGGACGTCGGCCATCACGCGCACCGTGCGCAACGACCGCCAGTACATCGCGGGCAGTGCCGCCGCGCATTCGGCGGTGCGATCGATCTCGCGCTGCAGCAACAGCCCGTAGGTGAACGTCGACTCCCCCGCGTTCTCCGCTTCTCTGGTCAGCTGGATCAGGTGATGCTTGGCCACCACCGCGTCCTGGTGATCACCGAGCAGGTCCTGCAGGGCGATCAGACCCTCGGCGGCCTGATCGCTGCGCGCGGGATCCAGGTCGTGCACCGACTCCAGGTAGTAGCGGGTGCGCCGGATCGCCTTGCGCAGCGCGTGCATCGCCGCGTCGGTGGCATCCTCGTCCCTGGCCGACTCGATCGCGCGCATCCGCCGCCGCACCCGCGCCAGCAACGCATCGAGCACCACGGCGTTGTCCGGCTCATCGATCCCGGGCACCACACCGCTGCGCAACAACCGTTCCTCGGCCATCAGATCCTCGATCATGGCCGGAAACCGCGGCGAGGCCAGCAGATCGCGCGCGGCGGTCCAGGCCGGTCGCACCCGCGCGTCGAAGTACTTCGACGTCCGGGCCCGCACCGGACCCCGTAGGTAGCGCGGGCGCAGCACATCCATCGCGGCGTGCAGGCGCGCGGACTGCGTACGCAGTTCCTGGGCCGCGCCCAGACTGATACCGAACCAGCGCAGTTCCTCGATCAGCCGTCGGATCTCGGTCTGCCTGCCGATCGCGGGCCGGTGCGCAGACAGCGCGCTGCGAGCACGGCGCGCGGCGATCACCATCTCGACGACCGCATCCGGGTCATCGTGGCCGGCCGCGATCTGACCGTCCATGATCGTTTCTCGTTGGGTGTGCAGATAACGAGCCAGCAGGACACTCACCCGCTGCGGCTCCGACGCGGTCGACGCGTCGCCGGTCGTCTGGATCTGGATGCTCATCGCCGAACCTGCCTCGGTAGGGGGTGTGTCTGTCCCTTCACCCTGCTCCGTCCCGCTCCGGCTCCCCAGTGCCGTTGGCCCCGCCGAGTCCTCGATCGCGGCCACCGACGCCCACGACGAAGGGCCCACCGGTGCGGGCCCTGAGACCCTGCCGCTCGTCCCGGGAACCGGCGCACAGTGACAGAAACGGAAAGGAAGACATCATGACCACACCCGGAAACCCGAAGCAGCCGGTCGTCGTCGGTGTCGACGGATCGGACCAGTCGCGCCGAGCGCTGCGCTGGGCCGCGGACTTCGCCGCGCACCACCGGGTACCGCTGCAGCTCGTCTACGCCGCCGACGTCCCGGTCGACTACGGGCCGGGCCTGGCTGGTCCCCTCTACGACCTCGAAGCGCTGCGCAAACACGGCGAGTCCGTGGTCGCCGCCGCCGCCGTGGTGGCAACCGAGCTCACCACGCCGATCGCCGATATCACCGTCTCGACCGACGCCGTCCTCGGCTCCGCGGTCGCGGTACTGCGTCAACGCAGCGAATCGGCGCGCCTGCTGGTCGTCGGCAGCCGGGGACTCGGGGCTTTCCGCCGCACCCTGCTCGGCTCGGTCAGCACCGCGATCGCCCGACATGCCGCGTGCCCGGTCGCTGTGATCCCGGAGTCGGAGGCACCGGCCGACGGCCCGGTGGTGGTCGGGGTCGACGGTTCACCGTGCAGCGTCGAGGCGGTCGCCATCGCCTTCGACGAAGCCGCCCGCCGCGATACCCGCCTGATCGCGATCCACGCCTGGTCGGAGTTCTACCGCTACGAGGCCCGCTCGACGATGCAGACCGAAGCCGAGGCGGTGCTCGCGGAAAGCCTCGCCGGCTACGCCGAGAAGTATCCCGAGGTCACCGTCGAACGGGTCGTCGTCGAAGACCGCCCGGCCAGAGCGGTCCTCGCGGCCGCGTCCGATGCCCAGCTGATCGTCGTCGGCAGTCACGGGCGCGGCGGGTTCGCCGGCATGACCTTGGGTTCGGTCGCTCAGACCGTCCTGCACGGCGCCGAGGCTCCGCTGATCATCGCCCGGCCGACCACGAGCCGCTGATCGCCACGATCGACGGTGCGGCCGGTCACGGCACCAGGACCGCCGCACCGTCGAAGCGGCCGAGGGACAGATCGCTCAACGCGCGATCCGCGTGATCGAGCGGGTAGCGGTGGGTCGAGACCGTGAGCCGACGCTGCTGCGCGAGCTCGAGGAACTCCTTGGCCTGCGCCCGCGTGTTCGAGGTGACGCTGCGGATCTGGCGCTCCCGGAACAGATGTCGTTGATAGTTCAGTGGCGGCACGTCGGTGAGGTGGATACCGGCCACCGCCAGCGTCCCCCCGGCGTCCAGCGCCGCCATCGCCGGCAGGACCAGGGCGCCGACGGGAGCGAACAGGATCGCCGAATCCAGCGGTTCCGGCGGTGCGTCGGCGGCGCCCTGCACCGAATCCGCGCCCAAGGCCAGGGCCAGCTCCCTGGCCGCCGCGTCCCTGGTCATCACGTGCACGCGCGCGCCCCGGGCGAGAGCGACCTGCGCGGTGAGATGAGCACTGCCGCCGAAGCCGTAGATGCCGAGCACCCCACCGTCGGGCACCTCGGCCCGCACGAGCGCGTGATAGCCGATGATGCCGGCGCACAGCAGCGGTGCCAGCTCGTCGTCGCGGTAGCCGCTCGGCAATGCCACCGCGAAATCGACCGGCACAGTGGCGAACTCGGCATACCCGCCGTCGGCGTCCCAGCCCGTGTAGCGCGAGCGCGGACACAGGTTCTCCGCCCCGCGCAGACAGTACCGGCACTGTCCACACGTGTACCGCAGCCACGGGATGCCGACTCGATCACCGACCGCCACGTTCACGCAGCCGTCCGGAACCGACACCACCTCGGCGACCACCTCGTGGCCCGGAGTCACGTGCTTGCGGTGCACCGGCAGATCGCCTTCGACGACGTGCAGATCGGTCCGGCACACACCGCATGCCAGCACCCGCACCAGGAGCTCACCGGGGCCGGGTTCCGGGACCGGTTCGTGTCCGAGCCGCAGCGGCGCCGAGCCGACCGGACCGGGATGTTCCACTCGCCACGTACGCATCATGTCGTCGCTCCTTCTGTTCGCCCCGCTGTGCCGATGCCACCCTGACACGCCCACCCGGTGTAGGGCCGGAGGCCGAGGGCCAGTCCACCGAAGTCCTCGACAGCAGAGCACTTCGGCCCTCTTCCACCGCCGCCGCGTCGGGCGAGAATCGGCTGCGCACGTTCCCTGTCCGAGCAGTGAGGCAGTACCGATGTCAACACCGACCACCCGCCCCGTCGTCGTCGGCGTCGACGGCTCCGATTCCGCCCTCACCGCCGTTCGCTGGGCCGCCAGGGCCGCGGTCCTGCGCGACACATCGCTGCACGCGGTACACGCGATGAGCTCGGGCTGGGATCTGGGCCGCGTCGGCACGGTGTCGATACACAATCAGCACTTCCACGACGACGGCCGGGCCGCGCTGGCGAGCGCGACCACGGTCGCCCTGGCCGAGACCGCACCCGATCACCTCGAGATGCGAACATCGGTGGTGAGCCCGGCCCCGGTGTCGGCGCTGCGCCGTAGCGCCCGCCATGCCCAGCTCCTCGCGGTCGGCACCCGCGGCCTCGGTGCCTTCGAACGGGCGCTGCTCGGTTCCGTCAGCAGCGCGCTGGCGCGCCGCCCCGTGTGTCCGCTCGCGATCGTCCCCGCCTCGTTCGATCCCGCGCCCGACCGTCGACCCGTACTGGTCGGTCTCGACGGTTCCCCGGGCAGCGACCGCGCCCTCGACTTCGCGATCGAGGAGGCGTCGCTGCGCGGTGTCGGCCTCGTCGCGCTGCGCGCGTGGACGACACCGGCCCCCGGCGTACACGACTCCCGGATGACCGAGCACACCCATCGCCTGCTGGCCGACAGCCTGGTCGGCTACGGCGAGAAGTATCCCGATGTGCCGATCACCCGGATCGTCACCGACGACGATCCGGCGCGCCGATTGCTGCGCGAGTCGGCCGGTGCCCAACTGCTCGTGCTCGGCAGTCATCGGCGCGGCGCCCACGACGGTTTCGGGTCGGTGAGCCGAACCGTCGCGTACGCCACCGAGATCCCGCTCGTGCTGGCCGGGCACCGTTGACACCGGCGCCCTACGCCCTGGCGCGTTCCCTGGCCAGGGCGCGGTCGCGTTGTTCTTCGAAACGCGGAATCCGCACCTGGGCCAGGTCGTCGAGGAATCCGGCCAGCCGCTCGCGCACCTGCTCGCCGCGCGCACCGAAATCGTTGCGGCCGAAGATGTTCCACTGCCGCAGCACCGGCTGCAGGACCTCCTCGAGGTGCTGTCGCAGGTCGTAGACACCGTGCTTGGCCATCAGCACGCCGTGACGACGGAAGTTCGGCATTCCCGCGCCGGGCATGCGGAAGTTCTCCACGATGTCGGCGATCGCCTCGATCGCCTGATCCGGCACCAGATCCAGCGCCGCCGCGCACACGGTGCGATAGAAGATCATGTGCAGGTTCTCGTCGGCGGCGATGCGTTGCAGCATCCGGTCGGCGATCTCGTCGTCACACACCCGCCCGGTATTGCGGTGGGTGACGCGGGTCGCCAGTTCCTGAAAGCTGACATAGGCCACCGAGTGCAGGAACGCCGAGCCACTGTCGATGTCGGCTGCCGTGGCCCCGGAGGCGAAGCCATTGGTCATGTGGACCATCCTGGCGTTCTCGAGCGCCACCGGATCGACCCCGCGGGTCACCACCAGATAGTCGCGCAGCACGATGCTGTGCCGCATCTCCTCCGCGGTCCATCGGCCCACCCACGTGCCCCACGCACCGTCGCGGGAGAAGTTCTCGGCGATCTCACGGTGATAGGAGGGCAGGTTGTCCTCGGTGAGCAGGTTGGTGATCATCGCCGCCCTGGCGACCTCGCCGAGCTTGGATTGATCACTCTCCCAGTCGGTTCCACCCAACGCCGCGAAGTTTCGCCCTTCGTCCCACGGGACGTAGTCGTGCGGATGCCAGTCCTTGGCCAGCGCCAGGTGGCGGTGCACGCAGTCCTCGGCCGTCGGTTCGAGTTCGGTGAGGATCTCGCGCTGCGTCAGATCGCGGGTCAACGGGGGTGCCTGCCCTTCTGTTCGAGGAGTCGGATGCCGGTGACGATCTCGGGTTCGATGGCCACGACGGTGTCCATCACCCGGCCGACCCACGGCCGCAACAACTGTTCGTAACGCGCCACCCGCGCCGGATCGGTGACGGTGCGCGCCAATCCGGTGACCATGACCGACCACCCGGTGCGCCGCACCGCGTCGATGTCGTCGACCTGGTAGGCCACCACCACGGGCGCGTTGGCTTGCACCGCACCGGTCAACCGCGAGGTGAGCCGGGTGCGGACGACGATCACGTCGTCCTCGTCGACGAGGTGGTTGACCGGGCGGATCGCCGGCAGCGCGTCGCGGGTGAACAGCACCCGGCCGAACGGCGCCGCTGCCACCAGCCGCATCGCCTCGGCCCGTTCGAGTTCGACGACATCGCACGGTTCCCGGCCGTCACCGGCCAGTTCGATCACGACCGCGCCTCGTGGTCCGCCGCACACACCAGCGCCAAGTCGCCGTCGTAGCGGCGGTACACGAGTCGGCCACGTCCACTGCCCGGATCGGTGAAGAACACGTGCGGCAGCCCGAATCGGCACAGCCGGCTCGCGGCTTCGGACTCGGTGAGCTGTGGCGCCGGATGCGGGTTCACTGTCAGCGCCATCGTTGTCCCGACGCCGGGCGGGCGGGTGTGGTGTTGTCGTGCCAGTCGCGCGCCCAGCGGTCCCGCCCAGTAGACGAGCGCGTCCTCGCCGGTCTCGCCGTCGATGAACAGGTGCGCGTCGTAGTCCAGCCCGTCCATCACCCGGGTGGCCGAAGCCGGGTCGGTGCGCAGCAGCGCGCAACGCTTACGGCGCACGATCGGCCGGACCTCGCTCACCGAGGCCAGCGGCGGCCGCGCCGGGTCGGGCCAGATTCTCGGCGGCCCCGCCGGTGCCGACCGCGAGATCTCCCGGTCGAGCCGCTCGGAGACGATCCGCGCGACGAATCCGGCGGGACCCGCTACCTGCACCCGCAGCATGGCGGGCCCCTGCCCCGCGTTCACCTGCGCCAGCACCGATCCGGCAGGCACGGCGGACAACCGGATCCGGACCGGTCCGTCGACCCGGCGGCTGCGCAGCACCGCCTCGACCGCACGCGCCGTTCGCGCGACATCGACCGCGTCGACCGCACCGGCGGTCACCACCGCGATCTCTGAACCGGTCCACCGTAGTCGGGGAGAACTCACGTAATCCGACCTGCTTTCCGCTGCTTGATCCCGTCCCGCAAGAGGCTCCGGGCAATAGCACCACCCGCGCGGTCCGGCGTTTAGGGGCCAAGGTCCCGCCGCCGGGTGACCATCGGCCCGAAAGGCGAGTGACCCGTTCGGATCAGGCGCGCAGGAGGGCGGCCTGGACTTGGCGCAGGCGCTCGACGTCGCCGCGGAAACCGGCGACGGCGTCGTTGTAGAGGAAGGCTTCCCAGAGCCGCACCAGCGCGTAGGCCAGGGTGGCGCGCTCGATCGGGGGGCGGTAGCCCTCGTCTTCGGCGCGGGCGATGAGTCCTTCGACGACGGCGACCGCGGCCTGGTGGACGGGCCCGTCGCTGCGCGTGATCAGGCGCAGGGCGGCGGTGGACTCGTTGTCGAAGTAGGTGCGCAGCGAATCGTCCTGGACCAGCCAGTGGATGCAGCGATCGAGGATCTCGTTGAGGCGTTCGGCGCCGCTCGCCTCGCTGGTGCGGTCGGCGTAGGCGACCATCCGCTCGAGCTGGCCGGCGATGGCGGCGCCGAGCAGGCCGTCGCGGGAGCCGAACCAGCGGTAGATGCTGGTCCGGCCGAGGCCGAGGTGGGCGGCGATGGCGTTGACGTCGATGCGGTTGCCGGACAGGAACACCTCGATCGCGGTGCGCAGTACGTCCTCACGGCTGGCCGCGGCGGGGCGTCCCGGTGCTCGTGTCCCGTCGGCTCGCGTCACATCGCACAGCATAAGGGCTCCCCCGTGACCACCATTTGAAACATACGGCATGCTGTGTAACATACTCGACCATGCAATTGGCACTGACCGAGGACGAGCTCGCCTTCCGCGACGAGCTCCGGGCCTTCTTCCGGCGCGAAATCCCCGCCGACATCCGCAATCGGGCCAGGCACATGGCCGAACTGAGCAAGGACGACATCGTCACGACCCAGCGCATCCTGCACGCGCACGGACTCGCGGTGCCGCACTGGCCGGTCGAGTGGGGCGGGCGCGACTGGACCCCCATCCAGCGCCATCTCTGGCACGACGAGATGCAGCTCGCCTCGGTGCCCGAGCCACTGACCTTCAACACCAACATGATCGGTCCGGTGATCGCCCACTTCGGGTCACCGGAGATGAAGCAGCGCTTCCTGCCCGCCACGGCCAACCTCGACATCTGGTGGTGCCAGGGCTTCTCCGAACCCGATGCCGGTTCGGACCTGGCCTCGCTGCGCACCGTGGCCGTCCGCGACGGCGACCACTACGTGATCAACGGCCAGAAGACCTGGACCACCGCCGCCCAGAGCGCGGACTGGATGTTCTGCCTGGCCCGCACCGACCCGGACGCGCCCAAGAAGCAGGCAGGCATCTCGATGCTGCTGTTCCCCCTCGACACCCCTGGCGTGACGGTCCGCCCGATCGAGCTCATCGACGGCGGATTCGAGGTCAACGAGGTATTCCTGGAGAACGTGCGCGTCCCCGCCGACCAGCTCGTCGGCGCGGAGAACCACGGCTGGACCTACGCGAAGTTCCTGCTCGGCAACGAACGCACCGGCATCGCCGCCGTCGGCCAGACCAAGGTGCGGCTGTGGCTCGCCAAGGAATACGCCAAGCAGACCTCACTCGACACCGGCACCCTGCTCGACGACCCGGTCTTCGCCGCCCGCATCGCCGAGCTCGAAAACGAGCTGCTCGCACTGGAACTCGTACAGATGCGGGTCGTGGCCGGCTCGGCCGACGGCGACCCGAACCCGGTGTCGTCGATTCTCAAGCTGCGCGGTACCGAACTCCAGCAGGCGGTCACCGAACTGCTCGTCGACATCGCCGGACCCGACTCCCTGGCCCGCGAAGGCGATACCGGCGACTGGGCTCGCCGCAGCACCGCCACCTACCTCAACTACCGCAAGACATCGATCTACGGAGGATCCAACGAGGTGCAGCGCAGCATCATCGCTTCGACGATCCTCGGATTGTGAGACACCGTCATGGATTTCGAACTCACCACCGAACAGACCATGCTGCGTGACACTGTGCGCAGCGTGCTGGCCCGCCACTACACCCACGAACATCGCGCCCAGGTCATCGGCACCGATCCGGGCTGGGACCCGCAGGTCTGGTCGACCTTCGCCGAGATCGGCTTGCTCGGGCTCACCATCTCCGCCGAGGACGGCGGGATGGGCGCCGGCCCCATCGAAACGATGCTCGTGCTCGAGGAACTCGGCCGCGTCCTGGCACCCGAACCGGTGCTGGATTGCGCGCTGCTGCCGGGCGCGCTCATCTCCAGGGCCGGGTCACAGCTCCAGCGCAAGCAGATCCTGCCCGAGGTCGCCTCGGGCGAACGCCGCATCGTGTTCGCGCACGGTGAGCCCGGTCTGCGCCCGGTGACGGCCCAGGTCACGACCCAGGCGACGCTGGTGGGCGACGGCTGGCAGGTCAGCGGACGCAAACATCCCGTGGCCTGGGGTGATTGCGCCGACCAGCTCATCGTCAGCGCGGCGCTGCCCGACGGCGGCACCGGACTGTTCCTGATCGAGCCCACCGATTCCGGGGTGACCGTCGCCGGCTACCGCACCCACGACGGCAGACGCGGCGCCGACCTCACCTTCGACCGCGCCACCGCGGTTCCCCTGGGCGCCGCGGTCGACGCCGGCGACGCCATCGCCGACATCATCGTCACCGCCCAGGCCGCGCTCGGCGCCGAGGCGATCGGCGCGATGTCGCAAGCGTTGCGACTCACCACCGAATACCTCTCGACCCGCAAGCAATTCGGTGTCCCGCTGCGCAGCTTCCAGACGCTCACCCAGCGCGCCGCCGACATGTACGTATCACTGGAACTGGCCCGGAGCATGAGCCTGTACGCGTCGATGTCACTGGCCGACGGCGTCGCCGACCCCGTCGTCGCGGCCCGCGCCAAACTGCGCATCGGACGCTCCGGCAGGCACATCGGACAGGAAGCGATCCAGATGCACGGCGGCATCGGGATGACCGCCGAATACCCGGTCGGCCACTACACCGCGCGCCTGACCGCCATCGAGCACACCCTCGGTGACTCCGGCGACCACCTGCGCTACCTGGCCGGCCACGTCGCCGACCACCAACTCGCCGAAATCTGAACACCCTGCTCGACATCGCCGCAGGTCAACACATGCGGCGATGTCGAGCAACGACCGGTGACCGACGACCCCGCGCGACCTACCTCGCCGACAGCTGTCACCACGCAGACCGTGACGCCACCACGCCGCAGCGGTCGGGACCGAATGCCGCGGCGCCGACTACAACGTCCGGCACCGCTCGAGCTGTCGCGCGACCATCTGAGCGGGCCATGCGAGAACGGGGCGGTCAGTCGATCGGGCTGTGGCCCAACAGGACCCGGCCGCTGAAGCGGGTCTGCTTGGCGCGGGGCAGGGGATGGAACTGGCAGCCGTGGATGTCGCGGTAGAGGCGTTCGAGGTCGCAGGCGCGGGAATAGCCCGCGCCGCCGGTGGTTTCGATGGCCAGGCGGACCGTGGTGATGAGCGCGTCGGCGGCGACGGTCTTGCGGCTCAGGGCGCGGGCCGCGTAGGCGTCGGTGTTGGCGAAGGTCAGGTCCTCGGAGTCGGCGAACATGGCGGTGATCAGATCCGCCGCGGTCGTGTAGGCGTTGAGCATCTCCCCCGCCGACTGCACCGTGTGGAACTCGGCGCGACCCTCGAGCATACGGGCGGTCAGCTCGACGGCGGTATCGGCGACACCGAGGTAGGCCGCCAACACCAATGGCAGCGCCGCGCCGATCACCACATTCAGCACCGGCGGCCAGGCACCGGCCGGACGGATCAGCGAGACCGCGGCGTCGGGCACGAACACCTCGTCGAGAACGACCGTGTGCGATCCACTGGCGCGCAGCCCGAACGCGTCCCAGGTCTTGTCGATGCTCACGCCGGGCGCGGTCATCGGCACCGCGCAGTGCACGACCTGATCCTCGAAACGGACGCTGGTCACCAGCACGTCCCCGACCTCGCACCCACTCGCGGGCGACTTCCTGGCACTGACCAGATAGCCGCCGTCGACGCGCACGGCCGTGCCGTTGGAGTCGACCCAGTCCGACGCCCCCGTGCTGACCAGGATCGCGCCCGCCGCGACCTTCGCGAAGACCGCGGAGGCGTCGACACCGTGCTTGTGCCGCCACACCTGCGCGGCCACCAGATGCGAATGCATGGCGAACGCGACCGCGGTCGACGGATCATGGCGACCGAGTTCACGCAGGACCTCCCCCATCTCCTGATGGGTGGCACCGCCACCGCCGAACTCGACGGGAACGAGCGCGGCCGAGAGGCCGTCGGCACGGAGCCGGTCGAAGGCGGCGACGGAGATCTCGCCGGTGCGGTCCCGCTCGGGGACCTCCGAACGCAGGGATTCACCGAGCAGGCGAGCCAGAGCGACGCGGTCGGTGCGGGACGTGGTGTCGGGAAATGTGGAAGTCATGTTTCGAAGGTAGGAACCACCGCGATAACCGGATAGTCCAGAAAGTGGACTCCCCCGGTCCAGAAACTGGACCCCGTCGGCGAGGTGACCATGACTGATACGACCGCAGGCTACGGCCAGTACTGCCCGATCTCCCGTGCGCTCGACGTGCTCGGCGAGCGCTGGTCGCTGCTCATCCTGCGCGACCTCTACCTGGGCACGACCCGCTTCAACGACCTGGCCCGCGGCCTGCCCGGACTGTCGCGCAGCCTGCTCGCCAAACGGCTGCGCCAGTTCGAACGCGCCGGGCTGCTCGACAAGATCGGCGCCGACCACCTGCTCACCGAAGCGGGCACCCAGCTCGAACCGATCCTGTTCGGCCTGGGTGAATGGGGCGCCCGATGGACCTTCGGTGCCCCCCAGCACGAGGAACTCGACGCCGCACTGTTGGTGTGGTGGATGCACACCCGCGTCGACACGTCCGGATTCCCGGGCAGACGCCATGTCCTGCAGGTCCGGTTCACCGACGACGTCCGCCGATTCTGGATCGTCGTCGAGGGTTCCACGCCCTCGGTCTGCGAGACCGACCCCGGCTACCCCGTCGACGTCGCCATCATCGCCGATGTGGCCGCCCTCTACGAGGTCTGGCTCGGCCGGATGCCGTTGACCCATGCCCAGCGCACCGGCCGCGTCAGTTTCGCCGGTCCCGCCGCTCTGACCCGCCGCATGCCCACCGTGCTCCAGCTGAGCCCGGTCGCGGGCTATGTCAGCGAAGCGACCCTCACCGAGAACGCCACTGCCCGCGCGTCCTGACCTCGGCCGACCTCACGGCCACAGACGTTCCCGCACCCAGGCCTCGCCTGTGTCGCGGTAGCGCAAGCGCAGGTGTCGACGGTCGTGACTCGCCTGCCAGAACTCGACCTCGACCGGCGCGACCAGGTACCGCGTCCAGGTTTCCGGCGCCACGTCGGGATTCTCGGCGACCCAGCGCTCGGCGTCGCGGGCGGCCCGCGACAGCTGCGCCGGATCGTCGAGCACCTGCGACTGTCGTCCGATGAACGCCTCGACCCGCGAGGCCGGCGGTCGGGCGAGGAAGTCCTCGGCGGAGACGTCCGGCGCCGCGGGTGTGACCGGGCCGCGCAGCCGGACCTGACGGCCGCGACCGGGCCAGAAGAACGTCAGCGCCGCCTGCGGAGTCTTGCTCAGCTGCAGGCCCTTCGGGCTTTCCGAGCTGGTAGCGATCGCCCATCCCGCGCGGCCGACGTCCTTCAGGATCACCACGCGCGCGTCCGGAGCGCCCTCGGCGTCCACGGTCGACAGCGTCACCGCGTGTGGGGCCAGCACGTGTTCGCCGGCCTCGTGCAGCCAGTCGAGGAACAGCTCCTGCGGTGTCGACGGTGCCGAGTCCGGGTCGAAGTCCGGCAGGTCGTCGGGAAAGGACGCCCAGCCACGCAAGGAAACCATGCCCCGACCGTACGGCCATCGACCGTTCGACCGATACCGCCGCCGCGGGGATTCGCGTGGACGAGCTCCGATTTCAGCTCTGGACAACACAATCGACCCGTTGTTACTTTCGAGTAACTTAGGTGCGGGGTGGTCGCACCGAAACGCCGACGGGGGTTGAGCATGCCGAATTCCACAGCACAGGGACGCAGTGCCGGAATCGTGGGAGGTGGCATCGGCGGCCTCGCCGCCGCGATCGCACTGCGCAAGGCGGGCTGGCAGGTGACCGTCTACGAGCGGGCGCCCGGGTTCACCGAAGCGGGCGCGGGAATCTCACTGTTCCCCAACGCGCTCACCGCACTCGACGCACTCGGCATCGGCGCCGAGATCCGCGCCGCGGGAGTCGGCGCCGTTCCCGGCGCGATCCGCAATTCCGCAGGCCGCGCCCTGTTCACCCGCTGGGCGAAACCACTGCCGGGCGGTTTCGCCGTGCCGCACCGCGCGGAACTCATCGCACTGCTCCTGCGCGCACTGCCGGACGAATGCCTGCGGCCGGGGAGCACGATCGACGACGTCGACCCGGACGGAACACTGCGCGTCGACGGAGAGACCGCGCGCCACGACCTGATCGTGGCGGCCGACGGAGTGCACAGCGCGATCCGGCAGCGCCTGTGGCCCGGCGACACCGCCGTCCGGCACACCGGAATCACCGCGTGGCGAGGAGTCCTCGACACTCCGGCTCCCGACTTCGTCGGCGGCATGGTCGGCGTGCGCGCGGAGTTCGGCGTACTGCCGATGCCGGGAGCCCGTACCTACTTCTTCGCCGCCGCCCAGCCCGGCATCGACAGCCTCGACCACTTCGCCGACTGGGCCGCGCCTGTGCCCGACATCCTCGCCGCGGCCGACCCGGCGCGCATCCTGCGCGACGAGTTCCTGGAGGTGCCGGTGCCGCGCACCCTCACCCTCGGCAAGGTCGCGTTGGTGGGCGACTCGGCGCACGCGATGCGCCCGGAACTCGGGCAGGGCGCGGCCATGGCACTCGAAGACGCGGTGACCCTCGCCGCCCACGCACCCGACCTGCGCGCGTATTCGAAGGCGCGACGGCGGCGGGTACGGACGGTGTCGTGGCTGTCGCGCCAGGCCACCGGCAACAACATGCCCGATTCCCCGCGAAGCGCGGCCATCCGCGACGCCACCGCCCGGGTCGTGCCCGATGTCGTGGCCCTCTCCGCGACGTCGCGGCTGTTCCGCTGGCGGGCGCCGATCATCCACGTACTCTGAAAACGTGGCGGTTATCACTACCGGCCCCACCGTGTTGGCAACGGTCGTAATCAAAACGTTAGGGTTCAGGCATGGTACGTCACGGAGCAGCACACACCGACTCGGACGTGCCGAATGTTCCTCTCCCCCAGCAACATCCGGCACGCCTCGAACTCGTCGACACCCCCGAAACCCCGTCGGACCCCGCTGACGACCATTTCCCACGACTCGGCGACACCAGTTTCCTCACCACCGCGGCCCGGCACCGCCTCGCCGCCTTCATCCACACCAAGCTCGCCGAGCTCGCCGAAATGCCGTGAACGCCCGCCGATGACCTAGGCTCGAACGCCAGGAGTCATCGGCGGCGGACTGATTCACGCGAGGAGTGGCGAGGTGAGCGGCAGCGACGCAGCGGTCGTCCTTCCCGAACAGGTCCGGACCGAACTGCGGCGCGGCGTGCGCAGCGTCCTGGTCGACACGGCCGCGCTGCGCCTGGTCCGCGAACGATTCGACGACGGCCAAGCCGCCGCCCTGCGCCGCTACCTCGAAGCCTCCCAGTCCGCGAACACCCTGCGCGCCTACCGCACCGACTGGATCGCCTGGGCGGGTTGGTGCGCGGCCGAGCACCGGCAGGCGCTGCCCGCCGACCCCCTCGACGTCGCGGTATACCTGGCCGCGGCCGCCGACGCCCGGCGCGACAACGGCTCCTGGGCCTTCAGCCCCGCGACGCTGGACCGCAAGTCGGCCGCCATCGCCGCCGTGCACGCCGCCAACGGATTACCCTCGCCGACCCGCTCCGACGTCGTCCGGCTGACCCTGCGCGGCATCCGGCGCACCCGCCGCACCCCACCGACTCGCAAACGACCCGTCCTGCTGCACACCCTCGACCAGCTGCTCGCCGAACTCCCCGACGCCGGCTGGCCCACCGAACCCGCCCGCCGCCGCGACGCCCTCGCCCTGCTGGTCGGTTTCGCCGGCGCTCTGCGCCGCAGCGAACTCGCGGGCCTGCGCGTCAGCGACGTCCATGTGCGCACCGACCACTCCACCGGCGAACCACTGCTCGTCGTCCATCTGCCGACCACGAAGACCGACCCGACCGGCGTCGCCGAACAGCGCATCGCCCTGCCGCGCGGCAAGCATCCCCGCACCTGCCCGATCTGCGCCTTCGCCGACTGGGTGCGCCTCCTGGAAGTGCACGCGGCAGCGGGCGACCTCGGCGCCCGTTCCTGGACCGCCGATCACCCCGTCCCCGATACCACGATTCACCGCTGCCACGGCTTCACCGGCACGCCCCTGGCGACCGACACCGAGCGACCACTGTTTCCGACCATCAACCGCCACGGCTCCATCGGCGCGTCCCCCTTGTCCGGCCGAGCCGTCGCTGAACTCGTCAAACGCTACGCCGCCCGCGCCGGCCTCGACCCGGACCTGTTCTCCGGTCACTCCCTCCGCGCCGGATTCGCCACCCAGGCCGCCCTCGGCGGCGCCAGTGACCGCGAGATCATGCGCCAGGGCCGCTGGTCCAACCCCCGTACCGTCCACGGCTACATCCGCACCGCGAACCCCCTCGAGGACAACGCCGTCACCAAACTCGGCCTCTGACACCCCGCCGGCACGGTGGGTAGCGTCGTGTCAGTCAGCGATGCGGTCCAGGCGGAAGATGCGGAACTCGCGACCACCGGAGCGTTCGAACTCCATCTCGTAGCCGGGCCAGAACTCGACGGCCTGGTCCCATACACGCTTGCGCTCGACGCCGGTGATCTCGGCGACCGTCACCGGGAACGCGGAGCTGCTGTTGTAACGGACCGAGGCCGTGCGCGCCGCACGCAGGTTCGCCGACCACGCCGGGTGCTCGGGCTTACCCCAGTTGGACCCGACCAGATAGAAGCCGTCGCCGTCGGGGACGCACAGTAGCGAGGTCGTGCGCGGCTGCCCGGACTTGCGCCCGACCACGGTGACCTCGATCGACGGCAGGCCGGCCAGATCCAGAACTCCCCACCGGCCGCCACTGAGCTTGCGGAGGAGTCGTTCGGTCGGCAGCACGATGCCCGCGCCGCGCATCACCCAGGGCTGTGCCGCGAATTCACGTGCGAGGGCAGGTAAGGGATTCCACGCCATCCTCGAATCCTGTCTCGAGCGGAACGGATACCTCGACTCGGGACCGGCCGCTGAGAGGCAACTCACTCACCTTCCCGGAGTGCCGGGGGCGACATGCGGAGCGCCGCCGCCCGCCCCCTCGTCCATGCGAGTGAGCGGTGATGACATGAGGACATGTCGAGAACGTGAGTGGGTTGAACGGGGTAGGTGAGCATCAATAAATAGATGCGCATATCTACGTAACATCATGTTTCAAATGCCAGTTCGCTGCTCTTCGGGCGCCGCACCGACGCGATTCCCGGAATCCGTGGTCCCGATGACGCACACTGGACCACTCCCCCACCCTTCCTCTCAGGAGCGAGTGCCATGCCCTCCCCCAGCGGTCGCCGATTCCTCGCCGCCGTCGCCATGGCCGCCACGGCACTCCTGGCGGCCAGCCCCTCCCCTGCCATCGCCCGTCCACCGGCGCCGACTCACCTCGCCTCACTCGGCCCCGAATTCCTTTGGGGCGTAGCCGCTTCCGGATTCCAGGCCGAAGGCGATGCGCCGGACAGCAATTGGCGCCGTTACGCGGCCTCGGGTGCCACCCAGGACCCCTATCTGAACTCGGTGGACTTCCGCACCCGGTACCGCTCCGACATCGCCCTCGCCGCGGATCTCGGTGTGCGCGTGTACCGCATCGGCATCGAGTGGGCGCGGGTGCAACCACAACCCGGCGTCTGGGACGAGAGCGCACTCGCCTTCTACGACGACGTCGTGCGCGCGATCACCGACGCGGGGATGCGCCCGATGCTCACCCTCGACCACTGGGTGTACCCGGGTTGGACCGCCGACCGTGGTGGCTGGCGCGATCCCGAGATCGTGTCGAACTGGCTCGCCAACGCGCGGGCGGTGGTCGACCGTTTCGCCGGCGTCGACCCCCTGTGGGTGACCTTCAACGAGCCGACGTTCTATCTGGTCAACGAAGTGCGCAAGGGCGGGATCGGCGTGGCCGACGCCCCGGCCATGACCGACCGAATCGCCCAGGCGCACAACAACATCTACGACTACATCCACTCCGTGCAGCCCGGAGCGCGGGTCACCAGCAATATCGCCTTCATTCCCGGCGTCGACGACGCGGTCAGCGGGCCACTGCTCGACCGCATCGCGGCCCGTCTCGACTACATCGGCATCGACTACTACTACGGTGTCTCCCCCACCCAGCTCACCGTCCCCGACTTCGACCGACTCTGGACACTGCCCCTGCAATCCGAAGGCATCTACTACGCCCTCGACCACTACACCCGCCGATTCCCCGGCAAGCCGCTCTACATCGTCGAGAACGGCATCCCCACGGAGAACGGTCTCCCACGCGCGGACGGCTACACCCGCGCCGACTCCCTGCGCGACACCGTCTACTGGCTGCAGCGCGCCGTCGCCGACGGGATCCCGCTGATCGGCTACAACTACTGGAGCCTGACCGACAACTACGAATGGGGTTCCTACACACCACGTTTCGGGCTGTACACGGTCGATGTGCTGACCGACCCGACGCTGACCCGTACCCCGACCGACGCTGTCGCGGCCTACCGCGCGATCACCGCGGGCGGCGGCGTCCCCGCCGACTACCGCCCGACCCGCGCACCGGTCCCGTGCTCGCTGGTCGACGCGGCGACGAGCTGCACCGATCCCGTGTCGGTCCCTCGGTAGCGGTTTCCGCGCGTGCCGGGTGCTCTACACTCGGGCGGGTGTCGAGCGCAACGTCACGCCCCTCCAGCGCCGTGAGCGGCAGACAAGCCCGATGGCAACCGCACAACGACAGCCGCCGGGAGCGGATCGTGCTGTCGGCGGTCGAATTGCTCGAGCAGGCGCCCGCCGGGGTCGAGGTGCCGATCGTCCAGATCGCCGAGCACGCCGGCCTCGCGAAATCGGTGGTGTACCGGCAGTTCGCGGGCCGCGACGAACTCGACCGGCGGATCAGGAGCGAGATCGCCGACCGCTTCGTCGCCGACATCGAAGACGCGCTCGACATCGCGGACGGATCCATCAACAGCATTCTCGTGCGCACGGTCGGTGCCGTGGTCACCTGGATCGAGGACCACCCCCGGCTGCACGAGTTCCTGCGGACGGGTCCGTCGGACGACGACTCCGAGATCGACGCGATGAGCGCGCTGATCGGCACCATCGCGGCGTCGACCCGGGCGCTGGTCACCGGCCTCGCCGGTGTCGTCGGCGTGAGCGACGACGGCTCGGCCGACACGATGACCTTCGCCATCGTGTCGATGACCGAGGCCACCGTCACCCGCTGGGCCAACGACCCGCAGCCGGTGCTGACCAGGGACCAGTTGATCGAGGAGGTCGCCTCCTACGCCTGGCACGTGGTCGACGGTGTCGCCCGCCGCCACGGCCTGACCCTTGATCCCGATCAGCAGCTGGTCGAGATCATCACCCGACTCGCCACGAGCTGATCCGCCGTCAGGCGACCCGGCGATGTCCGCGCTCGGGCTCGCTGCGGTAGCGCGAGGCCGGGCCGTCGACACCGAGCGTGCGCCACAACCGCCGGGCGATCGGATTCATCAGGCCGAGGTCGTCGGCGAGCTTGCGCATGTCACCGAAGTAGCCCGACAGGATCTTGCGCGAGTGCTCCGACTTCCAGAACGCCTGCTCGATCACCTCGTGGGGAATGCCGAATTCGCGCTCGAACGACCGCGGTGGCGCCATGATCTCTCCGGCCAGCCAGCGCATGGCGATCGGGAACGCCACCGAACACGCGCCCCGGTTGAATTTGCCCATCCGGCTGATGTGCGCGGCCAGGAACTCACCGGCGAAGGAGATGTGCCGCGCTTCCTCCGCGATGTGGATCTCCATGGTGCGCAACACCATCGGCGGCATGGACGCACCCTCGCGGATGACCGCCTTCTGATAGTGATCGATCGGTTCCTCGCCGCCGAGGATGCCGATGAACAGGATCGTGTGGGCGTAGCCGCCCGCGACACCGATCAGCGGCGAAAGCGCCTTGAACATCGGGCGCATACCGGGCACGTCCACCCCGATGCGATTCACCAGCTCCTGGAACATCTGGATGTGGTTGCACTCTTCGGTCATCTCGTGCAAGCAGTACCGGAACTCGGGCGAGCCGTTCGGCAGCTTCATGATGTACTGCATCATTCCGCGGATCAGGATGCTCTCGAATGCCGCGCCCACCTTGATCGTGTTCGCGATTCGCCATTTCCCGATCGCGATCTGCCGATCCAGCGGCTGGTCGCGATACCACTGCGTGGCACCCAGCGGGTCGACGTCGGGCGAGAGAACCCAGCGCACGTCGTCCGGGTCAAGGGCGAGCTCCGGCGAATCCCAGTCGATATCGAGGTAGGGATCGAAATGCCGGTCGACCGACCCCTGCGAGAGGGTCGCCAGCGCATCTCGGTACTCCTCGGTGATGAGTCCGCCACGGCTCGATTCGGTCAGCGTCATCGGTGCCTCCTCGGTTCGCGTCCGGCGTCGGCGCTGTAAGCGTCGTCACACCGGTTGATCCGAGAATAACTGAGACCCGCAGTCCCACACAACCCGCCACACCGACTTGTGACCGCCGACCGCGAACCGCTATTCGACGAGAAGCACGACCAGCCGGCGCGCGAGATCGGCATCGCCGGGACCGCCCAGCCAGACCAGGGGGCGGCGGGGGTCGAGGCGGTCGAGGGCGTCGGGCAGGGAGCCGAAGACACGCTCGGCGCGCAGGACACAGACCTGAGGAACCACTTCGGAGACGTCGGGACCGCCGTCGACGTCGAGAGCGAGAGAGCCGGTCGAGGCGTCGCCCGCCACCGCGTCGCGGACGACGGCGTCGCCGGAGTCCGCCGCACCCGAGCCGCGGTGCACGACCTCGTGCCCGGGCGCGCTCGCCCAGTGATCGAGCCAGGCCGGGCCCGGTTCGACCGCGGCCTGGACCGAGCGCACGCTCATGCCGTACAGGACGTCGGCGACCGCGGCCGGGAGGCCGGCGAGGTCGACGGTACGAACGAGGGAGCCGTGGTCGCGCAACCGTTCGGCGAACTCGGCCAGGACCGCGGCACGCTCGGCGGGATCGACATCGTCGCCGTGCAGTGAGGTCCGGCGCAGAGGGACTCGGCGCTCGTCGTCGGGTAGGTCCAGCAGCCCGTCACGGACGCGACGCAACATCTCCTCGCGAGAATTCACTCGGGCACTCCCGTTCGTTGGCGACGCCGGTGGACATCGCCGTACACACATCTCTCTTTCCACATACCGTGGGAATCACCTCGTTCGCTACGGTACCGACCGGTCCACAGTAGGCGGTCCGCCACACCGGACCGAATGGCTAGTTCACGGCTACTCGGCCGAATCCGAGCATTCGCAGCATCTGGTCGATCTGGAGGTCGAACACCTCGGCCCGATCGGCGAAGGTGTCGCGGCCGTACATGTCGAAGACATCGAAGTTCACGGCGCCGAACAGGGTCGTCCAGGCGGTGAGGCCGCCCACGATCAACCAGTCCGGGGCGGTCATGCCGAATTGCTCCCGGATTGCGGTGAAGTCGGCCGACGTGGCGGTCGACACGACCGGCTCGACGGCGGGAGCGCCGAGCTGTCCGGCGCGGAAGGCGCTGTCGATGATGCCGAGCAGCGTCGCGATCACCCGGATTCCGGGGGTCTCGGTGTCCTCGGCGGGGGCGGCGTAGCCCGGCACGGGCGTGCCGAACAGCAATCCGTACCAGGCGGGCTCGGCCAGCGCCCAGGTCCGCACCGTCCGGGCGACCACCCGGAACCGCGTCGCCGGGTCGTCGGGCGCGTCGGCCAGTGCCGCGTCGACCGCGTCGCCGAGCGCGTTGTAGCCGTCGACGACGAGCATCGTCAGCAACTCGTCGCGGCTGCGCACGTACCGGTACACCGCCGACGACACGACCCCCAGATCACGGGCGACGGCGCGCAGCGACAGCGCGGCCGCGCCCTGCGACGCCAGGTGCTCGCGGCCGATCCGCTTGATGTCGGCGAGGGTCTGGGCGCGCGCCAGTGCCCGCGGCCCCGGTCGATCGGTACTCATCCCCCGATCATCGCGCACCCGCGGCCCGGTCCAGTCGCCGCCGCTGGGCTGTGTCGTCGGCCGGCTCGACGACCCCGGCCGCGCGTTCGATCTCCGCGGCGAAGGTCGCGCCGCCGACCTCCCAGGCCATGGCCAGGAACTGCTCGCGGAACCGGCTCAGGTCGACACCGATGTCCTCGCCGCCGTAGCCGGTGCCCGCGGCGGCGCGCACCGTGCGCACCACGTCGTCGGCCAGATCGGCGATCCGCTCCCGGATCAGCGTGCGCAGGACGCCGCTGAGCGTGATGTCGGTGCCGACGTCGTAGAGCACGAGCGCGCCCTTGAGCATCGGACGGTCGGGCACGAACCAGGCGTCGTCGCGACGTTCGAGGTAGCCCGCTCCGATGAGCTCGGCGAGGACGTCGGTGCCGCGGTCACCGAGCAGCTCGATCAGCTCGGCGTCGTCGACGATCACCGCCCGTTCCCCCGCCTGCACGGCGCGCGGATCGAACAGCGTGCGCCAATCGCCCGCACCGGGCGACGGCTCGGCGTCGAACACCTCGCGGATGGCGTCCAGGCGCAGCCCGCGGGCCTGCATCGCGACGATGTCGCGTAACCGGTCCAGGTGCGCGTCGGAGTAGACGACCTCCTTGCCCGCGCGGCCGGGTTTCGGCAGCACGCCGAGCGAGTGGTAGTAGCGGATGGTGCGCGCCGCGACGCCGCTGACGTCGGCGAGTTCCGCTCGGGTATATCGGGGCACCCGACCAGCATAGGGCCGCCCGCGCCGGACTTTGACAGCTCTGGCTGTCGACGTTAGCGTTACCGAGGTCACTGTCGACACCGATCGAGGAGCCCTCGTATGTCCGATCGCACCACCGACTTCGACGTCTTGATCGTCGGCTCCGGCTTCGGTGGCAGTGTCACCGCGCTGCGCCTGGTCGAGAAGGGCTACAAGGTCGGCATTCTCGAGGCGGGTCGCCGGTTCGCCGATGACGAACTGCCCAAGACCAGCTGGGACCTGCGCAAATTCCTGTGGGCACCCAAGCTCGGCTGCTTCGGCATCCAGCGCATCCACCCCCTGCGCGACGTCCTGATCCTCGGTGGCGCCGGAGTCGGCGGTGGTTCGCTGAACTACGCCAACACCCTCTACGTGCCGCCGGAGCCGTTCTTCCAGGACGCCCAGTGGCGCGACATCACCGACTGGCGCGCCGAGCTCACCCCGTACTACGAGCGGGCCCAGAAGATGCTCGGTGTGGTGCGCAACCCGCACATGACCCCCGCCGACGAGATCTTCAAGGCCGTCGCCGAGGACATGGGCGTCGGCGACACCTTCGTGCAGACCCCCGTCGGCGTCTTCTTCGGTGATCCGGGCAAGACCGTGGCCGACCCGTACTTCGGTGGCGCGGGCCCCGAGCGCACCGGGTGCGTGGAATGCGGCGACTGCATGGTCGGCTGCAAGTTCGGGGCCAAGAACACCCTCGTCAAGAACTACCTGTACCTCGCGGAAAAGGCCGGGGCGCAGATCATTCCGATGACGACCGTGACTGCCCTGCGTCCGCTGCCCGACGGCACCTGGGACGTCGCGACCGAGCGCACCGGCGCCTGGGTCCGCAAGGACCCCAAGACCTTCACCGCCGAGCACGTCGTGCTGGCCGCGGGCACGCTCGGCACGCAGAAGCTGCTGCACTCGATGCGCGATCAGGGCGTGCTGCCGAACCTGTCGGACAAGCTCGGCCTGCTGACCCGCACCAACTCCGAGTCCATCGTCGGCGCGGCGACCAAGACGCTCGCCCCCGGTCAGGACTTCACCAAGGGCGTCGCGATCACGTCCTCGATCCACCCGACGCCCGACACTCACGTGGAGCCGGTGCGCTACGGCAAGGGCTCCAACTCGATGGGCCTGCTACAGACCCTGATGGTCGACGGCGGCGGCAAGGTCCCGCGCTGGCTGCGCTTCCTCGGTGTCGCACTCCTGCATCCGTTACTGCTGCTGCGCTTCCTGAGCGTGAAGAACTGGAGCGAGCGCACCATCATCTCGCTGGTGATGCAGCACCTGGACAACTCGATCACCACCTACACCAAGCGCGGGCTGTTCGGTGGACGCAAGCTGACCTCCAAGCAGGGCCACGGCGAACCGAATCCGACCTGGATCCCGGCGGGCAACGATGTCACCCGTCGCGTCGCGGAGAAGATCGGCGGCGTCGCGGGTGGCACCTGGGGTGAAGTCTTCAACGTCCCGCTCACCGCGCACTTCCTCGGCGGTGCCGCGATCGGCGCCGATCGCGACCACGGCGTGATCGACGCCTACCACCGCGTCTTCGGCTACCCCACCCTCAGCGTCGTCGACGGCGCCGCCGTCTCGGCCAACCTGGGCGTGAACCCGTCGCTGACCATCACCGCCCAGGCCGAGCGCGCGGCCGCCTACTGGCCGAACAAGGGTGAGGTCGACACCCGCCCCGACCAGAGCGCCGGCTACACCCGCATCGACCCGGTCGCCCCGCACCAGCCCGCCGTCCCGGCAGGCGCCCCCGCCGCCCTGGTCCTGCCGATCATCGAGATCCGCAGCAAGGAGCAGACCGCGGGCTGACCCCCGTCGCGAAAATCGGCCCCGGACAACGGTTCACCCGTTGCCCGGGGCTGTTTTGTTTCTGGTCACGGCAGCTCGGCCCGGGACTGCGACCCGGGCGGGTGACGCCAGCGCAGACGAGTCTCCTGCCGACATGTAGTTGTGCGATCGAACTAATTGGTTGTACCGTCGAACTATGTCGAACGAACCTGCCGCGAACCCGGACGTCGATCGTCTGCAAAGCGGCGTTGTCGCCTTCGTGCGAGCGTTCGGGTTGCACCAACCCGACACGACGCCGTGCGGGCAGACGATCCCGATATCCCAAGCGCATGCACTGACCGAACTCGCCGCACGGCAACCGATCAACCAGTCCGAACTCGGCCTGATCCTGCGACTGACCAAAAGCACGGTCAGCCGGATGGTCGGGCTGATGGAAGGGCGCGGCTGGATCGAGCGAGTCCGCGGCGGCGCGGCCGATGGACGCATGGTCCTACTGCGGCTCACCGACAGCGGTGAGCGGGTGGCC
The DNA here is from genome assembly GCF_019266065.1 of Nocardia sp. MH4. GTDB lineage: Bacteria > Actinomycetota > Actinomycetes > Mycobacteriales > Mycobacteriaceae > Nocardia > Nocardia canadensis. The sequence continues at coordinate 135,686 of NZ_LPNR01000112.1, read as the reverse complement.
GCGGACATCTCGGCCGCCCGGCGCACGCGAATGGAGACCTTCCTCGGCCGCATCCCGACAGCGCAGCGAGACGCTGTGCTGCAAGCACTTTCGACCCTGACAGAGGCAGCAGATGAACATTGACAACATGTCCGGCCGTACCCGTGCCGTGGTATCGGTCTTCCTCGCGCTCATCGTCGCCGCCGGCGGACTGTGGTGGGCGTCGACACGGGAAGTCTCCCCGTCAGGCCTGGTGGAACGGCGGGCCGAGGTCGCCGACCGAGGCGCCGTCGTCATGCCGTTCGATCTGACCGAGACCACCCACTCCTTCGTGCCCACCCCCGACGGCGGACAGCAAACCGTCACCGCCAACGACCTCGCCGGGACGGAGCAGACCCGGCTGATCCGCGAACACCTCACCGCAGAGGCAGCGAAGTTCGCCGCGGGCGATTTCACCGATCCCGCAAGAATTCACGGCGACCAGATGCCCGGACTGGCCGAACTCCGGGCAGGCGCGGGTCGCATCACCGTTCGCTACGAGGAACTGACCGCCGGTGCGGCCCTGCACTACTCCTCGGCCGACCCCACACTGGTCGACGCACTGCACCGATGGTTCGAAGCCCAATCCAGCGATCACGGTACCGATCACCACGGCACCGATGTCGGTCTCCGTTGAGCCGGCCTGTTCGTTTCCCTCCGGCCGACCAGCAAACGGGCGGACGCTCAACCAGAGGTTCGACATCGGTGGCACCCGCGTATCGCGCCGGAAACCGACACCGCCTCAGCGTTCGCTCTGTGTGGTTCCCGACGCCGGGATGGATGGTGTGACCAGTGCCGAGTACTTGTGCTCGGCGATGATGTCGCTGAGCCGGAACACCGCACGCGGATCCGGCAGCAGGTGGCGTTTCGCGAACACGGCGAATCGGGCCAGGCGGCGTACCGCGTAACTGAACGCGGCGGGCGGGCGCGGGATTCGGAGGGTGTCGAGGACGTGTTCTTCGGAGAACGCCAACACCAGCCAGCGCCCGAACCAGCGCAGTGGCCGCGGGAACCAACGGGTCGCGAACTGGTCGACGAGCGCTTCCGCCAGTCGTCGGCCGGCCGGCGAATACGCGAACTCTGCACCGTATTCGTAGGATTCGAGGAACTGTTCCATGTCCCGCCAGGTACCCGGGATATCGGTCACACCGAGGTGTTCGGACACGCCGCGCCAGTGGATCAGCTGGGCGCGGCGCTCGTTCTCGCTCAGTCCGGGAGCTCCGACGACCTGTCGCAGCAGGCGGTCGTAGATGAGGGTGAAGACGGCGGCGCTGTGCTGGAAGGTATGCATGGGCATCGGCCAGTTGCGGGCAACGCCGGAGTGCCAGTTCCGTACGTAGCCGAGGCTTTCGACGCTGGTGGGGCTGGATACGCCGTCGTCGACCCAGGAGAAGAGGTGGAACATGGTTTCGTCGGCGCGCCGGATTCCGTGGCCGTAGAGCATCCCGGTGCCGTTGCGGTCCACCGATTCCGCCGAGACCGGCGGACCGGCGAAACGGACGAATCCGACGGTATAGAACAGGTGCACCGCGAGCAGGCTCTTCGGGAGGAGCTGGCAGCTGGTCAATCTCACGATCTGTTCGCTGTCCACCTCCGGATCGAGTCGTTCGATCTCGGTGCGAATCCAGTGGAAGCCACGCTTGTCGTTTGCCATCGGGGTACTCCTGTCAATCGTTCACTACGGCGGGGGTTTCGGACTTCGGCTCCGCGTCCGTGGCCGGACTCGTGCGCAGCAAGGCGATGGTCAGCACGGCGCCGATCGCGGCCAGCGCGGCGGCGCCCGCGAAGGCGACGTTCAGGCCCGTCCGGTAGGCGTCGACTGCCGGGGACTGCCGAGCCACCACATCGGCGAGCAGCAGAACAGCCGTGACTCCGACCCCCGATCCGACACGCTGTGCGGTGTTGACGATGCCCGCCGCGATCCCGGCGTCGCTTGGGGAAACGGAGGTGACCGCGGGGACGGTGACGCCGACGAACGCGGCGGGCAGGCCGACGCCGAGCAGCACCGCACCGGGCAGCACGTCGATCAGGTAGTTGCCATGCTCGGGCAGACGAGCGAACCAGGCCATGGCCAGCGCCTGTAGCCCGAGGCCCGCAGCCAGCACCCGCCAGGCACCCAGCCGATCCAGCGCGTACGGGATCAGCGTCCGGGAGACCACCACGTTCACCACGGCCACCGGTAGCACCGCGAGGCCGGAGCCGGTCGGACTGTAGTGCTGAGTGTTCTGCAGGTACAGCGCCAGCAGGGCGAAGGTGGGCACGTGCGCCGCACCGACCAGCGCGTTGACTACGGCCGACCCGCTCACCTGGCGAACGGCGAACAGCCGCAACGGCATCAGCGGATGCGCGCTCCGCGCCTCGAGGAGTACGAAGCCCGCGAGCAGCGCGAGCCCGGTCACCAGCAGACCTGACGCCGCGGTGCGCGTCGACTCGTCGCCGAGGGCGCCGATGGCATATCCGGTGATCAACAGCCCCACCGTGCCGGTGATCGCACCCGGCACGTCGAGCCGACGCAGCGCCCGGACGGATGGCGCCGGATCCGGCGGGAGCACTCGGACGTAGGCCAGCGCCAGCACACCCACGGGCAGGTTGATCAGGAAGATCGACGGCCAGCCGAACAGATCGGTGAGTGGTCCGCCGACCGCGGTGCCGATGGCCGCGCCCGCCGCCCCCATCGCACTCCACACGCCGAAGGCGCGGTTGCGTGCCGTGGGTTCGGTGAACGTCAGGGTGAGCAGTGCCAGTTGCGCGGGGATGACCACGGCCGCGCCGAGGCCCTGCAATGCCCGGGCCGCGATGAGGACCGCCGGGGTCGGCGCGAATCCGGCCAGCGCGGACGCCACCGTGAAGACTGCGAGCCCGCCCGCGAACACCCGGCGTGGTCCGAGCAGATCGGCGGCGCGCCCGCCGAGCAGCATGAATCCGCCGAAGGCGAGGAGGTAGGCGTTGGTCACCCAGCCCAATCCCGCTTCGTCGAGCCCGAGGTCCGCGCCGATGCTGGGCAGCGCCACATTCAACACGGTCGTGTCCAGGAAGACCACCAGCTCGACCATCGTGATCAACAGCAGGACCAGCCGGTCCTTCGGCGCGAGTACAACCTTGCTCGGCATGAGCACAACCCTTTCGCTAGAGCGTAACTCTAGTCAGATTTCACTAGAGTTACGCTCTAGTCAAGTAGTATGCGAGGCATGACAGGCAAGAACACCGGTGTGCGAGCAGCCAGGACAACGGCCAACCGAGAAAAGATGCTGGCAGCGGCACGGGAACTGTTCACCACCCGCGGCTACACACCGACCACGATGAAGGCCATCGCCGATCAGGCCGGCATGGCGGTGCAGACGCTGTACTTCACCTTCGCCACCAAGCGCGCGATCCTGTCCGAACTACTCGACGTCGAGATCGCCGGCGACACCGAACCGGTCGCCACCATGGACCGTCCCTGGTTCACCGAGGCCCTCGCAGCGGCGCCCGCCGAGCAGATCCGGCTTCAAGTCGCCGCGGCGGCAACGATTTTCGCTCGGGTCAGCCCGTTGCTCGAGGTGATTCGGTCGGCCGCGGCGACCGACCCGGAACTCGCCGAGATCTGGGAAACCAACGTCGCCCAACGTCACCTGGTCCAACTTCGTCTGGCCGAGGCCCTCGCCGGCAAGACGACGCTGCGTGGTGGCATCACCGCTGCCCGCGCCGCCGACATCGCTCTTGCCACACTGGCCCCCGAGACCTACCGCCTACTCGTCCACCAACGCGGCTGGACGGATGCCGAGTGGGCGTCGTGGGCCACCGACGCGCTCACACGGCAACTGCTCCCCTCAGCACGATTCCGCGGCGACTCCGTCGAAGCGCTCGCGCCCGAGGAGACCCGGTGAGTGTGCTGGTCCTGGGCGGATACGGAGCCGTCGGAGGCCATCTGGTACGGCTACTGCGCGCACGAGGTGTACCGGTGCTCGCGGCCGGACGCGATGCGGCACGCGCGGACCGCGTGCTCGACGTCGCCCTGGTGGACAGTGTCGTCTCCGCTCTCGACGGAGTCTCGATCGTGGTGAATTGCGCAGGCGTCGAGGACGTTGGGCTCGCGGAGGCGTGCGCCTGCCGCGGGATCGCCTTCCTCGAGATTTCCGCGACCTCCGGCTACGTGCAGGCATTGGAGCGCGTCGAGGGGCCTGTCGTGCTGGGGGTCGGATTGGCGCCCGGCCTGACGACCCTGCTCGCCGTCGACGTGCTCTCACGCGACCCCGGCCCCGTCGACATCATGGTCGGTCTCGGTTCCGGGGAACACCACGGCGCCGCCGCCACCGCCTGGACCTACCGGCTGATGGGACAACACTTCCCCGACCCCGACGGCACCAGCGTCCGCAACTTCACCGAACCCGCGCAATTCACCATTCCCGAATACGCGGGATACCGGCCGTTTCCCGCGCTGCGCGCCGACTTCGTCGACCAGCACCGACTCACCCGCGAATTCGCAGTACCAGTCCGCAGCTACCTGAGACTGGACTCCCGCCTCGCCACCGCCGGGCTGGCAGCACTCACCTGGGCACCCGCACTACGGGCGGTGGTTCCTCATCGAATGCCCGGCGGCGACAGATGGGTTGTGCTCGTGCGAGCCTTCGATGGGTCCTCACGCTGGGCCAGCGGCCGTGGACAATCGCTGGCCACTGCCGTGGTCGCCGCCACCGCAGTCCGGGAGATGGCGCACCACCGCATAACCGCGCCGACATGGATTCACGAACTTCTCGAGATCGAGATGCTTCGGCATGATCTATCAGCGATCGGTGTCAGGTTCTGACAATCGCTTCGCCTTGTCCTCCCCGCGGCGCGGATCAGCTCGCCCGCCGACTCGGAGACTGTCCTCGCCGGTAGCTTCGTCCTCCCGATCTCAGAGGGCGTTGATCCGGGCCAGCGCCTCGAACGCCAGGTCCGCGGCCTGCCACAGGGCGGTGATCTCGGTTCGGACGGTGGGAGCGAGGGCGGGGTCCTGGAGGGCTAGGCCGTTGGTGAAGATGACGACGTTGGCGCCGAGATCAGCGGCGATGAGCAGCTGTTCGGTCGCTACTCCCGCGCCGAAGAGCTGGTCGAGTCCTTCGCCGACGAAGTAGAACCGCCACAGCGGGCCGAGGTCGGCCCCGTAGACGGCCTTGGTGCGCTCGACGATCAGATCGCCGGCGGCGGCGATACCGGCGACGATCTCGAAATAGTCCGGCGCGTTCTCCGGCCGGCTGCCCACGGCCGCAACCGAATACGTCAGGTCCACGGTCAGGTGGGCGTTGTAGCCCGCCATCGCGGTGCGGGCGCGCGAGGCGCCGCAGTCCTGCGCGAGCGCGAAGTAGTGGGCCCACTGCGGCTCGGCGACGCTGCCGGTGAACTCGGCGTACAGGTTGTCGAGGAAGCGTCGCAGCAGTTCGGTACTGATCGCGTGCGCGTACTCGCGGTCGACGAAGGCGCTGGGGTCGCGCTGCAACGGCATGACGGCGGCGTATTCGACGCCGTCGAGCCCGATTGCGAACAAGCCGCGCAGATCTCGGTGCTCGACGAGGATCTCGGTGATCCGATGATGCCGGGCGACGGCGTCCTCGAGGCGGGCAAGACCGTCGGCGCCGGTGATCGTCGAGGTGTCGGAAAGCCGCACGATCTCGGCGATGTCGGCGGCGGACAGTGTCGACCCGCAGGCGGTGTCACGCACCGCCGCGCTCGCCGGTGCCGCGACGAGCGCGGGCAAGGTCATGATCACGGCCGCCGCGAAGGCGGCGATCCCGCTCGAAACACGCATCCGCAGATTCCATCATTCGCGCGGCCGAACCGCAGCGCGCGACACGGCGACCGGCGCGTCCGCTGCCACGCACCTCGCGTGCAATAGCCTGGGCGGATGCCGGAAACCATTGCGATTTCAGGGGCCAGTGGACAGATCGGCGGGCGGGTCGCCCGGCTGCTCGCGGACTCGAGCGCACCGCTGCGGTTGCTCGGCCGGCGCCTCGATCGCCTGCCGGCCATCGCGGGCGCGAGCCGGGCGGTCCTCGATTTCGCCGATCCGGCGACGGTGGCACCCGCGCTGGAAGGTGTGCAGACCTTCTTCTTCGTCTCGGCCACGGAGAGCGCCGACCGCGCCGCGCAGCAGGCCACAGTGGTGCACGCCGCTCGGAGCGCGGGTGTCCGGCGCATCGTGTATCTGTCGTTCGTCGGCGCGGCACCGGACTGCACCTTCACCTTCGGCCGCGACCACTGGTACACCGAGCAGGCCATCCGCCAGTCCGGTCTGGACTTCACGTTCCTGCGCGACAACCAGTATCAGGACATCATCCCGCACTTCGCCGATGCCGACGGCGTCATCGCGGGCCCGGCCGGTGACGGCAAGGTGGCCGCGGTGACCCGCGCCGACGTCGCCGACTGCGCCGCCGCCGTACTGGCCTCGACCACCTACACCGGCGAGACCTTCGACCTCACCGGCCCGCGCGCCTTCACGTTGCCGACCGCCGCGGCCGACATGACCGAAATCCTCGGCCGCCCCTACCGTTTCGTCGATCAGACCGTCGAGGAGGCCTACGCCACGCGCGCCGGCTACCACGCGCCGCAGTGGGAGGTCGACGGCTGGGTGAGCACCTACACCGCCATCGCCCAGGGCGATCTCGCCCAGGTCTCCGACGCGGTGCCCGCCCTCACCGGACACCAGGCCACCGACTTCCGGGACTACCTGGCGTCCCTACCGCACGACGCCTGATCGCCGGTCCCCGTCCTCACGACGCGTGGACCGGCTCGGCGCCCGCGTCCTCGGTGCTCGCGGGCGACGACGGCCACCAGATCCGGTCGCCCAGCAACGCGAACAGCGCCGGGACGACCAGGGTCCGCACCACGAAGGTGTCGAGCAGGATGCCGATACCGACGACGATGCCCAGCTGGGTCAGTGTGATCAACGGCAGAACGCCCAGCACACAGAACACCGCGGCGAGAACGACACCCGCGCTGGTGATCACCGCCCCCGTCGAGGCGACGGCACGCACCATTCCCTGCGTGGTGCCGTACGTTCCGGCTTCCTCGCGGGCCCTGGTCACCAGGAAGATCGTGTAGTCCACGCCCAGGGCCACCAGGAACAGGAAGCCGAACAGCGGAACATTGGTGTCCAGGGCCGGGAACCCGAACACCGTGCCGCTGATCCAGCTGCCCGCGCCGAGCGCCGCGAGCGCGCTGAGCACGGTCACTCCGACGAGCAGCACCGCCGCCGGAACGGCCCGCAACAGCGCCAGCAGGACCAGCAGCACGACGGCCAGGATCAGCGGGATGACCAGCGCCTGATCCCGGCGGGCGGCATCGCGGATGTCGAGCGCCTCGGCATCGGATCCGCCGACGAGCGCCTCGGCGCCCGGGACCGCGCCGACGGCCGAGCGGACCGCTTCGATGGTGGTGAATGCCTCCGCCGAGCCGGGTGCCGCGTCCAGCACGACCGACCAGCGGGTGGTGCCGACCTCGGAGACACCGGACACCGCGGCCCGCGAAACACCCCGCACGCCTTCGAGTGCAGGGCGCACGGCGGAATCGGCGCTCGTCCGGGCGATCACCACGGCGGGGTCCGAGGAGCCGGACGGGAAGTGCTCGGCCATGGTCTCGAGCCCGTCGACCGATTCGGCGTCGACCCGGAACTGTTCGGTGCGCGAGAGTCCGATGTCGGTGGTGGCCAGCCCGGTGGCGAGCACCACCAGGACCGCCGACGCGACACCGGCCACCATCGCGGGCCGTCGCACCACGCGCGTGGCCACGGCCGACCAGACGCCGTGCGCGGCGGTATCGCGACCGTCCGCGGGTGGCACGAACGGCCAGAACACCCTTCGTCCGCACAGCGCCAGTGCGGGCGGCAGGGCCGCGAGGACGAAGATCAGGGCGACGACGAGGCCCGCCGCGGCGAACGCGCCCAGGCTGCGGGTGTTGGGCAGCAGGGCCAGCAACAGCGTCAGCAGCGCCAGCACCACCGTGACGTTGCTGGCGACGATGGCGGGTGCGGCATGCCGCACCGCCGCGCGCAGGGCCATCCGATGATCGTCGTGCCGGTGCAGTTCGTCGCGGTAGCGCGACACCAGCAGCAGGGCGTAGTTGGTTCCGGCGCCGAAGACCAGCACGCTGGTGATCCCGGAGGTCGACCCGTCGAAGGTCAGCCCGGTGACCTGGGCCAGCGCGGTGCCCACGCTCGTGGCGACGCGGTCGGCCAGGCCGACGACGGTCAACGGGACCAGCCACAGCACCGGCGAGCGATAGGTGACGATCAGCAGCACCATCACCACGAGCGCGGTGACCAGCAAGAGCAGGGTGTTCGCGCCGGAGAACGAGTCGGCGATATCCGCGCCGAAGGCGGGACCGCCGGTCACCTGCACGCGCAACGAATCCGGCAGTTCGGCGGTGAGCCCGACGCGCAACTCGGCGATCCGATCGGTGAGCGCGAAACCGTTCAGCTCCGCCGACACCGGGATCTGCGCGAGGACGGCGCGGCCGTCGGGCGCGGGAACGACCCGCGGTCCCTCGGGCGCGGGCACCCCGGCCCGGGTGAGCGCGGCGTCCACCGCCGCGAGGTCCGGCGGGGTCAGCACGCCGTCGTCGACGCGCGTCGCCACCATGATCGCGGTGGCGGTCCCCGCGTCGGGAAACTGCTCGACGGCCTCGGCCGCCCGTGCCGATTCCGCCGACCCGGGCAGCGACACCGGCGCCTGACCCGCACTGTCGTTGCCGCCGGCCAGCGCCATCACGGCGACCGCGGCAGCGAGCACTACCAGCAGCACCGCCCACGATCGCCTTCCGGTGACCAGTCGGGCGAACCGGTCCCAGCCATTTCCGTCGCTGTCTCCCGTCACGAGGGAGACTATTTCAGAAACTTAACTAATAGGCAATGTCGCAGGATCCGGACGCTAAGCTCGCAGCCGGACAGTGAGAGGAGACAGTGCGTGGGCGAGGACATCGCGGAGCCCGATCCGGCCGTCGACCGGACGGAGCTGCAGACCGAGATCGCCCGGGATCTGCGCGCGCTGACCGCGATCTCGGAACAGATCGGCCACGTCTTCGCACGGTCGAACAATCTGCGCCCGAACGACTTCCGCGCCCTGATGCACGTGGCGACCGCCGACGCCGAGGGCGCGCCGGTCACCGCAGGCCAGCTGAGCAAACTCATGGGCGTGTCCGCGCCCGCGGTGACCTATCTGGTCGAGCGGATGATCGAATCCGGCCATCTCGCGCGAGTACCCGATGCCACCGATCGGCGGCGCGTCCATCTCGGCTATACCGAGGACGGCATGGCCGTGGCGGCCGGATTCTTCGGCCCGCTCAGCGCGCGCGTCCGGGCGGCGCTGGCGGATCTGCCCGACAGCGATCTGGCGGCGGCCCACCGGGTGCTGGTCGGAGTGACGGCGGCGCTGCGCGAGTTCTACACCGAACTCCCGGAGCCCGGACAGTCCGCGGACCAGCACGGCACCGGCTGAGCGGCGATCAGGTCTCGTCGACCGCCGCCGGTTCGGTCGCGGCCGAGGGCACCAGTGAGTAGGCCAGGCAGACGATCGCGAAGAACGCGTACCCGAGGGCCACTTGCGGCGCGGCCGCCCACTCGACCGCGTGGGCGTGGATGAGACCGATCCAGCTCAGTACCGCGCCGATGAGCGCGGCCAGTCCCGCGGCGCGGAAACGCTTGTCGAGAACGAAGGTGACGATCGCGCCGAGCACGAGACCGGCCAGCACCGCCCCGGAGCCGAACGTCTTCAGCCCGTCGTACACCACACCGGCCTGGCCCAGCGCCGCCGACCCGACCTTGTCGGCCGAGGTGCCCGCCGCCGACAACGCGTTGTCGATCTGGGTTACCGCCCACTCCGCGAGATTGGGCAGCAGGGCGGCGACGACGGCCACCGCGTGCAGTCGTGGCACCGCCTGGAAGGCTTGGGCGCCGATCAGCAGGCCGATGTAGAGCAGGATCGGCACGATCGCCGGAATCGGCAGCAGCGTCGCCAGCACTCCGAACAGGCCGAGCAGGCACATGACGCCGAGGGTCAGGCCGCTGGCCAGCGAGTATCCGGTGCGCCCGCCGGCGTCCTTCCAGCCCGGGTGGCCGATGTAGACCGCGGGCGGGAACGGGGAGCCGAAGCCTGCCCCGATGATCGCGCCGAAGCCGTCGGCCAGCAGGACGCTGCGCAGGTTGTAGTTGTCCCCGGCCGCCGCGGCGCTCTCGACATTGCTCATCGCCTCGGTGAAGTTGTAGATGCCGAGCGGAATGGCGGTGGCCAGCAGCGGCGCGAGGTTGCTCAATCCGTCGAACAGCAGATCCAGGCGCAGATCCGGCAGGCCCAGCGCGATATCGCTCGCCGCCTGCGCCACATCGGGTGCGGACATGTAGCCGCCGATCCAGCCGATCGCCGTGCCCACCAGCAGCGCCACCAGCCCGACCGGGATATTGCCCGGCAGCTTCACATCGGTGAAGAAGCCGATCAGGATGATGGCCAGCACGGGCAGACCGATCCAAGCCACCTCCCACATCTGTGCGGCGGGCCGCATCGCGATGAAGGTGATCGAGATGCCGGCGAGGGTGCCCAGCATCGCGGCGCGCGGGGTGACCCGGCGGATGGCGGGCCCGACGAAGGCGCCGATCATCACGATCACCCCGATCATGAACGCCCAGGCCAGCCCGGCCGCCCACGCCCGCAACGGATCTCCGGTCGTCAGGTAGATCGGCAGCATCACCACGAACACGACGATGAACATGTGCGGCACACTCGGTCCGTACGGCAGTGCGGTGACGTCGCCGCGATTCTCCCGCCGGGCCAGCCGCCGCGCGAGGATTATGTAGTAGAGATTGCCGAGCACCAGCGCGACCGCGAGCGCGGGCAGCACGGTGCCCAGGACATCACCGCTGGGGATCCGCACCACGGCGATGGTGAGCGTGGTGAGGGTCAAGACGTTGACCAGGATATTGAACGCCAGACCGAAGAAGGCATTGGTGTCACCGCGTGTCCACCACGGAAGCACCAGGGGCGCAGGAGGTTCGGGGGCTTTGCTGGTGGTGGTCGTGTCGACGGACATGGGCTGTTCCTGTTCGCTAGGCCGTGACTGGTGAAGCGGTGGTGGCCGTCAGCGCGGTGACGACAGCGGTCGAGTCGGCGACCCACCCGAAGATCCCGCCCTGGGCGGCGATCATCGCCAGCCCGACGCGCTGGAACTCGGGGAAGTAGGAGCCGACGCAGTCGGCGACGACCAGGCACTCGTAGCCGCGATCGTTGGCCTCGCGGACGGTCGTGTGCACGCATACCTCGGTGGTGACGCCGGTGACGAGCAGCGAGGTGATCGCGAGCCGGTGCAGTACCTCGCCGAGCTCGGTCGCGTAGAACGCGCCTTTGCCCGGTTTGTCGATCACCACCTCGCCCTCGATGGGCGCGAGTTCGTCGATGATGTCGTGTCCGTACTCGCCGCGGATCAGGATCCGGCCGAACGCGCCCGGGTCGCCGATCCGCTGGGACGGGGTGCCGCGCCGCAATTTCGCGGGCGGGCAGTCCGAGAGATCGGGCAGGTGCCCCTCCCTGGTGTGGATCACCGGTATGCCGGTGGCGCGCGCGGCGGCGAGCAGCCCGGCCAGCGGGTCGATGACCGTCCGCAGCAGCGCGACATCGTTGCCGAGACTCTCGCCGAAGCCGCCGGGGAGCAGGAAGTCGCGCTGCATGTCGATCACGAGCAGCGCGGTCGTGGCCGGGTCGAAGGGGAACGGTGCCGGGGTGGCGGGGATCTCGGTCATCGGTGGTCCTCGAGGACGGTGGCGGGTGACGGGGTGACAGCGCGGGGTTCGTCGAGCAGGCGGGCGGCGGCCGCGAGCACGACATCGTCGGCCAGGGCGGGCCCGAACACCATGAGCGAGACCGGCCTGCCGTCGCGGGTGGTGCCCGCGGGCACGGCGACCGCGGTGAGGTCGAGCAGGTTGCCGAAGTGGGTGTAGTGCCCGAGGACGGTGTTGGTCGCGATCGGGTCGGCCAGGACCTGCTCGACGGTGAAGGTGGTGCCGATCGTCGGGACGATCACCACGTCGAAGTCCGCCCACAGCCGGCCGACCCCGGCCCGCAGCTCCTGCAACCGCTGCTGCGCGCGGAACACCTCGACCGCGGTGAATCGCTGCCCGCCGGTGAGGATCTCGCGGATCACCGGCAGCATCGAGTCGGGCCGCTCGGCGAGGAAGGTCTCGAACTCGACGAGTCGCTCGGCGACCCACGGGCCCTGGTAGAGCAGGGCGCCGGCGTCCAGGAACGGCGTCAACGTAGTCTCCACGCAGTCGAAGCCGGAGCGCGGCAGGCGATCCCGGGCCGCCAGGTGGGCGACGCGCATCGCCTCGTCGCCGAAGAACTCGAGCTCGGTCGCGGCGGGCAGGCCGACCCGGATCGGTGCGCCGCGATAGCGCGGCCCGCGCGCCCGCGTCCACGGATCGTCGTGGTCGATCCCGGCGATGATGTCGAAGACCAGGTCGAGGTCCTCGACCGTGGTGGCCATCAAGGTCAGGCAGTCCAGCGATCGACAGGCGGGCACCAGCCCGACGGTGCTGATCAACCCGCGCGACGGCTTCCAGCCGACGATCCCGTTGAGCGCGGCGGGCACTCGGCCCGAGCCCGCGGTGTCGGTGGCGACGCAGAACGGCACCTGCCCGAGCGCGACCGCCAGCGCCGACCCGGAGCTCGAGCCACCGGAGATGAGATCGCCACCGAACACGCTGCGCGGCACCGGATACGGCGTCCTGGTGCCGTTGAGCCCGGTCGCGAATTGATCGAGGTTGGTCTTGCCGACGAACAACGCGCCCGCGTCGAGCAGCCGCTGAACCGCGGGCGCGGTGCGGGTCGCGGTGTAGCCGTAGTCCGGGCAGGCCAGCGTGGTCGGGTAGCCGGCGACATCGATACTGTCCTTCACCCCGAACGGGACGCCGTACAACGGCAGCGCCCGCGCCCCCGGCCTACGCTCGATCTCCGCCGCGGCGGCGAGCAACGCGGCGCGCGGCACCGGGGTGATCCAGGTGCCGTCGTCGCCGCGCGCCGCGACGGCGTCGGCGACCCGCGCGGCCGTTCTGGTCGGCGAACCGTTGCCGTCCTGGTGCTGGGCGAGGATTTCCGTGACCGTGGGGCCTGCCGAACCGATCATGTTGTCGATTGTCGACAAAATGTGTGACGACCGAAGGCGCCGTCTGTATCGGATGTGTTAGCAGATACCGAGTTTCAGGTATGTTTGCTCGCCGTGCTGTCTCAGCGCGGCCTCCGCGGTCGCCGGGTCGTTCGAGGCCACCGCGGCCAGCAACTCCTGGTGGCGGCGCACACCCTCGCGGCGCGCGGCCACCTCGGTCTCCTGTCGCAGATTGCGGGCCATCGCCAATTGCAGCTTCACCAGGATCTGGCCGTACACCTGGTCGAGCTGCCGATTACCTGCCAGCGCCACGATCTCGGCGTGGAAACGGCGGTGCGCGTCGTCACGGGCGACCCAGTCGCCGCGCCGGTCGGCCTCGGTCAGCTCGTCGAGTGCCGCGCGCACTCCCCCGAGCCCACGATCCAGGTCGGCGTGGGGCAGCGCGGTGGTCAAGGCATGGCGCTCCAACGCCCGGCGTACTTCGAACAATTCGACGATGTCGGACGCCGACCACACCACCACCCGGTAGCCCCGTCGCGGCAGGTGCTCGATCAAGCCCTGTTCGGCGAGGCGACGCAGCGCCTCGCGGACCGGCGCCCGGCTGATCCCCAACCGCGCGCACAGCGCCTCCTCCCCCACTCGCGCGCCCGGGGCCAGTGCGCCGCTGAGCACCTCGGCCCGCACGTGCCGCGCCGTCATCTCCACCAGACTCGCCGGTAGCACAGTCGAATCGGATGCCGCTGCCGTCATAGGTCGAGTCTACGAACACCGCGGCCGCGCGGCTTCCGCCGCTAGACCAGGCGCAGACTGGTGACGAGCTTCTCGGCCTCCTCGGCGCTCAATTCCCCGCTCGTGTTGCGGTCGACGAGGATGGTCAGCACGAGCAGGGTGCCTGCGGCATTGCGGAAGGCGAAGGTGTAGACCGAGTAGGCATCGGCCGTGCAGCCGGAGAGCTGGGGCTTCCACGGTCCCGTGCTCTCCACGAACTGTCCGGCGACGCCGCTCCGGGTGGTCAACGACCTCGGCGTGGTGAGCTTGCCGCCACTGGGATCCGAATATCCGCCCTCGGCAGCGATTTTCGCGACCGTCTTCGCCGCGGCGGCCGGATCGGACTCCGTGCTCGTGGTGACCGCGGCCATCGCCCGATAGGCGGAGCCGGGGCAGTACTTCTCGCCCTCGGTCGACTGGCCGCGGCCGTCGATGGAACCGCTCGCGGTGGTGAAGCTCATCGTGTCGTAGGAGGGGGCGACCGACCAGGTCGACGGCACGTCGTAGGCGACCCGATAGGTGGGAATGAGCACGCCCTTCGCACCGGGGGTCACCGGGGCCGTGGTGGTGCCCGACAGCGACCCGGTCGGCACCGCCGCGGAGGTGACCGATGTCGGGGACGCGGTGGTGTCGTCGGACGAGCGCGTTCCGAGCACGACGGCCACGATGCCCACGACGACGACCAGCACCGCCACGACCACCACGGCGATGATCACGCCCGCACCGCCACCACCACGGCGCGGCGGACCCGGAGAGGGCTGTGGCACATAACCGTACGGTGGCTGCCCGTAGCCCTGCGGCGGCGCACCGTACTGGGGTGGCGGATATTGACCCTGGTGCGGCTGGGGGTATCCGTAGGGCTGCTGGGGCGCGGGCTGCGCGTACGGTTCCGGACCGGTCTGCGGCTGCTGCCCCGCCAGGCCCGGCGCCTCCCACCAGCGATCGCTGTCGTCCGCCACGTCGAGTCCTCTCCTGCCACCTGCCGCGACCATCCGGCGGTCAGGCTCTCCCCGTCAGCGTAACGGCGAACGGCCGGGCTCGGGTGGTCCGGCCGGTGGGTCAGGCCGGATGGATCGCGTGCGCGCCGATCCGTTCCGCGGCAGCGACAGTCGCCGCGCCGAGCTCGTTCAGCGCGGCGGCCGACAGGCGGGTGTCGGGGCAACTGACCACCGCCGCCACCACCGCGCCGCTCGCGTCGCGCACGGGCGCGGCGAGGGTCACGACCGCGTTCTCCTGACCCAGTTCATCGGGCAGGTAGTCGATGGTGATCAGCTCGGTGATGACCGAGCCGAGTTGGGCGCGCAGCGCGGCGGTGATCGGCGTATCGCGCAGTCCGGCGAGTACCTCGAGCATGGGCGTGGAGTCGTCGACGAGCCGTTCGACGGAGTAGCCGCGCTCCCGGATCTCGGCGAGTACGCGGGTCAGGCGATCGCGGTGGGCCGGGTCGGCGGCTGCCAGCCACGCGGCCCGGACAGATTCGGGCGCCCAGGCGACGAACTCCCGGCAGACCGGCGGCGCGATCGGGAGCCTGCGTCCCGCGCGGATCCAGTCCGCGGACGGGTCGCCGACCACCTCGGTGACCACGATGCTGTCGCCGTCGCGTTCGGCGAGGAACACCGGATCGCCGGTGCGTTCGCACAGTGCGCGCAGGTGGGGCGCCGCGGTGCGGCGCAGCGGAAACGCCGCTTCGGCGCGCCGTGCGACGGTGAGCAGGCGCAGGCCGATGCCGTAGCACCCGTCGTCGTCGCGGACGGTCCAGCCGTCGGCGGTGAGCTGGGTGAGCACCGCGTGCGCGGTCGCCCTGGACAGCCCAGCCTCCCGCACGATGCGCGCCAGCGACAGCCGGTCCCGCGGATGCCGCGACAGCAGCTCGAGCACCTTCACGACCCGCTGGGTCGGCGGCGACGCCACCTCGGCCGCGCTCATCGCAGGCACCGGGTCAGGGGTCACCTCTTGACCGGCGCGCTCGGCCCGGCTTATCGTCGGTGTCACAATATCGAACAATAGCGTCGAATATTCGACAACGCAACTCGGCGGATCGGATCCGCCGGCGGCGCACACAGCGAAGTGGGTGAACGAGTGCAGACGGGGTACGAGCTGTCGCACCTGGCGGCCTTGGAGGCCGAGTCGGTGCATATCTTCCGGGAGGTGGCGGCCACCTTCGAGCGACCGGGACTGCTGTTCTCGGGTGGCAAGGACTCGGCGGTGCTGTTGCATCTGGCACGGCGGGCGTTCTGGCCGGCGCCCCTGCCGTTCCCGCTGTTGCATGTGGACACGGGGCACAATTTCGACGAGGTCATCGAGTTCCGTGATCGGACCGCCGACCGCACCGGCGCGCGCCTGCTGGTCGCCTCGGTGCAGGACGACATCGACGCCGGCCGCGCGGTGGAACGCCCCGGCGGCACCCGCAACCCGCTCCAGACCACCACCTTGCTGCGGGCGATCGGCGAACATCGCTTCGACGCCGTGTTCGGCGGGGCACGCCGCGACGAGGAGAAAGCGCGGGCCAAGGAGCGGGTGTTCAGCTTCCGCAACAGGTTCGGCGAATGGGATCCGCGCGCACAGCGTCCCGAGGTATGGAACCTCTACAACGGACGGCACCAGCAGGGCGAGCACATCCGGGTGTTCCCGCTGTCGAACTGGACCGAGCTCGATATCTGGGAGTACATCGATCGCGAAGCGGTCGAGCTCCCGACGCTGTACTACGCCCACCGGCGCCGCGTCGTCGAACGCGACGGCATGCTGTTGTCGGCGGGCCGATTCATCACCCCGCAACCGGGCGAGCGCACCTTCGACGCCACCGTCCGTTTCCGGACCGTCGGCGACGCCACCTGCACCGGCTGTGTCGAGAGCGAGGCCGACACCGCGGCGAAGGTGATCGCCGAGACCGCCGCCACCCGGCTCACCGAGCGCGGCGCCACCCGCGCCGACGACCGGATCTCCGAGACCGGCATGGAAGACCGCAAGCGAGAGGGCTACTTCTGATGAGCCGCAACCTGTTACGTCTGGCGACCGCCGGCAGCGTCGACGACGGCAAGTCGACCCTCATCGGCAGACTGCTCTACGACTCCAAGTCGCTGTTCGACGACCAGCTGGCCGCGATCGAACGGGTCAGCACCGAACGCGGCGGCGACGCGGCCGACCTCGCGCTGGTGACCGACGGGCTGCGCGCCGAGCGCGAGCAGGGCATCACCATCGATGTCGCCTACCGGTATGTGACGACACCGCGCCGCAAGTTCGTCATCGCCGACACGCCGGGTCACGTGCAGTACACCCGCAACATGGTCACCGGCGCGTCCACCGCCGATCTGGCGCTGATCCTGGTCGACGCCCGCGCCGGGGTGTCCGAGCAGACCCGCAGGCACGCCTTCCTGGCCACCCTGCTGGGCGTACCGCACCTGGTGGTGTGCGTGAACAAGATGGACCTGGTCGACTGGTCGCAGGAGCGATTCGAGGAGATCAGGGCCGAATTCGCCGCGTTCGCCGCGAAGTTGACCGTCGGCGACCTCAGCTTCGTGCCGGTCTCGGCGCTGCTCGGCGACAATGTCGTCGAGGGTTCCGAGCACATGGACTGGTATCCGGGACCGCCGCTGCTGCGCCACCTCGAGGACGTGCACATCGCCTCGGACCGCAACCTCATCGACGCGCGGTTGCCGATCCAGTACGTCATCCGGGCTCAGCAGGGCCTCGATCACCGCAGCTACGCCGGTACCGTCGCGGGCGGCATCTTCAAGCCCGGCGACGAAGTGGTGGTGCTGCCCGCCGGGCACACCTCCCGGGTGCGCGAGATCTGGGGGCCCGGCGGCGGCAAGGTCGACGAGGCGTTCACCGGCATGGCGATCTCGCTGACCCTCGACGACGAGATCGACATCGGCCGTGGCGATCTGCTGGCCCGGCCGGGCAATCGCCCCCAGCAGGGCGCCGATCTGGACGCGATGGTGTGCTGGTTCTCCGAGACCGCCCAGTTGCGCGCGGGCGGACGGTATCTGGTGCGCACCGCGGCGCAGACCTCGCCCGCCGAGGTGACCGCCATCGACTACCAGCTCGACGTCAACACCCTGCACCGGCTCGAGGACGTGGAAGCGTTGTCGCTCAACGACATCGCCCGGGTGCGCCTGCGCAGCCGCCAGCCGCTGCTGTTCGACCCGTACCGGGAGAACCGCCGCACCGGCAGTTTCATCCTGATCGACCCGGTCACCGACCAGACCGTCGCCGCGGGCATGGTCACCGGACGCGACACCGGCGCGCACGCCGCACCGGCGACGGTGGTCTGGCATCGCTCGGCGGTCGGACGCGACGATCGCGCCCATGCCGGGGCCACGATCTGGCTGACCGGCCTGTCCGGCTCCGGGAAGTCGACCATCGCCGTGGAGGTGGAGCGTCAGCTGGTCACGGCGGGCCGGGCCGCCTACCTGCTCGACGGTGACAACCTGCGGCACGGACTCAACGCGGGCCTGGGCTTCTCCGCGGCCGACCGGGACGAGAACGTGCGCCGGGTCGCCGAGGTCGCCGCGCTGTTCGCCGATTCCGGCGCGATCGCGATCGTGTCGGTGATCAGCCCGTTCGCCGCGCAGCGGGCCAAGGCGCGCACCACCCACGCCGAGCGCGAGCTGCCGTTCCACGAGGTGTTCGTCGATACGCCGCTGCCCGAATGCGAACGCCGCGACCCCAAGGGCCTCTACGCCAAGGCCCGCGCGGGCGAGCTGCCTGGCTTCACCGGTGTCGGTTCGCCCTACGAGCGACCCACCGACGCCGATCTCGTCATCACCCCCGATCTCGGCTCCCCCGCCGAGATCGCCGCCCATATCCTCCGAGAGCTAGGAATCGCAGACCGTTGACCCACTCCAGCACCGCCACCGAAGCCGGGAGCACCGCGCCACCGGAGCCGCTGACCGCGCCGTTCACCGCCGCGGTCGCCCAGGCCGAAAAGCTCATCGCCGGCGCCGAATTCGTGCGCAGTGACGCCGACCTGGCCGAGGGCTACGACTACCTCGCCGCGAGCGTCGCCGCCTGCCTGCGCCTGTCCGGTGCGCACGGCACCAGTCATCCGTACTTCGTGTCCTCGACCGGGCCCTACGCAAAGATGGGCCTGGACAATCCGGACACCCTCTACTACCACGCGAACATCGAACCCGACGCCGAGTACGTGGTGAGCGGTGTGCGCGGCAGCACCGTCGACCTCAGTTTCCAAGTACTCAAAGGCGATTACACCGCGACCGACGTCCCCGGCGGTGCGGACGCCTTCGACGACCGGCGGATCCCCATCGCCGCCGACGGCAGCTTCTCGATCCGGTTCGGCCCCGCCAAGCCGGACGCCGGTCCGGGCTACTTCGCCCTCGGTGAGGGCGCGTCGATGCTGGCGGTGCGCGAGGTCTACAGCGACTGGACCGAGCGCAAGGGCTCGATCCGGATCGAGCGCGTCGACACGATCGGTACCGCCCCGGTGGAGCCGGATCTCGCCCGGATGCGCAAGCGCTACGGCGCGGCGGCGAAGATGCTGCTGACCAGGGTGCACACCTGGTTCAACTTCCCGAAATGGTTCTACCTCGACCTGCCGGTGAACACGCTCACCGCGCCCCGGCTCACCCCGGGTGGCCTGAGTACCCAGTACTCCTCGGTGGGCCACTTCGACCTGGCCGACGATCAGGCGCTGGTGATCACCGTGCCGAAATCCGACGCACCGTATCAGGGTTTCCAGCTCGGCAGCCTCTGGTACATCTCGCTCGACTACGTCAACCACCAGACCAGCCTCAATCACGCCCAGGCCCAAGTGGATCCGGACGGCCTGATTCGAATGGTGGTGAGCAAGCAGGATCCCGGCATCGCGAACTGGATCGAGACCACCGGCCGCACCCGGGGCATTCTGCAGTTCCGCTGGCAGCGCACCGACCGGCCGATGACCGAAGCCGACGGCCCGACGGTCACGGTGGTCCCGGTCGCCGAGGTCGCCCAGCACCTTCCCCATTACACAGACAACCGGATCGACGCCGCCGGCTGGCGCGACCGGATCGCCGCCCGGCAGCGGGCTTTCGCAGAGAGGATGCTCGGATGAGCGGGGCACTGTTGGATGGCAAGGTCGTCGTCGTGTCCGGGGTCGGTCCCGGACTCGGACGATCGATCTGCCTGGAGGCGGCCGCCGCGGGTGCCACAGTGGTGCTGGCGGCACGGACCGAATCGCGGCTGCTCGAGGTAGCCGCCGAGATCGAGGCCGCCGGCGGCGCGACCCTGAGCGTGCCCACCGACATCACCGACGACGCCGCGGTGCGGAACCTGGTGTCGCGGACCGTCGAGACGTTCGGCCGGGTCGACGCGCTGGTCAACAACGCGTTCTCGGTGCCGTCGATGAAGCCGCTGGACCGCACCGATTTCGACCACATCCGCTCCAGCCTGGACATGACGGTGCTGGGCGGCCTGCGCATGACGCAGGCGTTCACGCCCGCCCTCGCCGAGGCCAAGGGCGCCGTGGTGATGATCAACTCGATGGTCGTGCGGCATTCCGAACCGCGCTACGGCAGCTACAAACTGACCAAGGCGGCACTGCTGGCCATGTCGCAGACGCTGGCCACCGAACTCGGCGGCAAGGGTGTGCGGGTCAACAGCGTGCTGCCCGGCTACATCTGGACCGACCAGCTGAAGTGGTATTTCGGGCAGGTCGCCGAGAAGTACGGCATCACCGTCGAGCAGGTGTACGAGCAGACCGCCGCGAAGTCCGACCTGAAGCGGCTGCCCGAACCCGACGAGATCGCCCGCGCCGTGGTGTTTCTCGCGTCCGACTGGTCCTCGGCGATCACCGGCCAGACCCTCGACGTCAACTGCGGCGAATACCACAACTGAGCAAGGAGCTCCCTTCGATGACCGTGCGCACCGATGTCGGCACCGTGGCCGACCTGCACGCCTCCGCCACCAAACTCACCGGTCTCACCGATTTCGGGGCCGACGACTACACCGAGGCGCTGCAGGTGCTGCTCGACTCCTACCGTGACGAGGCCGGGCTCACCGAGCTCGGCAGCAAGATGTCGCGGTTCTTCCTGCGCGGCACGCTCGTGGCCCGCGCGCTCAGCGAGGCCGCGTGGGCGGCCAACCCCGGCTATGTCGACACCCCGGTCACCCGGCCGATCTTCGTCACGGGTCTGCCCCGCACCGGCACCACCGCGCTGCACCGGCTGCTGGCGGCCGATCCGGCCAACCAGGGGCTGGAGATGTGGCTGACCGATTTCCCGCAGCCGCGTCCGCCGCGCGAGACCTGGTCGGAGAATCCGGCCTACCAGCAGATCGACGCCGGTCTGCGTCAGCACCAGGTGCAGAATCCGGAGTTCATGGGTCTGCACTACATGAGCGCCTCCGATGTGGAGGAATGCTGGCAGCTGCTGCGGCAGTCGGGCACCTCGCATTCCTACGAATGCCTGGCCTATGTGCCGAGCTACTCGCGGTGGCTGGCCGCCCAGGACTGGACGCCCGCCTACACGCGGCATCGTCGCAATCTGCAGCTGATCGGCATGAACGACAGCAGGCGCTGGGTGCTCAAGAACCCCAGTCACCTGTTCTGTCTGGATGCGCTGCTGGCGGTCTACCCGGACGCGATCGTCATCCAGACCCACCGCGATCCGGCCACCATCATCCCGTCGGTGTGCAGCCTCAACGAACACGCCACGCGCGGCTGGTCGACCACCTTCACCGGCGAGACCATCGGCCGCACCCAGCTCGACCTGTGGGCCCGCGGTCTCGCCGCATTCACCGCCGCGCGCGCCCGTCACACCGACGCCACCTTCATCGACGTCGACTTCGACGACCTGCGCGCCGATCCGTTCGGCGTGGTCGAACGGATCTACACCCGCATCGGCACCGACTTCACCGAGGAGGCCCGCACCGCCATCACCGCCCTCGACAACGAGAGCCGCACCGGCGACCGCAAACCCACCCACCACTACTCCCTCGCCGACTACGGCCTGACCGAGGAGATGGTCGCCGAACGCTTCGGCGGCTGAGGGACGCGCTATTCGACCTCGACCCCGTACCCACGGGCCAACGCGGCGAGGTCGGACTCGTAGCCCTGTCCGACGGCGCGGAACCGCCAGGTCTCGCCCCGCAGATACAGTTCGGCGAGCAGTAGGGTCCGTTCGACCGTGGCCGCGTCCATCGTCGAGCGGATCACCGCGCTCGATTCTGGGCCGGTCGCGACATCGACCTCGACGGCGCCGACGTCGCCGAAGGTCACGCCGGGCGCATCGAGGGCCGCCGCGAAGACCACGCGGGAGCAATGCTCGGGAAGCTCGTCGAGGAGGACCGCGATCGACTGCTCGGTCGGCCCTTCCTCGGCGAGCCTGGCTCCCGCGGCGATCGGCTGGTTGTAGAACACGAAATCGGCCGGACCGGCGACCTTTTCCTCGGTATCGACGAGGAAGGCGACCAGGTCGACGGCGGCGGCGCCGAGCTGGTTCCAGGTGGCGCGCAGGGTCCAGGAGTCCGAGTCGATCGGCAGATCGATCACCTGGCCGCGCGCCAACACGGTCGGCTCGGGGGCCGTCGGTTCCGGGACTCCCGCCGCCGGCTCGGATTCCGCCGCCGGCGACCGGGTGAGCAGTTCCAGCCCGTGCAGCGCGAGCCCGAGGTCGGTCGCCTTCCGCACCCGGCGATCCGCGTCGCCGCCGGGCAGGAGCAGCAGATCCGTCACGGTGGCCGACAAGTTGACGGCCGCGGATCCCCCGAGCTCCACGACCCGGGTCCTGGTCTGCGCGGCTTCCTCGTGCGTACCGCCGAGCACCAGAACGCGGTGACCGGACAGCGGCCCCGACGGCACGGCGACCCGACGACGCGAGACCGGCGCCGCGGTCCGGGCAGTCCTGGGCCGGCCTGGTTCGATCGTCGCGAGCAACTCGATGAAGCGCGGCTCGTCGATGACCGGAGTCCGGTGCTGGATCGCCCTGCGTGCCTTGCCGGTCCCGGAATCCGGCGCGTTGGTGACGAGCACACTCGTGCGACCGCTCACCACGCTGGTCACGTCGAGCCCGGCAGTCTCGGCGCGCGACACCAGCTCTTCGCGGTCGATCCGGGTTTCGCCGGTGAACGCGACCTTCATCCCTTGACGCAGTGGCGCCGACGGCTCCCAGCGTCCCGGGTAGGCGTACGCGCACGGCGGCTTGGGGCCGCTTCGCTCGACAGGCCACACAGAATCCGCGCGCCTGTCCGCTGTCGGCTCGCAGGAGAGCAACGGCGGCGCGATGCCCAGGCGAGCCGCGTCGGCCACCAGTGCGCGCAGCACGTTCACGAGAACACGGGTGTCGTCGAGCGCATCGTGCGCTTTCCGCTGTGGCACACCGTAATAGGTGGCCAGGGTCGCCAGCTTGTAGTCCGGGGTCGGTAGCGCGACGCGGCGAGCGAGCGCCAGCGTGCACAGCCGACGACGGACCGGAAGCACTCCACCTGCCCGTTCGAACTCACTGGCCAGAAACCCGAAGTCGAACATCGCGTTGTGCGCGACCAGGACCCGCCCGGCCAGCATCGCGGCCAGCTGCTCGTGCACATGCGCGAATCGCGGTGAGCCACGCAGCACTTCGGCGGTGAGCCCGTGCACATGCACCGGGCCCGGGTCGCATTCGGGGTCGAGCAAGGTGTGGAACTCGCGCGTCACCTGTCCGGTGCTGTCCAAGGTCAGCGCGGCGACCGACAGGACCCGGTGCCGGTGCGGTCGGAGTCCGGAGGTTTCGACATCGACCACGGTGAACTCACCGAATCCGGAGGCCTGCTGCTGCACGTCGACCCGTGTCATCCCCTGCATGAGCATCGCATCGTAGACGAGTTCGGAAATGTTGCACTCGAACTCGAGAACGATCGTGCGACAAAGGTTGTCGCCCGCTGCACGAGCGCCGGTCGACGCCTGTCAGCGGGTGGCCGCGGACAGCACTCGCATCACGTCCGCGGGCCGAAGAACTCGGCGCGGGCGGCGTCGATGCGTGCCTGTGCTTGGGCGGCGCCTTGAAAGCTCACCGCGGCCGATCCGCCGCCGGCCAGCCCCAGCGCGAGAAGTCCGCCGATCACCGAGAGCAGGTCCGGTTCGGGCAGGAGGCCGGTGTCGCTGGTCGGCCGCACATCGTGCGCGGGAGCCGCCCCGCCGCCGCCTGGGCTCTGCGCCGCGGGGGGATTTCCTACTGCCCCGGGCGCTGCCGCTCCCCCGGGCGCCGGTGCTCCGGCAGCCGCACCACCCGGCCCCGATCCCGCGGGCGGGGCACCTCCGCCGGGTGGACTCGCCGGTGCCGACCCGCCCGGTTCGGCGGCATCCGGTTCGGCGTCCCCGGGTGCGGCGGGCTCGGGGTCGGGCTGGGCTGGTGCCGACGGAGCTTCGGGAGCCGGGCCTTCGGGAGCGGCTTGCTGGGCCGGCGCTTGCGGCTCGGGAGCGTTGCCCGGATTCGGGTTGCCGCCCTGGTTGCCGCCGCCGTTGCCCTGATTCCCGTTGCCGCTGCCCGGGTTCTGATTCCCGTTGCTGCCGGAATTCCCGTTGTTGCCCTGGTTGCCTTTCCCATTTCCCTGGTTGCCGTTTCCGCTGCCCGGGTTCTGATTCCCGTTGCTGCCGGAATTCCCGTTGTTGCCCTGGTTGCCTTTCCCATTTCCCTGGTTGCCGTTTCCGCTGCCGGGGTTCTGGTTGCCGCTGTTGCCGACGCCGTTACCCTGGTTGCCATTGCCGTGATTGCCGCCCCCGTTGCCGTGGTCGCCCGGGCCGGCAACCAACCAGGGATCCGCACTCGTCGTGAAACCGTTCCCGGCGGGTGCTCCCGCGACGCCGATCGCCGCACTGGCGACCAGACCCGGCTCGGCGCCCGCGACCCCGCCGTATCCGAGCAGACCGAGGACACCGGCGGTCCCGGCCACCACGACTGTTCGTCTCATCCGACCGACCGTCACGCGCCTGCCCTCCCGTCCTCACTGGTCCAGCCCACACCATTGCGGTCGCCGCCGACGGCCGGCACGTTACGTCTCGTGCCGTCCGCCGCGCCGGACGACCGTCGCGCACGCCCGCGGACCAGCCCTGATCCGCCTCGGATCCCGCGGGCTGCCGTTCGGGCAGGTCGCGGGTTCCCAGCGATCGTGTCATGGCCGCCGCCCGGCAGGGTCGCCGGCCGGGCGCAGACGTCGACGGCGGATCTGGGCGTACCAGTCGAGCAGAGCCGGGTGATCGACGGTGGTCGGGTCGAGAACGTCCGAGGGATCCGCGCCCTGCAGGATTCGCTTGACGGGGACCTCCAGCTTCTTGCCGGTGCGGGTGCGGGGCACGCCCGGCGCGGCCAGGATGTCGTCGGGGACGTGGCGGGGCGAGACGTCGGTGCGGATGGTGGCGGCGATCCGGGTCCGCAGCGCCTCGGTGAGGGTGGCACCGGCCGGGAGGACGACGAACAGGGGCATCCAGTAGCCGCCGTCGGGCTGTTCGGCGCCGATGACCAGGGAGTCGACGATCTCGGGAAGCTGTTCGACGGCCTGGTAGATATCGGCGCTGCCCATCCGGATGCCGTGCCGGTTGAGGGTGGAGTCGGAGCGGCCGTGGACGACGACACTGTGATGCTCGGTGACGGTGATCCAGTCGCCGTGCCGCCAGACGCCCGGGTAGGTCTCGAAATAGGCGGCGCGGTACCGCGATCCGTCGGGGTCGTGCCAGAAGCGCAGCGGCATGGACGGCATCGCCGCGGTGACGACCAACTCGCCGACGGCGTCGTGCACGGGTCGGCCCGCGTCGTCCCATGCCGCCAACGCGACACCGAGATAGGGGGCGGACAACTCCCCGGGCCACACCGGGACGGTGCGCACCCCACCCGCGAAGGCCGACACGATGTCGGTGCCGCCACTGATCGAGGACACCGGGATGTGGTCGCCCACATTGTCGCGCAACCACAGCGACGACGACGCGGGCAGCGCCGAGCCGGTGACCCCGATCAGACGCAACGCGGCCAGGTCGTGGTCGCGTCGCGGCACGGCTTGCGCCTTCGCGCACGCGAGGACGTAGCCAGGGCTGGTCCCGACCACGGTCGCGCGCACCCGAGCGGCGATGTTCCACAGCGCATCCGGGGCGGGCGCGGTCGGGCTCCCCGGATAGCAGACGATGGTCGCGCCGACCAGCAGCCCGGCGACCTGGTAGTTCCACATCATCCAGCTCGGGCTGGTGTACCAGAAGTAGGTGTCGTCGCGGCCGAGATCGGACTGCAGGGCCAGCGCTTTGAGATGTTCGAGCAGGACACCGCCGTGGCCGTGCACGATGCCTTTGGGCAACCCCGTGGTGCCGGAGGAGTACAGGACCCACAGGGGATGATCGAAGCCGACCTGCGCGGTCTCCGGTGCCGTGCCCGCCGATCCGGTCGCCTCGTCCCAGCCGAGCGTGCCCTCGACCGCGTCGCCGAGCCGGGACACCAGCACGGTCGCGCGCAGCTCGGGCAGTGCGGCACGCAGTGCCGCGATCTCGGCGAGTTTGCGGTGTTCCTTGCCGCCGAAGCGGTATCCATCGCAGGTCACGAGCACCTTCGGCGCGAGCTGGCCCAGCCGGTCCAGTGCGGCCTTCGCCGTGTAGTCCTGCCCGCACGCACTCCAGATCGCGCCGATACTCGCCGTCGCCAGGAACGCGATCACCGCCTCGGCGATGTTCGGCAGGTAGCCGACTACTCGATCCCCGGGCCCGACCCCGATCCCGCGGAGAGTAGCGGCGAATCCGGCGGCGCGGCTGAGCATCTCGGCCCACGACAGTTCCGACATCGCACCGTCCTCGTCGATGGTGACGATCGCGGGCCGATCCGTGCGCGCCTGCCGGATCACCTGATCGACGTAGTTCACCCGCGTGCCCGGAAACCAGCGCGCGCCGGGCATTCCGGTGTCGGCCAGGACTTGCGCGGACCGCTCGCCCAGCTCGAAGTAGTCCCAGACCGCCCCCCAGAACCCGGCCAGGTCGTCGATCGACCACTGCCACAGTGCCCGGTAATCCGGGACCTCGACCCCGTGCCGAGCGGCCACGAACCGCGCGAAATCGGTGATCCGCGCCCGCGCGATGTCCTGCTCTCCCGGCACCCACTGCGCCGCTGTCACGCTGGTCATCGCGCGCTCCACCCACCGTCCATGACATACGAGGATCCGGTGACCATGCCCGCCTGGTCGGAGGCCAGCCATCCGACCAGCGCCGCCACCTCCTCGGGCTCGATCAGCCGCTTGATCGCACTCTCGGTGAGCAACACCTTCTCCACCACTTCCCGCGCGGGAATGCCGTGCGCGGCGGCCTGTTCGGCGATCTGCTTGTCCACCAGCGGAGTGCGCACATACCCGGGATTGACGCAATTGCTGGTGACGCCGCGCGGGCCGCCCTCGAGCGCGGTCACCTTCGACAGTCCTTCCAGCGCATGCTTGGCCGTGACGTAGGCGACCTTGTAGGGCGAGGCGCGCAGGCCGTGCACCGAGGACACGTTGACGATGCGGCCGAAACCCTGGGCGTACATATGTGGCAGCGCCGCGCGGATCAGCAGGAACGGCGCTTCCACCATGAGCGTCTGGATCAGGCGGAACCGGGCGGGCGGGAAGTCCTCGAGCGGGCTGACGGTCTGCACGCCCGCGTTGTTGACCAGGATGTCCACCGACAGGCTCAGTTCGGTGAGCGCGTCGACGTCGAGCAGGTCGACGGCCCAGGCGTGCCCGCCGATCTCGGCGGCCACGGTCTTGGCGCCCAGCTCGTTCACGTCGGCGACCGTCACCTCCGCGCCCCGCGCGGCCAGCTCGTGGGCGCAGGCCGCGCCGATGCCGCCGGCCGCGCCGGTGACCAGCGCCGTGCGTCCGATCAGGTCGCTCATGCCGCGACGACCTTCGTCGACACGACCGCCGGGGCGCTCGCCGTCTCGGCCGCGTCCGCGGCATCCAGCGATTCCAGGTCGATGCCCTTGGTCTCCTTCGCGCACAGCACCGCGATCACCGTGATCGCCGCCGCCACCGCGAGGTACACCGCGATCGGGACCGAGGAGCCGTAGGAATCGAGCAGCTTGACCGCGATGATCGGGGCGAGCGAGCCCGCCACGATCGAGGTGACCTGATACCCCAGGGACACACCGGAATACCGCATCCGGGTCGGGAACATCTCGGCCATGATGGCGGGCTGACCGGCGTACATGAGGCCGTGGAAGACCAGGCCGATGATGATCGCGGTCAGGATCAGCAGGCTGTGGCCGGAGTCCATCAGCGGGAAGGCGAAGAAGCCCCACGTCGCCGCGGCGAGCGCGCCGGCGAGATAGACGGGCCTGCGGCCGAACCGGTCACCGAGATGACCCGCCAGCGGGATCACCGCCATGTGCACGGCGTGCGCGGCCAGCAACCACCACAGGATCGTCGTGGTGTCGGCGTGCACGTGCACCTTCAGGTAGGTGATCGAGAAGGTGACGACCAGGTAGTACATGATGTTCTCGCCGAAACGCAGCCCCATGGCGGTGAAGACGCCGCGCGGGTACCGGCGCAGCACCTCGAACACGCTGAACGACGTGGCCTTCGCGTGCTCCATCTGCCGCTGCGCCTCGACGAAGATCGGGGCGTCGGTGACCTTCGTCCGCACGTAGTAGCCGACCAGCACCACCACCGCCGACAGCCAGAACGCGACGCGCCAGCCCCAGCTCAGGAACGCGGCATCGGACAGCGTCGAGGTGAGCACGAGCAGCACCACCGTGGCGAGCAGATTGCCCGCGGGCACACCGGCCTGCGGCCAGCTCGACCAGAACGCGCGACTGCGGCTGGGACTGTGTTCGGCCACCAGCAAGACGGCGCCGCCCCATTCGCCGCCGATCGCGAAGCCCTGGATGAAGCGCAAGGTCACCAGCAGCGCCGGGGCCCAGTAACCGATCTGGGCGAAGGTGGGCAGACATCCCATCAGGAAGGTCGCGCCACCGACCAGGACCAGGCTCAACTGCAGCAGCTTCTTGCGGCCGTAGCGGTCACCGAAGTAGCCGAAGACGATGCCGCCGAGCGGGCGCGCGGCGAAGCCGACGGCGTAGGTGACGAACGCGGCCAGGATCGCGTCCAGATCGCTGGTGCCCTTGGCGAAGAACACCTTGCTGAAGACGAGGGTGGCGGCGGTGCCGTAGAGGAAGAACTCGTACCATTCGACGACGGTGCCTGCCATCGAGGCGGCTACCACTCGGCGCAGACCGCTCGGGGCGCGGTCCTCGCCGGCCGCCGGGGTCGCATTGCGGACGCTCATCACTGCTCCTTGGTGATCGGGGCCACATCACGCCGACAGTGTGATGTGGCCCACTAGCAATGCGAAGAGTATTCGTGCAGATCGAATTCCGTCGCAATGGCCAAGTTCGCACCGAGGATCTGCAAAGATGCAGATATGAGCGGGACCTCGACTGATCCAGGGCGGCGGCCCAGCGCCGACGACCTGCTGGTGCTGCTGGCGGTCGGCCGATCGGGCCGCTATGTCACCGCCGCCGAGGAACTGGGCATCAACCACACGACGATCTCGCGGCGGATCGCCGCGCTCGAACGCGCGGTCGGTGGCCGGGTGCTGACCCGCGTCACCGGCGGCTGGGAACTGACCGATCTCGGACGATCGGCCCTGGCCGCCGCCGAGACCATCGAGACCGCGGTGCGCTCACTCGGCTCCGCCGGCGGGGCGCGGGAACTCGAAGGAGTGGTGCGGCTTTCGGCCACCGACGGATTCAGCGCCTACCTGGCCGCACCCGCCGCCGCGCGGGTGCAGCGCACGCATCCTCGGGTGGCGGTGGACATCATCGCCACCACCCGGCGCGCGTCCACCCAGCGCAGCGGGCTCGATATCGAAGTGGTGGTCGGACAACCCCAGGTCCATCGCGCCGAGGCGATCCGGCTCGGCGACTACAGCCTCGGCCTCTACGCCGCGCGTGACTACCTCGCCGAGCACGGCACACCGGCCGCCGTCGAGGATTTGCGCCACTATCCGCTGATCTACTTCATCGAATCCATCCTGCAGGTCGACGATCTCGACCTGGCCACCAGATTCGCGCCCGACATGCGCCGATCCGTCTCGTCCACCAATGTTTTCGTCCATGTCGAGGCCACCCGCGCCGCGGCCGGGATCGGCCTGCTGCCGTGCTTCATGGCCGACCGGCACGACGATCTCGTCCGGGTGCTCGGACCACAGGTGCGCGTACAGCTCACCTACTGGCTCGTGACCCGTCGCGAAACGCTGCGGCGGCCCGAGGTCGCCGCCGTCGTCGACGCCCTGCGTGCCACGGTCGAGGAACGGCGTGCGGAACTCCTCGGAACTCAGCGTGGGTCGGGGCAGCGTCCGGCGTAGTGGCTCAAGCCGAGGCCGTTGCTGCTCTTGCTGCGCCCGACCGGACCGTTCTTGGCCGATCGCAGCCAGGTGCCCCTGGTGTCGAGGACGGGCATCCGTTCGCTGAACGCACGGCTGTAGCGGGTGGTGCCGTCGACGGTGAGGATGCCGTCGCGGACATCGATGTGGGCGACGGTGGCCCAGAACGAGTTCTTGCCGTTGCCGATCATGACGGTGATCTGATCGGCGTCGGGACCGGGGAGCCCGTCGCGACCGGCACGGCCGTAGCGGACTCGCACGCGAGGTCTGCCGAAGGTATCGATCGCGCCCGCGCCGTTGTCGACGGATTGATACACGTTGAGCAGCAGGTCGCCGTTCTCGGTCGGGCGCACGATCACCTGCTCGGTAGCGGGCAGGTTCTTCGCCCCGGGGCCGCGACTGTCGCCCTGGTGGTGCAGGAACGGCCACTCGGCCAGGTCGCCCTGGTGCCCCTTCTCGCCGCTGATCACGACGTAGTCGCCGGTGATCTCGTTGCGGCAGAAGAAGTACACGTCCAGATCGCCCTTGCCGTACTTCGTCACGCGCCCGTCGGTGTCGTAGTGCGCGCCGCGGCCGTCCCATTCGAGGCCGACGGTCAGGACGTAGCCCGGGTCGCCCTTGCGCAGGTCGATGCTGGCGCGCCGGTCGGGCGAGTCCTTGGTGAGGACGACGTCGACCTTGCGGAGGTCGATCGCCGGAGCCGGATGTGGTCGCGGCGCGACGGGCTGCGGCAGCACGCCGACGGAATCGGCGGGATGCGACGGCGCACCGGCAGGCGCGACGATCCCGGCAGGCTCCTCCTCCTCGACCACGATCCCGTACTCGGTCGCGAAGGCCGCCAGTCCCGCGCTGTAACCCTGCCCGACAGCGTCCAGCCGCCACCCGCTGCCCCGCCGATACAGCGCGACCGCTTGCAGCACCGTCTCCGAATCCAGGCCCGGCGGAACGAAAGTCAGCACTTGCCCGGAGGCGGCCACCGCTACCCGTAGCCCGCTGACCTGCCCGAACCGGATGCCCTGCGCCTCGGTGCTTGCCGCAATCACCACCCGCTCGATCTCGGCGGGGACGGCGGCCAGGTCCACCGACACCACGGCGTCGGATTCCAGCCGCACGCCCGGGGCCGACGGATTGTTGAAGAACACGAAATCGGCGTCGGAGCGGACCCGGCCGTCCACGGTCACCAGCACGGCCGACACGTCGACCGCGCCGACCGGACCGTCCAGGTCGATGCGCACCGTGTAGCGCCCGTCGACCAGATCGGTCTTGGACCCCTTCGAAACCTCGACCACCGTTGCGTTCCCTGTCATGACGCCGCCCTCCACCGGTCGTTGCCCTCGTCGCGACCCCACGCTACCCGCGCCCCGTGCGCGCGGCCCGGCATCGCGCGAGCTCGCGCAGCGGGTACCCGGACTGTCGGTCTCGATAGCGGGTCGGGCGGACCGTTGGCGTCGTTCACAGGATTCGCCCGGATCGGTGGCGCCCGCGGCGGCCGGTGTCGTTCACTGGTCGCCATGGACGTCCGCGCACTGATCGACCGCAAGCTGGGTCGCCGGGTCTCGGTGGTGCTGCCCGCGCTCGACGACGAGGACACCGTCGCCGGGGTGATCGCCGCCGTCCGGCCCTGGCTCGGCGGGCTGGTCGACGAACTGCTCGTCATCGACGCGGGCTCGACCGATCGCACCATCGCGCGGGCACGCGCGGCAGGCGCCACGGTCTACACCCGCGAGGAGGCGCTGCCCGAGGTGGCGCCCCGGCCGGGCAAGGGCGAGGTGCTGTGGCGGTCGCTGGCGGTGAGCACCGGTGATCTGCTGGTCTTCCTCGACGCCGATCTGGTCGCACCGGATCCGGATTTCGTCCCGATCCTGGTCGCGCCGTTGCTCGACGATCCCGGGCTCGCCCTGGTGAAGGGCTACTACCGCAGGCCGATGCCGAGCGGCCCGAGCGTGGACGCCGACGGCGGCGGCCGGGTGACCCAGCTCGTCGCCCGCCCGCTGCTCACCGCGCTCGCGCCGGCACTGGCCGAGATCGTGCAACCGCTGGGTGGCGAATACGCCTCCACCCGAGCATTTCTCGGCGGGATCTCCGTCGCCAGCGGATACGGCGCGGAGATCGGGATCCTCATCGACTGCTGGCAGCGGCACGGGCTGTCGTCGATCGCCCAGGTCGATCTCGGCGTCCGGCGCCACCGCAACCGGCCCACGCACGAATTGGCCGTGATGAGCAGGCAGGTGGTGGCGACCCTGCTCGATCGCCTCGGTATCCGCGACTCCGGCATCGGGCTCGTGCAATTCCTGCCGGGCGAAACCGGCTGGCAGCGCCTGCCGTCCGAGGTCAGCCTGACCGACCGCCCACCGATGACCGAGCTGATCGCGGCCCAGCGCGAGATCGCCTGACACGACGAACGCCGGCCCGGTCCCAAGGACCGGACCGGCGTCCGACGAGCCTGCCTACGCCGCGACCAGACCGAAGTCCAGCTTCACCAACTGGTCGGCGCAGTCGAAGTAGCGGTCGTCGTGGGTGATCACGATGACCGTCTTGCCGCGCCGCTTCAGATCCGTGAGGATCTCGCGATAGAAGACCTCGCGGAAGCGCGGCTCCTGATCGGCGGCCCATTCGTCGAAGACGTAGATCTGCCGGTCCTCGAGCAGCGCGGTGAGCAATGCCAGCCGCTTGCGCTGCCCTTGCGACAGGTCGACGGTCGAGAGCCGACCGTCGCGCACCTTCACCTTGTGCGCGATCTGCAGCTCCTCGAGATACCGCTGGACCTCGGCGTCGATACCGGGACGGTCGAAGCCCAGGTAGTCCTCGAACAGATGGAAATCGGTGAACACCGCCGACGAATTCTGCCGGTACCACTCGATGTTGTCGTGGTCGATCCTCTCCCCGTTGAGCGACAACGACCCCGAGCGTGGCACGTACAGACCGGTGATGAGCTTGGCCAGCGTCGACTTCCCGCTGCCGTTGCCACCGACGATGAACGTGATCTGCCCCGGTTCGAAAACCAGGTCGATCGGACCGAGCCGGAAGCCGGCGTCCTCGGACTCGTCGAGTCCGGGCGGCGGCGCCAGCGGTCGCACATCGGTGCCACCGTGGTCGATCCAGTTCTTACCGTTGACATCCGGCTGCCCGGCACCCGGATGCGCACCGGGATGGGCGGGATGCGGCCCGCCGTGGCCCGGCCTGCCGTTGCCGTCGCGCGGTGGCATTCCCGGACGCGGCGGATGTCCCCCACGCTCGGGTGGTCCACCCGGTCCGGCCGGATGCGCTCCCGGCGGCGGTGGCACGGGCGACGGAGCCTCGGCGCGGTACACGTAGCTGACATTGGTCAGTTCCAGTTTGGCCTCCCCTGCCACTGGACGCTCGGTGTACGGCAAAAGCTCCTCGTCGTGCAGGGTCTCCATCGACAGGTTCATCGCCCGGATCTTGGCCAGCGCGACATCGCCACGCAGCAGGTCCGGGATGCGGTGCATGAAGTTCTGCATCGGCATCGCCAGGAACGTGGTGACCAGCACGTAGCCGACCATCGTGTCCCGTGGCAGCTCCAGGGCCGCCGCGACGACGAACAGGATCAGCGCCATCGTCGCCAGCTGCAGCGCCTGGCCGAAACCCTGCGCGTAGGAGAACTTCGAGCCCGCGTCGGTGTTCTGATCACGCAGCGTGCCCGCCGATCCGAGCAGATGCCGATCCATGAAGTCCCGGCGCCGGCCACGGTGCAGCTTCAGTTCCTTGATGCCGAGCGTGACGGCCTGGAACGAACGCAGCAGCGCGTCCTCGTTCTCGCGGGCCTCGCGGTAGATCCCGCGCACCTGCTTGAGTACCAGTTCGACACACGCGATGCCGACCAAGGTGCCCGCCACCGTCACCGCGAAGATCGGCCCCGACACGATGGCCAGGAACACGAAGCAGCCGATGATGGTCGCCACGTCGACGCAGATCGACGGAATGGCGGTCACGGCCTGCGACAGCGACCGCACGTCCTCGGTGAGTGTCGCCATCAGGCGGTGCATACCGAGCCGTTCCAGGTGTTCCAGTGGCGCCGAGACGATCCCGGAGCTCAGGTCACTGCGCAGCCGGAAGATCGCGTCCTGCGACAGCCGGATCAGCAGCACCTGCGACGCCACCCCGCTGACCAGGATCACCAAGCCGGTCAGCCCGAAACGCAGCAGCAGATGGTCGGGCTGTGGCTTCGGTGAGACGACCGCGTTGATCAGCGTCACCAGGTAGGTGTTGGCCACACCGCAGATCAGGCCCGCGGCCACCACGGCCGCGATCCTGGCCGGCGAGAGCGCGGCGAGAAAACGGAGAAGATGCATAGCGGGTGCTCTCAGCTGCGGATGACATCGAACACGATGCCCTCGAGGGTGACACCGGGCGCGAACGAGAACGCCACCCCGGTGGAAATCGGTGCCGCCGAACGTGCGTCGCGGATCATCCGCTCCAGCACGAAGATCAGCGAGACACTCAGCATGTTGCCGTGCTCGGCGAGCACCTCCCAGCTCGGCGCCGCCGCCTCGGCCGGGATCCCCAGCGAGTGCGCCGACTCCTCGATGATGCGGGGCCCGCCGGGGTGGATCGCCCACAGATCGATGTCGTCCTTGCCCAGGCCGTTGCGCGCGAGCACCTCGGTCACCACCGGATCCACCCCGCGGTAGATGTAGTCGGGCAGGCTGGTCGCCAGCTCGCAGGTGATGCCCGCGTCCTTCACGCCGAGCACGATGCCGTCCTCCGCGTCGTCGAACAGGTGGCTGAAGCTGTCGCGGATCACGATGCTGCCCGCCGCCAGCGGCTGGTGCACCTGGTTGGCGCCGATCACCACCGCGCCGCACCCGTCACCGAAGAGGCTGTGGGTGATGACGTCGTTGACGTCGTCGTCGAACACCGCGTTCACCGAGCTCAGCTCGATGCACAGCACCATCGCCTTCTTGTCCGGGTGCGCCCGGACATAGTCGGTGGCGGCGCGGATGCCGTTCATCGCGGCGGCACAGCCCATGAAGTTGATGACCATGCGGCCCACCGTCGGCGACAGCCCCAGCTGCTTGACCACCGCGACGTCGACGCCGGGGGCGATGAAGCCGGTGCT
This sequence comes from Nocardia sp. MH4, assembly GCF_019266065.1. GTDB lineage: Bacteria > Actinomycetota > Actinomycetes > Mycobacteriales > Mycobacteriaceae > Nocardia > Nocardia canadensis. The sequence continues at coordinate 100,422 of NZ_LPNR01000112.1, read as the reverse complement.
GGTCACGAAGATCAGCTGACCGATGTCGTCGGCGGGGTTCTCCAGGCCGGCGACGGCCCGCCTGGCCACGTCGACCGCGAGCGGCACCGCGTGCTCGAAGAACAGGTTCATCCGGTCCCGGATGGTGCCGGGGCGACGGCTGAACGCGAGGAACTCCGGATCGAGCGGGTCGATCGCCAGGTGCCGGGTGTCGATCCGGGTCTTCTGGTAGATCCGCGGAATACGCTGGCGCTGTGCGGGATCGGAGAACAGCTCGGCGACCCGGCCCGCGTTCACGGTCTGGTCGACCACGAGTTCGGGCGATCCGGTGGCGACCGCTTCGATCACGCCGACGGTGGTCGGCGGGGCGGGCGGTAGCAGGTCGTGCCCGCGCTCGACGTCGGCCGTGCGGAGCAGGTCAAAGGAAACAGACACGGGCACAAATCCTTTCGAAACAGAATTGAACGTGGCAGCGGAATCGGTTCAGACGGTTCCGATGCCGGTGAAGCCCTGCACCGTGTAGGTCACACAGGTCTTCAGCGCTGTGGGTGCGCAGTGCTCGCGCACGAATCCCCACCGGTTCTCCTCGGCCTCACGCGAGGGCGCGAGCAGGTAGGTCCGGCACAGCTTGGGGAAACGATCTCCGAAGAAGCTCTTCGCGGGCAGCCACTCCACGCCGAACTTCGCGGCCTCCTCGCGCACCACGTCCTCGGTGGCGATATTGGCGAAGCCGCTGCGCTGGAACGGAAGTACGTGATGCACCCGGTGCGAGCTCAGACCGGCGGAGAGGAAGCAGTCGACGTACTTGTTGCCGACCACGGTCAGGTCGTAGGCCTGCTCGAGCTGGTTGACCGCCCAGTCCTCGGTCTCGGTGTGCAGTTCCTCGGTCGGCACCTCGAAGTCGTGGCTGGCCACCACCATGAACGTGCTGATCCACAGAGTGATCACGAATTGCAGCGCCCAGGCCCAGAAGTCACCCGCGAGGGTGAAGACGACGACCTCGGCCACCAGCAGGAACCGCACGCCGAACGAACCGATGAAGTGCGGCAGCGCGCCGCGCCAGGTGCCGTACATGTCCTTGATGCCCACCTTGCGGGTGAGCCGGCAGACATCGAGCAGGCGAATGATCATGCCCGTCAGCAGATGTCCGAACTTGTGCACGGTGTGCACGGGCACCCGGTACAGGCGCGGCACCTGCATCATCATCGTGAAGACGTTCTTCTTGATGTCGACTTCACTCTGCGTGTGCGGGTGGTGCAGCAGGGCGTGGCCGTCGGCGGTGACGAAAGACAGTGCGACATAGTTCATGTCGAACGCGTTCACCGCGTACTTGTTGAGCCCTTTCTGCGCCCGGTGGATCGCGTAGTGGCCGAATCCGGCCAGCGAGCTGCGCAGCAGCACCATCGCGATCACGAAGACCGGCAACGGCATCCAGCTGGTGTCCCACAGGCGCAGGCCCTGCACGGCAAAATACAGGAAGATCAACACGGCGACGACGATGTCGAACGCGCGGTCCATCCGCTTCAGGCGGGCCGCCAACTCGGGTTCCTTGATCCGGGCCTTGACCTGATGCAGGAGGTCGCTCTTGTTGTCGAACTTGTACTTCGGCGTGTCGTCCCAGCTGTTGAAGCCTTCCTTGAACAGGAAGTCGGGCGCGTTGTTCTTCGGGTGGATGTCTTCGGGGGTGGCATCGCGACCGAGGCTGTAACGCTCGATCATCCGCGCGATTTTTTCCGGATCACGGTGGTAGGAACCGATGATCGAGGTGATATCGCGGTTCTTCGTCCGGCCGATGAAGAATTCACCGCCTGGATGCTTGGAGATCCAGTCACTCAGGTCGTAGGCTCTGCCGTTAAAGACCCATACGTTGTTGACGGGAGGCCGACCCCCAGGGCCGGGCGGTGGCGGGAGCTCGCGCTCCTCTTCATCAGGTCGATCATCGATCGTCATTTGTTCTTCCTCCGTGTCGATCGGCGTTCGATGCGTGTTGCCTGCCGACCAGCGTCCCGACACGTATAGTCCTTGTGGCGCCTTGCATCTCGCTGAACATTCTCTTATTGGTGCCGCGTCCGCGGCTCGAAGCGCCGGTTGCCGCAGGCGACACCCAGACGACACACCGGCCCGGGGCTGCGGACGGCACTGCGTGCCAGGCTCCGCGGTCCCCGGACCGGTGGGTGACTATCCGGTTCGGTCGGCTCGGATCAGCCGGCCGGCTTGACGATGTTGACCGGCTTGGCCCAGTTGGACAGGCCGACGGTGACCTCGCCCTGGTCCTTCTTCACTACGGCGCGAACGAGATTCGGGCCCTCACCGGTGGACGCGGCGTCCGACGGCTTGGTCGAATCCGAGGCGGGCGGCGCGGTGTCCTGGATCCACAGGGTGATCGGCATGGTGCCGGCGTTCTCGCCGACGCGAGGCACGATCGGGTCGATCACGGCGGCATCGATGGTGCCGGTGACCTTGACGGTGTTGATGCCGTCGATGACTTCGCGGCCCTCGGTCTTCGGGTTCTGGACGTTGGCGATCACGTTCGCGATGCCCTTGTCCTTGTCCAGGATGACGCCCGGATCGTAGACCTTCTCCGCCGGGCCTGCGGGCACGTAGCGGCCACCGGCCTGGGTGTAGAGGACCTTGTCCACCACGAGGAACTTCGACTCGGTGAAGTCGGCCTCCGGCTTGAGCTTGACCTTCGCCTCGCCCATCGCGGCGCCGGAACCCTGGGTCTCGTTGGTGACGTCGGCCGAGACGGTCTCCACGGGCAGGTTCGGCAGGTTCTTCACGTCGATCTTCAGGTGCACGGTGTGCAGGGTCTGCGTGGTCTTCGCCGACTCCTTCACGATCTGCGCGCCGTCGGGCAGCTGACCGGTCGGCGGCGCCGCCGTGGTGGTGGCGTCGTCCTTGGTGCAGCCGGTGACGAGCGCGGCGCAGAGAGCAGCGGCCGCGACGATCGAAGTGATGCCGGAGCGCCGCGCGAAGCGGCTCCGGGGGGTGGGGTGCGGTGTCGTGTCGATCAAGTTTCATCCCCTGGAGATGTCGTGTATGGCGTTGATGAGGCAGCCGAAGCTGCCGGTGCCTGCGACATACTAAGCAGACCATCGGACATCTCGCGCTCCCCCGACGGCGATAGTACCCGAGCTTCGCAGATTGCGACTTGCAAGCGCGCAGTGGAGTTTTCGGATGCTGGTTTCCGCCCTGCCTGGGAAGGATCGTTCCCAGGAACCCTTCTGACCTTCTTGTTCTGCCGAAACCGGCATAGCTTGGTGTCGTAGCCGATGAATAGCTAGCCGACGAGAGAGAAGAAGGTCATGGCAGACAGCATCGAAACAGTGGCCGTCAAGGGCTGGGCCTGGGACATCGCGACCGACATCTACTTCCCGCCGGGCATCGACAGTCGAAGGTGAATCCCACCATCGTCTCGGCCCACCCCACCGGCAGCCGCAAAGCGCAGACCTCCGACACCATCGGGGTGCTCACGATCTGCGGTGGCGCCGGTTACGCCGTGGCGGCCGCCAAGATCGACCGGCGGATCAAGGCACTGGGCACCGTGGTCGGCAGCAATGTCGGCCGGTTGATGCGGGAGGGTTTCTCCGAGTACAACCCGATGGGCATGCTCGAGGCGATCGCCGCGCGGCGCACCGCCGAGGCCTGTGGCCAGGCCCAGGTGATCAACGATTTGCTGCCGCCGTCGGTGGAGGCGGCCGAGCAGGCCGGGGTCACCGATATCGATGTCCTCGAGGCCACCGACTACTACAAGACCGATCGCGGTCAGGCCCCCGGCGGCAAGACGAGCTTCAACTTCGCTCGTCAGGCCGCGCTGGCCGATTGGGACGCCTACGACCGTGTCGAGGTCTTCCTGACCCAGCCGCTGTGCGTGGTGATCGGTGACAAGCCGGGCGCGTTCGCCTCGCCGCGGTTGAGCATGGAGCTCTATGGTCGTGCCGCGTCGAAGGACATGCAGCTCGTGGTGGTCGAGGGCGCCTCGCACTACGACCTCTACGACCAGCCCGGCCCGACCGGGGAAGCGCTGGAGAACCTGGTGCCGTTCTTCGGCAAGCACCTGAGCTGATCAGAATCGACAGACCCAGTGCGGGCCACCGGTACACCGGTGGCCCGCACTGGGCTCTGGGTCGCGGCGAGGTCGGATTCGGATGGCCGGGTCGAGCGGATTCGACCATGGATCGACGGTTGCCGAGCGAGTCCCTCGGCGCCCTGACCACCGGGGGGCCACCTTCGTCGCTCGGCAACCGCCGGACCGCTGGTCCGGGAGAGCCGTCATCCCGTCTCCCGCGGTATGGGTCCCGACCCCGTATGGATCACCGACCCGACCAGGTACTACCCCGGTCTCCGAGTGCCGAAACAGCAGGCCTCGGGCACCTCCTGGACCACACGTCCTGGCCCGAAAAATCGGTAGACCACGGCGATACCCTCGTGCCATGGCACGGGATGAGCGCGGAATCACCGCCCAGAGCGCCGACTTCTCCACCTGGTACAACGAGGTCGTCCTGCGGGCGGCGCTCGTCGACCGCGGACCGGCCAAGGGCACCATGGTCGTCCGACCGTACGGGTACCGGATCTGGGAACTCTTACAGGCCGAGCTCGATCGCCGCATCAAGGACACCGGTCACGAGAACGCCTACTTCCCCCTCCTGATCCCCCGGTCCCATCTCGCACGCGAAGCCGAACACGTCGAGGGGTTCGCCCCCGAAGTCGCCGTTGTCACCCACGCGGGCGGGAAAGAACTCGAAGAACCCCTCGTCGTGCGACCCACCAGCGAGACGATCGTCGGCGAGATGATGGCCGAATGGATCGACTCGCACCGTGATCTGCCCCTGTTGCTCAATCAGTGGGCCAATGTCGTGCGCTGGGAGATGCGCCCGCGCATGTTGCTGCGGACCACCGAATTCCTGTGGCAGGAGGGCCACACCGCCCACGCCGACGAGGCCGAGGCGCGCGCGGAGACCGCGCTGGCCCTCGACATCTACGCCACCGTCGCCCGGGACCTGGCGGCGATGCCTGTCGTCCCCGGCGAGAAGACTCCCGGCGAGCGGTTCGCCGGAGCGGTCGAGACGATCACCATCGAGTCCATGATGCGGGACGGCAAAGCCTTGCAAGCAGGCACGTCCCACTACCTGGGCACCAACTTCGCGCAGGCCTTCGGCATCAGCTACGCGGCCGCGGACGGTCGGGACACGCTGTGCCACACGACCTCATGGGGCATGAGCACCCGCATGCTCGGTGGCATCGTCATGACCCACGGCGACGACCGCGGCCTGGTACTCCCGCCCCGGCTGGCACCCCACCAGGTGGTGATCGTGCCGATCCTGCGCGGCGACACCGCGGCCGCCGTCCTGGCCGCGGCCGGCGAACTCGCCGGAAGGCTCCGCGCGGCCGGTGTCCGAGTCCACGTCGACGACCGTGACCACACGCCGGGCTGGAAATTCAACGAGTGGGAGATGCGGGGTGCGCCGGTCCGGCTGGAACTCGGCCCGCGCGACCTCGCCGCGGGCACCGCGGTGCTGGTCCGCCGTCTCGGCGACGACGGCAAACAGGTCGTGGAGCTGGCGAGCCTGCCCGACACGATGCCCGGCATCCTCGACGACTTCCAGGCGTACCTGCTGGCGCGCGCCACCGCGTTCCGCGACGAGAACACCAGCACCGTCGACGACTGGGCAGCCTTCGAGGTCGCGGTGTCGACCGGGTGGGCGCTCGCGCACCACTGTGGGCGACCCAGCTGCGAGAACGAGATCAAAGCGATCACCACCGCGACGCCGCGCTGCGTTCCCTTGGCCGGCGAGGCGAACAGCGGCGCCTGCGTTCGCTGTGCCGCGCCGAGCGCCTACGGCAAGCGCGTGATCTTCTCCCGCGCCTACTGACCGCGTGCGGGTCGGCCGTGCGACAAGCCGACCCACACACGACGAGCACCCTTCCCCCGCCGGCCGTCAGCGGAAGCTGTGCCACTACGTCGTGTGTTCGACCCAGCGAGCGCGACGTTCTTCGTCGCTGATCGCGGCCGGCACGTTTCGCCTCCCATCCTTGCTTCCGAAGCGGTAGGCGACGTCGCCGCATACCGCCGGTCAGCTTTTCATAGTTAAATGCGAATATTAACGTATCAATATGGAGTGGTTGGGGCTCCCCCACTTGTTCAGGCGCACGTGAAGGAGCGGCTGAAGGACTGGCCGCCGATACCCTGGCACGCATTCCGGTCAGTCTGGCCGATTCGTAGCGCGCGAGGCCCTTGTCGGCGGGCATGTCGTCGAGCGCCTCGGCCAGCGCGACCGCGTCGGTCACCGCTTCTTCGAATCCCGCCCCGGTCATCGGTGTCTGCGCGTGCGCGGCGTCGCCGAGCAGGCCGATTCGGCCGTCGACCACGCGGTGCGGCAAGTATTCGGTGATCGGTGTGGCCACCACATCCCGGGAGCGAAAGGCCTCGACGACCCCGGTGCGCCAAGGCTCGTGCCATCGGGCTTGCGCGGTGCGGATCATCTCGTCGTAGACCTCGTCGGGGATCGCGTCTCCGCGCGGTGTGTGCTTGACCTCGGTGCCGTCGATCGCGCCGATTCGCCGGAACAGCGAGGTGTGGTGCGGATCGAACCAGCCCCAGCCGTATCGGGTGACGCCGCCGTCACGGTCGATCAGTGGGTACACGGCGAGCATGTCGTCGGCACCGTTGAAGAAGTCAGGGCCGCCGGCCCGCTCAGCGAAGGACTCGGGCAGCTCCGATTGGCCCAGCCACACCACGTATCCCGCGTAGTCGGCCACGGGACGGGCCGCGTCGACGGCACGCCGCACCACACTGCGGTAACCGTCGGCGCCCAGCAACACCTCGGACGTCCACACCGTTCCGTCCTCGAGTCGGGCCCAGGCAGCATCGGCGTCCTGGCCGATCTCGACGACGTGCGCGTTCTCGATCACCGAGACGAGCGGCTCCGCGTCGACGGCGTCGCGCAGCGCCGAGTAGACGTCCCACCAGGCATGCGGGTACACGCCCTGGCGCATCGAGGCGGGACCGAGCGCCTTGCCGACGATCTCGCGTGCCTGCGGTCCGAGAGCCCGGCGCAGACTTGCACCGACACCAGAATCGCGACGCCGCGTTGGGTACGCCCCGTCGTCCGCTCGAGGACGGTGACCGCTGTGCCACGAGCGGCCAACGAGAGCGCGGCGGTCAAACCACCCAGCGAGCCACCGACGATCACCGTCTGCGTATGACGCGACACCCGCTCGGCAGAATTCGTAGAAATGACGGTCTCCTTCATCGACTCGACGGACGCTCACAGCGTTGGGCCGTGGTGCTGTCCGAGTCGATGGTGGCAGCGGAATGCGCACTGGTGCAGGGGAGAATTCGTTCCCAGGACGGGGTGCGAACCCGACGGGCGCGCCGTTGATTCACGCGGTCGGAGATGCCGGTGGGAGTGCTCCGATGACGGACAGGAGCTGGAGTTTGTCGTAGCTCTCGCTGCCGGGGACGGCGGTGTAGACCAGCAGGAGATGCGATTGGTCGGGGTCGAGAAGTGTCTGACAGGTCAGGTCCAAAGCACCGACCTCGGGGTGCACATAGCGTTTCACGCCGGTGTAGTGGACGCCGATTTCGTGCTCTTTCCAGCGGGTGCGGAATTCTTCGCTGCGGTCGAGCAGCAGCTCCAGCAGGTGCGCCGCGCGTGAATCGGGGCCGCGCAGCGTGACCATCGCGCGCAATCCCGAGGCGAACACGCGCGAGTGCAGAGCGTGGTCGTCGGGGTGGTACATCGCCCGGGTGGCAGGGTCGGTGAACCACCGATAGCCGAGGGAGCGGGCCGGGCCGGTGTAGCGGGTGGTGTCGCCGGTGAGGGCGACACCCAGTGGGGTCTGGCGCAAGGTCTCGCCGAGTTCGGTGACGATCTCGGCTGGGGTATCGGTCAGGCGATCGAAGATGCGCAGCAGGCCCGGGCTGACGTGCTCGCTGGTCGAGCCACGCGCTGGTGGGTTGTGTCCGGCCAGGCGGAACAGGTGGTCGCGTTCGTCGAGCGTCAGGTGCAGCCCCTGCGCGATCGAGGCGATCATCTGCTCGGACGGGTGCGGGCCCCGCTCGCGTTCGAGCCGGCTGTAGTAGTCGGCGGAGAGGTGACACAGCGTGGCGACCTCTTCGCGACGCAGTCCGGCCGTTCGGCGGCGTTCCCCGCGCGGGAGCCCGACGTCTTCGGGTTGCAGTGCTTCTCGGCGGCGTCGCAGGAATTCGGCGAGCCCCGCTCGGTCGATCATCGGCTGCATCCTCCCTGGGTCACGGTTCTGTCCCCAGTCTGCCCTCGGCGGCGCGGGGTTGCCTGGGATCGACAGACCGTGGATATCCGCGCGTCCGGGGCGCAGCCTGAAACCACGTCCCCCGTCCAGCGACCCAGGAGCAACGCATGGCACACACACGGCCGGACCTCATCGTGGCCGACCTCACCGGGAAACTCGCCGTCGTCACCGGCGCCAGTGACGGCGTCGGGCTGGGCCTGGCGACCCGGCTGGCCGCCGCCGGCGCGGAGGTCGTCCTGCCCGTGCGCAACCGGCGCAAGGGCGAGGCGGCGGTCGCGAAGATCAGGCACCAGCACCCTCGGGCGGTGCTGTCGGTGCGCGAGCTGGATCTGTCGTCGCTGGACTCGGTCGCCGCACTCGGTGCGGCCTTGCGCGAGGAGAACCGGCCGATCCACCTGCTCGTCAACAACGCCGGCGTGATGACCCCGCCACAGCGGCAGACCACCGCCGACGGGTTCGAGTTGCAGTTCGGCACCAACCATCTGGGGCACTTCGCGCTCGTCGCCCAGCTGCTGCCGCTGCTGCGCGCCGGGCGGGCGCGGGTGACCTCGCAGATCAGCATCGCCGCGAATCGGCACGCCATGCACTGGGACGACCTGAACTGGGAACGGTCCTACGACGGCCAACGCGCGTACAGCCAGTCGAAGATCGCTCTCGGCCTGTTCGGGCTCGAACTGGATCGGCGCAGCCGGGCGGCGGGCTGGGGCATCACCAGCAATCTCGCCCACCCCGGGGTCGCACCCACCAGTCTCCTGGCGGCGCGGCCCGAACTCGGCCGAACACGAGACACGCTCGGCAGGCGCCTCATTCACGCGCTGTCGCGGCGCGGCATCCTCGTCGGGACGGTCGAGACAGCGCTGCTGCCCGCGCTGCTGGCCGCCACCTCGCCCGACGCCCGCGGCGCCCGACTGTACGGTCCGAGTGGTCTCGGGCACCTGTCCGGCGCACCCGCCGAGCAGGCCGTCTACTCCCGGCTGCGCAGCGCGGACGACGCCGCACGCCTCTGGCAGATCTCCGAGGACCTCACCCACCTGTCGGCTACGGTGTAGTTATCCAATTCACGAGACCCGACATCTGGAGTCGACATGCCGAAGTTGGAGATCAAGAGAAAGTCCGAACTCTCTCGTAAAGAGGCGTCCGAGCGCCTGATCGCGATTGGCAAGGCTCTGGCGGGCGAATCGGAGGTGGAATTCGGTTCGGACGGCGATTCCATCGAGGTCGAAGTCGCCGACCGGGTCAGTTGGGAATTCGAAATCGAGGTCGACGGTACCGAGACCGAAATCGAAATCGAAATCAAATGGCGTGACGAGCCGGTCGAATCGGCGCCTGCCGCACCGCCACCGTCCAGAGCGGCCGCGCCGGCCAAGACGCCGCGCCGCACGCGTGCCCGGAAGCATCCCGCCGGCTGATCCTCAGCCGGGTGCGATCGGCTCGAAGGACCGGATCGAATCGGCGCCGGCACCCACCACCCCCGCCGAGGATTCCGGCACTTCGTTCCACGCCCCCGACAGGTCGCGCAGCGGCTCCGAGACCACGAATCGCGTCTCGGAGCCGAGTTCGCGCAGGATCTCGACCTCCGGGTGCAGTGCCCGCAACGCGGCCAGTTCGGTCGAGAAGAACAGCGACCGTGATTCTCGCTCGCTCGAATAGCGGAAAACCCAGAGGAATTCTCCGTCCGTGGTCGCGACGGTCATCTGCACCGGATACTCGATGCCGTGCGCGTGCCCGACGTCTTCGACGAAACCGACCGCGCGGGCGACCGCACCGAACGGATCGTCGGCGAGACCGAAGGTCAAAGCCAGGTAGAACAGGGTTTCGCTGTCCGTCGACCCCTCGATGTCGGCGAAGAGCGCTGGTTCGACGGCGGTGAGCAGATCGCGCCGGGTCTCGTGGAAGCCGCGCAGGGCGCCGTTGTGCACCCACAGCCATCGGCCGTGCCGGAACGGATGGCAGTTGCTGCGTTGCACCGGCGTCCCGGTCGAGGCCCGCACGTGCGCGAGCATCATCGGCGTGCGCACCTGACTCGCGATCTCGCGCAGATTGCGGTCGTTCCAGGCGGGCTCGATGCTCTTGTACACCGCGGGCTCGGCGCCGAGGCCGTACCAGCCGATGCCGAAGCCGTCCCCGTTGGTGGTGGTCACGCCGAGGCGCGAGTGCAGGCTCTGGTCGATCAGGGAGTGCTCAGGGCGGAACAGCAGATCCTCGGCGAGGATCGGCTCACCCGAGTACGCCATCCACCGGCACATACTTCCATTCAAGCAGAAATGTCGGCCTACCGTTTGCGGCCGATACCACCGACGATGCAATGGCGGACCGCGTTGAGCGGGGTGAGGTGGGGACCGTCGGGCCACCAGTCGTCGCACCGGACGAGGCCGGGCTCGACCATCTCCAGGTCGCCGAACATGGCATGGATCTCGTCCCTGGTCCGGAAGCGGCCACTGCCCATCGGGCTGTGGATGAACTTCTCTTCCATCTTGCGGGCCAGCTCGCTGTATTCCGGTGTCTGCGGGTCGTGGAAGTGGGCGATCGCGACGAACGATCCCGAGGGCAGGGCGTCGATATAGGTCTGCATCAGCGCGGGCCCGTCCTCACCGAGGTAGTGGTGCAGGGTGCCGATGTGGAACAGCGCCAGCGGCCGGGTGAAGTCGAGCGTGCCGCGAACCGTCTCGTTGCCGAGCACCTCGAGCGGACGGAAGATGTCGGCCTCGGCGATGCGGGTGCGGCTGTTGCTGGCCAGCAGCGCCTGGGCGTGCACGAGGACCGACGGGTCGTTGTCGACATAGACCACCCGCGACTGCGGGTCGACGCGCTGGACCACCTGGTGGGTGTTCTCCGCGGTAGGCAGGCCGGAGCCGAGATCGAGGAACTGATCGATCCCGGCCTTGGCCAGGAATCGGCACGCGCGGATCAGGAAATCGCGGTTGGCCCACGCCAAATCGTTGACCTGCGGCGCGACGGTGCGGACCTGCTCGAGCACCGCCCGGTCCACCTCGTAGTTGTCCTTGCCGTTGAGCGCGGCATCGTAGACCCGCGCGATGCTCGCGCGGGTCGTGTCCACCCCGACCGGAACGGCGCTGGGGTAGGCGGCAGGAGAGTGCGACATCGGGCGCCTCCGTGGGCATCGGACCGACTGTACGAATTCAGCCTAGAGCATCGGTTCCGTTGGCACGGAAGCTATCCCGAGGCCGGTGTCACCGCCGGTCGAGCCACTCCGCGAACGTCGGGCCCGCGATGATCGCCGTGGGTCCGGGCAACAGGGCCCCCTCGGCCTGCAACCGGCGGTCCGGGTCGGCGGTGTTCCGCACTTCGACAACCTGCGCCGGTGCGCCGCGGCGGGCCGCGACCCGGGCGACGGCGTCGGCCAGGCGCCATTCCTCGGGCCCGGCGATCTCGACCATCATCGGGCCATCGGCACGGACGAGGTCGGCCAGATGCTCGGCGACCGTGCGCGCGGCGACCAGACGCGCCCGGTACTCGGGCACCTCGGCGCGATCACCGACGGTGGTCCAGTCGAGCATCATCTCGGTGAACTCGTGGAACTGGGCGGCGCGCAGGATGCGCACCGGGACCGGGCCCGCCTGGTAGGCGCGCTCCTGGGCCAGTTTTCCCGCGTAGTGTCCGGCGGTGAAGTCGTCGATGCCGATGATCGAGACCACCGCGATCCGCCGCACCCCCGCTGCCGCCGCGGCCCTGCCGACGGTGCGCGCGACCGTGTCGAAGAAGGCGGTAACCGCGGCGGTGTCGGTGGTCTCGGCGTTGATCGCGTCGACGACCAGATCGGCTCCGGCCAGCGCCTCGGCCAGCCCGTGCCCGGTCACCACGTCGATCCCGGCCGAGCGGGTGATCTCGACGACCTCCTCCCCCTGGTTGTTCAGCACGTCGACGACCTCACGGCCGATCCGTCCGCTCGCGCCGATCACTGCGATCCGCATGGGTGTTTCTCCTTCGCCGGTGAACCTGTCGACGAGATGACGACATGCGGTCGCGCAGTGTGACATCAGCCGGGCAGCGGCGATACCCGGGTCGACGGACGGCTGGCCGCGTGCGACGGGGAGCCGCTGCTCTCACCGCGTGTGCAGGCGACGCCAGGCCTGTTGTTCACCGCCGCCACGCTGCTGCCGATCATGGCGAGTTCTGGTGGCCGGTTGTTCGCGATCGCGATTCATCTGCGGGTGACAGTGCAGTGCATGCCGGCACGCACTGCCTGCCGAGGGGCATCACGTTCGCGGCCGCCGGACTGCACTGAGCGGATCCCGCAGCGATGGCATGCGGGCATCGACCCCGCTCGGCCTCGGGGCGGCGGCGCCGGGTTGGCCGGCCCCGCTGTCGCGCGAGGACGCAGACATCGGTGCGGCCGTCCAGGACGCGTGCGGGCTGGTGCGCGCGACGCTGACCCGCGGCACTACTGGTGCACCGACAGCCTGCCCGCTGTCTGCGCAGCGGCTCGACAGCGATGCTGCCGAGCCCGCGATCAGAGCTGCGCTTCGATCGCGGCGACGACCTCGCCGGCGTCCGGGGTGACGGTCGGGCGGAAGCGACCCGCCACCGTGCCGTCGCGACCGATCAGGAACTTCTCGAAGTTCCACTGGATATCGCCCGCGCTGCCGTCGGCGGCGGGGGTCTCGACCAGGGCGGTGTAGAGCGGGTGCCGGTCCTCGCCGTTGACGTCGGCCTTGGCCAGCAGCGGGAAGTCGACGCCGTAGGTGACCGAGCAGAACTCCTGGATCTCCTCGGCGGTGCCGGGCTCCTGCCCCATGAACTGGTTGCAGGGGAAGCCGATCACCGTGAAGCCCCGCTCACCATAGGTCTTCTGCAACTCGACCAGGCCGGTGTACTGCGGGGTCAGGCCGCACTTGGAGGCCACGTTGACCAGCAACACCGCCCGGTCCCCCGCCAGCTCGCCCAGCGTCGTGTCGGTCCCGGTCAGGGTCTGCACCGCAATGTCTCGAATGTTCGCGCTCACCACAACACCACCAGATCTCGTCTACGTCGGTTCGATCGCCACCGTACCGGAGCCCGACCGGGGCGCAAGCGTCCCGCTGGGCGGGAGGTTTTGTAACACGTTCTTGTTTTGTCGCGCGGTTGGCGGCACCATTTCGGTACGTACCCGAGCAGCGGAGGAAGCCCGTGACCGAACAGCCCCATCGGATCGACACCGTCCGCCCGCTGCGCGCGAACGCCGTGGAGCACTGGGATTTCGAGGCCGACGTGGTGGTGGCCGGATACGGCATCGCCGGTGTGTGCGCCGCGATCGAGGCCGCCAGAGCGGGCGCGAAGGTGCTCATCCTGGAACGGACCGGCGGCTGGGGCGGCGCGGCGGCGCTGGCGGGCGGGTTCGTCTACCTCGGCGGCGGCACCCCGCTGCAGCGGGCGCTCGGCTTCGACGACACCCCGGAGAACATGGCCGCGTTCCTCAAGGCGGCGCTCGGTCCCGGCGTCGACGAGGCCAAGATCGACGACTACTGCGCGGGCAGCGTCGAGCACTACAACTGGCTCGTCGACTGCGGTGTGCCGTTCAAGGAGTCGTTCTGGGGCGAGCCCGGCTGGGAGCCGCCGCACGACGAGGGCCTGATGTACTCCGGCGGCGAGAACTCCGCGCCCTTCCTCGACATCGCCGAGCCCGCGCCGCGCGGTCACGTTCCCGAGCTGGCGGGCAAGAAGATCGGTGAGCGCAGCGGCGGCTACATGCTGATGAAGCCGCTGGCCGACACCGTCGCCACGCTCGACATCGACGTCGAGTACGACACCCGCATCCGCCGGCTGATCGTCGACGACGACGATCGCGTGGTCGGCGTCCTGGCGACCACCTACGGCAAGCCGGTCACCGTGCGGGCCGCGCGCGGCGTCGTCCTGGCGACGGGCAGCTTCGCCTACGACACCGAGATGATCGACCGCTACACCCCGCGCTTGAGCGGCAGGCCCGGCGCGGCGATCGAGGAGCACGACGGCATCGGCATCCGGCTCGCCCAGGCGCTGGGCGCCGAGCTCGCGCACATGGACGCCAGCGAGGTCGCCATCTTCGGCGATCCGCAGATGATGGCGCGTGGCATCCTCGTCAACGGGCGCGGCCAGCGCTACGTCACCGAGGACACCTACCCGGGCCGCATCGGACAGGCGACCCTGCTGCAGAACGACAACCAGGCCTTCCTCGTCATCGACGAGGCCTCACTCGAGGAAGCGCTGACGACCGAGTCGGCCACCCCGTTCTTCCGGTTCCCACCCAAGTGGGTCGCCGAGACGGTGGCCGAGCTCGAAGCGGACATGGGGCTGCCGGAGCAGACGCTGCAGACCACGATCGCCACCTACAACCGTCACGCCGAAAACGGCAACGATCCACTGCTGGGCAAGAAGCCCGAGTGGGTGCGCCCGATCTCGACCCCGCTGGCCGGTTTCGATCTGCGCGGTTTCACCGCCGGATTCACCCTGGGCGGCCTGCGCACCGACCTCGACTCACGGGTGCTGCACGTCAGCGGCGAGCCGATCGCCGGGCTCTACGCCGCGGGTCGTTGCACGTCAGGGCTGTGCGCGTACGGTTATGTCAGCGGTGCGTCACTCGGTGACGGCAGCTTCTACGGCCGTCGCGCGGGCAAGGCCGCGGCAGCGGCCGGCTCGGACTGAGTCAGGCGGCACCCACCGGACCGCCACTGTCAGTACGCTGCTTGCAGCGCCGCCGCCGGACGACGAGTCCGGCTGCGCTCGCGGGCTTTTCGGGCCCGCGAGCGGGCGCGTCCAGTTGGCTACGACAGATGCAGTGCAGGATCGGAGTTGGACAGTGCAAGCAGGTGGGACGTCCGCGGATTACGTGATCGTCGGCTCGGGGTCGGCGGGGGCGGTGCTCGCGAATCGGCTCAGCGCCGACCCGGGCACCACGGTCGTGCTGTTGGAGGCCGGTCCGGCCGACGACAACAAGTTCGCCCATATTCCGGCGGCGTTCTCGAAGCTGTTCCGCACCGAGCGTGACTGGGACTACCTGACCGAGCCGCAGCCCGGCCTCGGCGACCGGCAGATCTACTGGCCGCGCGGCAAGACCTTCGGCGGCTCGTCGTCGATGAACGCGATGATGTGGGTGCGTGGTTTCCGCGCCGACTACGAGGAGTGGGGGCTCCTCGCCGGCAAGGAGTGGAACTTCGCGGCGGCGGTCGAGCAGTTCCGCAAGATCGAGAATGTCCAGGACGCGCAGTACCCGGACGAGGGCTCGCGCGGCCCGTTGCACGTGCAGCGCCAGCGCAGCCCGCGCGCTTCGACGCATGCCTTCCTCGAGGCCGTGCGTCAGGCGGGCCACGAACTCGAGTCGCCGAACCGGCCCGCGCCGCAGGGCTTCTCGCAGACGATGGTGACCCAGCGCGACGGCAGGCGCTGGAGCACCGCCGACGCGTACCTGCGCCCGGCGATGAAGCGCGCCAACCTGACCGTGCGCGCCGAAGCGCTGGCCACCCGGGTGCTCTTCGACGGCACCAAGGCCACCGGCGTGGAGTACCTGCACGCCGGGCAGACCCACACCGTGACCGCGAATCGCGAGGTCATCCTGTGCGGTGGCGCGGTGAACAGCCCGCAGCTGCTGCAGCTCTCGGGCATCGGCGACCAGGACGAGCTGAAGCAGCACGGCATCGAGGTGGTCGCGCACTCCCCCGAGGTCGGTGCGAACCTGCAGGACCATCTGATCGCGGCCCTGGGCTACAGCGTCGAGGGCGACTCGCTGTTCGCGGCGGAGAAGCCGCTGGAGCTGATCAACTACCTGGTCCGCCATCGCGGCATGCTCACCTCCAATGTCGGTGAGGCGTACGGGTTCGTGCGCAGCGAGCCCGATCTCGAGCACCCCGATCTGGAACTGATCTACGCGCCGGCGCCGTTCTATCACGAGGGCCTGGTCGAGGCGACCGAGCACGGCGTCGTCCTCGGCGCGATCCTGCTGCGCCCGCGCAGCCGGGGCCGGATCGGTCTCGCGTCGGCCGATCCGACCGCCAAGCCGGTCATCGACCCGCGGTACCTGTCCGATCCCGACGGCGCCGACCGCGCGGCGCTGATCGCCGGACTGCGGGTGTGCGCGAGCCTGGTCCAGCAGCCCGCGCTCAAGAGCGCGCTGGGCGAGCTGATCTACCCGCCGGAGGCGCCCGACGATCTCGAGGCGACCATGGCGCTGACGCTCGAGAAGTTCTCGCACACCCTGTACCACCCGGTCGGCACCTGCCGAATGGGTACCGACGCGGCCAGCGTGGTCACCCCGGACCTGAAGGTGCGCGGTGTCGAGGGCCTGCGCGTCGCCGACACCTCGGTGATGCCGCTGATCATCCGCGGGCACACCAACGCCCCGGCCATCTTCATCGGTGAACAGGCGGCGGACTTCATCCTGGCCGAGTCCTGACCCGGGCGTGGTGGCGCGTCCGACCGGGCGCGCCACCACCGCCTCACACCGCGGCCAGCGTCAGCGAGGCGCCCGCGAGCAGCAGATACGGCAACGGGTAGCCGAGGTCGGCGTAGGCGCGGGCACGCAGGACGGTCAGCTCCGCGCACAGGAAATACACCACGAGCCCGGCCGCGGCGGCGATCGCCAGCGGCCGCCAGGCCAGCCCGGCCAGCAGCGCGAGACCGCCCACCGCCTTGATCACCGCCAGCGGCGTGAGCGTCCACGGTGCGACCCCGTAGCGGCGCATGTTCGCGCGGATCCAGTCGGCGCGGACGACGTCGATCGCCGCGGCGATCAGCGCGGCCGAGGCGGCGAGCACGGTGACGACGACGAAGCTCGTGTGCATGAGTGGGTTCCTCCGGTCTACGGTGAGCGACGGCGACCGCCGTCGATCCGATGACGAACGGGCCGGCCGAAAGGTGACCGATGCAGACGGATGCGCTCGCGCTCGCCTTCGAACAGCGCCGTGACCGGCTGCGCGGAATCGCCTACCGGATGCTGGGCACCGCCGCCGAGGCCGACGACGTCGTGCAGGAGGCCTGGCTGCGTCTGGATCGCGTCGCCGTGGCCGAGATCGGCAATCTCGACGGCTGGCTGACCACGGTCGTCTCCCGGATCTGCCTGGATCTGCTGCGCGCCCGCGCCCAGCGCGCCGAGACCACGGCGCCGGACCTCGCCGACACGCGGGCCACCGGTCCGGGCGCCGACCCCGAGGACGACGCGCTGCTCGCCGACGCGGTCGGCCGCGCGCTGCTGGTCGTGCTCGATGTGCTCGGCCCGCAGGAGCGGGTCGCGTTCGTGCTGCACGACCTGTTCGCCGTGCCGTTCGCCGAGATCGCCCCGATGCTCGGGCGGACACCGGCCACCACCAAGAAGCTGGCCAGCCGGGCCAGGCAGCGCGTCCACGCGCCGGCCCGGATCGAGCCCGCGGAACTGACCGCGCAGCGGACCGCGGTGGCGGCGTTCCTGAAGGCCGCGCGCGAGGGCGACCTGGACGAATTGCTGGCGGTGCTCGCCCCCGATGTCGTGCGCTCGGCCGATCCGGCGGCGCTCCCGCCCGGCATGGCCGCCCTGGTCCGGGGCGCGGCCGCCGTCGCCGAAGGCGCGGTCGTGCTGCGGCAGCGCTCGCGGGAGGCGGTCCTGGTCCTCGTCGACGGTCGGCCGGGGCTCGTCGTTGTCCGGGCGGGCAGGCCGCTGTTCGTGCTCACCTTCACCATCCGGGCAACGCGGATCGCGGCCTACGACGTGGTCGCCGACCCGGTCAGGCTGGCCGGTCTCACCTTGTCGCTGCTGCCGGATCAGTCCTGAGACGCTGCCACCCGGTCGATTTCGGCACGCTGTGCAAGATCGCACGCAATGCGGTGCCGCATCGCGTGCGAGAAGGCAGCGCGCGCAGCCGAATCCGGGCCGTCACAGGGCCGGGACGCGCGCGAACCCCAGTGGCGGCGTCGGGACCGGGCCCGAACGCAGGTCGTGCCGGAAGTCCGGCAACAGCGGCAGCATGTCCACGTTGCGGGCGGCATAGCAGCGCACCATCGGCAGCGCACGCGAGACCTCGGCGCGCTCGACCGGCTCGGCGTCGAGGAACGCCATCCCGTCCAGCCCGAGGCCCAGGGTGTCGGCGATCCGCACGATCGAGGCCGACTTGCGGCCCCAGCCCACCTCGACCGCCGAGAACATCTCGTAGAGGCCGTGCCGATAGAGCGTGCGCAGGGTGCGCGAACGATCACCACGTGCCGCGACGGCATGCAGCACTCCCCGTTCGCTCAGCTTGGTGAGCGTACGCAGTGCCTGCGGGCGCAGCGTGGTGCTGGTCGAGTCGTGGACCACGCCGTCCCACAGGGTTTCGTCCAGTTCCCAGACCAGACAACGGACGGCAGGTCGCATGGTGCCCCTATCGGTTCGTTCCGGCGCGGAGAACTCTACAACCACTCATAGCGATGGACCAGACTTGTGACCGCTCACCAAGCAGGCAAGCAAGCATGGGTCCACGACCCATAACCTGACGTTCCATTCCGGCATCGCCGCGGGTTGGCTAGGGTGAACACGCTGGACAGCGGGGGCAGAGCCGCAAGATGGGCGAAGGGAACACAGATGTCCGTTGAGAATCCACCCCGGCAATCGCTGACCATCTCCGGTCAGCCGATGTCGTCGCCGTTGAAGGACGTGCGCGCCCTGTCTCGGCAGATGGTCGGCCACTTCGTCGCCAATGTCGTCCCCTGCGGCACGCTGCCGGGCGACGCGATCACCGGCGACGTCACCACCATCACCCGGATCTGCCTCGAATTCGCCGTCAGCATGCTCGACGGCCGCGACATCCCGAACAAGCTGCAGCGCCTGCAGGACGCGGCCAGCGGCTGGGCCCGCGAGGGCGTGCCGATCGACACCATCCACCACTCGATCGCCGAAGGGTTCAAGATCGGCCTCGACCTGGTGGTCGCGAACGCGTCGGTGAAGGACTACGACAATCTCGTCGACGGCGTCAAGATGGTGATGGAGATGCTCGACACCATCACCGCCCAGGTGTCGCTGGCCTACGTGCGGGAGTTGCGCGGCGTGGTCAGCGAGCACCACACCGCCGTGCACACCCTCACCTCGGCGCTGCTCGGCGGCCACAGCACCTCGACGATGGCCCGCGAGTGCGGCATCGCCATCGCCGAGACCTATGCCGTTCTGGCCCTGGCGATCCCGCCGCACCGCGAGGAGGCCAACCCGGCCCTCGACGCCCAGGTGGTCGCGCGCCGCAAGCTGCGCCGGGTGCAGGCCGAGCTGGCCAAGCGCTGCGGCGATTCGGCGCTGTCGCTGCTCAGTGTCGACGGCGGCACGGTGCTCATCCCCGCGGGCACCTTCGATCGCGACGGCCTCGCCGCCCTCGTGGCCCAGCTCTCGCAGGCGGCCCAGGTCGGTATCACCGCGGCGCTGGTGGAGACCAGCACGACCGGCGTGCCCGATGCCGCCGACCAGGCCCACGAGTTGCTCGACATGGTGCAGCGGCTCGAGGTCACCTCCGGGCTGTACCGCTTCGACGAGTTGGCTCTCGAGTACCAGCTGACCCGCCCCGGCCCCGGCCGGGAGTTCCTCGGTTCGCTGCTCGATCCGCTGGACCAGTACCCCGAACTGCTCGAGACCCTGCAGCGCCACATCGCGAACAATCTCAACCGCCAGCGCACCGCCCGGGTGCTGCACGTGCACACCAACACCGTCGACTACCGGCTCAAGCGGATCGGCCAGCTCACCGGTTTCGACCCGACCCAGCCCTCGGGTCTGTGGTATCTGCGCTCGGCGCTGGTCGCCCGCAGCTACCGTTCCGCGGCCTGATCCCACCCCCGCGACGCCGAAGGCGCTGTCCGCGATCGCGAACAGCGCCTTCGCCTCGTCTCACAGGGAGCCACCACCCCCGACCAGCCAGGGGTTGGACTCGCAGACCAGGTTCGGGCTGCTCGCCGGATCGAGGGCCCGCAGCGCGATCGACAGCGCGCGCGGGGAGTACATCATCGTCAGGTGGTCGGAAACGTCCTGTTCGCAGCCCTCCTGCAGGGTGATGTTGTCGACCGTGGCGCCGGGACCGGGCTTCAGGAAGGTCAGGTCGTAGGGGTTGGTGACCTCGTCGTAGCGGGTGCCGACGACGGTGTAGTCGACGCCGGGGACGGTGTCACCGTTGGCGTTGAGCTGGTTGACGAAGTCCGAACCGATCGTCTGCTGGATGCCGGCATGCCCGACGAAGATCTCGATCAGACCCAGGATGTCGATACCGGCGTTGTTGATCATCCGGCCCAGGGCACCGATGCCGTCGAGGCTGGTGCCGTGGTGGGTGGCACCGTAGGTGACGAGGTTCTTCACCTTGGCCGCGCCGCCGTCGTACTTGGTGTACCAGTTGGCCAGCGCGCCGCCCTGGGAGTGGGCGATGATGTCGACCTCGTCGGTGCCGGTGGCCGCCAGCACACGGTCGACGAAGGTGGCGACCTGCTTGGACGAGTCCTGGATGTAGCCGGTGCCCATGACGCCGGGCAGCAGCGAGCCGAGGCCGCCGCCTTCGACCAGGCCCGAGCGGCCGTAGTTGAAGGTGAAGGTGCAGTAGCCCGCGTCCTTGATCGGCTGACCCATGAAGGCGTAGCCGTTGTAGGCGTTCATCCAGGTGCCGTGCAACAGCACCACCGGACGCGGATGTTCGGCGGTCGGCTTGCAGTTCCAGTCGTTGGCGCCGGGCGGGGCGGCGTCGCCGTTGCCGAGGCCGTAGGCGAACGCGGCCAGGAAAGCGGTCTGCGCGGGACCGTAACCGATGGTGTCGGTGGACTTTCCACCGGAGGAACCCGAACTGGAGCCCGAACCGCCGTAGCAGTTGCCCGAGCCGTTCCCCGACCCGGCGCCGCTGCCGGAGGTGCAGGCCGAACCGCTACCCGGCCCGGCCACTTCGCGGCCGGAGGTGATGATGTCGGCGAGGGCCTGCTCGGAGGGCGCGGGGTCGGGGGACGCGGCGGCCCCCGGACCGGTGAGCGCGACGGCGAGCGCGCCGACGCCGGTGAGCACCGCCGTGTGTAGCGTCCGTCTGCGACTGGGAGATTTCATCGTTGGCGTATCTTCCTGTGCGATTCGAGAAATACGAATGGCTTTGTCGAAACCGCACCGAACATAAGTCCCGAAAATCCCCGCAATTCGGCCGTTTCCGGGTTTCTGGACAGGTCACCACGGCTCGTCGAAAACCCCCATGAGGGGGCACAGGAATTCTTCGGCAATCCGGACCGCACCGCGGACCGGATCCCCTTCATCGCCGTCTCACCAGCACTGACCGGCCGTCATCGCCCACACCACCCGGGAATTCCGCGGCCCGCTGACCTTTCACAGCAGCCGCCCGCGAAGATCGAAGAGAATTCCCACTTCCGCCGGTCAGCATTCACTGCGTGCCGCGACACCCTGCAATCGCTCGTCGAGCCAGAGCATCGCCTCCGGATATCCGGTGACCGCACCGATCACGTGCTCACCGAACACGCTGCGGTACACCGCGTTCGCGCCGAGCGAGCATTGCTCGTTGTACAGATTCCGCGCGCCGGCGGCGGGGATCCAGAACTCCTGCTCGCCGTTGTAGATGTAGAGCGGTGTGGCCGAGCGCATTCCGGCCATCCGGGTGATCTCGTAGATCCGGGTGGCCAGGTCCGAGCGCAGCGGGTCGGGGATGTTCGCGCCGACATCGATCGGCAGGTGCAGGACGCCGGGGACGGCGAACACGCTCACGCACTGGTCCTTCATCACCGAGGTGGCGACCCAGCGCGCGAGGTTGTTCATCGCGGCCAGGATCTCGGGACGTTCCCGGCCGATCGCGAAGGTGGCCGCCATGAAGATCCCGGAGGCGAGATTGGCGTTCATACTGCGCGAGAGGATCTCGAAATCGGCGGGCACACCGCCCAGCGCCGCCCCGACGATCACGTCGGCGAGTTCCGGCGCGTAGGAGTCGATCAGCTTGGCCGCGCCGTGGGTGGCGATGGCACCGCCGGAGTAGCCGGTCATCGCGAACCGGCTCGCGCCGAAAACCGCCGGGTCGAGGCCGCGCACGGCCCGGATTCCGTCGAGCACCGCGTGCCCGGCGACATACGGCTCCGCGTAGGCCATCCACGGGCCCTCGTGATCGGGCACCAGCACGGCGTATCCACGCAGTGCCGCCAATTGCGTGGTCGGCGGGATGAATTCGGTCGAGCTCGAGTGCAGCGTGAGGCCGTGCGCGAGGGTGTATCCCGGCGTGCAGTCGCGCCCCAGCGCGTCGATCGGCAGGTTGTTGACCAGGACCGGCCGATCGCCGGGTCCGGTCCAGTCGGTGGCGGGCACGAGCAGCGTCGCCGTGGCGAAGGACGGGCGACCTTGCGAATCATCGGTGCGGTATTTGAGCAGGGTGGCCGAGCGCAGCGGCACCAGGGTCAGCGGACCCGCGGTGGCGAGGATGTCGCGGGTGGCGATGATCTGTCCCGGCGTGTAATCGGCCAGCCCGTCGGGCCAATGGTCGAACATCGCGTCGCCCACGGCCGACGGCAGGACCGCGGCCCGCAGCGCGGCGAGCTCGGCATCGGGATCGGCACCGGCCGCCGGTTGGATCGGTGACGGCAGTACCTGATCGATCCAGCGTTGCAAGTCGGGCAGGAACCCCGGCGTACCCGGTTGCGGCACCGGGAATTCCGGGGTGGGTTCGGCGGCCGCACTGCCGACGGACAACGAACACAGCAGCAGGATCGAGCAGACCAACACACGCACAGATCGCATGGCACACACGCCTTCGGGTGGCAACGTCGGATTCGTCGCTGACGTGCGGCGATGCGGTGCTTCGTCTCCCGTCGAACTTCCCCCAGCGCACCCTCGTCAGTCCACTGAAGGTACGCCGGAACCACCCCGCCGGATCGGCGTCGTGCCCGAGTCGTGACGCAATGCGGCACGATCGCAACAACAATCAGCCCGAATCCGGCTCGGGGCGTGCGGATCCGGGCCGATCGAAACCGGGCTCAGCAGGTGCTGGGCGCCGGTTCCCCCTGCAGCCGCGCGTCGAGCCATCTCAGCGCGGAAGGCAGTCCGAGCACAGCTGCGGTCAGGTGGTCCGGGGTCGGGGTCGATTCGGTGACCAGCGGGGTGCCCGCCGCGCACCAGCGGTGTGTGGTGGCGGTGATCGCCTCGACCGGGATCAGGCCGTCGATGGGCGAATGCCATTCGAAGACAGGCATCGTCGGCGTTCCTGGGTAGAGCTCGAGGCTGTTCTCCTCCACGACGGCGCGGGCGTGCGGGTCGTCGACCATCGAAGTCGTCGCGGCGAAGTCGAGGATGCCGCGGCCCGCGCCCGCGCCGAGGATGTCGTTGGTGCACGCGTCGGCGATCGCGGCGCGGGCGGCCAGGCCGCGCGCGTTCATCTGCTCGCTGATCGGAAACCGTTGCGGATACTCCCGTTCCAGCCCGATCCCCGCCGCCAGCGCCAGGCCGAACACCGGGTGCGAGCCGAAGCCGAGACCCTCGAGCATCGACACCAGGTTCATCGGCACCCCGCCCAGCGCCGCGCCGGCGACCGCGACGTCGGGCGCGTAGCTGGGTTGCAGCGCCGCTGCCCAGGCCGTCGCCATGCCACCGCCGGAGTAGCCCGCCATCGCGACCCGGCTCCCCCCGACCTGCAGGTCGGCGACCTTCCGGATCGCCCGGATGCCGTCCAGGGTCACCTGCCCGCCCAATTTGGCGGCGCCGTAGGCGAAGTTGGGCCCGAGATGGTCGGGCAGCGCCATCGTCCAGCCGCGCCGCAGGGCGAGATTCCAGAACACCGCCTCGCGGACCATCAGGTTCGGGTCGTCGGTGTAGAGCACCTTGGAGACCGAACAGCGCACGCCGAGTCCGTTGATGATGTGCTGGTAGGACAGCACCGGCGCGTCCCGGCGGTGGCCCGCCGGTTGCAGCACGGTCGTGGTCGCCGCGATCGGTTCGCCCGCCGAGTTGGTCGAGCGGAACTTGACCAGGGTGATCCTGGTGTCGGGGAACATCGCCAGGGGCGGCATCGGCCGCACGTCCAGTACGTCGCCCGGCCGCGACGCCGACAGGTCGGCGGGCTGGGCGTAGAAGGGGTCGGGATCGGCGCTCGGATAGAGCGGTGAACTGTGTGTGGGGGCGGCGCAGACCACGGCCAGCACGAGCGCCGCCGCCACGGCCAGCAGGGCGCGGCGGGGCCGAGCCCGTTGTGCCGCGGCAACCCAGATCATCCGGCCGTCCTCCCGTGTCGCTGCCGTCGAGACCGATACTTGCCGGTAGCGTGGCTCGTCGGTACCCCTTCGGACCGAGATCGGCGGAGCTCACAACCGGCAGGAATGCGGGTTGTGACCGGATGCAAGTCGACGGCGATTCTCGTCTGCCACCGTCACGCCGCGGCGCCGGAGGGCTGTGAGATCTCCAGTGAATTCCAGAACATGTTCCACTCGACGGCCCGGGCCCTACCGTCGAGTAGGAAGGCGCCCACCAGCGCCGGGGCATAAGGAGCACGCCATGATTCCCATCGACGAGAACATCGCCGCCACCTCCCACCGCGCCGACCGCACCGAGATACCGACCCGGCGGATCACGGTCTACTTCGACGGCGCGACACCGCAGGACGCGCTGATTCTCGAGTACGCGGCGACCCCTGCCGAGGCGTGGGAGTTCACCACCGCGGCGGTGCACGCCGGATTGCTGGTCACCGTCGATGGGCAGGTGGGTCCCGACCTGCGCCGACTCCCCTGCCGCTCGCTCTGGCACTGAGCCCACCGGCACCGCCGGGCCGACCGCACTAGGCTGGCCGGGCGGCCGCGTCCCGGCCGCGCGCCTGGACGACAAGGAGGGGCGACGCGTGATTCGGTGGCAGTTGTCGGCCGCACTCGCCGCCGTCGCGATGCTCGGCCTCACCGGCTGCGGCTCGACCGCCGCCGAGGAGCCGGCGACGGCGGCTCCGTCGACGACCACCACGCCGCCCCGCTCGACCAGCAAGCCTCCGGTCACCCTCGCCGCGCCGACACCGACGGTCGATCCGTATGCCGGACTGCCGCTGATCGACCACCTCACCTGGACCGACACCGCCGACGGCCCTCGCCTGCTCGTCGTGCCGACCGTCGCGGGCCGACGCACCGACGCGCCGGGCACCGACGAACTCGCCTGGCAGGAGATCCTCGCCCTGGACGCCGACGCCGACGCGCCGGGGATGCGGGACCAGTTCCTCTGCCACTGGGTGTGGGCGAGGATGGTGGCGCCCGACAAACCGAGCTGGAACCTCGAACCGTGGCGACCGGCCGTCGGCTATTCGGCCACGGTGTCGGCGAACTGCAATCCCGGCGGCCCGGAACGCTGACTGTCCGCTCTCCGCTCGAAAGGAGCACTCGCATGCGTATCGTCGTCGCCGGTGGGCACGGCAAGATCGCCCTGCTGCTGGCCTCGCTGCTCACCCGCCGCGGTGACCAGGTCCACGCGCTCATCCGCCGCCCCGACCAGGCCGCCGATATCGTCGCGACCGGCGGCGTTCCGGTCATCTTCGATATGGAACGCGATACCCCCGACGATTTGGCCGCCGCGGTCGCCGGCTCGGACGCGGTGGTCTTCGCCGCCGGCGCGGGCCCGGGCAGCGGTGCCGCGCGCAAATACACCGTCGATCTCAACGGCTCGGTGCAGCTCGCCGACGCCGCCGAGCGGACCGGCGTCCGGCGCTTCGTGCAGATCTCGACGATGGGCGCCGGCGCGCCGCCCGCACCGGGCACCGACGAGGTCTGGGCCGCCTACATCGACGCCAAGACCCGCGCGGAGGACGATCTGCGGTCGCGCGCCCTGGACTGGACCATCCTGCGCCCCGGCATGCTCACCGACACGGCAGGCAACGGTCTGGTCACGCTCGGACCACCGCCGATTGCGCGGGGTCCGATCCCCCGCGCCGACGTCGCCGCGACGCTCGCGTCGATCTTGGACGCGGACAACACTTTTGGGCGCACGCTGGAAGTGGTCTCCGGAACGGCGCCGATCGCGGCGGCCGTGTCGGCAATTCGGTAGCCGAAAATTAACTATCGCAACAATATTCGGCCGTAGGGTCGATTCTCGCCGACCGGCGGCAGTCCCCGCATCACGCCGCGGGAGGGACCAGCCGCCGGTCACGCCGTTATCCACCCGCCGTGTGTCGTGAACACGGTGGCGCACCCGCGGATTCGCCGCTCAGAAGCCGAGAAATGCGCTGCATCGAGACGGAATCGATCGTGCAGATGTGCTTGCATTCGAAACTTGCCCCGTCCTAAACTCAGGGCCGCAACACAATTCAGGGGATAGTCAGGGGAGGCCGCGAGCGGCACACCTGGGGCTATGTTTGCCTTGGGTTTGCCACTGCCTAAACACAGGGGCGTTCACCATGAACAACACTAACGGCCGATTCGGCCTCGCTGATCGCGCAGCGACGACCCACCCCGTCACCGCAGGGTGCTCCAGGGAAACAGCGGTCGCCTATGTCATCGATGCCGTGGAATCCACCGGCGCGGCGACACGCAATGATTTCGATATCGACCGGATCGTGACCACCGCGCACGAATTGGCCGACGACTGGGATCTGCAGACGCTGACCCCCGACACCTTCTGGCGGATCGCCGCGGGCTGCATCCGCTACTGAATCACCGACCCGGACCGGGCGCCGTCAGCGGCGCCCGGTAGCGGTGTCCGGCCTCAGGCGCGATCGGCGTAGTCGAGCAGGATCTGGCGCGAGCGATCGGGCCGGGCGGCCTGCACGCTGAGCTGGTCCATCACCGACAGATACAGCGCCAGGTCCTGCCGCCGCTCGAGGTACAGCGCACTGGTGAGCTGCTCGAGGTAGACGATGTCGGGCAGCTCGGGCTCGGCGAACCGCAGAATACTGAAGGAACTGCCCGCCGCGGCGTGCCCGCCCGCAGAGTACGGCAGCACCTGCACGGTCACGTTCGGCAGCGCGGATAGCTCGGCCAGGTAGCGCAGCTGCGCGCGATGCACCTCGTGCCCGCCGATCGGGCGGTGCAGGACGGCCTCGTCGATGACCGCCCACACCACCGGTGGGTCGACCCGGCGCAGCACGTCCTGGCGGAGCTGACGGACCTGCACCCGTCGCTCGGTATCGGCGTCGTCGAACCCGAGAGTCACGATGGCGCGCGTGTACTCCGGCGTCTGCAGCAGGCCGGGCACCAGCTGGGCCTCGTAGGTGCGGATCTGACTGGCCGCCTGCTCGAGCCCGAGGTAGGTACTGAACCAGGAAGGCAGCAGATCGCTGTAGCGATGCCACCAGCCGGGTTCACTTGCCTGCCTGGCCAGTTCGAAGAAGGACTCACGCTCGCGGGTGTCGTGGACACCGTAGAGCGTGAGCAGGTCCCTGATGTCGCGTTCTTTGAATCCGGTGCGTCCCAGTTCGAGCCGGCTGATCTTGGCGTGTGAGCCACGGATCGCGTCACCAGCCGCCTCGCGGGTGATGCCTTTGCTCTCGCGCAGTTTGCGCAACTGGCCACCGAGGGCGATGCGCAGCACGGTGGGGCCGCGATCGACAACGGGTTGCACGCGACCGATCTCGTCGGGTTCAGCCGTCATGGCTGCCGATATTACCGATCACCGGGTCAAGTAGTCGAACTCTCCGGCCTTCGCGCCGCGGATGAAAGCGTCGATTTCCGGCCGAGTGTAGAAGATCACCGAGCCGTGCGGGTCGCGCGAGTTGCGCACGGCGACCGAACCGTCCGTCGCCTCGGCCACCTCGACACAGTTGCCGCTGGGGTTGCTGAACGTGCTCTTGCGCCAGTCGCCGACGCCCGGGCGTTCCCGCTGATCATGGTGCATACCGGACACGTCACACTCCTCGTTCTCGATTGATGCCATCAGTGCGAAAGTTGCAGATGCACGTGCAAACGTTCTTGCATCTGCACATTGCGATCGGGACACTAACACGGTTCACATGCGGCCGCACCGGTCGGTACTTACCCGACGACACGACCTGGGCGCACGCTCGATCGGTGACGTCCAGTCCCCTGAATTCGCAAGCGCGACAACCCGATCAGCTGCCCGACACGTCCGAATCGACAGTGCAGATGTTCTTGCATCTGCAAACAACACCCCCGTAGACTCAGGCCTCAAGATCACCGGAAGGGACGTCGGCAGCACCAGCCGGATGGGCCCTCCGCTGCCGGATGCGAGGGGACTCGGATGAGTACGCCGTTTCGAACACCCCGCCGGGTCTCGGCCGGAAGCACCGGCCTCGAGATCCCGCGATACCTCGGCACGGCGGGCGCGTCCTCCGGATCGTGTAGCGACGAGCCGCTCGGGCTCACCTACCGCCAGGCCCGCGAGATGCTGCGCCAGCACGACGTGCACGGTCCGCAGTGCAGGCAATGGCTGGCCGCCGCGGCCTATCTCTCCGCCGGCTTGGACGACGAATAGCCGGTTGTAACGTCTTCGTGCTGGTCACAGCCGTGTCACCCGAGGCATCCTGAAGGGGAACGATCGGGCTCGACACGGGTGAGCGGCATATGCGGATAGCGGAGATTCTGCGCAACAAGGGCACGGCGGTGACCACGGTGGGGCCGCAGACCACGGTGCGCGCCCTGCTCACCGTGCTGGCCGAGCACAATATCGGCGCGGTGGTGGTCTCCCCCGACGGCGCGACCATCAGCGGAATCGTCTCCGAGCGCGACGTGGTCCGCCACCTGGACCGCCACGGCGCCGCCCTGCTCGACCGGCCGGTCGCCGAGATCATGACCGACCGGGTGCGCACCTGCGGACCAGACGACCACGTCTCCTCGTTGCGCGAGGTCATGACCGAGCATCGCGTCCGGCACATGCCTGTCGTCGAGGCGGACCGGCTGATCGGCATCGTCAGCATCGGCGACGTGGTGAAGAGCGAGATCACCGAACTGGCCGCCGAACGCGGACACCTGGTCGACTACCTGCAGGGCAAGTACTGAGCCCGCGCCCGAAAAGCGTTGCCCGCGAGAATTCTTCGTCAGCCGTACCAGAAAAGTGCGTATCGTTGATCTCGTGCACCCCCTCCGGCCCGAGCTCACCGCCGTTCCGGTGCTGCGGCACGCGCCGACCCCGGTGCCCGCCACGATCCGCGGCCGCTTTCCCGCACTGGCCGATCCGGCCGTCGTGTATCTCGACAGCGCCGCCACGACCCAGAAGCCGGACACCGTGATCGCCGCCGTCACCGGTTATCACGCCGAGCACACGGCCAACGCCGGGCGCGGCACCTACGGCTGGGCGACCTCGCTGTCCGCGCGGGTCGCGGCCGTCCGTTCCCGGGCCGCGGCGTTCGTCGGCGCCGAGCACCCCGACGAGATCGTGTTCACCGCTGGGGCGACCGCCGCACTGGGCGCCGTCGCCTACAGCTGGGGGCTGGCCGTCCTCGACGACGGGGACGAGATCCTCTACAACCCCGCCGATCACGCGTCCAATGTGCTGCCCTGGCACCACCTGCGCGACACCTTGGCCCGGTTCGGGCGCCGGATCGTCCTGCGGCCCTACCGCAGCACCGCGGCGGGCGAGGCCGACATCGACGACATCGCGGCCCAGGTGGGCCCGCGTACCCGCCTGATCACCACCAGCCACCTGCACCACGTCTACGGCGGGCTGACCACGCTCGAGGAACTGCGCGGCCGGATCGATCCGGAGATCCTGCTGTGCTTCGACTGCTCGCAGAGCGGCGGGCACCTGCCGGTCGACGTGCTCGACCTCGGCGCCGACTTCGCGGTGTTCGCCGGGCACAAGATGTTCGGCGCGCCCGGGATCGGGCTGCTGTACTGCCGACGGCGGGTCCACGAGCGGCTGCGGCCGTTCCTGCCCGGCGGCCACACCGGGGTGACGATCGGCGAATCCGGGCTGACCGGCTCCGGGATGCCGGAGCTGCTGGAGGGCGGAACCTACAATATTCCCGGAATCCTCTCCCTCGCACCGGCGTTCGATCTGCTCGACGAGCTGGACCCGATCGCGATCGCCGCGCACAACCGGCAACTCACGCTGCGGCTGATCGCGGGGTTGCGGCCGGTGCCCGGCCTGGAGTTCCTGCCGGGGCCCGCGTACGCGGGCTGCGCGGTGGGGTACGGGATCGTCTCGTTCACCCTCGACGGGATCAGCGCGACCGATCTCGGTTTCGTGCTGGCCGAGGCCGGTTTCCTGGTCCGCACCGGTGCGCACTGCGTGCCGGGCACCGAGCCCGGCGCGGGTTCGGTGCGGGTGAGCACCCACCTCTACAACACCCTGGACGAGATCGATCGCTTCGTCGCCTGCGTGGCCGGCCTCGCCGGGCACGGGCGCTGACCCTTTCCTGTCCCGAGCCGAGGAGGAACCCATGGGCACGCACCCCGCGCAGCACTACGATCGACGGTCCGCGTCCCGGGTACTGGCCGAGCTGGCCGCGCCCGGTCTGTTCGCGGCCGCCGAGCCACCGTCGCCGACCCGGATCACCTTCCGCGCCACCGAGTTACGCCCCGAGCCCGGCAGCGCGCTGACGCAGTCGCAGCGGATGTACCTGGAGCGGTTCATGCGGCCGTGCCGCCCCGACCAGGTCACCAGCGCGACCCACCGCATCACCTGGACCGACAGCGCGGGTGTGCCCAATACCGGCTACTTCCACACCGGGGGCGCCGGTCCCGACCTGGCCGTGGTGGCCAGGGAGACCGTGCTGACGCTGTGGCGCGAGCTGGCCGGGTCCGGTCTGGTGGCGCGCTCGGCGGCGCTGAGCGAGCCCGATCTCGCGGTGCTCACGGGCACCACCACCGATCACGACCCGCACGAGATCTTCCGCGTCGGGGTGGAGGCCACCGGGCGCGCACTCGTCCAGCACGGGCTCATCGCGGCCGATACCCCCTATCGGGATATCGTCGGCTTCGCCAGGGGCATGCGCGATTCCGGGATCTTCGCCGCCGTCGCGACCCGCTGGTTCTGGGAGCTGCAGGCCTCGACGTTCCGGCGCGGGATGATCCCGGTGCGCCTGGCCGTCCAGCCCGACGGGAGCGTGCGCTACACCGCCGATTCCCTCGCGCTGCTGCGCGCCATGAAGGACGCCACCATCGCCGACGCGCACGCGGTGATGCGGCGCGCGGTCACCGAGGAGGGGCTCGACACCGAGGCCGCGGTCGCCAGATATCACGACGAGCTGGACCTGATCTCCCGCCAGTACGCCCTGCTGCCCGCCGGTGCCAGGCCCGCCTGCCTGGCGGCGGCACCGCAGGCGGTCGACGGCGCGGCGGTGCACGTGCTGGCCACCGTGGTCGACCGGTTCGTCGAGACCTTCGCCGCGCTGGCGGACAGCGTCGTCGTCGTGCGAGACACCGCCGAGCAGGTGTTCGACGGTGCGCCGCCCGGCGACGACGGCGTCTTCTACGTCCCCGATATGAGCTGCAAGCATTGCGTCCGCACCATCACCGCGCTGCTCGAATCGATGGAGATCCCGGTGGCCGAGGTCGACCTGGAGTCCAAGCGGGTCATCGCCCGGATCCGCAGCCCGCGCCACCGGTTCCGGGTGTTCGAGGCGCTGCGTGACGGCGGCTACAACCCGGTCGACGACGTGCCCGCCCCGGCGCCCGGCGCGGCGGTGGGATGACCCCGCCCGCCGTTCCCGCCGCGCTCCCCCCGCTGGTCGCTGACTTCCTCGCCGACGGGGCGGCCGTGCGCGCGGCGCTGGACCATTACGGCTCGCCGCTGCACCTGCTGTTCCCGCAGGTGTACGCGGCGAACCTGGCCACCGTGCGCGCGGTCCTCGACGCGGGAGCCGGCCCGTACCGGATCTGCTACGCGCACAAGGTGAACCGCTCGGCGGCCTTCGCCAGGACCGCCGCGGCGGCGGGGATCTCCGTCGACGTGGCCTCGGCGGGGGAATTGTCGGCCGCGCTGGCCGCGGGATTTCCGGGCGACCGGATCGAGGCGACCGGCCCCAAAGGGGTGTCTCTGCTGCGCGCGGCGCTCGCGGCGGGGGTGACGGTCAATGTCGACAATCTGTGGGAACTGTCCACGCTGGCCGAGCTGGCGGACGCGCCGGTGCCGGTCCTGCTGCGCATCTCGGGATTTCCCGGCAGCGCCCCGAGCCGCTTCGGCATCGACCTCGCGGCCGCCGATGCCGCGTTCGACGTGCTCACCCGGCACCGGGATCGGCTGCGGTTGCTGGGTTTCGCCTTCCACCTCGACACCGCCGCCACCGCCGAACGCGTCCGCGCGGTCGCGGCGTGCCTGGAGCTCGTCGAGCGCGCCTACGGACACGATCTGACGCCGACCGTGCTCGACATCGGCGGCGGGTTGCGCCAGGTCTTCACCGCCGACGCCGCGCGCTACGACGCCTACGACCATGCGCTGCGCGCGGGTCTGCTCGGGCGGGGCGAGGCCCTGCACTGGAGCAGTAGCACCTTCGGCTATCACGTCGCCGGCGGCGCGGTCCACGGTGGACCGGTGTTCCACAAGTACGCCAACACCGAACCGGCCGCCGCCATCCTCGCCGATCTGCTCGCCACCCCGCTGCCCGGGCACAGCGGCCGCGCGCTGGGGCAGGTGCTGGCCGACAATCTGCTCGAACTGTGGCTCGAGCCCGGCAAGGCGCTCGTCGATCAGGCCGGGGTCACCCTCGCCAGTGTGGAATTCGCCAAAACCGCGGGCAACGGCGCGACCCTGGTGCATCTGGACCTGAGTCGCGATACGGTCACCGCCGCCGACCAGGAGGTGCTCATCGACCCCGTGGTGCTCGCCGAACCCGCCGTCGCCGAACCCGTCGGGGTCTTCTTCGCGGGACATCTGTGTCTGGAGCGGGATCTGGTGACCCAGCGGCAGGTGCGGGTGGCCGGGGTGCCCGCGCCGGGCGATCCGGTGCTGTTCGCCAATACCGGCGCCTATCACATGGATCTGTCCGCCGCGCAGGCCAGCATGCACCCGGTGGTGCCGAAAGTCGCTGTGCGACAAAGTGACAGCGGATTCACGCTCTGCCCCGACGCGGATTACCGGGTGCCGTGATGGTCTACAACCACATCACCGAGCTCATCGGCAACACTCCCCTGCTTCGCCTCGATCCCGCGGTGCACGGGCTGGCCGGAGTCGAGCTGTACGCGAAACTGGAGTCGCACAATCCGTTCGGCTCGGTCAAGGACCGGGTCGCCTGGGCGATGATCCGCGCCGAGGTGGACCGCGTCGCCGCGGGCGGGCAGTCGTTCATCGAGGCCTCCAGCGGCAACACCGCCAAGGCGCTGCGGGTGCTCGGCGCGCTGCACGGCATCCCGCTGCGGGCGGTGACCAACCGGATCAGGGTGGGCGAGGTACGGCAGCTGCTACAACTGCTCGGCACCGAGATCGTGGAACTGCCAGGCCTGTCCGAATGCCCGGATCCGCAGGCGGCCGACGATGTCTCGGCGGTGATCGCCCAGACCACCGGTCAGGCGCCCGAACGGTGGTTCCATCCCTCGCAGTACACCAACGAGCGCAATATCGACGCCCATCACGACGGCACCGGCACCGAGATCGCCACCGACCTCGCCGAGGCGGGCATCGATCATCTCGACTATCTGATCGGCGGACTCGGCACCACCGGTTCCACGCGCGGCACCGCGACCGCGCTGCTGGCCCGGCATCCGGCGCTGCGCACCATCGGCGTGGTCTCGGACCGGTTCGACTTCATCCCCGGCATCCGCTCCGAACGCGAGATGTGGGATGTCGGACTGTTCCGGCCCGACTTCTACGACGACATCGTCACCGTCGACTCGGCCGCCGCCATCGACGCCACCCTGGCCCTGATCCACGGCTACGGAGTGCTCGCCGGACCCACCAGCGGCGCGGGCTACGCGGCGGCCCTGCGTGCCCTGGCCACGGCGCCGCGCCCCGAGGATCGGCCGCTGGTCGCGGTGCTCATCGTGTGCGACCGGCTCGAGCCGTACCTGTCCTATATCGCCAAGCGCAGGCCCGAGCTGTTCGGCAAGGCCGCGGGCGCGGGCGCGCCCGGCCCCGAGGACACCGCCGCCGCACCGACGCTCACGCCCGCCACGC
Organism: Nocardia sp. MH4; assembly: GCF_019266065.1. Lineage (GTDB taxonomy): Bacteria > Actinomycetota > Actinomycetes > Mycobacteriales > Mycobacteriaceae > Nocardia > Nocardia canadensis. The sequence goes on along the minus strand of NZ_LPNR01000112.1, from coordinate 66,290 downwards.
TGGCCGAGTTGGACCGCACCGGCAGACCGACCGTCGTCGACACCCGGGGCGCGATGGCCTACCGGGTGGGGCACGTGCCCGGCGCGCTCAACATCCGTGACGATCAGCTCGACGAGATGCTCGCCCAGGGCATGCCGTTCCCACGCTCGCGCCCGGTCGTGTTCGTATGCCCCGTCGGCGAGACCTCGCTGCGCTTCGCCGCCCTCGCCCACCGCGCGGGCTATGACGCCTACAGCCTGGCCGGGGGCATCGTCGCCTGGCGCGACGCCGGTCATCCGCTCGAACGCGGCGGGTGATCAGACCAGCACCCGCGCCGCCCGGCGGACCCCCGCGAGGGAGCGGCGGCTGCCCGTGGCCGCCAGCAGGGCGCCCAGTGGGCCACGGTAGCCGTCGGCCAGCAGTCCGACGACCGCCCGGAACCGGGCGACGAACCGCTCGGCGGTCTCCTCGTCGAACCGGGCGAGCGGATACAGGAACGAGCCGTCGATGCCGACGGGCGCGCCGAACGGATCGTAGTGATCGGTCAGCCCGAACTCGAGATCGTGTTTGGCCCGCACCACCCCGGTCGGCACCTCGGTGATCGAGAAACCCGGAGCCGCACCGAGTTCGGTGGCGCTGCGGCGCGCGTCGGCTCGCTGCAGGATCAGTGTGGCCTGGAACAGCGGCAGCGCCGCATCCTGGAGCAGGCAGCGCTTGAGCCGGGGATTGGGGGTGTCGGGATGGGCGTAGGCGGCCAGCGCGACCCGGCGCACCTGGTCGATGAGCTCGTCGACGTCGGCGGCGCGGTCCAGGCGCACGCGCAGGAGGACGTCGTCGGAGAAGTTGCCGACCAGGTCGTCGAGGAGGCGGTGGTCGCGCCCCGAGACCGCGGTCGCCACAGTGACGTCGGCGCTGCGGGCGAACGCGCCGACGGCCACCGCAAACGCGGCCTGCAGGACCATGAACAGGCTCGCCCGTCCGTCCTGTGCCAGCCGCAGCAGCCCGGCGTGGGTCCGCGCGTCGAACGAGATCGGTAGCAGCGCACCGGCAGCCGGGTCGACCGGCGGTGACAGGGGTTCACGGGCGGGCAGATCCAGCAGGGCGGGCCGACCGGCCAGCGCGTTGGCCCAGTAGCGCAGTTGGTGGGTCGCGCGGCTCCATTCGTCGGTGAATTCGCCGAGCTGGGCGTGCTTCCACAGGGTGTAGTCGGTGTAACTCACCGGCAGCGGCGCCCACTCGGGGGCGCTCCCGGCGCGGCAGGCGAGATAGGCGGTGACCAGATCCCGGATCAGCGGGCCCAGCGAGCGCCCGTCGACCGAGATGTGGTGCACGACCAGGGCGAGCACCACGTCGCCGGGTCCGACGACGAACAGTCGGGCCCGCACCGGCAGCTCTCGCGTGAGATCGAAGGCCCGCGCCGACAGCGCGGCGACCGCGACCGCGAGTTCACTCTCGGTGACGGCACATTCGGCGATATCGAGAGCGGTCTCCGCCGCGTCGACGACGTGCTGGGCGGGACCGTGCTCGGTCGCCGGGTAGATCGTGCGCAGCGGTTCGTGCCGGGCGACAACGCATTCCAGCGCCGACCGCAGCGCGGCCGGGTCCACCTCGGCGCCGCGCAGCCGCAGCGCCCGCGCGACATTCCAGTCCGCCGAGCGGCCGAGCCGAGCGGCATGCCACATGCGCTCCTGCGCGGGCGCCAACGGCACATGCGCCGGGCGCGGGCGTGGCCCGAGCAGGACGACCGGCGGCGCCGGCGGCCGGAAACACACCGTCTCCGATCCCGCCCGAGGTGCTGTCAGCACCCCGCGACCGGCGTCATATCCCCCCGACCTCATCCCCCGACCGGGGTCGAACACTCGTCACAACCTCCACACCCGTACCAACAGATTCGGAACGCTAACGAGAGGATGTGAACGAACAGTTACCGGATTGTGACCACGTCCGGTCGGCCCGGCGGTGCGGCGTCTCCGCGATGTCGCTGTCTGTCCACTTTCCCGGAAAAACGCCCAAAAGCCGCGTTACAGTGGCGTCGGGAAGCGGAGCGAGGAGCTGGTCGGTGTCCATCGGGAAATTGGTGTCGTTCGACGGGTCACGGGGTTTCGGGTTCATCCGGCCCGACGACGGCGGGCCCGATGTCTTCGTCCACGTCAACGACATCGGCCTCGACGAGGACGAGTTGCGCCAGGGCAGGCTGTTCGAATTCGATGTCACCGAAGGTGATCGCGGCCCCAAGGCGATCAACCTGACCGCCGCGGGTCACACCGCGCCCGCGCCGAAGTCGCGCAAGGAGCGCACCGGCGGTGACCGGCTCGGTCCCGACGAGCTGCGCCGCCAGATCACCGAGCTGCTGCTGGACGCCTCCCCCGCGCTGACCGCGGCCGAGATCCTCACCATTCGTGAGCGGTTCACCACGTTCGCCGACGATCACGGCTGGCTCGACAGCTGACCTCGCGCCCGCGCGGTCGCGGCGCCCGGACGCCCGGCTGATCCGGTCGCTGCGGTGCCGCGACGACCGCTACTCCCCCTCGACTACCAGCGTGTATCGCGGCCACCGCCGCGCGGGCCGCGTCGACAGCTGAGCGCGACACCGGGCCGGGCGATGTCCGCGCCGGTGTCGGTGGACGGCCCTACGATCGAAGCCGCACCGATGAATCGGGCACGCTCGCGCCGTCGACACGGGTGAACCCACCCGCGAGGAGGATCGGATGGATCTACCGGTGATGCCGCCAGTGCGCCCCATGCTGGCCAAGTCGACCCCGTCGTTGCCCCGGGAGCCCGGGCTCAGCTACGAACCCAAATGGGACGGGTTCCGGTGCATCGTGTTCCGCGACGGCGACGAGATCGAGCTCGGCTCCCGCAACGACCGCCCGCTCACCCGGTACTTCCCCGAACTGGCCGAGCTGCTCGCGGCCGCACTGCCGGACCGCTGTGTCGTCGACGGAGAGATCGTCGTCGTCACCGATCAGGGCCTGGACTTCGACACGCTCCAGCAGCGGCTGCATCCGGCGGCCTCGCGGGTGAACAAGCTGGCCGCCGAGACCCCGGCCAGTTTCGTCGCCTTCGATCTGCTCGCCCTGGGTGATCGTGATCTGACCGCCGAACCGTTCACCGAGCGCAGGCGCGCGCTGGAATCGCTGCTCGAGGCCGCACCGGGCCGGATCCATCTGACCCCGATCACCCAGGACCCCGACGTCGCCCTGGACTGGTTCACCCGGTTCGAGGGCGCGGGCTTCGACGGGGTGATGGCCAAAGCCGACGATCTGCCCTATCTGCAGGACAAACGCGTGATGCTCAAGATCAAGCACGAACGCACCGCCGACTGCGTGGTGGCCGGCTACCGGATGCACAAGGACGGCGTAGGTGTCGGCTCGCTGCTGCTCGGCCTGTTCGACGACGACGGCAACCTGCATCACGTCGGTGTCGCGTCGAGTTTCACCGCGGCCCGGCGCCGCGAACTGCTCGGTGAGCTGGCGCCGTTGCGCGAGAACGCGCTCGACAACCATCCGTGGCGCAACTGGGCCGACGCGGTCGCCCAAGCCGACGCCGACGGCAAGATGCCCGGCGGGGTGAGCCGGTGGACCGGCGGCAAGGACCTGTCCTGGGAACCACTGCGCCCGGAACTGGTCGCCGAGGTCCGCTACGAGCACGTGCAGTCGGGGAGGTTCCGCCACGGCGGGCGGCTGGTGCGCTTCCGGGCCGACCGCACCCCGGAGTCGTGCACCTACGCCCAGCTCGACGAGGTCGCCCCGGCCGAGCTCGACGCGATCTTCGGCGGTGCGCGATGAGCGCGGCCGTGGAGATCGAGGTCGACGGGCGCGTCCTGGCGATCAGCAACCCGGACAAGATCTACTTCAGCAAGCGCGGCGACACCAAACTCGACCTGGTCCGCTATTACCAGGCCGTCGCCGAACCGCTGCTGGGCGTCATCGGTGACCGGCCGGTGTTGCTGGAGCGCTATCCCGACGGCGCGTCGGGCAAGTCGTGGTTCCAGAAGCGGGTGCCCAAGTCGGCGCCGGACTGGTTGCGGACCGTCGAGGTGTCGACACCGAACGGTACGACCAGCGACGCGCTCGTCGCCCACGACCTCGCCCACCTGCTGTGGGCAGTGAACCAGGGGTGCCTCGGCTTCCACGTCTGGCCCAATCATGTGCCCGACCTGCGGATCGCCGACGAGCTGCGAATCGACCTCGACCCCTCGCCCGGGATCGGCTTCGACGATCTGCGCCGGGCGGCGGTGCGCACCAGGGAACTGCTGACCGAGCTCGGCATCGAGAGCTGGATCAAGACCTCCGGCTCGCGGGGGCTGCATATCTACGCCCTGCTGGAACCGCGCTGGGACGGCTACCAGGTGCGCGCCGCCGCCGTGGCGCTGGCCAGGGAACTGGAGCGCCGCCACCCCGAGGAGATCACCGCGCACTGGTGGAAGGAGGAGCGCGGGTCGCGGGTCTTCGTCGATTTCAACCAGAACGCACCGCACAAGACGGTGTTCGGCGCGTGGTCGGTGCGGCCGAAGGTCGGCGGTCAGGTGTCCACGCCGATCGCGTGGGCCGACCTCGACACCGTCGTGCCCGACGACCTCACCCTCGCCACCGTCCCCGCCCGGCTGGCCGAACTCGGTGACCCGTGGGCCGACCGCGCGCCGCAGTCCATCGCACCGCTGCTGGAGATGTCGGAACGCGATATGGCAGCGGGTCTGATGGACGCGCCGTGGCCGCCGCAGTACCCGAAGATGCCGAACGAACCGCCGCGGGTGCAGCCGAGCCGGGCCAAGAAAGCCGACTGAGGACCTATTCGGTCCAGGGCACCCAGCTGCCCGCCCCCGCCTTGCCCTCGCACACCAGGGCGTGGTTGTCGGAGGTGCGCCCCGACTTGTCCACCGTGGGGTCGCAGCGCGTGCCCTCGGTGTAATACGACCCGGACACCCGGAACGGGCCCGACCAGGTGTAGGCGCCATCGGCGCGCAGGCACAGCAGGGTCGCACCGTCCGCCGCGACGCCCAGCAGCCCGGCCCGATCCGCCGAACAGGGTGTGCCCTTCTCGACGACGGTGCCCGCCGGGCTCAGCACGGGCACGGTCCCGGTCGGGGTGGCGCTCGGCGCGCCGTGCGAGGGCACCGTCGTCGACACCGAGGTCACCGTCGTCTCCTGGGCGAGCGTGGGCACGTCGAGATCCAGCCCACCGAACAGCACCAGTCCCACCGTCGCCAGGGCCGCGACCTCGGTGCTGCCTAGCAGCAGCGCGAACACCGCCATTCCGCGCCCCCGTGGATGCCCGAACGACAGCAGCCCGAACACGATCGCGATCGGGAACAGCAGGACCAGCGCGGCGGCGAGCGCGATCATCGCGTACGGATTCACCCGTGGCTGGTCGGCGCGGCCCGCGCCCGCCCCACCGTCCTCCGGTGTCGCATGCGGCCAGCGCTGGCCGTTCCAGCGCCGATCGTTCACGTCCTCCTCGGGGTCGTCGTCCCATTCGTCGTACCGTGCCATCAACCCCGGGTCCCTCTCGATCCCCCCCGGCGCGGAATCGAACCACTTGCGGCGCCGGGTTACGCGACGAGAATAGGGACTCCGACGCGGTCGGTCAGCGTAAACGACAAATGCGCGTACCTGCGGTTCGCCCCCGAATCCAGGGGCATCGACACGGGTAACGAACCGGCAAACACCTTTGCCTCCCCACCATCGACGGGTCCATGCTGGTCATCAGGTGAACGACGGCGCGCAGCCCCGGTCCGCGAGGAGGACCCCATGCCAGGCAGCACCACTCCGGCAGACGAGCAACGCTGGCACGCCCAGGCCGGCGATCTGCTCGCCGACGATTACAACGTGCCCGGCATCATCGCGTGCGCGATCGGCGTCGTCGGCTTGGCCTGCACGCTGGTGGCCGCGGGGTCGGAGTACTACGGGTGGGCAGCGGTCGCCGGGGTCGTCACCGCGATCTTCCTTCTCGGCGGCGCGGGCGCGCTGCTGTTCGAGCATCACCGCGAAGAACGGATCGAACACGTCTACGGGCGCAGCGGACACGCGCCCGGCCATGTCGGCCCGCAGCGCTACAGCGCCCGCGACATTCCGCTGCCGAATCCCACCCGGCGCGGGCTGAGGTCCTAGCCGAGCACGCCCGGCTGGGGTTCCACGCTCGGGATGGTCTCGGTGATCACCGTGATCAGGGTGTCGGCGAGCAGCCGGTGCACCTGCTCGCGGGTGAGCGTGCCGCGGGTGATCCACTCCCGGCCCGCCACCTTCACCAGACCCGCGTAGGCCAGGACCAGCGCGCGCAATGTTGCATTGTCTGCCAGATCGGACCGGCCGATCATCACCAGCATGCGTTCGGCGGCGGCGTCGTCGGCCTGGTCGAGGATCTGCTGCACCTCGGGGTCGTCGCCGACGCCCTCGTGGCTGGTCACCTTCACCCAGGTGGTGCCGTGCTCGGCGATGGTGTCGAGCAGCCAGGTGACGATCGCGTCGACCCGCTCGACCGGGGTACCGTCGGGAATCGACACCTTGTCCGGCCGCGGCAGCGTCACCATCCGGCGCACGACGGCCAGATACAGGTCGCGCTTGTTGCCGAAATAGTGGTTGATCAGCCCACGGGCGACACCGGCGCGCTGCGCGAGTTCCGCGGTGGACACCGCCGCGTAGGGCCGCTCACCGAACATGTCGATGGCACAGGCCAGGATCTGCGCGCGTCGCTCGTCGGGTTCGAGCCTGCGCCTGCGCGGCGCGTCTGCGGTATCGGTGTCGAGCGGGGAAATCGGGCTGCTCCGTCGGGTTCGAGGGTCGCCACGCTGTTGCGGCGACGGTGCACCACGATACCCAGCGGGTCCGTCGAGCGGCCAATGCGACAATGAGTGTCGTCCCCCGCTCCCGCACGAAGGAATGCCGCACTCCCCGATGACCGCGAACATGATCGATCCGGACGAGTTGGCGACCTGTCTGCGGGTGCTCGAACAGGCCGGGCAACTGGAGAAGGAACACCCCGATTCGATCGCGGTCCAGCGCGCGGTGGGGCACATGTTCAAAAAGCTCAAGCAGCGCAGGCGCATCGAGGCCAGGGAGCAGGTCGCCTCGGCCGACCGCGCGGTCATCGCGGCGACGGCCACCGGCTCGCCGCAGCGCATCGACGACGAGACCGCGGGCATTCCGATCAGCTCGGCCACGACCGGCGCGAGCGCGGGCACCCTGCTGCGGCCGCGGCCCTGCTACATCTGCAAGCAGCGCTACACCCAGGTCGACGCGTTCTACCACCAGCTCTGCCCCGAGTGCGCCGCCGCCAGCCACGCCAAGCGCGACGCCCGCACCGACCTGACCGGCAAGCGCGCCCTGCTGACCGGTGGCCGCGCCAAGATCGGCATGTACATCGCGCTGCGGCTGCTGCGCGATGGCGCGCACACCACCATCACCACTCGCTTCCCCAACGACGCGATCCGCCGCTTCGCCGCGATGGAGGACAGCGCCGACTGGCTGCACCGCCTGCGCATCGTCGGCATCGACCTGCGTGACCCGGCCCAGGTGGTGGCCCTGGCCGACGACGTCGCCGCCCAGGGTCCACTCGACATCCTGATCAACAACGCCGCCCAGACCGTGCGCCGTTCGGCGGGCGCCTACAGTGCCCTGGTCGACGCCGAGACCGCGCCGCTGCCCGCGGGTGTGCTGCCCGAGATGGTCACCTTCGGCAAGACCATGCAGGCGCATCCGACCGCGCTCACCGCCTCGCTGACGCCGTCGCTGTCGGCCACCGATGTCGCCGAGCTGGCGCTGGTCGCGGGATCGGCGACCCCGGAGCGGATCGCGGCGGGCGTGGCGATCGACGCCGGCGGGCTGGTGCCCGATCTCGCGCACACCAACAGCTGGGTGCAAACGGTCGCCGAGGTGGACGCCACCGAGCTGCTCGAGGTGCAGCTGTGCAACTCCGTCGCGCCGTTCATCCTGGTCTCGCGCCTGCGCCCGGCGATGGCCGCGTCGGCGGGGCGGCGCAAGTACGTCGTCAACGTCTCGGCGATGGAGGGCCAGTTCAGCCGCGGCTACAAGGGTCCGGGCCATCCGCACACGAACATGGCCAAGGCCGCGCTGAACATGCTGACCCGCACCAGCGCGCTGGAGATGTTCGAGGCCGACTCGATCCTGATGACCGCGGTCGACACCGGCTGGATCACCGACGAGCGTCCGCACTACACGAAGGTGCGCCTGGCCGAGGAAGGCTTCCACGCGCCGCTCGACCTGGTCGACGGCGCCGCCCGCGTCTACGACCCGATCGTGCAGGGCGAGAACGGCGTCGACCTCTACGGCTGCTTCCTCAAGGACTACCAGCCCTCGCCCTGGTGACGGCATCCAAGCGATGCCGAACCGGAATGTTGATCATGATTCCGTATCGGCCGGTCGCCGCCTAATCTGAATACGTGCCGTTCCGGGTGTTGGCCGATCTGATCGCCGTCACCCACGTCGCGTTCATCGCGTACGTGGTCGCCGGTGGTTTCCTCGCGTGGCGATGGCCCCGCACCATCGGGCTGCACCTGCTGGCGGCCTCGTGGGGATTCGGCACCATCCTGATCGGCTTCGACTGCCCGCTGACCTACGCCGAGAACTGGGCGCGCAGGCACGCCGGGGTGGCCGAACTGCCGCAGGCCGGGTTCATCGACCACTACCTGACCGGCGTGATCTACCCCGACAGCGCGCTCGGGTCGGTGCGGCTGGTGGCCGCGGTGGCGGTGCTGGTGTCGTGGGCCGGGTACGTGCGCCTGCAGCTGCGCCACCGCGGACTCAGCTCAGGTGCCGCGTGATCTCCCGCGCCACCGCGGCCGGGTCCTCGTCGAGGTAGAAGTGCCCGCCGGGGAAGGTCCGCAACGCGAACACCCCATCGGTGACGGTGCGCCACTGCTCGGCCTGCTCCACCGTGGTGGTCGGGTCCTCGGTGCTGACCAAGGCCACGACCGGGCAGCTCAGCGCGGGTCCCGGCTCGTGACGGTAGGTCTCGACGGCCTGGTAGTCGGCCCGGACAGCGGGCAGGACCAGCTCGGCCAGGCCGGGTTCGGTGCGCAGCAGCCGCACCGGGACGGGGTCGGCGGCGAGGCGCTCCAGATCGTCGATCAGGGCCGCGTCGGAGCCGAGATGCAGGCGACCGGTCTCGACGAAAGCCGGTGCGGGACGGCCGGACACGATCAACGCCGCCGGTGGTTCGCCCGCGGCGGCCAGCCTGCGCGCGGTCTCGTAGGCCACTGTCGCGCCCATGCTGTGCCCGAACAGCACGCGCGGCGGTCCGGGGCGGCGCAGGACGTCCTCGGCGATGCGGTCGGCGAGCGCACGCATCTCGGTGATCACGGCGTCCGCGAGGCGATCCTGGCGGCCGGGATACTGCACGGCCGTCACTTCCGTGCCGGGACCGAGGTGCTCGGCGAGTTCACGGTAGGCGGAGGCCGATCCCCCGCCGGGCGGGAAACACACCAGTCGCCGCCGGGCCGCCGGGTCCGCCCGCAGCACCCGAATCCATTCCGTCGCCGCTGTATTCACGGCCACATCACGCTCCTCACCTGTCCTCGTCGTGGCTAGGCTGAGCGGCGTGACCACCGCGCAGCACCTCGTGCACGCCTATGAGACCGGGCTGGGACTCGAGCCGTCGGCACTCGACGACGAGCCGGCGCCCGGTGCTCGGCTGGCAGCCACGCTACCGGTCTGGGCGCTGGCCGCGGGATCGGTGGCCGCGGCGGCCGGATCGGCGAATCGGTACCGCGCCGCGCTCGGGCTGGCCACCCGGCCGACGCGCCTGGACCCGGCCCGCATCGCCGCGGCCTTCGCGAGCGAGCGACTGTTCCGGCAGGGCGAGTCGGCACCGTCGGCCTTCGCCGAGCTGTCCGGCTTCTTCCGCAGCGCTGACGGCTGGGTGCGCACCCACGCCAACTACCCGCACCACCGTGCGCGGCTGCTGCGGACGCTCGACCTGCCCGCCGACACCGACCGCACCCGGCTCGCCGCCACGGTCGCCACGAGGAAGGGTGCCGAGATCGAGGACGTCGCCGCCGTGGTGGGCGCGATCGCGGTGCGGGTCCGCACCGAGGCCGAGTGGTCGGCCTCCCCGATGGGCCGGGCCGCCGCGGCCGGACCGCTGGTGGCCGTCGACTCACGCACGGACCGTCCACCCACGGAATCCACACGCCCCGGCGCGGCCGCGCCGACGATCGATCGTCCGCTGGCCGATGTCCGTGTGCTCGACCTCACCCGGGTCCTCGCGGGTCCGGTCGCCACCAGGACCCTGGCGCTGCTCGGCGCCGATGTGCTGCGCGTCGACCCGCCGCACCTGCCCGAGATCGACTGGCAGTTCAGCGACACCTGCCAGGGCAAGCGCTCGACGCTGCTCGATCTGCGCTCCGACCTCGCGACCTTCGAGGACCTGCTGGCCGCCGCCGATGTCCTGGTGACGGGCTATCGACCGGGCGCGCTCGCCGCGGCCGGGGTGCGCGCCGCGGCCCGGCCGGGTCTGATCGAGGCGTCGGTCTCGGCGTGGGGCACGACGGGGCCATGGGGCGGTCGGCGCGGCTTCGACAGCATCGTCCAGGCCGCCTCCGGCATCGCCCTGCTCGAAGGCGACGCCGACAGCCCCGGCGCGCTGCCCGCCCAGGCCCTCGACCACGGCTCGGGCTATCTCCTCGCCGCGGGCGTCATGGACGCGCTGCGGGCCCGGGCCGAGGACGGCGCAGGCCGCGACGTCCGGGTCTCGCTGGCCCGCACCGGCTCCTGGCTCCGCGCGGCCGACCGCCACCCGGACCACCCCGCGCCGCTGCCGCCCGACCCGGCGGCGACGAACCGCCACGGCGATATCGTCACGGCCGCACCGGCTTTCGCCGACTACGACGACTATCGCTGGCCCGCCCCGCCGTACGGCTCGGCCCAGCCGTTCTGGATCGAAGCGCCCGACCACTTCCACCGCGACTGATCGACCGCGGGGCGGCTCGCGGTCACTTCCCCGCCAGCGCCCGGATCGCGGTCGCCAGCTGGTCACCGTCGGCCACCGCCCCGCCCGGGTTCAGCAGCCACAGCACGCCCAATCCCTGCACCAGCGCGAAATACAGCCGCCCGATGGCGTCGGCCTGTGCCGCGTCGAGGTCGGGGTGCGCCGCCCGGACGGTGGCCGCGAGGTCGGCGAACGCGTGGGAGAGCTGGTCACCGAGCTGAGCGCGCGCGTCGTCGGAGCGCACGATGCGCACGATGTTCTCCAGGCTGGCCAGCATCGCCTCGTGGTTGTCGGCGAACACCGCGGGCATCGCGTTCCACAGACCGGTGAACCCGGCCAGCGGTGACGAGCCGGCACCGTCGGCGATGAGCGCCTCCATCGCATCGCCGATCGCGTTGCCGAGCGCCTCGGCCAGCGCCTCGGTGACCAGCCGGTCCTTCGATCCGAAGTGATAGCCGATCGCGGCCAGGCTCACCCCGGCCGCGGCGGCGATGTCGCGCGCGGTCGCCTTCGCGACGCCGCGCTCCAGGATCACCTTCCGCGCTCCCGCGAGCAGGTCTTCTCTGTTTCCCATGGTCACCACCCTACCGGACTGTCTTAGACATTTGTTCTAGACATTCGTGCCAGCCCTGTGTTAGACATATGTCTAAGACATTCGTTCTTCTCCAGACGGGAAACATCATGACCACCACCAGCCCCCTGCACGTTCTGGTCTCCGGCGGCGGGATCGCGGGCAACGCGGTCGCACTCCAGTTGCTGCGCAACGGCATTCGCACGACGGTGGTCGAGCGGGCCGAGGTCCCCCGCCCGGGCGGCCAGGCGGTCGACCTGCGCGGACCGAGCAAGGAAGCCGCCGAGCGGATGGGGCTGATGGCGGGCATCGCGCAGTACCAGCTCGACGAGCGCGGCATGTCCTACGTCGACGGCGACGGCAAGATCTACGCCCGCATGGCGATGGAGGATTTCGACGGCCAGGGCGCCGTCGCCGACATCGAGATCACCCGTGGCGATCTGAACCAGGTCCTGCTCGACGCGATCGCCACCGTCGAGACCGGCGAGCTGGACTACCGCTACGGCGAGTGGATCGACCGGATCGAGCAGGACGCCACCGGCGTCGAGGTCACCTTCGCCTCCGGTACCACCGAGCGCTTCGACCTGGTGATCGGCGCCGACGGCGTGCACTCGGCGACCCGGCGGCTGGTCTTCGGCCCCGAGGAGCAGTTCAGCACCAACCTCGGCGGCTACGGCGCGTTCTTCACCATGCCCTCGCCCGCCGATATCGAGCCCGGCTGGTTCGGCATGCGCCTGGTGCCCGGCGCCATGCTCGGGATCCGCCCCGACGGCGACCCGGCTACCGCGAAGGCGATCATCACCCTGCGCACCGAAGTCGACCCGGCCCTGCGCCGCGACGGCGACGCCCAGCGCGCGCTCATCCGCCGGAGGATCGCCGACGCGGGCTGGCACGCCCCCGAGGTCCTGGCGGCGATGGAGACCACGACCGACTTCTACTTCGACGAACTCGCCCGGGTGGACGTGCCCGAGCTGTCGGTCGGCCGGGTCACCCTCGTCGGCGATGCGGGCTACTGCGGCTCCCCCATGACCGGTATGGGCACCGCGATGGCGATCGTCGGCGCCTATGTGCTGGCCGCCGAGATCGCCGCCACCCCGGACGATCCGGCCGGCGCGCAGCAGCGCTACCAGGACAAGATCACGCCGTTCCTGGCCAAGGCCAAGGAGATCCCCGGCGGCGGCATCGCGATGATGATCCCCAAGACCCCGCTGATGACACGACTGGCCAAGACCAATGTGCGCGTCATGATGTCGCGTCCGATGCGGCCGATCACCAAGAAGATCTTCTTCGGCCACACCGAGGAGTTCGCCCTGCCGAGCTACTGAACCGCCCGGCCCGGCCACCGCGACGCGGGCGCCGGGCTCACAGCGGAATCAGCAGATGCTTGCGCGGCCGCTGCTCGACGCGCTTGTCCCGCAGCAGATGCAGGGCCTTGCGGATCTCCAGCCGGGTGGTGGACGGCTCGATCACCGCGTCGATGTAGCCGCGCTCGGCCGCGATCCACGGCGTGGCGACCGCGGTGTTGTAGTAGTCGACCATCTGTTGACGGACTCCCGCCCGCTCGGCCTCGGGCACCGCGGCGAGTTGCCTGCGCTGGGTGAGCCCGATCGCGGCCTCGGCGCCCATGACCGCGATGCGCGCGGTCGGCCAGGCCAGATTCACATCGGCGCCGAGCTGCTTGCAGCCCATCACCGCGTAGCCGCCGCCGTAGGCCTTGCGCACGACCACGGTCACGATCGGCACGGTCGCCTCGACCACGGCGTAGAAGAATCGCCCGCCCCGCTTGATGACGCCGATCTTCTCCTCCTCGACGCCGGGCAGCACCCCCGGAGTGTCGACCACGAAGATCAGCGGCAGCCCGAACGCGTCGCAGAGCCGGATGAAATGCGCCGCCTTGTCCGAGCAGCGGGCATCGATCGCCCCGCTGAACACCTGCGGCTGATTGGCGACGACACCGACACTGCGGCCGTCGACTCGCGCGAATCCGGTGATCATGTTGCGCGCGGCGCTGCCTCCCACCTCGTGGAACTCGCCGTCGTCGAAGATCCGCAGCAGCACGTCGTACATGTCGTAGCCGGCGCGGTCGGAATCGGGGATCAGCGTGTCGAGTTCCCGGTCGGTCGCGGTGATCTCGGGTTCCAGTCCCGGGTTGACCACCGGGGCGCTGTCGAAGCAGTTCGACGGCATGAAGCTCAAATATGTTCGGGCCCAATCGAACGCGGCCCGCTCGTCGACGGCCACGTGATGGATCGTCCCGTTCTGCGCCTGGTTGTACGCGCCGCCGAGTTCCTCGAGCGTCACTTCCTCACCGGTGGTCTCGCGGATGATCTCCGGTCCGGTGACGAACATGTAGGCGTTCTCGGTCGCGATCAGCACGTCGGTGTTGATCGGGGCGTAGACCGCGCCCGCCGCGCACTTGCCCAGCATGATCGACACCTGGGGCACTACGCCCGACAGATTCAGCTGCCGTCTGCTCATGGCCGCGTACCAGGCCAGCGAGGTGACCGCGTCCTGCACGCGCGCCCCGCCGGAGTCGTTGATCGCCACGAACGGGCAGCCGATCTCGGCCGCGAGGTCCATCGCCTTGGCGACCTTGCGCCCGAACATCTCCCCGACCGAGCCGCCGAACACCGTCTGATCGTGGGCGATCACCACCACCGGGCGGCCGTCGACCGTGCCGTGGCCGGTCACCACGCCGTCGCCGTAGAGACTGTTCGCGACGCCGGGTTGCTTCACCAGCGCCCCGATCTCGACGAAACTCCCCGGATCCAGCAGCATGCCGATCCGTTCCCGCGGACTCGGAATCCCCTTGGCGGCCCGTTTGGCGACCCCCACGTCCCCCGCAGGCTCCTGCGCGGCTGCCAGATTCTTCCGCAACTCTTCCAGTTTCGCAGCGGTCGTCGCCTTCAAGATGCACCTACCCTCGCCAGTCAGGAGCTATCGGTCCGCAATCTTTGAGGCAGAGTAGCCGAAAACGCCGCCGTCACAGCTCTTTCGTCGTCGTCGGCGCGACATTCGCCGACCCGGGATCGGCCCGTCACGCGGCGAAAACGCCATGACCAGCGGCGAACGGTCCGGCTACGGCGCGGTCGGCGGCGGCGCGCGAAACGCCCGCGGTTACCCTCGACCTGTGGCGCGCAAGATCATCCTCGATGTCGATACCGGAATCGACGATTCGCTGGCGCTGCTGTATCTGCTGGCCTCTCCCGAGGCCGAGCTCCTCGGGATCGCCGCGACCGCGGGCAATGTGCCGACCGCCCAGGTCGCCGCGAACACCCTCGCCCTGCTGGATCTCGCGCGGGCGGGCAGCGTCGAGGTGGCGGCGGGCGCGCACGGCCCGCTGGTGGTGCCGCTGCGTACCACCGAGGACACCCACGGCCCGCAGGGCCTCGGCTACGCCGAACTCCCCGCCTCGCCCCGGCCACTCTCCGATCGGTCCGCCGCGCGGATGTGGGTGGAGCTGGCCCGCGCGCACCCCGGCTCCGCGATCGGCCTGTGCACCGGCCCGCTGACCAACCTGGCACTGGCCCTGCGGATGGAACCCGAGCTGCCCCTGTTGCTGGACCGCCTGGTCGTCATGGGTGGCGCGTTCAACCACCCCGGGAACACGACGCCGACGAACGAGTGGAACATCCACGTCGACCCCGAGGCCGCCAAGGAGGTCTTCGACGCCTTCTCGGCCGCCCCGCCGGACCGCAGGCCCCTGGTGTGTGCCCTCGACATCACCGAGTCCATCGAGATGCGGCCCGAGCACCTGGTCCGGCTGGCCGAGGTCGCGCACAGCGCGCCGCTCGAGCGGGTGGCCGCAGGCGATGCGGTCGACTGGCGCTCGGCGGCCGGCAATCCGGTCGTCCGGTACCTGGTCGACGCGGTGCGCTTCTACTTCGATTTCCACGACGGCTACGACCTGGGCTATCTCGCGCACATGCACGATCCCTTCGCCGCCGCCGTGGCGCTGGACCCCGCGCTGGCGCGGACCAGGCCCGCGACCGTCGACGTCGAGCTGACCGGCACCCTCACCCGGGCCACCACCGTCGCCGACTGGGCGGGCATGTGGGGCCGCGAACCCAACGCCGACATCGTGGTCGGCACCGATCCCGCCGTCTTCTTCGAACGTCTCGTCACCCGCGTCGGCGCGCTGGCCCGTCGCCTGTACCCGGAGCCGCCCTCGTGACCGTCGATACCGCCGCCTATCTCGCCGACTTCCGCGCCCGCCTCGGGCTGCCCTCGATCGTCGACGTGCACACCCATTTCATGCCCGACCAGGTGATGCGCAAGGTGTGGGCGTACTTCGACCAGGTCGGCCCGCTGACCGGGCGGACGTGGCCGATCACCTACCGCGACGACGAGCAGGTGCGGCTGAAGACGCTGCGCGACTTCGGCGTCCGCGCGTTCACCTCGCTGGTGTACCCGCACAAGCCGCAGATGGCGGCCTGGCTCAACGACTGGACCGCCGAGTTCGCGGCCCGCACCCCCGACTGCCTGCACACCGCCACCTTCTACCCGGAACCGTCGGCGCCCGACTACGTCCGCGCGGCGATCGACAGCGGCGCCCGGGTCTTCAAGGTGCACATCCAGGTCGGCGCGTTCTCCCCGCTCGATCCGCAGCTCGACCCGGTGTGGGCGATCCTCGCCGAGGCGGGAGTGCCCGTGCTCATCCACTGTGGATCCGGTCCGGCCCCGGGCGAATTCACCGGGCCGGCGCCGATCGCCGAACTGCTGCGGCGGTTTCCGGATCTGTGCCTGATCATCGCGCACATGGGCACCCCCGAGTACAGCGAGTTCCTCGACCTGGCCGAGCAGTACCCGCGCCTGTACCTCGACACCACCATGGTGTGGACCGATTTCAGCGAGGCAGGCGCGCCGTTCCCGCCTGCCGAGCGGGACCGCCTGCGCCGCTTCGGGAATCGGATCCTGTTCGGCAGCGACTTCCCCAACATCCCGTACCCGTACGCCGAGGCCGTCCAGGCGCTCGAGCGCCTCGAGTTCGGGCCGGACTGGCTGCGTAAGGTGTGTCACGACAACGCGGTCGCGCTGTTCGAGCTGCGCTGATCAGGCGGGGATCTCCATCCCCTCGGCCAGCAGCGGCCAGGAGTTCTTGAACGCCTTCTGCCAGTAGCCCCACGAGTGGGTGCCCTGGGTGTCCACGTCGAAGGTGGCGGGAATGTCGAGCTCGGCGAGCCGTTCCCGCAGGTTCTCGGTGCACCAGCTGGTCGCGGCCTCGATCACGCCGCCGACGACGATCTGGTTGGCGAGCCCGACCGGGCCCCAGGTGATCAGGTGCGGGTCGCCGAGCTGGTCGTGTTCGCCCGGCAGGCCGTTGCCGTTGGAGATGTAGAGCTTGGTGCCGCGCAATCCCTCCGCATTGACGACCGGATCGTTGGCGACCCACTCGGGGTCACCGGGCGGTCCGTACATGTTCGAGGCGTCCCCGCCGCCGGTGCCGACCACGACGTTGACGAACTGCCTGCCCACCGGATCGCTGATCTGCGCGCAGCCGCTGTAGGCCGCGACCGAACGGAACAGGCCCGGCTTGGCGATCGCGAGTTGCAGTACCGAGGTGACGGTCATCGAGTTCGCGGCGATGGCGTTGCGGCCGGTCGTATCGAACATCGTGTCGACGAGGGCGGGGAGTTCGTCGAGGAAGAAGGTGCGCCACTTGTTCACGCCGAGTCGCGGATCCGTACTGCGCCAGTCGGTGTAGTAGCTCCACGCGCCACCCACCGGCATCACGACGTTGACGTCCTTGGCCGCCAGGAAGTCCACCACATCGGTGTTCTGCTCCCAGGTGGCGGTGTCCTCGCCGCCGCCCGCGCCGTTGACCAGATACAGCGAGGGGCGCGGGACCGAGGTGTCGGCCGGTCGCTGCACCTTCACCGAGACCTCGCGCGCCATCGCCGCCGAGTAGATCCGGACGGTCACCAGCCGACCGTCGATCGAGGTCACCTCGGCACGCGAGCCGTCGATCGCCACGGCCCGATTCGCCACCGCCACACCGGCTTCCGGAACCTCCGCCAGGGCGGGAGCACCACCGCCGACCATCGAACCGGCGGCGAGGAACACCGCCGCCACCGCCGAGAGGGCGCTGCGGCATCGCATCGATCGAACCTCCTACCGAAAACAGACCGCTCAGTGCGGTCGGTTCAGTATCGGGCTCGATCACGGCACCGTTACCGGCTTCTTACCGATTCGTCACCAAAGACAATGGGAGCACTCGCGAATGATGAAGCAGCAACCGTGCAGCGACGTCGCCGAGGCGTCGGGCATTGCCATGACGGCTCTCACCGTTGAGACAGCTTGGAGGCGTAGACCGCCAGGCGGACACGGTTGTCGGTGCCGGTCTTCTCGAACAGGTTCGCGAGGTGGGTCTTCACGGTGCTCACCCCCAGGTGCAGCCGATCGGCGATCTCCTGGTTGCCGTACCCCTGCCCGACCAGAAGCAGCACCTCGCGTTCACGGGGACTCAGCTCCGGCCCGGCGACCGTGGGCGCGGGCTGGGCGGCGAGCGCCCGGTCGACCAGTCGGCGCAGGAGCGCGGGCGAGAACAGCAGGTCGCCGTCCACCGTCCGGCGGATGGCGTCGAGCAGAACCGCGGGATCGGTGTCCTTGACGAAATAGCCGGACGCGCCGGCGGCCAGCGCCGGGAACAGGTGTTCGTCGTCGTCGAAGGTCGTGAGCACCAGCACTTTCGCCCGGGGCGCCGACGCGAGGATCTGCCGGGTGGCCGCGACACCGTCCAGACCGGGCATCCGCAGATCCATCACCACCAGATCGGGCGCGAGCTCGGCGAACTGGCGGACCGCCGCCATCCCGTCGGCCGCTTCGCCGACGACGGCGAGGTCGGTGGTGTCCTCGATGAGCATGCGCAGGCCCGCGCGCACCAGGCGCTGATCGTCGGCCAGCAATACCGTGATCATGCCGGATCGGTTCCCTTCGCGACATCGGGCAGCCGGGCCCGGACGACCCAGTGCCCACCGTCGGCCGCGGCGGTGAGCGTGCCGCCCGCCACGGCGGCGCGTTCCCGCATCCCGACGAGACCGTGACCCGGCGGCGCGGCGGTTCCGGCACGGCCGCTGCGCACCTCGAGGTCGATGCCGCCGTCGCGCCGGGCGATCCGGATACGCACGGGCGCATCGCGATCCGCGTGCTTCATCACGTTGGTCAGCGATTCCTGGACCAACCGCAACAGGGTCAGTCTGCTCATCGCGTCCAGCGCGCCGAGGTCGGCCTCGAGCTCGGCGTCGACGGTGAAGCCGACGGCCCGCGCGCGGGTGAGGGCGGCGGTGATCTCGGTGCCGACCGCGTCCGCCTCGACCAGGGACACGGTGCCCAGGACGGGATCACGCAGCGCGGCGAGGAATCGGCGGATGTCGGCCAGCGCGTCGGTCGCGGTCGCGCGGACGTCGTCGAGGACCGCGACCACCCGGGGATCGGCGTCGCGCACCACCCGTCCGGCGACGGACACGCGCAGGATGATCGAGGCCATGTGGTGGGCGACCACATCGTGCAGTTCCCTGGCCATCGCCGCGCGCTCGTCGAGGCGGGTGCGCGCTTCGGCGTCGGCCGCGCGCATCCGGAGACTGTCGGCGAGCTCGCGCTGGCCACGCAGGTACAGCCCGAGCAGCAGTGGCAGCCCGACATAGGCGACCGCCTCGACCACGGTCGAGGCCCGCCCGATGGAGGTGTCGTGCAGGCCGACGCGCCCGAGCACCACCGCGGCGGCCCAGGCCGCGGTCGCCACCCACACCGTCGAACGCCGACGGGTGCGCGCGATCACGTCGACCAGCGCCACCGCGCCGAGGTAGGGCACCAGGCCGGACACGCCCCACGCCGGCGTCCGCAGCAGCGGCACGGCCAGCGCCGACAAGATCAGCGACACCGCCAGCGGCCACCGCGCCCCGGCGAGGAAGACCAGGCCGGCCGTCATCGCGAGCAGCCAGTAGTGCGGCGGCACCCGGTACTGGCCCGGGTAGGTGCTGGCCAGCAGCAGGACCGGGATCAGCGCCAGCGGCAGCCACCGCAGGAGCGGCCGCGGGTCGCGGCGTGCGCTGGTGTCGATCACGCACCCACGGTAGGCGACGCACCGGGGGTAGCACGCGATCGGCGCGTCCGCAACAGCCGCGCGGCCGGAATCAGCGGCCCGCTCTCCGGCTCCGGGGTGGAGTGGCCGGGGCCCGAACCGATCGAAGCTGGAGGCTCCGCACAGACAAGGAGTACGCCACGTGGTCTCGCGCCGAGGATTCCTCACCGGACTCGCCCTCGCTCCGGTCGCCTATGCCGCCGGTTGTTCGTTCCGCACCGCCGCGCCCATGCCGTCGTCGGCCACGCGCCCGCTCCCGATCCCGCCACCGGCGCCGTCGACGGTGGGCGTCGACGGTGTCCGCCGGTTCACCTTGCGCGCGCAGGCGGGCTACACCGAGATGCTGCGTGGTGTCCGCACCGCGACCTGGGGCTACGACGGGTCGGTGCTCGGCCCGACCCTGCGGGCCCGGCGCGGTGAGCGGGTCGCGGTCACGGTGACCAACGACCTGCCCGAACCGACGTCGGTGCACTGGCACGGCATGCACGTGCCCGCCGCCGCCGACGGCGGACCGCATCAGATGATCACTCCCGGTGCGGTGTGGACGCCGAGTTGGACGGTGGCGCAGCAGGCCGCGACGCTCTGGTACCACCCGCACCCCCACGGCGCTACCGAACGGCACGTCCAGCGCGGGCTGGCCGGGTTCTTCCTCGTCGACGACGATCCCGCCGATGCGCTGGATCTACCGAAAGACTATGGCGTGGACGATATTCCGCTGGTGATCCAGGACCGCCGGTTCACCACCGACGGCGCCATCGACGAATCCGACGCCACCGATGTGGGCCTGCTGGGCGACACCATCGTCACCAACGGCATCGCGGGCGCCCATCTCGACGTCACCACCGAGCGGGTGCGGCTGCGCGTGCTCAACGGATCCGCGGGCCGCCTGTACCACCTGGCGCTCGGCGACGGCCGGTCGTTCCAGCTGATCGCCACCGATGGCGGCCTGCTCCCGGAACCCGTGGCACTGTCGCGAATCCAGCTCAGCCCCGGGGAAAGGGCAGAGATCGTGGTCACCGTTCGCGCGGGCGAGAACGTCACGTTACGGTCGCTGCCGATCCGCGACCGCGCCGGGATCGATCGCGCCGGCGAGTTCGGTTTCGACGACACCTTCGCCATCCTGGACCTGCGGGCCGCCGACACCCTGCGCCCCGCGGCGGCCGTGCCCGCGGCGCTCGTGCCCCTCCGACCCCTCGCCGCGGCGACCACCGCGCCGACCCGCAGCTTCGAGCTGCGCTGGTTCATGATCAACAACCGGCGGATGGACATGAACCGCATCGACATGACCATCCCGGTCGACACCACCGAGGTCTGGTCGGTTCGCAACGAGGACAACTGGCCGCACAACTTCCACATCCACGACGTCCAGTTCCAGATCCGCGCGGTCGACGGAAACCCGCCTCCCCCAGCACTTTCCGGCTGGAAGGACACGGTGTACACGGCGCCGGGCGTCACCTACACCCTGGCCATGCACTTCGCCGATCACACCGACCCGACCTTCCCGTACATGTACCACTGCCACCTGCTCCATCACGAGGACCAGGGCATGATGGGCCAGTTCCTGGTCCTCGCGCCGGGGCAGCAGCCGGCCCCGATGCGGATGGACATGGACCACGGGTGATCAGGCGACGGATTCGAGGTACTTCGCCAGCGTGTCGACCAGCTCGCGGGTGCCTTCCTCGCGCTGGGCGCCGGTGTCGTGGCCGTCGAGGTGGGCGCCGAATTCGACAAGGGTGAGCTTGGTGCCGGTGCTGGTCGGTTCGAATTCCCAGGTCGCGACCGAGGTGGAGATGTGGGCGCCGTCGAGCCACATGTCGTAGGTGTAGACGAGGCGTTCGTTGTCGATGATGTCGGTGTAGGTGGCGACGAAGCGCGAGGTCACCGACTCCTGGAAGATGCCCTCGTTGATCTCGATGCCGCCGACTCGGAAGTCGACGGAGGCCTCGGTCAGCTCCCAGCCCTCCTCGCCGCCGAACCACTTGCTCTTGACGGCGGGATCGGCGAACGCCTGGAACGCGACCGCGGGCGTCACGGGCACCTCGCGCTCGATGGTGAACTGGGCGTGGTTGATGGTGCGGGTCGCGGTGTCGTTCATTGTTGTTCTCCCTCTGCGTTGTTCACTGATTCCATGAGTAGTGCCGTGAGCCGGTCGAGTTGCCGCTCGGCCGGTGGTCGTTGCTGCCGCAGCCAGTCGATCGCGGAGCCGAAGGCCCCCGGAGCCAGCTGATAGGTCCGCACGCGCCCGATCTTGGCCGAGCTGACGATCCGCCCGGCCTCGAGCGCCTTCAGGTGCTGCACGATCGTCGGCAACGCGACCTCGAACGGCGCCGCGAGATCCGACACCGAGGCAGGTCCCCGAGCGAGCCGCTCGACGATCGCCCGCCGCGTCGGATCGGCCAGCGCCCGGAAGACACTGTCAAGTCCCCCGTCCGACTCACCACCTGAATACTTAGGCACATACCTAAGTATTCACATCGACGGCCCTCCGCGCAACCTCTGCGGGCAAACGACGTCCAGCGACGAGGAAGATGACAGCGACTGACCGTGATCACCCTCGGTGTCGCCCTGGTGAATCCCGTCGAATCGCCGAGCCGCGATTCGTGACAGCCCCGGAATCCGGCTCAGGCGTCGAAGGCGCGCAGGATCTGTTCGGCGGCCAGGGCCGGAGTGAGAGTGCCGTCGCGGACGGCGGATTCGATCTGGGGGCGTGCGGATTTCACGGCGGGGTTGTCGGCGAGACGGCGCAGGATCTGGTCGTGCACCATGGTCCAGGTCCAGTCGACCTGCTGACGACGGCGCTTCTCGGCGAATTCGCCCGCCTCGGTGAGGACGCGACGGTGTTCCAGGACGGTGTCCCAGAACTTGTCGAGGCCGACGCCTTCGAGCCCGCTCATGGTGAGCACGGGCGGACGCCAGAGCGCGTCGTGCGGGTGGATCAGGCGCAGGGCCCCGGACAGCTCGCGCGCCGCGGCCTTGGCCTCGATCTCGTGCTTGCCGTCGGCCTTGTTGACCGCGACCAGCTCGGCCAGTTCCAGCACGCCCTTCTTGATGCCCTGGAGCTGGTCACCGGTGCGGGCCAGGGTGAGGAAGCAGAACACGTCGACCATATTGGCGACGGTCACCTCGGATTGACCGACACCGACGGTCTCCACCAGGATCACGTCGTAGCCGGCGGCTTCGAGCAGCACGATGGTCTCGCGGGTGGCCTTGGCCACGCCGCCGAGAGTGCCCGCGGTCGGCGAAGGCCGGATGAACGCGTCGGCTTCCAGCGACAGCCGCGCCATCCGGGTCTTGTCCCCGAGGATCGAGCCGCCGGTGCGGGTCGAGGACGGGTCCACCGCCAGCACCGCCACGCGATGGCCCTTGCCCAGCAGGTACATGCCGAGGGCGTCGATGAACGTCGACTTGCCCACACCGGGAACGCCGGTGATGCCGACCCGGTTCGACACGACCGTGCCCGGCTCGGTGCCCAGCCGCAGCAGCAACTGCTGCGCCAGCTCCCGGTGATCGGCGCGGGTCGATTCGACCAGCGTGATCGCCCGGGCCAGCGGCGCACGCTGACCCGCCCGGATCCCGTCGGCCAGCTCGTCGATGTCGATCGTGCGCGCGGCCCGAGCGACCGACCGGCCTTCGTTGCGTGGAGCCCCGACGCCCGCGGTGGTGCCGAGCCGGGGGTGTGCTGCCGTACCCCCGGCCCGCTCTACGGCGTCACTCATACGGCTCCCCCACAGCACGCTCGCGCACCCGCTGTGATGACGCCGGCTTTCGCTTCCGGACGCTGACCGATCATGCCGGTGCGCCGCCACCGATCTCGTGCCCGAGCGAGGCACCCAGCTTCTTCAGCAGGTCGATGGCCGCGTCGGCGATGACCGTGCCGGGCGGGAAGATCGCCGCGGCGCCCGCCTCGTACAGCTCGTCGAAGTCACCGGGCGGGATGACACCGCCGACGATGACCATGATGTCGGGGCGACCGACATCGGCCAGCGCCTGCCGCAGGGCGGGCACCAGCGTGAGGTGACCCGCGGCCAGCGAGGAGACACCGACGATGTGCACGTCGTTGTCGGCCGCCTGGCGCGCCACCTCTTCGGGGGTCTGGAACAGCGGGCCCACGTCGACGTCCATGCCCAGGTCGGCGAACGCGGTCGCGATCACCTTCTGGCCGCGGTCGTGGCCGTCCTGGCCCATCTTGGCGACCAGGATGCGCGGGCGGCGACCCTCGGCCTCGGCGAACTCCTCGACGAGCGCGATGGCCGCGCCGATGTTGGAGGCCTTGCCTGCTTCGTCACGGTACACACCGGAGAGCGTACGGATCTCGGCCTGATGGCGGCCGTAGACCTTCTCCAGTGCGTCGGAGATCTCACCGACGGTGGCCTTGGCGCGCGCGGCGTCGATGGCCAGGGCCAGCAGGTTGTTGTCCATGCCGCCCTCGGCGGAGGCCGCGGCGCGGGTGAGGTTGGCCAGCGCGGCCTCGACGGCGGCCGAATCACGTTCGGCGCGTAGCCGTTCCAGCTTCTCGATCTGCTCGGCGCGCACGCGCGAGTTCTCGACCTTGAGGACCTCGACCTGCTGATCCTCTTCGACCTGGTACTTGTTTACGCCGATCACCGGCTGCTGGCCGGTGTCGATGCGCGCCTGGGTGCGGGCGGCGGCCTCTTCGATGCGCAGCTTCGGAATGCCTTCCGAGATCGCCTGCGCCATACCGCCGTGCGCCTCCACCTCGGCGATGTGCGCGCGGGCGCGCTCGGCGAGCTGGTGGGTGAGCCACTCCACGTAGTACGAGCCACCCCACGGGTCGATCGGACGGGTGGTGTTGGACTCCTGCTGAATCAGCAGCTGGGTGTTGCGCGCGATGCGGGCGGAGAAGTCCGTCGGCAGCGCGAGCGCCTCGTCGAGGGCATTGGTGTGCAGCGACTGGGTGTGGCCCTGGGTCGCGGCCATCGCCTCGATGCAGGTGCGCGCCACATTGTTGTAGGCGTCCTGGGCGGTGAGCGACCAACCGGAAGTCTGCGAATGCGTCCGCAGCGACAGCGATTTCGCACTCTTGGGCTCGAACTTCGAGACCAGCTCACTCCACAGCAGGCGACCCGCGCGCAGCTTGGCGACCTCCATGAAGAAGTTCATGCCGATGGCCCAGAAGAACGACAGGCGCGGAGCGAACTTGTCGACGTCCATGCCCGCCGCGATTCCGGCCCGGATGTACTCCACGCCGTCGGCCAGGGTGTAGGCCAACTCCAGATCGGCTGTGGCACCGGCCTCTTGGATGTGATAACCCGAGATGGAGATCGAGTTGAACTTCGGCATCTTGGCGCTGGTGAAGGCGAAGATGTCGGAGATGATCCGCATCGAGGGCTTGGGCGGGTAGATGTAGGTGTTGCGGACCATGAACTCTTTCAGAATGTCGTTCTGAATGGTTCCGGCCAGCTGCTCGGGCCCGACGCCCTGCTCTTCGGCGGCGACGACGTAGAGCGCCAGGATCGGCAGCACCGCGCCGTTCATGGTCATCGACACCGACACCTGGTCGAGCGGGATCTGGTCGAAGAGCTGGCGCATGTCCAGGATCGAGTCGATCGCGACGCCGGCCATGCCCACGTCACCCTGCACGCGCGGGTGGTCGGAGTCGTAGCCGCGGTGGGTGGCGAGGTCGAAGGCGACCGACAGGCCCTTCTGACCGGCCTGCAGGTTGCGGCGGTAGAAGGCGTTGGAGTCGGCGGCGGTGGAGAAGCCCGCGTACTGGCGAATGGTCCACGGCTGGTTGACGTACATGGTCGGGTAGGGACCGCGCAGGAACGGCGCCACGCCGGGCACCGTGTCGAGCGGATAACCCTGCGCGACAACGGCATCGCGGTCGGCCTTGGTGAACACCGGCGGCACGTCGATGCCCTCGGGCGTGGCCCAGGTGAGCTGGTCGGCGGTGGTGTGGTTGGCCGCGGCGGCCTCGGCCACGAACTCCTTGACCTGCGCGTCGTCGACCTCGGCGGCCGTCGGCGCGTGCTCGGTCAGCGGCACCTCGGCGAAACTACCGACCAGGTGCTCGATATCGGATGTCGTCATCAGGCTCCCACCTTCTCCAGCAGCTGCGACAGAACCGCGACCGCGTCGATGCGCAGGGTCAGGTACCCGTCGGGACGCTGTGTACCGCTGTACTGCGCGACCGACTTCTCCGGTCCGGCCAGCAGGACCGTGTCGATGCCCGCGGCACGCAGGGCCTCGACCGCGGCGCCGGCTTCCTCGCCGTAGCGCTTGTCGGCACCGCACAGCACCGCGATCGGCGCACCGGACGCGGTGGCGGCCGCGGCGATTCCGTCGACGGTCAGCGGGCCGGGGTTGACCGACTCGATACCGCCGGAGGCCAGCACGTTCGCGGTGAAGATCGTGCGGGCGTTGTGTTCGGCGACCGGGCCGAGCGGCACGATCAGCGCCTGCGGCCGGGCACCGTTGGCCGCGAGGTAGGCGTCGGAACGGTTGCGCAGCGACTCGAACGCCGCGCCGTAGCGCGCGACCGAGTCCGCGGTGCGGGCCTGCTCCGAGAGCGGGGTCTCGGCCAGGTTGGGGAATTCGTTGACGCCGGTGACCGCGGTCTTGCGGTGCGCGATGTCGGCGGCGCGGGTGGCGGCCGTCTCGGCGATGCGCTCGGCGACCAGGCCCGCGGCCAGCGCGGCGGGATAGCCACCGGCGGCCTCGATCTCCTGCATGAACTCCCAGGCCTTGGCGGCGAGTTCGTCGGTCAGCGAGTCGACGTACCAGGAACCGGCGGCCGGGTCCTGGACGTGCCCGAGACGCGACTCCTCGAGCAGCAGCAGCTGGATATTGCGGGCCATGCGCTCCGAGAACGACTGCGAGACGCCGAGTTCGCCCGGGGGCAGAGCGGAGTCGAACGGGGCCAC
Organism: Nocardia sp. MH4; assembly: GCF_019266065.1. GTDB lineage: Bacteria > Actinomycetota > Actinomycetes > Mycobacteriales > Mycobacteriaceae > Nocardia > Nocardia canadensis. Next base: position 39,832 of record NZ_LPNR01000112.1, on the reverse strand, counting down.
GGTGACCGAGTCGGCACCACCGACACCGGCGCCGAAGGCGGCCAGGGTCGTGCGCAGCAGGTTCACCCAGGGGTCGCGCTGGGTCATCATGGCGGCCGAGGTCACCGCGTGCTGCGGGGCGGCGCCGAAAGCGGGCGCGCCGCACACCTGCGCGACGCGGGCCCAGAGACGCCGGGCCGCGCGGAACTTCGCGATCGTGGCGAACTGGTCGTCGGTGGCCGCGAAGCGGAACTCGAGCTGACCGAACGCGTCGGCGATGTCGACCCCGGCGGCGGTCAGCGCGCGTAGGTACGCCAGCCCGGCCGCGACGGACGCGCCCAGTTCCTGAGCGTCGGCGGCGCCGGCGTTGTGGAAGGCGGTGCCGTCCACGGTGATCGCGCGCACGGTCTCCGGACGGGCGATCGCGCGGGTGGCCAGGGCGACGGCCTGATCGATGTCGATGTCGGCGGCGCCTGCGAAAGCGCTCGTCAGCGGCGCGGCGCCCAGGCCGATCTGGATCTGCGCCCGCTCGGCGAGCTGGTAGCCGTCGAGCACCGTGAAGACCTGCGCGGCGGCGGCGTCGACGTCGGCCCCCGCGACCAGGGTCAGCGGGGCCAGCTCGAAGAGCAGGCCGGTCAGGGCGGTAGGGATGTCGGCGGTCGCGACGCCTTCGGCGCCAACGCCGAGCGACACGGCGCTCACGCCGTTCTCCAGCCAGCTGAGAATCGTCCGGTTGGTGGCCGCGGCATCGGCCGAGCCGGCGAAGGCGGCGACGAACCAGCCGCGCTGCGGGTCGCGGGTGGCGCTGCCACCGCGGACGAACGGGAAGGCGCCCGGCAGCGGCTGCTCGGGCAGTTCGTCGCGGCGGGTGTAGAGCGGGGCGATGGTCAGCCCGTCATAGGTGGTCTCGTCGAGCAGATGCTCGGGCTCCGCCGGGAGCTCGGCAGCCTCGACCCGTCGCGCTTTCGCCAGCACGCCCGCCACACCCTTGCGCCACGCGGCGTACTCGGGCACCGGATCCGGTGCGAGTCCCGCCCCGGACTCTGAACCAATCGGCATAGCTGCTGTTCTCTCTTCCATTCGACGACCGCATCCCGGTGTACTGCCGATCCGGCAGCATCAGCCCAGCAGCGGAATACTGCGGCGAACCAGGATGTGTCCGGTTCTTACATGATGCTAACTGTGACACCCTGTCCACTCGCTCCGGCCATCCCCTACCGGCCGGTACGCTTATCCGGTGTCCCGACTGATCCGCTCCCCGCGCCTGCTCATGGCTCTGGCCGGGATCGCCGTGCTGTTCGTGGTGGCGATGATGGTTCCGCTGCCCGGCCCGCAGCAGATCAGGGAGTGGGCAGGCGGCGCGGGTCCGCTGCTGCCGCTGCTGTTCTTCCTCTTCTACGCGCTCGTCGCGGTGGCGCCGGTGCCGCGCACGGTGCTGACGGTGACCAGCGGTGTCCTGTTCGGTCCCGTACTGGGGTCGACCGTCGCGCTGGGCGCCACCGGGATCAGCGCGACGCTGGCGCTGCTGGGTGTGCGCGCGGTCGGCCGCGACCGGGTCGCCGAGCATCTGCACCATCCGGCGGTCCGCGCGATCGATGACCGGCTGGCCCAGCGCGGGTGGCTCGCGGTGGCAGCGCTGCGGATGATCCCGCTCGCGCCGTTCTCGATCGTCAACTACTGCTGCGGCTTGTCCTCGGTGCGGGTGCTGCCCTATCTGGCGGCCACGCTCGTCGGGTCGGCGCCGGGCACGATCTCGACGGTCGTGCTCGCCGGATCCCTGGCCGGCCCTACCGATCCGATCGCGGTCACCGTCTCGGCGGTCTGCCTGTCGCTGGGCCTGCTCGGGCTGGCCCTCGACGCCAAGATGCCGGTCACGGCTCCGCCGACGGCCTCGGAGACCGAGCCGGTGGCGGCGCGCGGCTGAACCCCGTGCGGCGCGTCTGCGTCGCCGGGGCGGTTTCCCCTCGGATAATCCCAGGTCATGGCGATGACAGTGGGCCGACGATCCGCACTCGCGCTGCTGGCCGGGGTGCCGCTGCTCGCGATGGGAACCGCGCGGGCGCAATCGGCGCCGGGGCCCGGTGTCGGGATCGACCCCGAGCGCACCCCCACCCGTTACACGATGACCGCGTTCCGCGCCGACAGCGATACCACGCTGGCGGTGTACGAGTCGGTCGACGGCACCGAGTTCACCCCAGTCAGCGAGCACGCGTATACCCCGCCCACCGGACTGGTCCGCGATCCGAGCATCCTGCGCCACACCGACGGCCGCTATTACCTCACCTACACGATGGCCGGTGACGCCACCGCGATCGGCCTGGCCCACAGCCTCGACCGCATCACCTGGACGCCCATGGCGCCCGCGCCGATGCTGGTGCCGGGCAGGCTCGAAGGCGCGTGGGCGCCGGAATGGTACGCCGACGCCGCCGGCCGCGTCGGCATCATCGTCTCGCTCACCTGGGGCCACGGGTTCACCCCGCATCTGCTGATCCCGCTCGACGCCGGCCTCACGACCTGGGCACCGCCGGTGCCGCTGCTCGGGCTCGGCCCCGCCCGACCGGGTTCCCTCGGCCATATCGACACCACCCTGGTCCGGTGGGACGGACGGTTGTTCGCCTTCGTCAAGAACGAGGACACCAAACTGATCGAACTGGCCGTGGCCGACCGTCCGGTCGGGCCCTATACCTTCGTGGCGACCGGCGACTGGGCCGGCTGGGGTGGTCCGAGCGAGGGTCAGTCGGTGGTCCGGCTGCCCGACGGCGGGCACCGGATCTACCTCGATGCCTACACCGACGGCCGCTATGTCGTCAGCGACAGCTATGACGGATTCCGCTCCTGGACGCCCCCGATCGAGCTCCCCGGACTCTCCGGCGTGGTCCGGCACGGCACCGTGCTCGCCGAGTTCGGCCCGACTTTCACGACATAAGCGCAGGTCATAGCCGATTCACCGGTTCGGTCGTGGACTTTCTGAACTGAAACCCCCTTACTTCAGGGGCACCGGGTTACGCTGGGGATCCGGGACAATTTGAAAGTGAGCTTCTTCACATAGACCAGTTGTGACTAACGCGTATTTCAGAAAACTCTCAGAGTTATAGACTCGGGATAGCCCAGGGTTCGCCAGCTACATCCGGTGCGGGATCCAGAGCAACATCCGGTGACGCGACCGCGGTCACCGATATCCCCGTTCGCGCCGTCTTCGGCATGCACTGCACCTCGAGGTGACCCCGCATGGAATACACCCATCTGTCCGAATTCACGATTCGCTCCGGCGCCCTGTCCATCTGGACACCGGAACTGGCCACCGCCGACTCGTGGTATGACGACGAACGCCCCCTCGCCAGCGTTCACTCCCAGTACCTCGGCTTCCTCGATCCGGAGGATCCCACCCCCGGTCGCGGCCGCTGGATCGGCACCATCTTCGAGATGGACGCGCCGCTGGACGCGCAGGTGTGGGCCAGGACCCTGGAACTGTGGCACGACCGCCACGAGGGTTTCCGCACCACCGTCGCCCCCACCGGCGACGGCGACTACCACCGGATCACCACCGCTCCCGGCACCGTGCGGGTCACCTCGGCACCGGTGCCCGAGCTCACCGACGGCGAGCTGATCAACGAATTCCTGTGCAACGAGCTGGAACTGCGCCTCTCGCCGCTGGTCTGGCCGCATCTGCTGGTGGCCACCGTCGCCCACGACACCGACGACTTCACGGTCCTGGTCGCCGCCGACCACTCGGTGCTCGACGCCTATTCCCAGGCCGTGCTGATCCTCGAGCTGCGCACCCTCTACACCGCGGTGCGCGACGGCGGGGAGATCCGTGATTCGGCCACCTTCGGCAGTGCGGCCGACTTCGCCGCCGTCGAACGCGCCGCCGCCGAGGAACTGACCCCCGACTCCCCCGCCGTCGCCGTGTGGCGCGATTTCGTCGGCACGCCCGGCTCGCCGATGCCCCGCTTCGCCGAGGGCATGGTGGCCGCGCTCGACGGCGAGCACGCCCAGCCCAGTGTCTCGCGCACGCTGCTGACCCTCGACCAGCTCGAGGAGGTCGAAGGGGCGCTCGACCGGCTCAAGCACCGGCTCTCGGTCACAGTGTTCGCCGCGCTCGCCGCCGCTTCGCGAGAAGTGTTCGGCGACGACCGTTTCCGCACCATCATGCCGATCGCGACCCGCCCGGACCTGACCTGGCTCGAGTCGATGGGCTGGTTCGTCAATGTCGTCCCGGTCGACATCACCCTGCCCGCCGGTGCCGACATGGGCGCCGCGCTCGAGATCACCCGGGCCGCCCTCAAGCGCGCCCACATCTGTAATGACGCCTCCTGGGGCCGGTCGCTGGCGATGGCGGGTGCGCTCGAGGGCCCGACCTTCGGCGCGTCATTCCTCGATATCCGGATGCTGCCGGACTACGAGCTGGTCGCCGACCTGCGCGGACGCACGCTGCGGGCGGTGTCGTACTCCACCGACGAGGTGTACTTCTGGGTCGTGCGCGGTCCGGAGGGGCTCTACGTGTCCACCCGCTACCCGGCCGGGCTGCCCGCCGAGGTGATGGACCGTTTCCTCACCGAATTCGCCAGGGCCATCTACGCGGTCACCACCCTCGCGGCGCCCGTCACGAACGCCCCGATCGCCGACTCCGCGTCGGCAGCGCTGAGCGCGGGCTGACGATGCGCGCACTGCTGGCCTTCACCGGCAGCCGCGGCGATGCCCAACCGGGCATCCTGCTGGCCCGCGAGCTCCAGGCTCGCGGGCACTCGGTGACGCTCGCCCTGTCCCCCAACCTCGTCGACTTCGCCACCGCGCACGGCATTCCCGCGGTCGGCTTCGGTCGCGACAGCGCCGAACTGCTGCGCACCCAGCACGCCGACCGGCGTTTCCGCAGCCCCAGCCCGCGTCAGCGGCTGCGGGCCGTGCTGGATCTGCAGCGCCGCGGCGTGGCCGAAGCGGTCCGTGACCTGCTCGCGCTCGCGCCGGGCCACGACGTGCTGGTGACGGGCATGGCGGGCGAGGAGGCGGCCGAGAAGGCCGCCCGGCGGGTCGGCTTGCCGCTGGCCGCGGTGCACTTCTTCCCCATCCACCCGAATCGCTCGGTACCCGTGGTACCCACCGCGTGGGGAGCCAGGATTCCCGGCGCGCTCAACCGGCGGATCTGGTCGGGTCTGCGCTGGGCCCGCGATGCCGCACTCGCCGAACCGCTCGCCGAGTGCGGCATCGTGGAACACCCCCTGCCGCAGCGGGTCTCGATCCAGGCCTACGACATCGACCTGTTCCCCGGGCTCGCGGCCGAACTACCCGATCGGCATCCGATCACCGGTTTCGCCGTCGATGCCGACGGATTCCTCGGCGGCCCGGCCGATCCCGCGTTGACGGCGTGGCTCGACGCGGGCGCCGCACCGATTTATGTCGGCTTCGGCTCGATGGCCGTCGACGATCCGGCGGCGCTGGTGGCGATGCTGCGCACGGTCTGCGCCCGGCGGGGCGGGCGACTCCTGCTGGCCGCGGGCTGGGCCGGCATCGAGCCGGAGCTGTCCGCCGACGTCGCGATCGTCGAACAGGTCGACCACGCCGCGGTGTTCCCGCGCTGTGCCGCCGCGGTGCACCACGGCGGGGCGGGCACCACCGCCGCCGCGCTGCGCGCCGGTGTGCCCCAGGTGATCTGCTCGATCCAGGCCGACCAGCCGTACTGGGGACAGGCCCTGGCCCGCCTCGGACTGGCCGACACCCTACGCGCCGCCGAGCTGACCGCCGAGCGGCTCACCACCCTGCTGGACCGAGTCGCCGACCCGACCGTGGTCTCGCGCGCCACCGCGTACGCGAATCGCTTCCCCGACCACGGCGTCGCGCTGGCCGCCGACGAGGTGGAACACCTCGTCCCCCTGACGTTCTCGACCCCCGAAATCGACCATGCCGGGAGGCACCGGTGACCACCGACATCGCGGTCCGCACCAGCGGACTCGGCAAGTCCTACGGCGACTTCACCGCCGTCGGCGGCATCGATCTCAGCATCCCGGCGGGCTCGGTCTTCGCGATGCTTGGCCCCAACGGCGCGGGCAAGACCACGACGGTCCGCATGCTGGCGACGCTGCTGCGCCCCGATCGCGGTAGCGCCGAGGTGTTCGGTTTCGACGTGGTCCGCGAGGCCACCGCCGTTCGCTCGATGATCGGGCTCACCGGCCAATACGCCTCCGTCGACGAAACCCTCACCGCGGGTGAGAATCTGCGCCTGTTCGGCCGCCTGCTCGGGCTCTCCCGGCGCGCGGCCGCCGCGCGCAGCGACGAACTGCTCGCGGAGTTCGAGCTCTCGGCTGTCGCGCGCCGCAGCGTCTCGGCCTTCTCCGGCGGCATGCGCCGCCGCCTGGACCTGGCCGCGACGCTGATCACCGTGCCCCCGCTGATCTTCCTCGACGAGCCGACCACGGGCCTGGACCCGCACACCCGCGACCGGATGTGGGGCATCGTGCGCGGTCTGGTCGACCGCGGTGCGACCGTGCTGCTGACCACGCAGTACCTCGAGGAGGCCGACGCGCTGGCCGACCGGATCGCGGTGATCGACCGGGGCACGCTCGTCGCCGAGGGCACTGCCGCCGAGCTCAAGTCCTCCATCGGCGAACAGGTGCTGCGCCTCGACATTCCCGACACCGCGGACCTGCGCCGCGCCGAGGCGCTGATCCAGGAACTCACCGGTGAGGTCCCCGAGGGCTCCTCGACCGGCACGCTCACGGTGACCCTGCCCGATGTCGCGCTCGGCGCCGACATCGTCGCCGCCTGCCGCGCCGCGGGGCTCACGCTGCGCGGGTTCGCGGTCGACCGGCCCGATCTCAACGAGGTGTTCCTGGCACTGACCGGGCACGCCCGCACCGCCGACACCGTCGACGCGGCATGACCGCCCTTCGTGAAAGGTCGAGCAACGCCATGACTCTCACCACGACCACCACGACGCCGCCGCAGGTCGTGCGCGCGCCGCGGATCACCCGGGTCGGCGCGCTCGCCGCGCTGCACCATGCGCTGATGATGGCCTGGCGTGGCCTGCTCACCTTCCGGCACAGCCCGCAACTGCTCTACGACGCCATCCTGCTGCCCATCGTGGGCCCGGTGCTGTTCGGCAGCATCTTCGGCACCGCGATCGCGGGCAGCATGGACGCCTACCTCCCGATCATGATCCCGGGCGTGCTGGTGCAGATCGTGCTCACCTCCTCGGTCGCCACCGGCGTGCAGCTGTCCGAGGACATCCATTCGGGAGTCTTCGACCGCTTCGTCGCCATGCCGATCGCCCGTTCCGCCCCGGTTGCCGGAGCGTTGCTGGCGGGCACGGTGCGGTACCTCATCGCCGCGACGACGGTGGTGATCGTCGGGTTCTGCATGGGCTACCGGCCCGAGCACACCGCCGGGTTCCTCGCCGGCGCCGTACTGGTCGTCGTCGCGACCACCGCGATCAGCTGGCTGTTCGCCTTCATCGGCGCGACCGTCGCCCGGCCCGCCGCCGTCCAGGGCATGTGCATGCTGGTGCTGACCTTCCTCGGCTTCGCCTCCAACGCCCTGGTTCCCGAGGAGTCCATGCCCACCTGGATGCAGCACGTCTCGGACGTGAATCCGGTGTCCTACCTGGTCTCCGCGGTGCGCGAGCTGGCCGCCGCGGGCACCGTCGGTGCCGACGCGTGCTGGTCGCTGGTGGCCTCGGTGGTCGTCGTCGCCGTCTTCGCGCCGCTGACCGTGCGCACCCTCCGTTCCCGATGAGGAGTTCCCGATGACCGTCACCTCCCCCGCCGTCGCGACCGTCGCCACCGGACCGGCCGGCCTCAACCGGATCACCGCCGACGACGACCTGTTCTTCAAACTGCACAGCCTCTACCCCAACGCACTGGTCAACCAGCTGGCCTACCGCTTCGACGAGCAGCTCGACCCCGAGCTGCTGCGGCGCTGGCACGCGCACCTGGCCACGGGGTTCATCGCCCGTAAGGTCCGCACCACCCGGTTCCCGATCGCGCGGGCGCACTGGGAGCCCGCCACGGAGTCGATGCCGCTGATCTGGACGCCGACACCGCTGCCCGACGACCGGGTGCTGGAGTGGTTCCTCGAGCAGGCCGCGGTCGAGTTCGACCCCGAACGCGGCCTGGTGTGGCAGCTGGCGGGCGCGCACACGGAGTCCGGCGGCACCGTTGTCACCCTGGTCGCCTCCCATGTCGCCTGCGACGGCGGCGGGATGATGCACGCGATCGTCGATTCGCTCGACCGGCTCAACCGGGGCGAGGATCCCGACCGCGCCGCCAGCGCGGGCAGTCTGGTGGGCCCGGTCGCCGGCCGTGGCCGCTTCGCCGCCGACCTCGCCGACGCCACGGGGCAGTTGCGCGCGGTCGCGCGCGGTGTCCGCGCGGCGCGGCGCGCTCGCGGTGTCAGCGAGCCCGCCCGCAATCCGCGCCCGGCCGAACCCCGCCTCCCGCACTCGGAGACCTGGCAGGCCGCCGAGACGATCGTCCAGGTCGACCTCGCCGACTGGGACGCGGTCGCCGCGGCCAACGGCGGCACCACCAACGGCCTGCTGATCGGCGTCGCCGTCGGTCTGCTCGGGCGCAGTGGCCGCATCGCCGACGGTGCCGAGGTCCGCGTGGACATCCCGCACTCGATGCGGGTGGCCGACGATCCGCGGGCCAACGCCACCACCGGGCTGCCGATCAGCGTCACCTACCGGGCGGGTGAGCGCGCCGACCTGCCCGCGGTCCGCGCCGCGCTCAAGGCCGCGGGTCTGGCCTACCGCAATCCCGAGACCATCCCGCCGATCCAGCACCTGCAGCCGGTCCAGATGCTGCTGCCGAAGGTGGTGCTGCACAAGTTCGCGCGCACCGCCAAGGCGCCGGAATGCCTGTGCACGAACATGGGGCGCACCGCCCAGAACATCGCCGTCCTCGGCCCGCACCGGGCCCGCGACGTCATCATGCGACCGGTGGTCAACCCCGGCCCCGTGGAGCTGTTCCGACAGGTGGAAGTCGGCGTCAACCTGGCCTTCTCCTGCGACGACGACACCGTCACTCTGGTGGTCACCGGGGGCGATCCCGACCGCTTCCCGACCCGCGCGGCCCTGCAGGATCTGCTCGCCGCCGAGTTCGCCGACTGGGGCCTGACTCCGCGCTTCTGGTGAGGTGAGCGCCGCTGCCCGCGGCTATCGTGGAGCCGTGGGCATCATGGGCGAGCTGTTTCCGGGCAAGAAGCTGCAGAACGAGGGCAGCGGCGACAGCGACGGGCAGGATCACGATCCCCGGCTGGCCGTCGACCTGGACGCCGGTGTCATCCGGCTCTCCCCACCGGCCGGTCGGCCCCGGGCCGAGGACGAGTAGCGCCCGCGCCGCACCCATCGAATTCCGCTATCGGTGCGCGGAAGGATTGCGCCTGATCACGGCAGTGGCGATAGTTCACGGCACTTCGTCGAGAGGGAGCCGCCATGACCGCCACCGAACCGCCGCGTTCCGGCGCGCAAGCAGTCGACCGCGCGGTGCACGTGTTGAACTGCTTCCAGGGCAGCGATCCCGAACTCTCGCTCAGTGAACTCGCGCAGCGGGCGGGACTGCCGGTCAGCACCACCTTCCGGCTCGCCCAGGCGTTGGTGCGCGGCCGGCTGCTCGAGCAGGATCCGACCACCGATCGCTACCGGATCGGGCACGGGCTGGCCTGCCTGGCCAGACCCGCGCTCTCGCGGCTGGGCCTCGACGCCGCCGCACCGCATCTGTACGCTCTCGCGGCCGGCATCAAGATCACCGTCAGTTTGAGCGTGCCCGACGCCGAGGAAGCGCTCACCGTCTTCCAGGCCCGGCCGCCGGTGTACTTCTGCCACAACCAGATTCCGCAGGAGCGCAGGCCGCTGCACACCAGCGCGGTCGGCCACGCCCTGCTCGCGCACACTCCGGCCAGAGCCGACGCCGGCACCGGCGAACTGTTCGACGCCGTACGCAGGCGCGGGTTCGCGGTCGAGGAGATCGACAGCGAGGAACCGATCCGCGCGATCGCCGTCCCGGTGCTCGGGCCGGACAAGCAGGTCTGGGGCGCACTGGGCGTGCAGGCGCGTTCGGTGCGCCTCGACCGTGATCTCGTGCGGGCCGTCGTGCCCGCCATGCACCAGATCGCCGTGCGCATCGGACCGTATTTCCACGCGGGCGCCGCTGGTACGGGATTCGGCGCACCGTGATTTCCACGATGCGAAAACAGCATTGCCGCCCGGATCCCAGCGGGCGCACTATGGAATCCGTTGCGGCGCAGCCTTCGCCGCACTTCATCAGGAAAGTCCCGTCATGATCGAATCCCCCGCGCTCGTCCGCCGCCGTACGGTGGACCTGATGCGCCTGTCGCCCGGATTCTGTCGCCGCTGACGCCGCGGCGGCATCCCAGGTCCGCCGATTCCTCTTTTCTCACCCCCGGTAATCCGTTCGCGCGGAGCGTCGCGGCGTGCGCCCGTGTGGCCGCCGCACGGTCACGCGTGCCGTCGAAAGAACCCCGAAACATGTTCTCCACCCTCTTCCGACGACGTCCGCTGCGTGCGCTCGCCGCCGCGCTCGTCGTTCCCGCCGCCCTCGCGGTGGTCACCGCGTGCGGCGCCACCGATGCGCCGACGACCGCCGACGGCAAGACCGTCCTGCGCTATCAGGGCCAGACCGGCCTGGTCACCGCCTTCGAACTCGCCGACCACCTCGGCTACTTCAGCAAGATCGGTCTGCAGTGGGAAGGCGACACCACCAGTGGACCGGCCAACATCCAGGCCGCCGCCACCAAGCAGATCGAATTCGGCAGCGCGTTCAACGGCGCGGTGGTCAAGCTCGCCGCCGGTGGCGCCCCGGTACAGGCGGTGCTCAGTTCCTACGGCTCCGATGCCAAGTCCTTCACCGGCTACTTCGTTCGCGACGATTCCGGCATCACCACCGCCCGTGACCTGATCGGCAAGAAGGTCGGCGTCAACACCCTCGGGGCCCACCACGAGTTCGTCACCCGGGAATGGTTGCACCAGCAGGGCCTCAGCGAGGCCGAGATCAAGCAGGTCCAGCTGATCGTGGTGCCGCCGATCAATACCGAGGAGGCGTTGCGCAGCGGCCAGATCGACGTCGCCGCGCTGGGCGGTGTGTATCGGGAGAGGGCGGTGGCACGCGGCGGCCTGCACCCGCTGTTCACCGACAAGGACATCTTCGGCGAATTCGACTACGGCACCTACGTCTTCCGCAAGGACTACATCGCCCAGAACGGCGAGGCGGTCAAGGACTTCGTGCAGGGCACGGCGCGGGCGACCCGCTGGCTGCAGATCACCCCGCGCGACGAGGTGGTCGCCACGTTCGCCGAGATCATCTCCAAGCGGGGCCGCAACGAGAACCTGAAGCTGCTCGACTACTGGCGCAGCTCCGGCATCCCGGTCGCGGGCGCAGTGATCGCCGAGCGCGAGATCCAGATCTGGATCGACTGGCTCGAGCGCAACGGCGAACTGCCCAAGGGCAAGATCGCCGCCAAGGACCTCTACACCAACCAGGACAACCCCTACGCCAACGGCACCTACCAGCCGACCAGTGGCCCGACCGGAGAGGTCGTCGCCGCGAAATGAGCACCACCACAGCAAAACTCGCGCTGCGGGGCGTCGGCAAGCAGTTCGCCGTGCGCGGCGCGGCCGAGAAGTTCACCGCGATCGACGACATCAGCATCGAGGTCGGCGCGGGTGAGTTCCTGGTCCTGGTCGGCCCCAGCGGCTCCGGCAAGTCCACCCTGCTGGATCTGCTCGGCGGCCTGAGCACCCCCAGCGCGGGACAGATCCTGCTCGACGGCGCCCCGATCACCGGCCCCGGCCTCGACCGCGGCGTGGTGTTCCAGCAGTACGCGCTGCTGCCGTGGCGCACCGCCCGCGCCAATATCCAGTTCGGCCTCGAGGCCAAGGGCGTGGCCCGCAAGGAACGCAAGGCGATCGCCGATCACTACCTGGAGCTGGTCGGACTGGCCGCTTTCGGTGACCGCTACCCGCACGAACTCTCCGGCGGCATGAAGCAGCGCGTGGCGATCGCCCGCAGTCTGGCCTTCGACCCCGAGGTGCTGCTCATGGACGAGCCGTTCGCCGCGCTCGACGCGCAGACCAGGGAATCGCTGCAGGACGAACTGCTGCGCATCTGGCGCACGACGGGCAAGACCATCCTGTTCATCACCCACGGCATCGACGAGGCCGTGTACCTGGGCCAGCGTGTCGCGGTGCTCACCTCGCGGCCCGGCCGGATCAAGGCCGTGATCGACATCGACATCGACCGCACCGGCGACATCGACGTCCGCTCCAGCGAACAGTTCCGCGACTACCGCCACCGGATCTGGACCGAACTGCAGAGCGAGGTGAGCCGGGCCCAGCGGCTCGAGCTCGCCACCGACGACAGCACCGCCGAGGCGGCCGCGTCCACCGACAGGAGCCCCGCCCATGTCTAGCGCCGTCCCCGTCCTCGCCCGCCCCACCGACGTCGCCGCGCAACCAGCCGCTTCCCTGGCCGTTCCGGTCCCACGACCCACGATCCCCGCCGGTCTGACCCGCGCCGCGCGAGCGACGGGGATCACCCTGGTCCGGCTCACCAAGCCGCTGCTCGCCTTCGCGCTGTTGCTCGGCGCCTGGGAACTCGCGCCGCGGCTCGGCCTGGTCGACGAGGTGTTCCTGCCGCCGTTCTCGGTGGTGGTGCAGGCCTTCGCCGAATTGGCCGCCAACGGTCAACTGGGCGAACACATCTCGGCCAGTCTCACCCGGTCCGTCACCGGCTTCTCGATCGCCCTGGTGATCGCGGTGCCGGTCGGGATCGCGATCGCCTGGTACAAGCCCGTCTCGGACTTCCTCAATCCGGTGCTCGAGCTGTTCCGCAACACCGCCGCCCTGGCACTGCTGCCGGTGTTCGTGCTGATCCTCGGTATCGGTGAGACCTCCAAGATCGCGCTGATCGGCTACGCGACGTTCTTCCCGATCCTGCTCAACACCATCACCGGTGTGCGCACGGTCGACCCGCTGCTGGTGAAGTCGGCGGTGTCGCTGGGCTTCTCGCCGATCCAGCTGTTCCAGAAGGTCATCCTGCCCGCGGCCATCCCGTCGATCTTCACCGGTATCAGGATGGCGGCAGCGGGCTCGATCCTGGTCCTCATCGCCGCCGAGATGGTCGGCGCCAGAGCCGGTCTCGGCTATCTGATCACCGCGGCCCAGCAGAACTTCCAGATTCCACAGATGTACGCCGGCATCGTGGCCATCTCGCTGATCGGCCTCGGCTTCAACTTCGCCCTCGTCGCGCTGGAACGTCGCCTCTCCCGCTGGCGCACCTCGCCCACCGACGCCTGACCAGGAGTTACCCCATGTCCCGCAAGACCTTCCACCTCAACGCCTTCCTGATGGGCGTCGGCCATCACGAGGCGGCCTGGCGCCACCCGCGTACCGACGCGCACCGGGTGCTCGACGTGCGGCACTTCCAGGAGCTGGCCCGCATCGCCGAGCGCGGCAAGCTCGACTCGGTGTTCTTCGCCGATACCCTGGCGGTGGGCCCGCGCATCGAACGCAACACCCTCGCGGTGTTCGAACCGGTGACGCTGCTGTCGGCGATCGCGACCGCCACCGAGCGGATCGGCCTGATCGCCACCGCCTCCACCAGCTACAACGAGCCGTTCAACCTCGCCCGCAAGTTCGCCTCGCTCGATCACATCAGCGCGGGCCGGGCGGGCTGGAACATCGTCACCTCCGGCAGCGTCGACGAGGCCTACAACTTCGGCCTCGACGCGATCCCCGAGCACGCGCGCCGCTACGAACGGGCCGAGGAGTTCGTCGACGTGGCCCTGGCCCTGTGGGACAGCTGGGAGTCCGAGGCGATCGTGCTCGACACCGAGGCGGGCGTGTTCGCCGATCCCTCCCGGGTGCACACCCTCGACTACGCCGGTGAGCGGTTCCGGGTGCGTGGCCCGCTCAATTCGCCACGGGGGCCGCAGGGCAGGCCGCTGCTGGTGCAGGCCGGATCCTCGGAGTCGGGCAAGGAGTTCGCAGCACACCGGGCCGAGGCGGTGTTCACCGCGCAGCGCACCGTCGAGGAGGGTGTGCGGTTCTACCGCGACCTCAAGAGCAGACTGGCGAAGTACGGTCGCGCCGAACACGAGCTGAAGGTGCTGCCCGGCCTGGTGCCCTTCATCGCCGACACCGCCGCGGAGGCGAAGGCGCTCGAGCAGGAGTTCACCGACCTCATCTCGCCCGACTACGCGCTGCGCCAGCTCTCGTCCATGCTCGGTGTCGACCTCACCGCGCACGCGCTGGACGCGCCGCTGCCCCCGCTGCCCGCCGAGAGCGAGATCGAGGGCGGCAAGAGCCGGTTCACGCTGGTCAAGGAACTGGCCGAGACCGAGGACCTCACCGTGCGTCAGCTCATCGGCAAGCTGGGCGGTGGCCGCGGGCACCGCACCTTCGCCGGCACTCCCGACCAGGTCGCCGACGAACTGCAGACCTGGTTCGAGGCGGGCGCCGCCGACGGCTTCAACATCATGCCGCCGTATCTGCCCGGCGGCCTTGCCGACTTCGTCGACCGGGTGGTGCCGATCCTGCAGGAGCGCGGTCTGTTCCGAGCCGACTACGAATCCACCACGCTGCGCGGCCACTACGGCCTCGAACCGGTGGAAAGCCAGTTCGCCCAGCGAGATTCGCGGGTCAGCGCCTGATGCGCACCCGACGTCTCGACATCGACCTCATGCGGGTGGTGAGCAGTTCCTGTCCGGGCCACCGAGCCCACTGCCCCCAGCCCGGCATCCCCGAAGGACCGAGAACATGACCACCATCGAAACCCCCCGCACCGCCACCGCACTGGAGATCACCCCGGTCGCCGGGCACATCGGCGCCGAGGTCACCGGCGTCGACCTGCGCACCGAGCTCACCGACGACCAGGTCGCCGAGCTCACCGCCGCCCTGCACCGGCACAAGGTGCTGTTCATCCGCGATCAGCAGATCGGTCACGCCGAGCAGATCGCCTTCTCCCGCCGCTTCGGCGCCGTCACCCCGTCACACCCCTACGACGACGACGCGCCCACCGAGCACCCGGAGATCCTGGCCGTCGACAGCCGCCTCTACGAGAAGCGCTTCGGCCGCAAGAAGTTCAGCTACACAAACCAGTGGCATACCGATGTCTCCCCGCTGATCAACCCGCCCGCGGCCTCGATCCTGCGCGCGGAGATCGCCCCCGAACGCGGTGGTGACACCCAGTGGACCAACCTGGCCGCCGCCTACGCCGGGCTGCCGGAGTCGCTGCGCACCTTCCTCGACGGCCTGCGCGCCGAGCACCGCTTCGGCGGCCGGATCCCGCCGTGGGAGGCCGACAGCGACTACGCCCGCAAGATCGCGGCCGCGCCGCTGGTCACCGAGCACCCCGTGGTCCGGGTACATCCGGTGACCGGCGAGCGGGTGCTGTTCGTGAACCCGGGCTTCACCACCCGGATCATCGGCCTGACCCCGCCCCAGAGCGATTCCCTGTTGCAGCTGCTCTTCGACGAGATCTCCCACCCCGCCTACACCGTCCGATTCCGGTGGGAGAAGGGCAGCATCGCGTTCTGGGACAACCGCGCCACCGCGCACCTGGCCCCGAGCGATCTGGACCATCTCGACGTCACCCGGGTGCTCTACCGCACCACCCTCGAGGGCGAGGTCCCGGTCGGCGTCGACGGCACGGCCTCGCGCTCGGTGGCCGGCGAGAAGTTCACCGGCGCCTGATTTCCCCTCCGGTGCCCGGCCCCCGGCCGGGCACCGGTCTTCTCGACAGGAGAACGATCCATGAGCGATACCTGGCACACCAGCACCGATGTCCTGGTGATCGGCGGCGGTCCCGCCGCGTCCTGGGCGGCGATCCACGCCAGGGAGGCGGGCGCGGAGGTGATCCTGGTCGACAAGGGCTACTGCGGCACCAGCGGCGCCACCGCGCCGTCGGGCACCGGCGTCTGGTACGTCGCGCCCGAGGCCACGGCCCGCGCGAGCGCGAAAGCGTCCCGGGAGGCGCTGGGCGGGCACCTCGCCGACCACTACTGGATGGACCGCGTCCTCGACCAGACCTACACGAACATGAACCGGCTCGCCGTCGAGGGCCGCTACCCCTTCCCCGTCGATCCGGCGACCGGCGAGCAGTTGCGCACCGGCGTGCAGGGCCCGGAGTACATGCGCCGGATGCGCGCCTGGCTACAGCGCATCGGGGTGCGGATCCACGACCACTCCCCCGCCCTGGAACTGCTCGTCGACGACACCGGCGCGGTCCGCGGCGCGGCGGGTCATCAGCGTCAGCTCGACCGGGACTACCGGATCACCGCGGGCGCGGTGGTGCTGGCCTCGGGCGGATGCGCGTTCCTGTCCGGGGCGCTGGGCACCAATGTCGACACCGGCGACGGCGCGTTGCTGGCGGCCGAGGTGGGCGCCCGGTTCTCGGGCATGGAGTTCTCCAACGCCTACGCGATCGTGCCCAAGGGCTCGACCATCACCAAGACCGCCTACTACGGCTACGCCACCTTCTTCGGCGAGGACGGCCGGGTGCTCGAGGACGCCGGGTCCACCAAGGGACGGTCCGTGATCGCGCGAACCCTGTTGCAGGAGAGGGTGTTCGCCCAGCTCGATCGCGCCGACGCGACCGTGCAGGCACAGATGCGCCTCGGGCAGCCGAACTTCTTCCTGCAGTTCGACCGCCGTAGGATCGACCCGTTCACCCAGCGTTTCGAGATCGATCTGCTCGCCGAGGGCACCGTGCGCGGCACCGGCGGCATCGACGTGGTCGACGACGACTGCGCCACCACGATCCCCGGTCTCTACGCCGCCGGCGACGCCGCGACCAGGGAGCGGATCTGCGGCGGCTTCACCGGCGGCGGCAGCCACAACGCGGCCTGGGCGATGTCGTCGGGCAGCTGGGCGGGGGCGGGCGCCGCGCGCTATGCCCGCACGGCGCGGGTGGGCGGCGAGGTCGAGGGTGCGGGCCGGGTCGGCCTGCGACCCACCGGTTCCGGCACGCTCACCGCCGACGAGGTGGTCGCGGCCGCCAAGGCCGAGCTGATCCCGTTCGAGAAGAACTACCTGCGCCACGGCGACCGGTTGCGGCCCGCGCTCGCCCGCCTCGACGAGTTGTGGACCGCCGCCGCCGACGGGCTGGCGGGCACCACCGGCGACGAACGGGTCAGGGCACGCCAGGCCACGGCGATCACCGCGGTCGGCAGGCTGATGTACCGATCGACGTTGTCACGCACCGAAACCCGGGGCATGAGCAAACGGGCCGATCATCCCGGCATCGATCCGGCGCAGCACCATCATATGGTCTCCGGCGGCCTCGACGCCCCGTGGACCGGCACCGCCGACACGCGCAACTCCGGACTGGCGGTGGCGTCGTGATCGAATTGCTGCGCGCGCAGGATTGCATCGGCTGCGACAAATGCGTGCTCGCCTGCCCCACCAACGTGTTCGACCGCACCGCCGAGGGCATCCCGGTGATCGCGAGGCAATCGGACTGCCAGACCTGCTTCATGTGCGAGGCGTACTGCCCCACCGACGCGCTCTACGTGTCCCCGGAGTCGACCGCGCTCCCGCGTGCGGCGACGCTGCCGACCGAGCACATCGGCCGGTACCGGGAGAAGCTCGGCTGGGGCAAGGGCCGGACCGCAGGCGCTCGCGTCGCGGTGGGCCCGCGCCTGCCGCACGGCACGCCACCGCCGCGGCTCATCCCCTGAGCAGGTCCGCCGGTCGTCGCAACGCGCCGAAGAGCGGATCGTCGTAGACGGTGGGTTCGACGACCGGATCGGGCACCCGCAGCAGGTCGGCGTTGCTCACCTCGGCCCAGTCGTATCGCTGGTTCTCACACAGCAATTCGACCAGCGACACCGACGACACGGTGTCGTCGAGGCCGAAGTCGGCGAAACCGTCCTCGGCGAGCACCGCGCGAATGTGCTCGACCGAGGTCGGCCGGGTCGCATACGCCAGGGCGAGGAAGGGCCGCAGCGGCTCACCGAACTCGGGGATCCGCTCCCGGATCCACACCTCGGTCAGCGCACGGGTGAGGTCCTCGCGGACCTCGAGCAGATCGGCGGGCAGCTCGATCGGCAGACGGATCGAGTCGGCGGCAACCACGGGAGCGCCGAAGGTGAGCTGGAACGGGGCGCGCTCGGCGAGCGCGGCGCGCGAACCGGCGACCAGCGCCGCGAGATGCACTCCCTTGACCCCGTCGACGAAGCCGATGCCCTGGACCCCGATCCGCAGACGGCCGGCGTCGACGGGTTCGAAGCCGGGCAGCCTGGTCAGGGTCGGCGCGAAGATCTCCACCAGCTTGTCGGCGACGGGCTGGGTCGGCGTGACCTGCCAGTCGTAGAAGGACCGCCCCGGTGTCCATCCCGGCCGCCACCACCAGCGGCTGGCAACCGTCATCTCGCTCGCGCTCATCGACCCACCTCCCGATCTCGGCCGCTCGCCCCAGCGACTACCCGGTTGACCGGCACGTCTGTCCGCGAACAACAGATTCGGCCAGTTCACCCCGACGTACCGGACACGATCGGCAACCCGTCTGCGATGCCAGTTACCTGTCAGCGACGGTATTACCCGGCGAGGTCGACCCGCAACACGGCGAGACCGTTCCGTTGCACCTTCGATCCCGAGTCCACGCTGTGGACCGCGGCCTGTCGGCGCGCACTACACTGGCCCTCATGCCAGTTCGTCGGCTGATCACGCTGTGCGCGTTCGCCCTCCTGTTGCCCTTCGCCGCCACCGCCTGCACCATGACGGGGCCCGGCACCACCTCCGAATGCAATGTCGGCGGGTGCACGGTGACCTTCGAACGCGGCGTGAGCGCCAAGGCGTCGGTGCTCGGGATCGATGCCGAACTGGTCGCCGTGAACGGCGACATGGTGACGCTGAGCATCGGCGGTCAGCAGCTGACGGTGCCGGTCGGGCAGTCGCAGGCGGCCAACGGCATGGACGTCCGGGTCAGCGAGGTCACCCAGGACAAGGTCGTCGTCGTGCTGTCGACCGGTCTGAACCAGAACTGACGTGCGGCGAAAGCCGGTGCGCTACACCGGTTCCGCACTGCGGTAGCTGCGCGCGACCAGCGCCGACCGCAAGCGCCACAGCCCGTGGCTGCGGGTCGCGTCGCAGCCGGTCAGCCGGGCGATGCGCTCGAGCCGGAAATCGACGGTGTTGGGATGCACGTGCAGGGCGCGCGCGGTGCGCTGCCGGTTCACGTCGTGCGCGATGTGGCACTGCAGGGTGGCGAACAGTTCGGGGTGCTCGTCGAGCGGATCCAGCAGGGCCGCAAGGAAATCCCGCCCGGGGCCGGGCCTGGTCAGCTGGTATTCCAGCGCCAGGTCGGCGAAGTGGTGCAGCCGGCCGTCGACGCCGAGCCGCTGCACCATATCGAGCAGACTGTGCGTCCGGTCCGCCCAGGTCGGCAACGCGTCACTGGGGCAGTGCGCGACCGCCGCGGTGATCGGCACTCCCGCGGCATGGGTCAGCGCGGCGAAGAGCGGCTCGAGTTCGTCGGCGTCGACATCGCCGGGAATCAGCGCGGTGCCGCCGTCGCCGGTCAGCAGCGACAGCGCGGTGCCGTCGGACCAGCGGAACAATTCGGCGCGCATCTGTTCGAGCCTGCGCCTGGCCTGCGCGCGGTCGGGACGCACCCGGCCCGCGGACTCCGGATGGTCGGCAACGGCCAGCGCGAGGACCCAGTAGTGCGACGCGATCTCGACCCCGCAGCGCCGCGCCATGGTCGCGGTCGCGCTGCCGTCGAGCAGGGCCGCCGTGATCGCGTGCACCGCGCTGTGGTGTTCGCGCAGCACCGCGTAGCGCAGCACCGTCTCCAGAGAGACGCCCTGGCGCACCCACGCGGCGACGACGTCCTCGATCTCGGCGGCGCCCACCGTGTCCTCGGCCTCGGTGAACGCGGCGACCAGGCGTTGCACCCGGCCCGCGTCGTCTCCGTGCGCGGCGATCGGCATCGTCGTGCGCCACTCGCCGTCGGAGCCCGACGCCCGCGCGAGGACGGAATTCGACCTCGTCATGTACAGGCCTCCTCGATGTTCTGGTCCCGACCCGAGCACCACGCTACGGAGAAGGCGGTGCCGCCGATGTCCAACATTCTGGACATCGCCGACCGCTCAGCCGAGCACGTTCGGCTGGTCCAGGATCCAGCGCCAGCTACCGTCCGGCTGCCTGCGTGCGACCTCGACCGTGGCCCCGGTTCCGCCGGGCAGCCGCGACGAGGTGAGCGCGAGATCGCCCGCGCGTAATGCGGGCGCCTGCGCGCCGAGCTGAAACACCGGCCGATCCGCGATCAGGCGCGCGTAGGCGGCTCTGATCTCGGCGATGCCGGTCGCCACCACGCCGTCCGGCAGGGCGAGCACCGCCTCGGATTCATACAGTTCGACCAGGCCGTCCACGTCACCGGCATTCAGCCGTTCGACCACCAGCCGGCTCAGATCCTCCGGACGCCGCGCTCGTTCGCGCACACCGTCGACACTGTCGGTCATCGTCACCCTCCTCGACATGGGCTGTGCGCCAACGGTAACGCCGGGGTCCGACAGAACCGGACGACCGTCTCAGTGCTCGTCGTGCAGGTCGACGGAGTAGCGGTACCAGTTCCCGTCGAACGGGATGTAGACGGGCTGGTAGGTGGCGGGGGCGTGGACCGGCGGCCGCGCACCGTCGGGAAAGTAGGCCAGGCCCCCGAGCGACTCCCCGATCCGGAACAGGCAGCCGCCGTCGCTCGCGGCGACCGAGTGCACCCGGACGACACCGATCCAGCCTGCCCGGGTCTCGTCGCACCCCGCGCGGGCCACCTCCGTCACCGCCGATTCCGACAGCCACCACGCCACCCGATCCGGAATCCCGGCCACGGCGGCGCCGATGCCGACCGACACCACCAGCGGCGCGACCAGCACCGTGCCGTAGCGCCGGTAGCGCGCGCACCCGATCGGCGCGCACACCATCCACAGCACCCCGGCGACCAGCAGCGCGAGCCCGCCGCCGACCGTGACCAACAGGTCGAACTCGGTGGCGTCGTTCAGGACGAGGACGCCGATCGCTCCGGCCGCCAGCACGATCGATGTGCGCATCGCCAGCACCCAGCGCCGGGGCGCCGGCGCGGCCTCGGTGTCCACGGTCGTCATGGGCCCACCTTACAAACGCACCGGCCGGAAACGGCGAAACCCCTGAAGGCCCGGGGCTTTCAGGGGTTTCGCGCGCACAGATCACACCGTCACAGCGGCGGGAATCCCGCCGAGCCGGTCGCCATCCAGTTCCAGAATCCGGCGGCACGGTTGACCAGCAGGGCAATGACGTCGAGAGCAGTGCTTCCCATCAAGCTTCCTCACATTCGGATGAACGATTCGCTTGCCCACCATAGCAACTCGTGACCGCCGATCACGAGGCGATCTCGAAGCACTGGAGCATTACCAGCCGGACCGCGCGCGCATTCGTTTCGCCGACAACGCGATCGCCGTTTCAGCAGGTGAGGGCGTCGACGGAGCGAAATCGGCGCGGGCAGCGAGTTCCGCGCATACCGGGTGCGCCGGCCGATCAATTTCCGGCCGGGCCGCAATTTCCGCGGGTGGCGGGCCACGAATTCTCGCCGTCGACATATTCGCCGCACGTGGCGCGGCGCGCACCGACGCCGCGCCACGGCGGCGCCGGAGGGCGAACCTCCTCGCGGCCGTGGCGAACCGCGAATACAGTACACAGGGAGCAAACCTTTCCGACGTGAGACCGGTAGCGCCCGACGAACACGGTGAGGACAGATGGACGGCACCACCCACGAGCTGTTGCACAGGCCCCTGTTCTCCCGGGTCCCCCTCGATCAGCGCAATGCGGCCAGTCGCATCAGCGCCTATATCTACGGCAACGTGCTGATTCTCGCCGCTTTGATCCCGGTCGCGCCGTCCACCGAGGACGTCGGCATCCTGGTCGTCCTCGGGACCGCGGTGTCGACGTTCATCGCGCATTCGTTCGCCGAGAGCGTCGGGCAATCGGTGCGGCAGGGCATGGCGATGCCCGCCGCGCAACGCTGGGCGAACCTGCGCGATTCGCTGCCCATCCTCACCTCGGCGGTGCTGCCGTGCGCGATTCTCGCGGCCGCGGCCTTCGGGTGGCTGCAACCACGCACCGCGCAGATCCTGGCGGAGGTCGCGATGCTGGTACGCATCGCGGGCATCGTGTTCGTCATCCGGCGGCTGCAAGGCCGGCGCCCCGACCGATCGGCACTGACCGGAGCGGTCGTGCTGGGCTGCGTCGCCACCACCGTGGTGGCGGTCAAAGTCATCCTGACCCACTGATCGCGAGGAGGACCGGATGTCGGCGACACCGGTGAAGTCCAGTTCGCTCGTCCTGCTCGTGCTGGCGGCGGGCCAGTTCCTGATGACCCTCGACAGTTCGGTGATGAACGTGTCGATGGCCACCGTCGCCCAAGACCTCGACACCACGATCACCGGCATCCAGACCGCCATCACGCTCTACACCCTGGTCATGGCCTCGCTGATGATCACCGGCGGCAAAGTGGGCGCCATCGTCGGCAGACGCCGGGTGTTCGGGATCGGCCTGGTGATCTACGGCATCGGCTCGTTCGTCACCGGCTTGGCGCCCAATCTGGCCGTCCTGCTGCTGGGCTGGTCGCTGCTGGAAGGCATCGGCGCGGCCCTGATCATGCCCGCGATCGTCTCCCTGGTCGCGGGTAACTTCGCGCCCGATCGACGACCGGCGGCCTACGGGATGGTGGCGGCGGCGGGTGCGATCGCGGTCGCCGTCGGCCCGCTGCTCGGTGGCGCGGTGACGACATTCGCGTCGTGGCGCTACGTCTTCTTCGGCGAGGTGGTCATCGTGGTGGCGATCCTGCTGGTGCTGCGCCGCGTCGAGGACGCGCCCGCCGAGCGGGTCCGCCTCGACCTGATCGGCTCGGCGCTGTCGGTCGTCGGGCTCGGCGCGATCGTGTTCGGCGTGCTGCGGTCGAGCGAATGGGGCTGGGTGCGGCCGGAATCCGGCGCCCCGGCACTGTTCGGATTGTCGGCGGTGATCTGGCTGTTGCTGGGCGGCTTGTTCACCCTGTACCTGTTCCTGCGCTGGCAGGCGTATCTGGTGGACCGCGACCGGGATCCGCTCGTCGATCCGGCGCTGCTGCGGAACCGTCAGCTCGTGGGCGGGTCGAGCATGTTCTTCGCGCAGTTCGCCGTGCAGGCCGGGGCGTTCTTCACGGTGCCACTGTTCCTGTCGGTGGTGCTCGAGCTCAGCGCGGTCGAGACCGGAGTGCGTATTCTGCCGCTGTCGGTCGCGCTGGTGCTGACCGCGGTGGGCATCCCCAAGTTCCGTCCTCATGCCAACCCGCGCCGGGTGGTCCGGCTGGGCCTGGGCGTGATCATCGTCGGGGTGCTGATGCTCGCGGCGGGCATGGATCCCGGCGCCAACGCGGCGGTGGTGTCGATCCCGATGTTGCTGATGGGGCTGGGTCTGGGCGCGCTGGCCTCGCAGCTCGGTGCGGTCACGGTCTCAGCCGTGCCCGATTCACGCACCTCCGAGGTCGGCGG
The DNA here is from genome assembly GCF_019266065.1 of Nocardia sp. MH4. Taxonomy (GTDB): domain Bacteria; phylum Actinomycetota; class Actinomycetes; order Mycobacteriales; family Mycobacteriaceae; genus Nocardia; species Nocardia canadensis. The sequence goes on along the minus strand of NZ_LPNR01000112.1, from coordinate 16,342 downwards.
GATCCAGAACACCGCGACCCAGCTCGGCGCCTCGCTGGGGACCGCGCTGATCGGGTCGGTCCTGATCGCCACGCTGACGTCCTCGGTGGTCGCCGGAATCGAGCAGAACCCGGACGTGCCGGTCGCCGTGCAACAGCAGGCCACCACCGATCTGGCTTCAGGGGTGCCGTTCCTGTCGGACCAGCAGCTCTCCGACGCCCTCGACGAGGCCGGGGTCGACGCCACCACCGCCGCCGCCGTGCAGTCGGTCAACGCCGACGCCCGCCTCGAGGCCCTGCAGGTCGCGTTCGCGGTGACCGCGCTGATCGCGGTCCTGGCGCTGTTCGGCACCGGCCTGCTGCCCCGTCGGTCCGCCTCGGGAATCACCCGTTCCGGGTGAGGTCGGCGCCGGGCCCGGCTGGTTGGCTGGAACAGGCCGACCGCAGGGTCCCGAGGCGAGGAGCGCTCGTGAACGCGTACCCCCCATCTACCGACTGATTCCGTGCCTGCCCGATTCCTTGTTCGGAGGATGCTATTTCGGTAAAATCAGAACGTTCTTCGACCGAATATCACCCGCTCGCCGACCTCGTCACCGGACTGTCGGCAGAATTGTCGGCGATCCTGTTCGCGACGGGCTGGCGTCCCTCCGCACAGCGAGGAGTCGAGCATGACCAGCAATACCTCAGCGCATCGCGCACCACCCGAAGCAGAACCCTTTCAGCGACAAGCCGTCGCGGAAGGAATATCCATCACGGCCGCGTGCATGCTTCTCATCCTGGCCGCGGTCTCGATCCTGCAGGGCATTTCCGCACTGCTGGAAGACGAAATATATGTGGCCGGAATCGACTACGTGTACGAGTTCGATACGACCACCTGGGGTTGGGTCCATGTGGTCCTCGGAGCGCTGGCGCTGATCGTCGGCGTCGGCCTGGTCCTGGGCGCCACCTGGGGCCGGTACAGCGCGCTCGGTGTCGCCGGACTGGTGATCGTCGCGAACTTCCTTTCCCTGCCCTACTACCCGGCCTGGTCGTTCATCATCATCGCCCTCAGCGTGGTGATCATCTGGGCGATCGCCACCTGGAAACCACAGCCCTGAGTCCGCCAGTGCGACGGACGACATCCCGGCCCGCGCCACGGCGGGCCGGGCGATGATCCCCGACTCCGGACGGCGGATCCGGGCCTGGTCGGCCCGGGCCGCCTTCGTGTTCGCGGCCCTGACGGCGGTGATCCCGGTGCTGTTCGCCGGGGTCGTGGGGACCCTCGGTGTGCTGATCATCGGCACCGGGGGCGTGGTCGTCACGATGGCCGCGCTGTACTGGTTCCTGACCAGGTACGGAGTGCTGCGCTGGGTATCGCTGGCGATCGCGGTGCTCTCGCCGATCTTCGTCGTCGTGGTGTTCGTGCGCGCCCGGCTGCTGTGGGTGGTGTTGCTCGCCGTCGCGGCAGCCCTGCTGGCGGTGGTCTGCGCGCGCATCGCGCTGCGCGCCGGAACACCACCCGCCACCGCGCCGGGCCGGTCGGCCCCGCGCGCCCAGCACCCGTTCCTGATCATGAATCCACGGTCCGGCGGCGGGAAGGTCGAGAAGTTCGACCTGCGTCGCCGCGCCGAGGAACTGGGTGCGGAAGTAGCGATGCTCGAGGGCCACGTCGATGTCGAGGCGCTGGCCAGACAGGCCGTCGCGCGGGGCGCGGATCTGCTCGGGGTGGCGGGCGGTGACGGAACCCAGGCCCTGGTGGCAGGCGTCGCGGCCGAGCACGATCTGCCGTTCCTGGTGATCAGCGCGGGGACCCGCAATCACTTCGCGATGGACCTCGGCCTGGATCGCGACGATCCCGCCGCCGGACTCGACGCGCTCCGCGACGGCGTGGAGCTGCGCGTGGACCTGGGCCGGATCAACGGCCTGCCGTTCGTCAACAACGCCTCGTTCGGCGTCTACGCCGAGATCGTGCGCAGTCCCGCCTACCGCGACGACAAGACCGCGACGGTCCTGCGTCTGCTGCCCGACCTGCTCGCCGGCCACACCGGCCACCAGCTCGTCGCCCGAATCGACGGCACCACGGTCGTCGGACCGCAGGCGATCCTGGTGAGCAACAACCCCTACGGCACCAGCGATCTCGCCGGCCTGAACCGCCGCGACCGCCTCGATCGCGGCATGCTCGGTGCGGTCACCGTCTCGGTCGCCAACACCCGCGACGCGGTCGGCCTGCTCCGCCGCACCCGCAGCCGCGGACTCACCCAGCACACCACCGCGCGGGTCGACGTCGACACCGACGCCCCGCAGCTCCCGGTCGGCGTCGACGGTGAGTCCCGCCGGCTCGACACGCCGGTGCACTGCGTCATCGAACCGGGCGCGCTGCGCGTGTGGGTGCCGCGCGAGCGGCCGGGAACACCGCCCGCACGGCCCACGATCGATTGGCTCCGGCTGCGCGAGTTGGCCATTCGCGGCGACGTCGCGGCATCGCGCTGAGCACAGCCCACCGATTCCGGCATTTCACTCACTGCCACACCACACCGGATGAACGGCCGGGAAACAGCACCGGACAACGGGCCACCCGAGCTGTGATGACGCCGACACCGCGCACCGACCACGGCTGAACAAAAGTGTCGACGGACACCGATGTGCACCGATATTTCCATCCGAAATATTCTGTGCGACAGCCGCAATCCACCGAACCCTCAGCACCAACCGCTGGCAGAAGAGTTTTGTTCAGCAAAACCGTGATCGCCGTCACAGGCATGAATTCCACCGCTCCGGCTATACCATCAGATCCGCCGAGGCTTCCCGGGAATTACCGCCGTCGAAGTTCCAGAGCATCAGTGGTGACACATCGACGTGCCCCTTTTCGAATCCGTCTTCCGCCGTTCCGGCATGTATTCGTCACGAGGTGAACCGGTCATGGAATACACCCACCTGTCCGAATTCGAGATCCGCCCCGGCACGTTGTCACTCTGGACACCGGAACTGCCCGCGAACGCCTGGCACCCCGACGACCGTCCGCTGACCAGCGTGCACGCCGGCTACTGCGCGAGCGTCGACCCCGCCGATCCGCGACCGGGCCGTGGCCGCTGGATCGGCACCGTCTTCGAGATGGACGCCCGGCTCGAGCGCGCCGCCTGGGCCGAGACGCTGCGCCGCTGGCATGCCCGGCACGAGGGGCTGCGCACCACGGTGCGCGCCGACGCCGCGGGCGAACCCGGCAGGCTCCTCGCGCCCGCCACCGCGGTCGGCATCGTCGAACAGCAGGTCGACGGCCTCACCGACGGGCCGAGTATCAACGAATTCCTCTGCGGCGCACTGGAACTGCGGCTGTCCCCACTGGTCTGGCCGCATCTGCTGGCCGCGACCGTCGAGCATGCCGCGACCGCGGACTTCACCGTGCTGGTGGGCGCCGATCACTCGGTGATGGACGCCTACTCCCAGGCCATCCTCATCCTGGAGCTGCGCACCCTCTACCGCGAGGTGCTGGCGGGCGAGCAGGCCCGCGAATCGGCCACGTTCGGCAGTCCCGCCGACTTCGCGGTGGTCGAGCGGGCGGCCGCCGCCGACCTCGACGCCGAATCGCCCGCGGTGGCGACCTGGCGGGAGTTCCTCGCCGGCGGCGACGGCACCATGCCACAATTCGCCCCGCACACGCACCGGCCCGTGGCCGCCGGCCTCGCGCAGCCGAGTGTGTCGCGGCGGGTGCTCGAGCTCGACCAGCTCGAACAGGTCGAGGCGGTGCTCGACCAGGTGCGGCACCGGATGTCGGTGGCGGTGTTCGCCGCACTGGCCGTCGCCCACCAGCGCCGGTTCGGCACGGAACGTCTGCGCACGGTGATGCCGATCGCGACCCGGCCCGACCTGCGCTGGCTGGAAGCGATGGGCTGGTTCGTCAATGTCGTCCCGGTCGATATCCGGGTGGAGCCCGGCGCGGGGATGGCCGCGGCGCTGGAGAGCACCCGCGCCGCGTTGCGGCGGTCGCGAACCGCCAACGACGCGTCCTGGTCGCGCGTGCTGGACATCCTCGGCGTGCGCGAGACGCCCCGGTTCGGTGTGTCCTTCCTCGACATCCGGGTGCTACCCGGCTACGAGCTCGTCGCCGACCTGCGCGGACGGACCCTGCGGGCGGAGTCGTACTCCACCGACGAGGTGTTCCTGTGGGTCGTGCGGGCCGCCGATGGCCTCTACGTGTCCACCCGATATCCCGCGGGGCTGCCCGCCGAGGTGATGGACGATTTCCTCACCGCCTTCGGCGCGGCCCTGATGGAGGTCACCGCGGCGGTCCACCTCGACGCACTCGCGCCCGTCGCGGCGCCGGTCGTCGCGCAGGCGGTATGAGCCGATGCGGGCCCTGTTGGCATTCACCGGCAGCCGCGGCGATGCCCAGCCCGGCATCCTGCTGGCGCGCGCCCTGATCGCCCGGGGACACGAGGTGACCCTCGCGCTGGCCCCCAACCTCGTCGGGTTCGCGACCGAACACGGCGTCCCCGCGGTCCCCTTCGGGTGCGACAGCGCCGTGCTGCTGCACGCCCAGCGCACCGACCGCCGATTCAGCGCCCGCAATCCGTGGTCACGACTGCGCGCCGTGCTCGACCTACAGCGTCGCGGGGTGCCGGACATGGTCGCCGACCTGTGCGAGCTGGTGCCCGGCCATGATGCGGTCGTGGCCGGGATGGCGGGCGAGGAGGCCGCCGCCGCGGTGGCGCACGAGGCGGGGCTGCCGTTCGCGGCGATGCACTTCTTCCCGATCCAGGCCAATGCCGTCGTCCCGGTGGTTCCGGCGCGCTGGGCGCAGCGACTCCCTGGTGTCGTGCACCGCTGGGGGTGGTCGGCGCTCGCCTTCGCCAGGGCCGCCGCGCTGGCTCCGGTGCTGCCCACGGGCGAACCGCCGACCAGGGTGCGTATCCAGGCGTACGACCCCACGCTGTTCCCCGGTCTGCGCGACGAACTGCCCGGGCCGTTCACCGGCTTTCCGGTCGACGTCGACGGTGTCCGCACCACGCCGAGGGATTCCGATCGTCACCGGCGCCCGCGCGGCGCTCATCCCGAGGCCGGGCCGCTCGGTCCCCGGGACGACGTGCGGTGCGGCGCCTCGACGGATCCGGCGCTGCCGTCGAGCGCGACCGCCACGGCTTCCGCCGGTTTCCGCTCCCGCACCGATGCCCAGGCAGCGGTTCGCCGGTGGCTGGCGGCCGGTTCCGCACCCGTCTACGTGGGCTTCGGCTCGATGGATGTCGGGGATCCCGTCGAGTTCGTCGCCATGCTGCGTGAGGTCTGCGCGCGTCGCGGGCGCCGCCTGTTGCTGGCCTCGGGCTGGGCCGCGATCACCCCCGGCATCGATGCCGACGTGGCCGTCGTCGACCAGGTCGACCACACCGAGGTGCTGCCGCACTGTGTGGCGGTGGTGCACCACGGCGGCGCAGGAACCACCGCGGCCGCGTTGAGAGCCGGTGTGCCGCAGGTGATCTGCTCGGTCCAGGCCGACCAGCCCTACTGGGGACGAGCGCTGCAACGACGCGGCCTGGCGGCGACCACCCCGGCGCGCACGCTCACCGGCGCGCGGCTCGACTCGCTGCTCGACCGGATCTCGACCCCCGAGGTCCGCCGCCGGGCCGCCGACTACGCCGCCGCCTTCACCACCGACGGTGTCGAGCGTGCCGCCGACATCGTCGCGGCGCTGGCCCCGGTCGCGCCCGAACTCATCGACGCCCCAGGGAGACTCCCATGAACCCCGATATCGCCATCCGGATCACCGGACTCGGCAAGTCCTACGGCGACTTCACCGCCGTGGGCGCGGTCGACCTCACCGTCGCGGCGGGCACCGTCTTCGCCCTGCTCGGCCCCAACGGCGCGGGCAAGACCACCACCGTGCGCATGCTCGCGACCCTGGTGCGGCCCGATCGCGGCAGCGCCGAGATCTTCGGCTACGACATCGTGCGCGAGGCCACCGCGGTGCGCTCGATGATCGGGCTCACCGGCCAATACGCCTCCGTCGACGAAACCCTCACCGCGGGTGAGAATCTGCGCCTGTTCGGCCGCCTGCTCGGTCTCTCCCGGCGCGCGGCCGCCGCCCGCAGCACCGAACTGCTCGCGGAGTTCGAGCTGAGCGCGGTCACCGATCGCCCGGTCGGCCAGTTCTCCGGCGGCATGCGGCGGCGCCTGGATCTGGCCGCGACGCTGATCACCGATCCCCCGCTGATCTTCCTCGACGAACCCACCACCGGCCTGGACCCGCACACCCGCGACCGCATGTGGGGCATCATCCGCAAGCTCGTCGCCCGCGGCGCGACCGTGCTGCTCACCACCCAGTACCTCGAGGAAGCCGACGCACTGGCCGACCGGATCGCGGTGATCGACCGCGGCGCCATCGTCGCCGAGGGCACCGCCGCCGAGCTCAAGTCCTCCATCGGCGAACAGGTGCTGCGTCTGGAACTCGCCGATGTGGCCCAGTCCGGGCACGCCGAAGCCATTGTCGCCGACCTCACCGGCGAGGTGCCGGAGGGCTCCTCGGCCGGGGTCCTGACCGTCGCGCTCGCCGACGCGGGCACCGCCGCCGACATCGTCGCCGCCTGCCGGGCCGCGGGCATCGCACTGCGCGGCTTCGCCGTCGACCGACCCGACCTGAACGAGGTCTTCCTCGCTCTCACCGGCACGGCCCGCGCCGCCGCCTGATCACGGAAGTCGAGACCATCATGACCGTCACCACCGCCGAGATCGCCGTCGAGACCACCACGCCCGCGAAGATCGCTCGCCGCCCCCGCGTCACGCACGTGAGCCTGCGCGCCGCGCTGTTCCAGTCCCTGCTGATGGCCTGGCGCGGGCTGCTCACCTTCCGGCACAGCCCACAGCTGCTCTACGACGCCCTCCTGCTGCCCATCGTCGGGCCGCTGCTGTTCGGCAGCATCTTCGGCACCGCCATCGCCGGCAGCATGACGGCCTACCTGCCGATCCTGATCCCGGGCGTGCTGGTGCAGATCGTGCTGACGTCGTCGGTCGCCACCGGCGTACAGCTGTCCGAGGACATCCGCTCGGGGGTGTTCGACCGGTTCGTCGCCATGCCGATCGCGCGGTCGGCCCCGGTCGCCGGCGCGCTGCTGGCCGGGGCCACCCGCTATGTGATCGCCGCGACCACGGTGGTGATCGTCGGGTTCGCCATGGGCTACCGACCGGCGCATCCGATCGGCTTCGTCGCCGGCGCGGTGCTGGTCGTGCTGGCGACCACCGCGATCAGCTGGCTGTTCGCGTTCATCGGGGTCACCGTGTCGCGGCCCGCCGCCGTGCAGGGCATGTCGATGCTGGTACTGACCTTCCTGAGTTTCGCCTCGAACGCGCTGGTGCCCGAGGAGTCCATGCCCACCTGGCTCGGCTACGTCTCCGACTACAACCCCGTGTCGTATCTGGTGTCGGCGGTCCGCGCGCTCGCCGAGAACGGCGCGATCGGCGCCGATGCCTGCTGGTCGGTGGTCGCCTCGCTCGTCGTCGTCGCCGTCTTCGCGCCCCTGACCGTCCGCACCCTGCGCGCCCGCTGAGAGGAGCCACCATGACGCTCACCGCTCCCGCGATCACTCCCGTGGCCGCCGTCAATCGGCTCACCGCCGACGACGACCTGTTCCTCAAACTGCACAGCCTCTACGGCAACGCACTGGTCAACCAGCTCGCGTGGCGGTTCGACGAGCCGCTGAGCCGGGACCTGCTCGACCGCTTCCACGCCCACCTCGCCCAGGGCTTCCTGGCCCGCCGGGTCGAGGGAACCCGGGTGCCCTTCGCCCGGCCGTACTGGATGCCCGCCACCGCCTCGATCCCGCTGGGGTGGGACACGGTGCCGGTCGCCGAGGACGAGGTGCTGGACTGGTACTTCGCGCAGAGCCGGGTGGAGTTCGACCCCGGCACCGGTCTGGTGTGGCGATTGTCGGCCGCGCCGACCACCACGGGCGGGACCCTGGTGTCGCTGGTGACCTCGCACGTGGCCTCCGACGGCGGCGCGGTGCTGTTCGCCGTCGGCGATGCGCTGGCCCGCCTGGCGGAGGAACCCGACCGGACCGTGAGTTCCGGGGCGCTGGTCGGCCGGGCACCGCGAAACGCGCTCGGCGCGAACGTCTCCGATGCGCTGCATCAGCTGCGAGCGGTGGCGAAGGGCATCCGGGCCGCGATCGCGGCCCGGGCTGTCACCGAGCCCGACCGCACGCCCCGACCCGCGCAACCCCTGCTGCCGCTGCCGCGGCGATGGTCCCCCGCCGACGTCGTCGTGCAGCTGTCGCTGGACCAGTGGAACTCCGTCGCCGCAACACATTCCGGCACGACCAACGGGCTGCTGATCGCCCTCGGCGCTGGCCTGCTCGGGCGCAGCGGACGTGTCGGCGACGCCGCCGACATCCGCGTCGACATCCCCCATTCGATGCGCACCGCCGACGACCCGCGCGCCAATGCCACCACCGGCCTGCCGATCTCGGTCCGCTACCGCACCACCGATCGCGTCGACCTCGCCGCGGTCCGCACGGCGGTCAAACAGGCGGCGACCGCCTACCGCGACCCGGCGACCACCCCGGCCCTGCAACACCTGCAACCCCTCCAGATGATCCTGCCGCGTTTCGTCCTGCGCCATTTCGCCCGGACCGCCACCGCACCGGAATGCCTGTGCACCAACCTCGGCGACACCGCCCAAGGCGTCGCCGATTTCGCCGGCCACCACGCCTCGGCCGTCCTCATGCGCCCGGTCGTCTGCACGAACGATCCCGCCATGTTCCGCCGCGTGGAAGTCGGTGTGAACCTCTCCTTCTGCACCGACGGCCACACCGTCACCCTCGCCGTCACCGGCGCCGACCCGGACCGCTTCCCCACCCGCGCCGCCCTCCGCACCCTCCTCACCACCGAATTCGACTTCTGGGGACTCACCCCGCACTACTGGTGAGGGTCCCAGTCGTGTCACCGATCGTTGTCCCAGAGGTGGTTTCCGCAATTGTGCCCTCGCACAGGTCGAAGACGACGTCATCGACCGGCTGCGTTGCGAGCGATTCGCTCGACGCGCAGCACGCTTCATTCGCGAGTAGCTACTTCTGAACAGCGGAAACCAGAGCATCGAGGCGGTGCGATACGCCAACTGGCCCGCCCCCGATAGATTGTTGCTCGATCATCGGGTGTGACTCAGCAGAGATCGCACAGGTCTATTCTCTTGCGCCCGAAGGCTTCCCGATCCCCGATGAGTATCACGCATTTCTCGCGCAGATGGGAAAGCAGGCCGGCACACTCTTCCGGGGAACCGACCTGTTCTTTCCGCGAATGCTGGATGCCCGAGAGGCCGCCGAAGACATCTCCGGCGAGGGACCGACACTGGAGAACCACTTCTTCTTCGGCCACCATCAAGGCTATAAGGTCTATTTCTTCCGACGCGGATCCGGTGCAGTCTATCTCTACAACGAGTGTGCCCCTGAGGATCACAAGCTTGCCGACGGCTTCATCGAATTCCTTCGGCGGTCCTGGCGTATCCAGCAGAAGATTCGCGAATCCACCGAAGCGATGCGCGCAAGGAGAACCCGGATTCAGCGTGCCGTGAACTGACGCCGAGCATCGCCCGCTCGTCGTCTCCAACGTTCATGTCCAGTGACGGCAGTGGCCCCGCGCCGGATCTCTCCGACGCGGGGCCACAAGCGAAAAGCACTGCTATGAGCTACTTTTCATGCACTCGGCAGCACTACTTCTGCGCAGCCTTGAACTCGCGGCGGCGGCGGTGCAGGATCGGCTCGGTGTAGCCGTTGGGCTGCTTGGTGCCCTCGAGCACCAGTTCCTTGGCGGCCTGGAAGGCGATCGAGGCGTCGAAGTCCGGCGCCATCGGGCGGTAGGCCTTGTCGCCGGCGTTCTGGCGGTCGACGACCGGCGCCATGCGCTCGAGGCTGGCGATCACGTCGGCCTCGGTGACGATGCCGTGGCGCAGCCAGTTGGCGACCAGCTGGCTCGAGATGCGCAGGGTGGCACGGTCTTCCATCAGGCCGATGTCGTTGATGTCGGGCACCTTCGAGCAGCCGACACCGTGATCGATCCAGCGGACGACGTAGCCCAGGATGCCCTGGGAGTTGTTGTCCAGCTCCTGACGCTTCTCCTCGTCGGACCAGTCGGTGGACTGGGCCAGCGGGATCTCCAGGATCTGGTCGACGGTGGCACGCGGGCCGCCCTTGGCGATCTCGGACTGCCGCTTGAACACGTCCACCTGGTGGTAGTGGGTGGCGTGCAGGGTGGCGGCGGTCGGCGAGGGGACCCACGCGGTGTTGGCGCCGGCCTTGGGGTGGCCGATCTTCTGCTCGAGCATGCCCGCCATCAGGTCGGGCATGGCCCACATGCCCTTGCCGATCTGCGCCTTGCTGGGCAGACCCTTGGCCAGACCGGTGTCGACGTTCCAGTCCTCGTAGGAGGTGATCCAGGTCTGGGTCTTCATCTCGGCCTTGCGGACCATCGGCCCGGCCTCCATGGAGGTGTGGATCTCGTCGCCGGTGCGGTCCAGGAAGCCGGTGTTGATGAACACCACGCGCTCCTTGGCGGCCTCGATCGACGCGGCGAGGTTGACCGTGGTGCGGCGCTCCTCGTCCATGATCCCGACCTTGAGGGTGTTGCGGGTCAGGCCGAGGACGTCCTCGATCCGGCCGAACAGCTCGTTGGTGAACGCGGCCTCGTCGGGGCCGTGCATCTTCGGCTTCACGATGTAGACCGAGCCGGTGCGGGTGTTGGCCAGCTGGGCGGAGCCGTTGAGCGAGTGCACGGCGATCAGCGAGGTGATCAGGCCGTCCATGATGCCCTCGGGCACCTCGTTGCCCTGCGCGTCGATGATCGCGTCGGAGGTCATCAGGTGACCCACGTTGCGCACGAACAGCAGCGAACGGCCGTGCAGCACCAGCTCGGAACCGTCGAGCGCGGTGAACACGCGGTCGGGGTTCATGGTGCGGGTGAAGGTCTTGCCGTTCTTGGTGACCTCTTCGGCCAGGTCGCCCTTCATCAGGCCGAGCCAGTTGCGGTAACAGACGACCTTGTCGTCGGCGTCGACCGCGGCGACCGAGTCCTCGAAGTCCATGATCGTGGTGAGCGCGGACTCGAGCACGATGTCCTTGACACCGGCGGTGTCGGTCGAGCCGATCGGCGAGTTCGCGTCGATCTGGATCTCGATGTGCAGGCCGTTGTGCTTGAGCAGCACCGAGGTCGGGGCCTCGGGGTCGCCCAGGTAGCCGACGAGCTGCGACGGATCGGCCAGGCCGATGTCGGTGCCGTCTTCCAGGCCGACCTCGAGCTCGCCGTCGACGATCTTGTAGTACGACGAACCGATGTGCGAGCCGGTGATCAGGGTGACGGCGTCGTCGAGGAAGTTGCGGCCCCACTCGATGACCTTGTCGCCGCGCACGCGGTTGTAGCCGGTGCCCTTCTCGGCGCCGTTGGCCTCGGAGATGGCGTCGGTGCCGTAGAGCGCGTCGTAGAGCGAGCCCCACCGCGCGTTGGCGGCGTTGATCGCGAAGCGCGCGTTCATCACCGGCACCACGAGCTGCGGGCCCGCGGTGGTGGCGATCTCGGCGTCGACGTTGCCGGTGCCGATCTGGAACGGGGCGGGCTCGGGACGCAGGTAACCGATCTCGGTCAGGAACTGCTTGTAGGCGCCCTTGTCGTAGCCGGCGCCGGGGCTCTCCTGGTGCCAGGCGTCGAGCTTGCCCTGGATCTCGTCGCGTTCGGCCAGCAGGGCGCGGTTGCGCGGGGCGAGGTCGTTGATGACCTGCTCGGCTCCGGCCCAGAACGCGGCGGAATCTACGCCGGTACCGGGGAGCGCCTCGTTCTCGATGAAATCGTGGAGAACGCTGGCCACCTGGAGCCCGCCGACCTGAATCCGCTCTGTCATCTACTGCCTCACTTTTGAGAAAGCCGGGTGGGAAAAGTCGATGTCATGTTACCCGTGGGTAGTGGTGACACCTCGTGTGGGTGGGAACGTCGTGGAACCGCCGTCCATTCCGCCACGCCGAGACGCCGGGGTCGGCGCGTGGGCGTGGCGGCACACCCCTTGATTGTAGGCACCCGGAGAATTAATGTACTGACCGGAACATTTCTCGGCGGCTCGCCCAGGTCGCCGGGTGGAGCGGAGGCACGATGAGCGTCGCGCGAGCAGGCGAACCCGTCGCTCCGGTCCGTCGCCGCGGCCGCCCGCCGGCCGCCGATCGCGGCGCGGCCGACACCCGTGATCGCATCCGCGCCGCCGCGCTGGAGCTGTTCGCCGAGCGCGGCTTCCACGGCACCGGCGTCGCCGAGATCGGCGCCAGGGCCGACGTCCAGCGCGGCGCGCTGTACTACCACATCGGCTCCAAGGAGGAGCTGCTGTGGGAGATCCTCGCCGACTACACCCGCCTGCTGCTCGCCGACGCCGAGCGCCTCGCCGAGGCGAGCACCGACCCGGTCGCGACGCTGCGCCTGCTCATCCGCAGTCATGTGGAGCTGATCGTCACCCATCGCCGCGCGGTCGCCGTGCACCTGCGCGATGCCGACGCCCTGACCGGCGACCGCGCGATCGAGTTGCAGCGGCTGCGCGACCGCCTCCAGCATCGCTGGCAGGACGTCATCGATGCGGGCTACGCCGCGGGGCAGCTACGCACCGCCGATCACGTCGTCACCAACGGCCTGCTCGGCATGCTGAACTCGCTCGGGTTCTGGTACCGCGAACGCGGGGCGCACTCCCCCGCCGAGATCGCCGACATCCTCACCGACACCGTCCTGTCCGGGCTCAGCGCCACGGACACCGACCCGAAAGGCTGACCATGGCTTGGGATTTCGAGACCGATCCGGAGTACCAGCGCAAGCTCGACTGGGTCGCGGAGTTCGTCCGCACCGAGGTCGAGCCCCTGGATCTGATCTACCCCAACCCCTATGACCGGACCGATCCGGAGATCCGCGCGCTCATGCGGCCGCTGCAGCAGCAGGTGAAGGATCAGGGACTGTGGGCCTGCCACCTCGGCCCCGAATTGGGCGGTCCCGGCTACGGTCAGCTCGAGCTCGCGCTGCTCAACGAGGTGCTCGGCACGTCGATGTGGGCGCCGCTCGTCTTCGGTTGTCAGGCACCGGATTCCGGCAACGCCGAGATCCTGGCACACTTCGGCACCGTGGAGCAGAAGCAGAAGTACCTGCAGCCGTTGCTCGACGGCGAGATCGGCTCCTGTTACGTGATGACCGAGCCCACCGGCGGCTCGGATCCGACGGCGTTTCGCACCACCGCGGTCCGCGACGGGGACGAGTGGGTCATCAACGGCGAGAAGTGGTTCAACTCCTGCGCAGAGTTCGCCACCTTCCACATCGTGATGGTGGTGACCGATCCGGACGCCGAACCGCATCTGCGGCTGTCGATGTTCATCGTCCCGGCCGATGCGCCCGGGCTCGAGCTGGTGCGCAATTTCACCGTGCCCGGCTTCAGCGAACACGAAGGGCACCTGCGGTTCACCGACGTCCGGGTGCCCGCCGATCACCTGCTGGGCGCGGAGGGCGCCGGTTTCGTCGTCGCGCAGACCCGCCTCGGCGGCGGCCGCGTGCACCACGCGATGCGCACGGTCGCGCTGGTCCGCAAGGCGTTCGACATGATGTGCGAGCGCGCGGTGTCGCGCCCGGCCCGCAAGGGCGTGCTCGGCGGCTTCCAGATGACCCAGGAGCGTATCGCCGACAGCTGGATCCAGATGGAGCAGTTCCGCCTGCTCGTACTGCGCACGGCCTGGCGCATCGACCAGGCCCAGGACTATCGCGCGGTCCGCAAGGACATCGCCGCCATCAAGGTGGCGATGCCGACGGTGATGAACGACATCGCCCGCCGCGCACTGCATCTGCACGGCGCGCTCGGTGTCAGCACCGATCTCCCGTTCCTCGACATGACCACCTACGCCGAGGTCATGGCCATCGCCGACGGGCCCACCGAGGTCCACAAGATCACCCTGGCCAAGGAGGTCCTGAAGCAGTACGCGCCCGCGGACCCGGTGTATCCCACCGGTTTCCGCCCGGTGCTGCGCGAGCAGGCCCGCGACCTGGTCGCGCGGCGGCTCGAACGCGAAGTCGGCAACCTCTGATCGGGAGGTCACCGCCGGGAATCCGGTGCCGGTGCCGGCTCAGTCCACGCGCCGCACGTCGGTGGTCTCGGCGGTGACCGGCACGCCCGAGAGACTGTGGGGCCGCAGTTCGGCGAGCGCCTCACCGTCTCGATCGACCAGGGTCGAATGCCGCGCACCGTCGGCGAAGGCGTGCCGTTCGCCCCACTGCCGCAGGGCGACGATGGTCGTGAACAGATCGCGCCCGGCGGCGGTGAGCTCGTAGACGTGCCGCTTGCCGCTCGGCGTGGCGCTGGTGGTGAGGATGCCGTCGTCGACGAGCCTGCGCAGCCGGTCGGCGAGGATATTGCGGGCGATCCCGAGCCGCTGCCGGAACTCGGTGAACGAGCCGGGTCCGTCCATGGCGTCGCGGACGATGAGCAGGCTCCAGCGATCGCCCACCAGGTCGACGGTGCGGGCGACCGGACACGTGGGATCGGTCCACGCGCGATCGACGCCGGACGTCGGTGTCATCCCCACCCCTTCCATCGGGTTGCATTTCGAAACCATTATTCCCTATCGTGAGTTGGTTGCATTTTGCTACCGAATGGAGGGCTGATGGTCCCCGGGATCACGCGACCACAGCGGTCGCTGCTGGCCGCGGTGTGCGCCACGGCGGTGGCCACGATCTATGCGATACAGCCGGTGCTGGAGACGGCGGGCGCCGAACTGGGTTTGCCCGACGAGTCACTGGGCCTGCTGGTCGCCGCCGGACAGCTCGGCTATGTCGCCGGGCTGATCCTGTTGGTGCCGCTCGGCGACCTGATGGACCGACGCGGGCTCATCAGCGGTCTGCTCGTGCTCACCGCGGTGGGCGCCGCGATCACAGCCCTCGCACCGAACGGCCTGGTCGCGATGGTGGGGCTCGCCGTCGCCGGGGTGTTCGCGGTCGTGGTGCAGGTGACGGTCGCCTACGCGGCCGCGATGGCGGCCCCCGGTGCCCGCGGTCGCGTCATCGGCGCCGTCACCTCGGGAGTGGTGCTCGGCATTCTCGGTGTCCGCGTCGTCGCGGGCGTCCTCGGGGACACGCTCGGGTGGCGGGTCGTCTTCGTCCTGCTGACCGGCTCGTGCGTGGCGCTCGCCGTCGTCACCCGGGCGGTTCTGCGCCCTGATGTCCGGATGCCCGGCGCACGCTACCTGCCGACCCTGCGGTCGACCGGTCGCCTCCTGGTCACCGATCGCCTGTTCCTGAGCCGTGGCCTGATCGCCTTCTTCCTCTTCGCGTCCTTCGGCACGCTCTGGAGCGGCCTGGCCCTGCCGCTCGGCGCCGAACCGTGGTCCCTCGGGACCACCGCGATCGGGCTCTTCGGGGTGGCGGGTCTGGCCGGTGCCCTCGGCGCGAGCCGAGCGGGCAGGTGGGCCGACGCCGGTCGGGCAGGCACGGTCAGTGGGTGGTCGCTGGTGATCCTGGCCGGATCCTGGCTGCTCATCGCCCCGCTGGGGCCGGCCCTGCTCCCGCTCGTGGCAGGCATCGTCGCGCTCGACTTCGCCGTGCAGGCGGTGCATGTCTCCAATCAGCACCTGCTGACCACCGCGCACCCCGACCGCACCGGCAGCGTCATCGGCGCCTACATGACCTTCTATTCCGCCGGGTCCGCCCTCGGCGCGGTCACCACCGCCTGGGCCTACAGCTCGTGGGGCTGGTGGGCCGCGTGCGCGTTCGGCGCCGGCTACGCCCTGTGCGGTCTCACCGTCTGGGGCCTGGCCCGGCTACGCGTCACCCCGGCCACGGAAATCGTTCCGGTCCAACCGGTTTCGTGCCCACAGACGTGATCCGGAGCGCCGCGCCGACGATCAGCTCATCGGGGTGACCGGATGGACCGACAGATCGCACACCGACAGCGTCTCGGCGACCGGGACGGTCTCGGTGGTGTCGGGCACGGTGACCCGCAATCCGGTGTACGCCGGGCACGCAGTACCCGAGGCGTCGGTCGCGGTGCCCTCCACGACCGCCTCCGCACCGTGGTCCCGGGTGAGGATCACCGTCGGTGGCTCGTTCTGATGGGGCGGTAGGCCACCCAGGTAGCCACGCAGCGTGCGGGTGGCACCGATGGTCGCGGCGCCGATCGCGTCCACGCCCGGATAGCCGGTGAGCGAACAGGGTGCGCCGGCGCCGACCAGCCAGAACCGCAGGGTCAGCCCCTGATGGCCCGCGGCCGCGGTGACCGGTCCGCCGCCGACGAGCACCTGACCGTCGGCGCACGCGGGCGCGGTGTCGGGCACCGGGACACCGGGCGGGCTGGTCGGCCCGCCGGTCGCCGCCGGTGCCGAGCTCACCGCCGGGCCACGCGACGGGGCGGG